>CAWEYI010000010.1:0-118926 GCA_963813205.1 uncultured Acidobacteriaceae bacterium | reverse complement strand
AGTCCCTGTGATTGCCGGCACGAGTTGAATCTGCACCAGGCGAGGCGGCGTGGCTTTGTCTCTTTTGGCCAGCAGATTGAGCGAGGGAATGCCAGTACGGGCGAAGGATTTTTCGCAATCCGCGGTGGAAGGTCCGCGCATATTCCCTTCCATGAATGCTAAGCCGGGGCAACGGGTGCAGGTGGAACCGTGTACGCAGTGGGAACAGCCAGACAAATCCTTTAGCCGAATCGAGCGGACTTCTTTCAACTGTTCGGAGTCGCGCCAGATGTCGATAAAGCGCTGTTGCCGTACGTTGCCGCAAGACAAGGGAAATTGCACGCAAGGATAAAATTCCCCGTAGGGAGAAATGTAACAGGCAGTGTGGCCCGCGCTGCAAGGCAGGGAAGCGAGGCTCTCGGCATCGGACGGGGACGGCGGCGCGCAAAATTCTTCCGCGTTCCCGACGAACATTTCGTCGCGAAAAAGCTCGCGGAGGGCTGGCTCGCCGGCGTTTAAGTTAAGAACTGAGCGGTCGCCATCCATCATTGGCGTGATCGTCGGATCCAGTGTATATTCGGCGCCAAGTTCGTCCGCCAGTGCGCGGACCCCGTGATAGTCCTGCATGTTTCCCGTCATCAGCACATTGGCCATGATGACTTTTAAGCCTTGCGACTTGAGAAAGCGGATCGCATTGATCGAGCGCCGAAGCGAACCTTTGACTTTCGTGATCGCGTCATGCACTTCGTGCCGGTAGGAGTAAATGCTGATCTGAATTGATTCCACTCCGAGATCGCGAAGGCGCGCGGCCTGCGCTTCCCGGATCAGCACGGCATTGGTCTTGAGCTTGACGCAGAAGGTGAGGGAGCGGGCGTGTTCCAGAATCTCAAAGAAATCCTTGCGAAGAAAAATCTCGCCGCCGCTCAGGGTAAGAATAAAAACGCCAGCTTCCGCCATCTCCGTGAGCAGGCGCTTGATCTCTACCGTGGTCATTTCACCATGGTCGTCATGGTCGAGGTAGCAATGCACACACTGCTCATTGCAGCGGTAAGTGAGGTCGAGTTGCGCGCTCAGGGGAACACCCAGTTGCAGCGCCCGCTCGCTCACTGCCTGCATTAAAACGCTCATCGTCGTGATTGCTCCGGAACGGCGGCGTGCGGATTCGTGATCGGTTGATCCGATATCAAAAGGATCCCGTGGCTTGCCAAATTTTCCGCTAACTCCTGGGCGTCGAGCAGCGCATCTGCGGAAGATACTTCGAACTCAGGACAGATGTGGCGTGCGACGATTTCGTCGAGCGGCGTGGCGCCGTCGGCGGCTTGCCACAGAATGGTTGCAGTGGGATTCAAGGTGAACAATGTTGAGCCCTGCCCGGACATTAACAGCATTTCCTCGCCCAACATGCGGGCCGCGATTCGCGGACTGCGTGCGACATACAATTTGTTTTGCATTTTTATCCAATCATCTCCCATACGCGGGCATCCGGCACGAATGTCAGCCGGCAAACCTGGACACGATCGACGAAGTCACACGCCGCTTGAAATGCCCAATGAACCATCTCTGAATCCTCGGTAAAGAAAAGCATGTTGGCCAGCAGTGCGCGTCCTGCTTCCGCTACAGCCACTGGCTCGATGCGATTCTCCGGACCTTGCGCGAGCAAATACAGCGCAGCCACCGGGGCCGATGCGTTTTCGCCCAGCTTTGCCAGTTCGCCGGTGAAGGGCGTCCCGCATGCCATGTAGCCATCGCCTTTGCTTGCGTACGTAGGAAATTTCGTCAGTCAACAACGTCGCATCAGCGGGCGCGAGCCGTGAGATTGTTGTCTTCCCGGCACCAGAAATGCCGGCAAACAGGAATGCTTTTCCATTGCGAATCGCACTGGCGGAGTGAAGAAGAAATCCGCCCTGCTTCGCGAGCACCAGCGTGTGAACAATGCGCAGAACGGCGTCAATGGAATATGGATTCGCTTTCTGGCGAATGCTGCCGCGGCGCGCCGCTGGTTCCCACTCGGCGCGAAAATCGCCGCGCTGCAGCAACCATCGTCCGGAATCGTGCGTGACGCGAACCTCTGCGTCCGGAGCTACCGGCCTAGGTGCATTCAACTCAACATCGAATTCGAATTCGGCAGGAGCATTCGCGGTTACGAACCCTGCATAGCGGTTCTGCAACGTCTCGAGGAAATCGGCGTCGAAAGTATTCACCTTGATGGCAACACCGCCGATGGTGATGACCAGGTTGTGGGACTCGATTTGTGTGGCTAATTCTGGCACGGAAGGACCGGCTTCTCCGAAGTTTGTAGCAAACGATTCAGGAAAACGAAGGCACGCGCCGCAAGGAGCGAACGACGGACTATTCCGGCGATCAGATTTTCAACTGTGTTCAAGTCCGCAGGTAGCGCGATTAATTTTCCCCCGCGAATCACATAAGCGACCCGACCTAGCAACTCCTTCGCCCCGACTGGACGATCTGGCGCGGGAAGCGCATCTCCCCGGGTAATCCACTGCGGATTTTCCGAGGTACCGGCAGCGGCGACGACACGGTGAGCGCAGAGACCGCTTTCACGTCGGACAAGAACGATATCTCCGACGCGCGCTCGATCCTCATCTCGGTCGTTATTCTCCCTGATGCGTTCGACCACAAGGACTTCTCCAGGCCAAAGGGAAGGCAGCATACTCCAGCCAGTCGCCACGAAACGAAGAGTTCCGAACGAACGCAGAACCTGTGCGGCAAGTTCACACTTCACCGCGTTTTCGTCTTCCGCAATTGTGCTGGTCCCCCTCATGAAGCTGAAGTCAAGCCATGGCAGCCACTTTGGGTGCTGGTGATCTTGCCGCAGGAGAGCGCCGAAGTTACGAATACCTCTTCGAAGCGAAACGCCGGCTTCTGATATGGCTTCTTGACCTTCTCCGCGGATTGCCGCTCGTCACTGGATGAATGATTCACTTCCATAAGGATCGTCCCTTCAATTATTTCAACGCCGATTGCGATGCCTGGACCGCGCACCCGCCCGTGGTGCCTGAAGTAGTGCAAGTCTGGTTGCTTAAGGTGGAGAAATATACCTGAGAGGCTCCCGCCAAAGTGCCCGACCCAACTACGTTGTCGATGATCGTTCCGCTTGTGCCTCCCGCGGCGGCGAGGGCGGCGTAGGGCGACACGCCGGCATTGGTCCAAGTGACTCCGCCATCTGTCGTGGTCGCGCCGGGAATGGTGCGCCAGATCGGGGTGGTGCCAGCGGAAGTTCCCGCGACACTCACGATCTCGACATCTCCGTTACTGTCGATAATGCGGGTGTTCTTGGTGTATGCGTGTGTGGCTGCCCAAGCCGCCAGCGTAACCGAAGTGGCGCCCTGGTTCACCCAAGTGACTCCGCCGTTCGTGGTGAACCCACCTGCCGTGGCGGGCCACGTTGCGGGAGGTGTTGTTGCCGAGGTGCCAGCCACGGTGACTACATTGATGTAGAGAGTGTTGTTCGCAGGTCTGAGCACCAGGATCTCCTGGCCCACGGAGTAGGCAGTTGAAGGTTGCCACGGCGTGTCGACAAAATTCAGCATGCATCCCTTCGGGGTGCACGCTGTTGGATGCGCGTAATCTTCGACGCTGAAGAACAACCGCTCGGCCGCGCCGCCGCTGGCATTGGGATTGAAGATGTCAGTGACCGGCGAGCATGCCGGGTTCCTGGCTGCGGGCGTGAGCGCCGCTAGAGACGCGGCAGTTCCAGGCACTCCCGCCTGAATCGGAATCCGGTAAACGGTGGGATTAGCGCCAGTATCGCCGCAAACATAAAGGTTGCCCGTGGCGTTCAGGGAACTGTAATAGGCGTTATCGAAAGCGCCTGCGTACAGAGGACTGGGATTCGGCGGCGAATCCAAAGCTACGCTGCTTCCGACGGTCACTTCTGTACCCGTAGAGTCGGCCGCGAAAGTTGTGCTTAGTTGATAGACCGCAGAGCAGGCTACGCCACCGCAAGTTGCGCTGCCATCACTGGATGAGAACACGTATACCTTGGCGTTTATAGGATCCAGGACCGGACCATCTACGAGCCCCGCGCCGAAATCAAGTTGTCCAGATGCGGTCACCGCCGCTGAGGTGGAGTTGACACGGTAAAAGTAGCCGCCCGCGCTGCCGATAAAAACATTCTTGGATATACGGTCGTAAACCGGGCTGGAAAGAAACGTGGTGTTGGCTACTTGAGCCGGGAAGCCGCCGCTGCTTACTTCCGCGGGAATGCCATTGAAAACGGGCGTTATCTTATGCAGCCAGCCGAGAGTTCCACCCACCCAGGCGACGTCGTTCGTGTAGTCGTAGAAAGCGGAGGAAGTTGTGTCATCGAGAGGATTCGCCGACCCGTCGTGGAGAAAAACTTCCGTCATGCAGGGAGCAACGCACGTGGGATAGGCCGCCGCCGCGACCAGAGTAGGCGTGCCCGGGAGGGCGACGGTTTCGGAAGTCGAGGATTTCCACTTCAAGAGAACCAATCCCGCCTGTCCTCCTAAAGTTTGTACGAACCCAACCTGGGAACCGCTTCCGGAGAATACCGGGGAAGTCAGGATCTGACCACCGGTGTTGTAAGCCCAATAAACCGAAGGCACCGCGCCCACCAAACAGCCAGAGTAAAGATTGTCGTAAGCCACAATGCTGGCTTGGGTGGAAGATCCAGCGAGTCCGGTGCTGTACACCACGAAATCGGGCTGGGTGGCGTTGCCGCAGTTGGCGGTCGTTCCTAGAAACGAGAATTTCGCGGGGTAGTTTCCAGCGCCGACATTGGCACCGCTACCCATGCTCTCCTGCCAGTCCTGATTCAGGGATTGGCTGTTGCTGGAAGGAGTTGCCGTCGCGCCAGAGGAGGTTTTGGTGGAAGAATCTTCATCAGGTTTTCGCGTCGGCGAAACAATCGGTACGTTACGGCGATAGAGTTGCTGCCAGTAACGAGGATCCTGTTCTGCATACGTCGCTTGTTCGGCGGTGGCGGGCCGCGAGAAAACGACGTGGTGGTGGCTCCAATCAGTGGGAACAGGGATGGGTTTTGCCCCAGCCGGGTCGGTCTGGCCGAAAAACGCCGGAGACATCAGGAACAAGCCGAGAATTGAGACACCCAACGTCTGGTTCCTTCTCATTTTTCTCCCCGATAGTTGCGTAGGACGCGAGCAACGTGACGATAAATAGCTGCGGACGAAAACGCCGGTCTACTCACGAACTCCTATGCTGGCTGGTTGGAAAATCATCATACACCGGAGTGTTTGTAGAACAACCGCGATTCGGCGGGTAGTGAGGCAGATTTCCACAGACATTTCCACGCCAGCCGCACCAAAGAAAGGGCAATCACCGGCATTAGCACGCAAACTGGTTAAGTCGTCGCAGCCGTCAGTCCGGAAGAGAAGCTGTTGGAATCTGTTGCGCGATGCCGCGCAGCTCTTCAAATAAGACGGTGCTCAAGTAACGTTCTCCGAAAGATGGCAGCACAGCCACGATCAGCTTTCCGGCGTTCTCGGGACGCTTTGCTACCTTTAGAGCTGCCGTCACTGCTGCGCCAGAAGAAATTCCGACGAAGAGTCCTTCCTCGCGGGGAAGACGGCGAGCCATCTGGATTGCCTCATCATTGCTGACTTGAATGATCTCGTCGATTAGATCGGTGCGCAGAATTCGCGGCACAAAACCTGCGCCGATGCCTTGAATTTTATGCGGGCCTGGCTTTCCACCCGAGAGCACCGGGCTCTCCGCAGGCTCAACGGCAACGGCTTTGAAGGACGGCTTCTTGGGTTTGATGTATTCCGCGACGCCGGTAATTGTCCCGCCCGTCCCAATGCCTGAGACCAGGAAATCGACTTTCCCGTCCGTGTCATTCCAAATCTCAGGTCCTGTGGTCTCGAAATGAATTTTAGGATTGGCTGGATTGTCGAATTGCTGCAGGATGTAACCGTTGGGAGTTTTCGCCAGTAACTCCTCCGCTTTCAGGATCGCACCTTTCATGCCCCGCGGGCCCGGAGTCAGCACCAACTCCGCGCCGAAAGCCAGCAGAAGCACTCGACGCTCCAGGCTCATAGTTTCCGGCATCGTCAGAATAAGTTTGTAACCCTTCACCGCAGCCACGAAAGCCAGGCCGATGCCGGTATTGCCGCTGGTAGGCTCGATCAGAACCGTTTTTCCGGGCTGAATTTTGCCCGCGCGCTCCGCGTCAAGGATCATGCTCGCGCCAATTCTGTCTTTTACGCTGCCTACTGGATTTTGGCTTTCCAGCTTGGCGACCACTTCAGCCACGCAACCTTCTGTAACCTTATTCAGCCGTACCAGCGGCGTGTGACCGATCAGTTCGATGACCTTGTTAGCGATCTTCATTGTTTCGTCTCCTACCAGTAACCGCAGATCTCATCTCGGAATAGGCGTCTAAAAAATACTACGAGACGTTGGCGGAAGCGAGTGGGAGTCGAACCCACCGATGACGGGGTGACCCGCCGCCCGCCGGTTTTGAAGACCGGGACGATCACCGGACCGCATGCGCTTCCATCGGACCATCGATTGCGTCCGACTGATCTTACTTGGGTTGCGGCACGATCCTCAAATAGGGCTTCGGCGACTTCCAGCCTCCGGGATATTTCTGTTGGGCTTCCTCGTTCGATACGTTGCTGCCGATAATGACGTCATCGCCCGGTTTCCAATTCACCGGCGTAGCGACTTTGTGTTTGGCGGTAAGCTGCATCGAGTCAATCACGCGGAGAATTTCGTCGAAGTTGCGGCCCGTGCTCATGGGATAGCTGAGCTGCAGCTTGATTTTTTTGTCGGGACCGACCACGAAGACGGTTCGCACAGTGGCATTGTCAGCAGCCGTACGTCCTTCGGACGTATTTCCGCTCTCCGCCGGCAACATGCCGTAGAGCTTTGCAATCTTGAGTTGCGGATCGCCAACCATCGGGTAGTTTACTTTCGCGCCTTGCGTCTCCTCAATATCCGCCGCCCATTTACCGTGACTGCTTACCGGGTCCACGCTCAGGCCGATGATTTTCGTATTGCGCTTGGCGAATTCAGGCTGCAGCTTCGCCATATAGCCAAGTTCGGTAGTGCACACGGGAGTGAAGTCTTTGGGGTGGGAGAACAGAATCGCCCAGCCGTCGCCGATCCATTGGTGAAAGTCGATCGTACCCTGCGTGGTCTCAGCGGTGAAGTTCGGTGCCGTATCGTTGATGCGGGGAATACTGTTGGTTTCAGTTAGGGTCTCCGTGCTCATCTTTGTCACCTCGTAGATTTATGTTCTCAAAGTGCCAGCCAAATCCTCATCCTTAATTTATTTCGTTCGAAATATTGGATAAAAACAAAACCCACCCGCTTCATTGGGTGGGTGGGAAATATTATTGCCTGCTCCCTTACCCACACGACTGCGAACACATGCAACAGCATGGGGCGCCGGCGTGGGAAGGACAAAACACGTAGTTAGGATAGAAGTCCGCGCGGACCGTGTCAACTGTGGCCGACCGCTTGCCAGGCGCTTTCAGAGGTTATCTTGCATCGCAAGGCATTTGCCCGCATCTGTTTCCTTGCGCGATAAGTTCCGATTACGTAATTTCCAGCTAGAGGCATCGCGATGAGCATGACAACTCGGCGCCTTGCGATGGCACAGTGGGATGTTTTCTCTTCCCGAAAGCTGGAAGGGAATTCTTTGGCTGTATTTTTCGACGGTCGCGGACTGAAAGACGCCGAAATGCAGTCGATTGCCAGAGAGATGAACCTTTCGGAAACTACTTTCATCCTGCCGCGCGACGCTGCTGTGGAGCGCGAACAAGGGATTCGAGTGCGCATCTTCACGGTGCAGGAAGAGCTGCCGTTTGCGGGGCATCCCACGCTGGGAACCGCGTTCGCGTTGCGCGGGGAAAGCGGCGCGCCCCAGGTCACGCTGGAGTTGAACGTGGGTAAAGTGCCGGTGCATTTTGAAGATAATGCCGGAGAGCCAGCATTCGGCGAGATGACACAGATCGATCCCACGTTCCTGACGAAACATGATCGCGAAGCAGTGGCGCGGGCGACGGGATTGAGTCTGGAGAGTTTCGATGAGTCATTGCCCATTGAGACAGTTTCGACCGGCGTACCGTTTACTGTGACGCCGCTGAAATCGCTGGCGGCGATTCAGAATCTGCAGGTGGATCTGGCAGGCGCTGCCGAATATCTGGCAAAGTCTTCCGGTAAATTTTTCTATTTCGTCACGCGGGAAACCGTTGATCGCACTGCCCGGCTGCATGCTCGCATGCTGTTTTACAACGGCGAAGATCCCGCTACCGGTTCAGCCGCAGGTTGCTCCGCGGCATGGATGGTGGCGCATGGTGTGGCCCAACCATGAAGAACGCGTGATGATCGAACAGGGTGTGGAGATGAATACGTCCCAGCCAGATTTTTGTGCGGGCGGCGCGCCGCGATAACCGCGTAGTTAACCTACGCGTTGGAGGACACTCGGTTGAAATCATGCGCGGAGAAGTTTTCCTCTAGTCGAGCCCGCGCAAGCGTTTGAAATTCATGAATTTCAAACGCAACAAAAAATGTCAATAGCCAGAAGCTGCCATTTGCTTCGGCGGTACTTTACAGTGCTCACCATTGCCGTTAGCATCATTTCGCTCTTCCATCCTTCACGAATAGAGAAATTTCCGTTTGGCTCCGGACTACAACTGGCGCCTTCGGAACAGGCGGTGAATGAAACCCAAACGCATGATTTTGTGTGTTGACGATAACGAACAATCACTTTCCCACCGCAAAATCATGCTGGAGACTCGCGGCTATCGTGTGGCCAGTTATTCCCGCGGCGAACCCGCCCTGGAACGCTTCAAGCAGGGAGACATCGATCTGGTAGTTACAGACATGGCGATGCCGGGAATGGACGGCCCGCAGTTGATCGCTGCGATCAAGGCGATATCGCCGCAAATTCCGACGATCCTTATTTCGAGCAAGGTCCGCGTCTATGACCATGACTCTCAAGCGGATGTGTTCCTCGCCAGAGGAATGTATGCGCCGGCAGATCTTCTTGAGCGCATCCGTCTGCTGCTCGTGCGCAAGCGCGGGCCGAAGCGAATGCAGCGTTCTACCCCGCAGGCGCGGCAGATTGGTGTTGCCTGACAGTCGCTTTAGCCTAAAACTGCAAAGCATTTCACCGCCGAGAACGCAAAGGACGCCGAGAAGAATTCCCTGATTCGCGGCTCTATGCGGAGTCTGCGCGCTAGGCGGTCGATGGTAGCGCTCGTGTAAGATCGAATCTGGCATGGGCGCATTCATTGAAGCCATTGATTTACGCAAAACTTATCGCGTGGGGAAGATCGATGTACCCGCGCTACGTGGCGTCTCCTTCAGCGTGCAAAAGGGAGAATTTGTTACTATCGTCGGCCCCTCCGGCAGCGGCAAGTCCACTCTCTTCTATTTGCTTGGCGGATTGACCCGGGCTGACTCCGGCAAGGTCATCATGGATGGCGACGACTTCGCCACGCTCTCCGACGCCGAACGCACCCGCATGCGCAAGCGCAAGATCGGCTTTGTATTTCAGAAGTTCAATCTACTTCCTACGCTCGATGCGCGCTCAAACATTGCCATCGCGCAGGAAATTTCCGGGAATGGCGACCGCGATCCAGCATTTTTTCTGCGCATCTGCGATTTGTTAGGGCTTAGCAAGCGATTGAATCATCGGCCTTCCGAACTTTCTGGCGGTGAGCAGCAACGTGTAGCCTTGGCTCGCGCTCTCGTCAATAAGCCCGCAGTGGTTCTGGCCGACGAACCCACCGGCAATCTAGATACTGAGAACTCCGACATCGTGCTGAACATGTTGCGCCAGTCGAACCAGGAGTTAGGCCAGACCGTGCTGATGATTACCCACAATCCGGAAGCCGCGAAGTTCGGAGACCGCATCATCCACATGCGCGACGGACATATCGTGCCGCCGGAGGAAGATCCGCAATGGTCACCGCACTAGCGAGTGCCTCGCGAGAGCGTCCAACCGTTGCTCCGGCGTAACGGCTCATCTATAATCGATTCGTCGAGCGGGAGTAGCTCAGTGGTAGAGCGCGACCTTGCCAAGGTCGATGTCGCGGGTTCGACCCCCGTCTCCCGCTCCAGATGTTTTCATCCCTTCCCGCGGATGGACTTTTTTCAGCCGGAACGCTAACGTATTCAGCAGGGGCGCGGTACCCAAGTGGTAAGGGAGAGGTCTGCAAAACCTTTATGCGTCGGTTCGATTCCGACCCGCGCCTCCAATTTACTCCCACCGTATTAGCGAGGCCGCGAGAGAACAGATACCCTGGCGGCGGGAACTGCTGAAGTCACGAATCCAGGCTAGGGTTGATCTTTTGCGATCGACCGGCGGCCGCGATGCGGATTGGTAAGCGGTTGGTGCGTGCCAAGTTCGCACTTCTCTCCCGAGCGGCTCCACTGTTGGACAGCGAACAGCGAGTACTTGCTTCGGGCTGAGTTCTTTCTTCATCACAAACCCACGCGGTCTATCTTTTTGTGACGATGGACATAGGTCGGTTTTGCAAGAAGGTGGCGATCAGGGCGCTATTGATTTGCAAGCCGCCGTTGTAGTGGACGAAGCCCTTCTTCTTGAACCCGTTCATAAATTTGCTTACCCTTGCCCGGGTGGTACCCACCATCTCCGCGAGGGTTGCTTGGCTTACCTTCAGGGGGCGATCTGGCTTTGATTCCTTGATGATCTCTGCAAACAGCAACAGAACCCGGGCCAGTCTCTTTTCGCTGAAGTTAAAGAACTGATCGGCCAAGTCTTCCTCAACTCGAATGACCCGGGAAAGCAGGTACGCAACAAAAAGCTTTGCGAATTTCGGGTCTCGTTTGAGCGCGCGAACGGCACTTTCCTTCCCCATATGAGTGATACTGGAATGTCCAATGGATCGCGCCGTGTACATGCGCAGAGGTTGCGCTGCGAGACAGCCTTCGCCAAAAAAACTACCTCGCAGCAGGACGGCGATTATAGCTTTTTTGCGGCGTGTGGCAGCTACCGTGAGCTTCACCGTACCGCTTTTAACGTAGAACAAAGCATCGGCTGGGCTCCCTTGGGAAAAGATGATCTCGTTGTCTCGGTAGTTCCGCACAGTCATCCCAGCCGGGCTGAAACTGAGCGCAGGTTTGTTCGCCATTGTCTCTTGGCACGATCATTCAATCGAGGAATGCGTGCTCCGTTAAAAAAGAGGCTAAATCATATCGCTCAGGAATCCGGCTCGGCTGGTCAATATAGGTCATACACAATTGCACACAGTACCTAAGTGGTTATAGCGGCGGAAAATCGCTCGCGCCGGGGTTGTGGGCTTGCCGCGTTATCGTTCATCCGACGGAACAGAAAAGCCGCATCATGATAAGGAGGGCTTTCTTCGCGACTTGAGGCGCTGCAACAGATGAAGGAGATGATTTCGGATTTCTAGTCCGGATTCATTTCGATCTGCCGTGGGGGCAAAACGGGCATATCGGGATGCTGCGGGTCGCGCCAGATTACGGTAAAACACTCGCCTTCACTTTCCGGGCGCCAGTTCGTTCCGTCTTCATACTTCACCGAACTCGGAAACAAGACCCAACCCATAACGGTTTGAGCGCTCGCCGCCGGAACGCCCGGGTGTTCGAGAGTTTGCTCCTGCCCAGGAGAAATGGGTTTCGCCGACGACCACTGCATGTTGAAGGGACGCCGCAAGTCCCGCGGCGCCAAAAACATTTCAGGAGTGAGAGTCATGCCGGTGATCGTCTTGCCGCCAGTATTTTTCACGGTCAGCGAGAAGCTTTCCGGATGCTTCCAAAAATCTCCCGCGGTGATGGCAATCGGACAAGCCCGCCGAGGCGGAACATAGATGGTGTAAACCGCCATCATCCCCGACTCCATGTGGTCTTCGACATGGCAATGAAACATCCAGGTACCGGGATTGTCGGCGAGCATGTCGACAGTTTTCATGCTGCCGGGAAGAAGTTCAATCACATCCGTATGCCGGCCTTCGTAGGTGACGGTTTCGCCGTGCCAGTGGGGAGTGTGTAGATCGATCTCATTTCCCATGCCCAGCAAATACCAGCGCACCCGGTCGCCCTGCTTCATCGTCAAGCCCGGAAGATTGCCGAAGATGAAGCCGTTGATGGAGTAAAACAATCCGCCGGGCTTGCCGTTCAATTGATCGAAGATCATGAATGAGGCGACAAATTCGCGATCCACGTCTTTCGGAGAGCCGTCGGAGTTCGCCTTTCCTTTGGCGGTGACGACGATGGGTCCGAGTAATCCGGCATTGATCTCAGGCGCGTCGTGAGCGTGGTACCACCACACGATTGAACTCGGCTGCCCCGGTCCCGGGCCGCTGGCTGGGGTGGCGAACCAATGATAGGTGTATCTTCCTCCCGGACGAACCCGATCGCCTCTGCCGAACGGAATATAAAGAGCACCTTCGCTGTTTTTGTCGTAGCGCAAGCCGTGGGGATGCATGTTGTGAGGAAGGTGCGTACGGTTAAGGAACTCGACGAGCACATCGTCTCCCACTTCCGCGCGAATGATGGGACCAAGAATTCCCAGCCATTCAGGTTGGGGCTTTTTTGTGGTAAACGTGCCGTCTGTGTATTCGATGAAGCGGGTCTTCGGCCAATCTCGTTTGAGCAGCCAAGGCTGCGGCAGTGGCTCGCCGGTGAGTATGTCGTGCCCGCTGGGAGCGTAGTCCCAGGTGACGTCCTCGGCGGCGATGTAGTAGTGCCGCGTTGTCGCGAAGCACGAGGCCGATAAGAAAATAAGACAGAATCCAATAGCTCGCTGGAGAGTCACCGAGCCATTATCCCATTACGCGCGAGCTTGTCAGCCTGCAACTTCACCGTTTTCCCGTTAAGGGGTAAAGGTCGCTTTTACTATCGACAGAGTAGTTGGCGTGACGGTACATGTGGTGGTCCCGCTGCACGCTCCGCCCCAGCCTGTAAAGGTTGAGCCTGTGTCGGGCGTCGCCGTGAGGGTGACGACCGTGCCAGTGGAAAATACTCCTGTACAATCTATCGCGCATTTGTCGATGGCAGAAGTGGGACTGCTCGAAACTAACCCGGAGCCGGTTACTTCCACCCGAACTTCTGGCGGCTCGTTCCAGCTGGCGGCCGGCGTCTGATCACAAATTCCGCCGGTGCTGCCTGCGTTCTGAGTGGGCGGGGTTGGCGCTGTGGCCCAGGGCTTGCCCACGAAATCGAAGAACTCCGTCATGTCCGGTTGAGAGCCGTCGCGATTGGTGAGCTGGCTCAAGGCGAAACGTGTTTCAACCATCTTCAGGACGGCAGTAGTATCCCGCACCGTGTGCGAGACAAAGTTCTGGCGCGAATATGGCGATATGACGATCAGGGGAACGCGGTAGCCGGTCCATCCGAAGGTGCAGGTGCCTAATCCCAGGGTTTCACCGGTTTTGTCACAGATGTCGCCACTGACTAAGTCGAACGGGGAAAGATCGTCGCCGGGCGGAGTCGCTGGCTGTGGGGAAACGTGGTCGTAGAGGCCGCCGGCTTCGTCATAGGTGAAAATCATCGCGGAATCCTGCCAGGTCGCGCTCTGCAGGAAAGGCTTGACGACGTACGTCTCCACGTATTGAGCGCCTAGTTGAACGTTGACCGGCGAGCCATCGGCATCGGAGGGATGCTCATCGAGGCCGGCGTTTGAAGCGGGCTCGATGTAGGCGAATTGGGGGAAAGTTGCATCATCCTGCAAGTCGATTGCGAATTGCGAGATCGGCGCAAAATGTTGCCACAAGCCTGTTGCTGGGTTCTGGATCTGAGCTTCATAGACGAACTGGTTCATATAGGATGAGCCGGCCAGGCACATGTCCTGAGCTTCTCCGGCGGCTTCCGTGCTGCACTCTTCCGTGACTCCGGACGAGTTTTTATAGTAAGTGTTCGTAGGATCGACGTAAATTTTCCAACTGATGCCCGCGTTCTGAAGTTCCTCAAAGATCGTTGTGGCCGTGAATGGTTTGCTGTCATCCGTACCGCCTCCAGGAGGATAGGCGTATCCCTGAGAAGTGGCAGCATACATATAGGCGCGATTGATCTGCGTGCGATCCATGACCGGAGAAAACCAACGGTCGGAGGTGCCAAAGTCCGTGGCCAACGAATAGTAGAAATTCAGATCCGAGCCTTCGAAATACCCCATGCCCCGAACGCCATTCACATCCATGAAACCGTTGGATCGGGCGTCATAAGCGGAGGTAAAGACGAAGCCGTTCAGCGGAGGATCGGGAGCACCAGTAGGGCCGACCTCGGCGGGCTGATCTGCCGGATTCGTGTAATCCCAATCGTTATGAGCTTCATTCCAGAAGGGGCTCTGATTCTCCTCGCAGACAGTACCCACTTTGCCGGAAGGCAAAAGGAGCGAGTGGAAGGAAAAAGACTGAATCGGGTTCGCTGGATCCGGGGTGCAACTGTCGGCGTCGGAGGAGAGCTGGCAGCCTGGGACCGTGGGCGGTGCACCGTACAAAGGGGCGATTCCGGTGGTCGGGTTGAATTGCGGCAAACCGTCGAAGGACTGATCGGGAACACCAGTGTTAGCCCAGTATTGCCGCATGTATCCGAAATAATGATCGAAAGATCGATTCTCCTGTGCGAAGAAAATAATGTGATTCAGGCTTCCGTAAATATTGGATGGGCCGAAGGTCGCGGTAATGGTCTCCGCGGTGGTGAACGTGAAGGCGCAACTCGTCGATCCGGTGCAACCGGTCCAACTGGTAAACGTGCTGTTGGGACCTGGAGCTTCGGTGAGCGTGATTTGCGTGTTCGGAGCGAAAGTAAAGCTGCAGCCGGTGGCAGAACCATTCGAACAATCGATTCCGGCCGGAGTGCTGGTGACGGTTCCTGTACCCGTACCCGCAAGGGAGACGGTTAATATTGCGGGGGGAGCGTTGAAGGTGGCAGTTACGCTGGTCGCCGAAGTCACCGTAACACTGCAAGCGGCTGCGCCGGTGCATGCCCCGGACCAGCCCGCAAACGTATCGCCCGTTGCCGCCGTTTCAGTAAGGGTAACCTGAGAGTTGGGCGCGAAGCTGCCAGTGCAGGTAGTGGGCGTCGCGGCGGAACAGTTAATGCCAGCGGGGGTGCTGGTCACGGTTCCAGTACCGGTTCCGGCCAAGGCTACGGTCAATCCAACACCCGGATTGAACGTGGCGGAAACGCTGGTAGCGGCGTTGATGGTTAAGCTGCACGTGGTGCCCGAACAACTGCCACCCCAGCCGGCAAAGTAGTAGTTGGTTCCAGGAGTCGCCGTCAGTGTCACCTTCGTCCCCTGCGCAAAGCTTGCACTGCATGTGCTGGGACAACTAATTCCCGCGGGACTGCTCGTGATGGTCCCTGTGCCTGCCTTCGGGGCGGCGACCGTCAACTGGTAAGTGGTGGTTTGCGGCTGAGAAGTCGGGCTTCCTAGCCCGGCGCAGCCGCTCAGTACCAGAGTGGAACCGGCCAGTAACGAACTCAAACACAAAAAAAAACCAGACTTCATGGCGTGCTCCTGAAAAACTCAACCTTGGATGACCCTTACCCCCCTGCGGTTGGTTTCGCACCTGGAGGAGGGAGACGAGTGACAATAATGAGGGGCTAAATGAAACTATTTTGCGCATTTACGGTATTTTCGAAGTTATAGGGGAAGGTATCTGACGACTCGAGTTGTGGTCACTGCGCGGGGGGCACGGGGTCGCCGCTCAATTTACTTCTTCTGCCTGGCCAATTGGCTGGCCTAAGGAATGCCACGGGAGACTTCCAACGCCTTTTTTCCGATGATGTGATATGTCCCGCGGCACCGGGATAGGAACGCTCTAGTTGCAGCGCGATGATTTCGCCCACGGCATTTAGCCGTTGTCGTACAAACAGAGCGAAGGAAGCAGATAACGACATCAACCAGAATGAACACCGAGACTTCATGGCGCGCTGCTCCCGGGACAGCGCGTTCTTGGATGAAATTTCTCCCCTTTCGGTTGTTTTTGGTGGAGGGAGAAAGTCTTGGTTCAGCTTCGCGCGAAAGGAGGGCACACTTCGGCAGCAGACTTCTCAAGTTCGATTTTGGCTGTTCTTAATTACCCAGCGGCTGGAAGGGGCCAATCATGCTGGAGACTCCAGCGCGCTTGCGCAGTTCGGTGAGCAGGGCGCTAGCCGCATTCGTATAGGTCTTGCTGGGATCGGAAGGATCGGCCCAGACCGCGTCATAAACAATTTGCGCCGCATCTTTCACGTCCATATGCAGCGCGGCTTCGCAAACATCCACGCGCTCCTGCAGGCGATCGTAACAAGGTTTGCAGACCGAAGCCGCCTCGGCGCCTTTTACGTGATTTTCTCCTAAGGTACAGATCACAGGCGAATTTGCCACTTCCGCATGAGCGGCGAACAACTGCGATTTGAATTCCTTCAGGAATGCTTCGCGCTCCTGTTCAACGATGGCCGTATCGGGCACAGCCTCAACCTCTGCCTGCGGTTTTACGACGAGCGGAGCGATGGTGGGAGACATCCGCTCTCTCGTGTTGCAATTCGGACAAGTATCGAGATTCGCGGGATAGTAGAGCTTGCATTTGATGCAGGGCAGGCCGTAGCCGGAAAACTTGTGCGGGGCCGGAGCTGCGGCCGCCGGGGCGGGAACAGCAGTGGCGCCTCCGACGCGACCCAACGTTGCGGAATTCAGGTGTGCCGGTTGAGGAACGGATTGCGCCGGTTTCGCGGCTGCGGCTTGTATTGTGGGCCTTGATTCCATGATGAATCTCCCAAGCCTAGTTTAATGAAGTCTTGCGTTTCGTGAAAAATGCCAAGAGTACATAAGCCGCACTGTCCTAAATGCTATTGCGACTTCGTTTCCTTCATCAGTTTCATCAGCTCTTCGCGCCGGGCACGATAGAGCGGCCGTTCGGGATCGAGCCGCGCGGCCGCGTCCAATTCAGCCAAAGCTTCTTCGTAGCGGTCCATGGTCATCAGGCAGGCGGCCAGGGAGAAGTGATTATCGGGCGAAGCGTTCAGCCGAAGGGCTTCGCGAAACTCCTTTTCGGCAGCAGGCAGATTTTGTTGCCGGAAGAGCGCCGTCCCTAAACCCCGATGAGCCGTGTCCGAATCCGGATTGAGCGTCACCGCCAGTCGCAATTCGCGCACGCCTTCTTCCAGTTGATCATTCAGCAGGAATGTCTCCCCGAGCATACGGTGTTCGGAGGAACTCGTAGGATTTTGTAGAACTGACACCCGCCATTCCTGGATGGCGCTGCCGTATTCCTTCTTCGACATGTAGGCGCGGGCTAGACAACCATGACCTTGTTCCCACTCGGGATGCTGACGGTAAAGTTCGCCCAGTTCGAGAATGGCGGCGTCGAAGTCGCCCTTGTCGCAATAAGTGTTGCCAAGGTTATTGCGGACGGAAGCTTCCTGCGGGGCCAGTTGCTTGGCTTCGCGGTATTCGGCGATGGCATCCTCGAGCTTTTTCTCTTCGTGGAAGATTAATGCCAGGTTGGAATGCGCCTCCCAGAAAGCCGGGTTCAGATGAATGGCCTGGCGATAGGCGCTGATGGCCGCGGATTGGTTTCCGGCAGCGTGCAGCGTAATTCCTAAGTCGTAATAGGTATCGGCATTCGCTGCATCGCGGGCGAGCGATTCGTCGAAGGCGTGAACTGCGGCGGCGTATTGTCCGTTGGAATAAAGAGCCAGGCCCAGGAACTGGTACGCTTCCGCATTCTGCGGATCCATGCTCAGAGCTGTGCGGGCTTCGGCGATGGCGTTGGGGCCGTCGTCGAGTCGATAAAAAATGTACGCCAGGCTGCTGTGATTCTCCGGCAGGTCAGGCATCAGTTTCGCGGCGAGAGTGATTTCGTCGAAGGCGTCATCCCACTGCTCCTGCCGGATAAGCATGTTGCCGACGGCGAAGTGCAGGGCCGGGTTTTGCGGATCGGATACTAGAGCGCTGCGCATCGAGAGTTCTGCTTCGTGGAAATGCCGGACTTTCGCGTCCGCTGCTGCCTTTAGCAATGAAGCGGGAAGCTCGGCTGGCGGAACGTTGGAGTTGGCAGCCTTAGCCTCGGCCAGCGCCCGAATCAGACTCGAATTGGCTCCGGCAGCTTCGAATTGAATATTCTGATCTTTGCCGGGGACAGCCACGATGCCGCGCTCTTGAATGATGCGGACCAAACGTCCGGAGGGCACTCCCGAAATAAGCCAAGCCATCACTTGGGTTAGGCTGACAGGCTGAGTTTCACTTGACCGGGCAGCCAGCGCGGCCGCAAGAACGAAGAAAAAGAGCGAGAGTCCTTTGCGTTTCACTCGAATCTCCAGAACCGGTTGACTAGCTGGGCTATGCCGGCGGATCGCTTATCCGCGTGGTACGCCCGTGGTTTTCAACGGCGAATTTACATTAGCCCGGCAGCCGACCCGAAGGTAAGGTCACGGAAGTAACGGGTGGGGATAACGGAATCTTATTCAAGCTAGAAAAGGGTGCCCCAATCGCACAAGGTTAGTGGTCACTCGAGCATTGTGATCTTCATCACGGCGGCGATCGCACGGATGGCGGAGTATCAGCGGGGTAGGAATTCGGGGTCGCTAAGCCGCTGCAAACCGTGAGCCCGGGAGTTTGACTTCCCCGCGGCGGTCCGGTAGCGTATAAGCATCTAGTAGTGTGGTTCTGGAGGTTCCGATGTTTGAAGGTCTATTCCAACCAACGCATCTGATCATCATTTTCGCGATCGCCCTGCTGGTTTTCGGACCGAAGAAACTGCCCGAGCTCGGCAAAGGGCTAGGCGAGGGGATCCGAGCTTTGAAAGAAGGAATGAAGGACACCCCTGCGCCCCCGGCCGATCAGAGCAAAACCGTCGAAAATAAAGATACCAAGGCCTGAAGTAATTCCTTTCGCGGGCATTAATCTTCGTTGATTCAATCGCCGCCTTGTCGCCGTTTTCCTGTCTTGTTCCATGTAGTCTCGGCTCCCCATACCGCCGCAGTTTAAATTGAACTCTTAAAACAGGAGGTTGATGCATTGCGTAAGGCTGAATTTATTGCTCTCATCGTGTTTTTGGGATTAGCCTCGGCGGTTTTCGCCGATCAGATCACGCTGAAAAATGGCGATCATCTGAGCGGGACGATCGTGAAATCCGACGGTAAAACTCTTGTCATCCATACCGACTATGCGGGAGACATAACCGTGCAGTTCGATGCAATTACGCAACTCGCAACCGATAAAGAATTGCATGTCACGACGGCGGACAAGAGAACGGTCGTTGGTCCCGTAACCACAAGCGACGGAAAAATCGAGGTCGCAACGAAGACCGGTGGAACAGTCGAAGTTCCTCCGGCAAAAGTTGCGCTGATGCGGAATGATGCAGAACAGGAAGCCTACGAAAAGTCGATGCATCCCGGTTTGCTGCACGGCTGGAACGGCGGGGTTAACGTCGGCTTCTCGCTGGCACGCGGCAACAGCGAAACCACAAACCTGGCGCTGGCGATCAATGCGGTTCATCCCACCGAGAACGATGCAACCACGATCTACCTAACCTCGCTCGACACCAATAATCAGTTAGCCACTCCCAGCACAGTGGCCGATCTGATCACGGCGGGAATTCGCTACGATCACAACCTGGAGCCCCGACTATTCGGCTTCGTGGCTGCAGACTTCATGAGCAATGCATTGCAGGACCTCGATCTGCGCGGCATGTATGGCGGAGGATTGGGAGTACACGTTATCAAGTCCGACAACACCATGTTGGATATCCTCGCCGGATTGAACTACACCCACGAAACTTATTCGAACGGAGCGGTGGTCACGCCGCTGACGATTCCTCCCGCGTACGTTTCCTATGGAGTGACGAACCGATTTCTTGCGGTTACCATGGGCGATCAGTTAATGGTCAAGGCAGGCAAATCGACCGTGGTGACTCAGAAGTTCGATTTCTATCCGAATCTGTCGGACACCGGTGAATATCAAGGAGAGTTCGACTTAGGAACGGTGACCAAGATCAGCAAGTGGCTGGGATGGCAGAATCAATTCAGCGATATCTACGTCTCGAATCCGCCGGTCGGCACCAAGAAGAATGATCTTATTCTCACCACCGGATTGAACTTTTCGTTTACCGCCGCAAAGTGATTTCCCGTAGCCAGTGCAATGCCGCTCGCGAGGGCGGCCTTTGCTTCGGGCTGCATTTTTCCAGGGGTAGAGCTTTCTCGCCATTCCTCGCTCACCAAAACTTGAACAACGCGTCTACAGCGAGTACAGTACTGTTTCTCGTAACAGCTCTCAAGTTCCTGTAAACAGGAGTCCGCTCGATGCGTCATGCCTTAACGGTGGTGATTGCTGTCTGCTGCCTTTGCGTTTTCTCCTTTTCTCAAACCGCGGACGAACTGATTGCTAAAAACATTCAGGCCAGGGGCGGAATGGAAAAAATGAAAGCCATCAAGACCCTGCGCATGGTCGGCAAGTTCGATGGCGGCGGAGGGTTCACCGCGGTCGTTACTCAGGAAAACCAGCGGCCAGACTTGATCCGCGAGACGTTCATACTGCAGGGAATGACCGCGGTGCAGGCGTACGACGGATCGACCGGCTGGCAGATTCAGCCGTTCGGCGGGAAAAAGGATCCGGAGTTGATGGGCGAAGATGACCTGCGTGATCTTCTTCTCGACGGCGATTTCGACGGGCCCCTTGTCGACTACAAAGAGAAAGGCAGCACCGTCGAGTATCTGGGCCACGATATCGTCGACGGCGATGATGCGCTCCGGTTGAAGGTGACGTTGAAGAACGGCGATATCATCTACGACTATCTCGACCCGGATACCTTTATTGAAATCCGCCGGGAGATTCAGCAGTTTATTCGCGGCTCGGTGCGGGATCGTGTGGTGGGACTCGGTTCCTACAAGCCGGTCGCAGGGGTAATGTATCCATTCTCGCTTTCTCAGGGACCCAAGAATAACCCCGACGCGCAGACCACCACAGTGCAGAAAATGGAAGCGAATGTCACGATCAATCCTGCCGATTTCGCGCTGCCCGCTACTCTCAAAACTGAAGAGAAGAAATCCGGCATAGTCGGGATTCATTAATTCTCGCGGAAAAGGTCGGAAGAAAAACAAGCGTTGGGGAAGAAGGATTCACAACTATGAGAGCACCCGCTCGAAAGTCCAGAATCATCACGCTGTTCGGTACGGGGTTAACCGGAGCTGCGCTAACATTCGCTGCGCTCCAAGCCGGCGCGCAAGCACCGTATCGTTTCGACTCCGCAACTGTTTCCGGCTTGCCCGCGCGCAACATCGGCTCCGCCACCATGAGCGGCCGCATCGCTGCGTTGGACGCAGTGGAAGAAAACGGCCGCATCACCGTATTCGTTGGCGCGGCAAGTGGCGGCGTGTGGAAATCCCTGAACGGCGGCACTACCTACAAGCCGGTGTTCGATCGCGAAGATGTGCAGTCGATTGGCGCGGTGGCGATTGATCCTTCCAATTCGAAGACCGTTTGGGTTGGAACCGGCGAGGCCTGGCTGCGCAATAGTGTCTCTGTGGGCGATGGCGTTTACAAATCCATGGACGGCGGAGAAAACTGGACGAATGTTGGTTTGAAGGATAGTGAGCACATTGCGAAGATTCTGGTAAATCCAAGCGACGGCAACGATGTGCTGGTGTGTGCCACTGGACATCTGTGGGATGACAACGACGAGCGCGGTGTCTACCGGACGAACGACGGCGGCAAGACATGGAAGAAAGTTCTGGCAGGTGGGAATGGCTCGAGCGGATGCGCGATGATCGCCCGCAGCAGGCAAGAACCCAAAACTATTTATGCCGCGATGTGGGATTTCCGCCGGCAAGGATGGACGTTCCGCTCCGGCGGATCAGGCAGCGGTTTGTTCAAGTCGACTGATGGTGGCGCGAACTGGACTGAAGTCAGCACGGCGAAGGGGTTTCCGGCGAAACCCTGGGGACGCGTAGCGGTGCAGGTGGCTGAGTCAAAGCCGAATGTTGTGTATGCCAACGTTGAAGCAGAAAAAGGACGCGGTCTCTACCGCTCCGACGATGGCGGAGGAACATGGACGAGGCTGGATGCCAGCAACTATATGGTGTGGCGTCCGTTTTACTTCGGCAATTTGATCGTCGATCCAAAAGACGAAAATAAGATTTTCAAGCCCGATCTAATTTTGTTACTGAGCAACGATGGAGGCAAGACCTTCAACGTGGTTTCGAACTCGGACCACGGCGATTTTCATGACGTCTGGATCGATCCAAAGAATACTAATATTGTCATCGCTGGAGATGACGGCGGCTTGTGGCGCAGCGAAGACGGCGGCAACCGGTGGAAGCACCAGATGAACCTGCCGGTCTCCCAGTTCTACCACGTGAGCGTTGACAATGCAGACCCGTATCACGTGTACGGTGGCTTGCAGGATAACAGTTCATGGGTTGGCGATTCGTCCTACCCTAGTGGCGTGACAAATTCCCGGTGGGAAAACATGTATGGCGGGGACGGTTTCTGGATGTTCGAAGACCCTTCGGATCCCGACTATCTCTATGCGGAAGCGCAAGGTGGCGAAATCGGCCGGGTGAATCGTTACACGCATGAGACGCGCGATCTGCATCCCTGGCCGAATTATGGCGAGAAGAAATTGCGCTTCAGTTGGAACACCCCGATTCACCTGAGCCCGAACGAAAAGGGGACGATTTATATTGGAGCCCAATTCTTGTTTCGCTCGCGCGATCACGGCCAGTCTTGGGAGCGCATTTCTCCTGACTTGACGACGAATGATCCAGAGAAACAGAAGCAGGAAGAATCCGGAGGCGTGACCATCGACAACTCTTCCGCGGAGATGCATACCACGATTTACTCGATTTCAGAGTCGCCGAAGAATGGACAAATCATCTGGGTCGGCACAGACGACGGCAATGTCCAGATCACCCGCGACGGCGCGAAGACGTGGACGAATGTAGTCGGAAACATCAGCGGGCTGGGAAAGAATTCATGGGTAACGACCATCGAGGCCAGCCGCTTCGACGAAGCCACGGCTTATGCCACGTTTGACCGGCACACTTACGGCGATATGAAGCCTTACGTTTATAAAACCGCCGACTATGGGAAGTCGTGGGCGGCCCTCGCTGCGCAAGACAGCGGCGTGCGCGGTTTTGCGCATGTAATAAAAGAAGACACCGTGAATCCGAACGTTCTTTTCCTGGGCACGGAATTCGGGCTCTGGATTTCGGTGGATGGCGGCCAGCGCTGGGCGCAGTACAAAGGCACAGACTTCCCGGATGTTCCAGTGGATGACCTGGTAGTGCAAGCGCGGGAATCGGATCTGGTGCTGGCCACGCACGGGCGCGGAATTTGGATCGTCGATGATATCTCACCCCTCCGCGCGCTCACACCGGAAGTGATGACGAATAACGCGACGCTGCTTCCTGGGCGTCCTTCGATTCAATATTTCGATGTGCAGGGTGGCTGGCCGGAAGGAGACGAAACTTTCCACGGTCGGAGCCGTCCTACGGATGCGCAGATTACTTATTACCAAAAAGGCCGGCACATCTTCGGCGACTTGAAGATTGAGATTTTCGATCAGGACGGCAAACTCGTAGATACGGTCGCGGGCGGCAAGCATCGCGGATTAAATCGCGCAGGCTGGGGCATGCGAGTGAAACCGCCGGCGGTCGCGCCCGCCGCCTCTGCGCTGTTCGAAGCTGCGCAAGGCCCGCGCGTTTTACCAGGCAAATACACCGTGAAGCTCACCAAGGGCGATCAGACCTATACTGAGACGCTCGACGTTGCCATGGATCCGCGAGCGAAATATCCGCTGGAAGAGCGCAAGGCGCAATTCGATCTCTCCATGAAGGTCTACAAAGAACTCGAGCATATGACCTACGGAGTGGAGGCGATCGAAGGTGTGCGCGACTCCGCCAACACACGCGCTGCCAAGTTGGGGGAAAAGGATCCTTTGCGCAAACAGCTGCAAGAACTGGCCGCTGATTGCGACGCTTTGCGTTCGAAGATTGTTGCCACCAAAGAAGGTGGAATGATTACTGGCGAAGAACGAATTCGCGAACACCTGGGGCAGCTCTATGGCGCGGTAACTGGATACGACGGCAAGCCGACGGATTACCAGGCGGCGCGAACCGAGTCATTGGGTCACGAATTGCAGGATGTGATCGACGACTTTCAGAAACTGACGCAGAAAGACCTACCGGCCATCAACAGCGGATTGAGAAAGAAGAAGCAGGAAGTAATCACGGTGCTGGCCGAAGCCGACTGGCAGAAGAAAAAGCAAGAGTCGTCTGCGGCGGCCGGCGCTGGGATGAGAGCGGTTGAGATGCAGATGCGGGAAATGGATTAGTGGCTTTAGTGGAACTGTGAAAATCACGCCAACTTTAGTTCTACTTTCTTGGTGCCAGCGTCCAGCCTGGTGATCGTGAAGGTGCGAACTTGTCCGGCGTGGATCGGTTCGGATTTCGCTTTGCTCCCTGGAGTGACGCCCTTCCACCGCGCCTGCAACATGGAGCCAAGCGAAGAAAGATCAGGTTTCGAAGATGGCGATGCTGCGCCGATAGCTTTTTCCGCTGCAGCAGATGTTTCATCGATGCAGCAAATGGCATGAATGCCTTCGCCGAGTTCCACTTTCGCGTGACCGTCTGAAATCTCCATGATTCGGCCGGTCACCGCGTCACCCTGCTTGTGTTCGGCGATGTATTCGTCCAGGCCGCTCGGTACCAATTGCTTCATGCCCAGCCGCAATTGGCGTTTGTCCGTGTCGATCGCCAGCACCTGAGCCTTCACCAATTGGCCAACCTTTACAATTTCTTGCGGATGATTAATGCGTTTCTCCGCGCTCATGTCGCTGATGTGAATCATGCCCTCGACGCCTTCGGCGATCTGCACGAACGCTCCGAACTTGGTGATGCTAACGACCGGACCTTCGATTACCGAGCCGGCGGCAAACTTTGCAGCGGCATCGGCCCACGGATCTCCGAGCGCTTGTTTCAATCCTAATGACATGCGCCGTTCGGCGGCGTTGATCCCCAGGATAACCGCATCCACGATTTCGCCCGGTTTGACCAGCGTGCTGGCGCTTCTTAACTTCTTTCCCCACGACATTTCTGAAACGTGAATCAGGCCTTCGATCCCAGGCTCAAGCTCGATGAAGGCGCCGAACTCTGCGACGCGTGTCACCGTCCCGCGGACGCGCTCACCTGCTTTGTATCTTCCGGCGACCGCGTCCCAAGGATGCGGCAGCAACTGCTTCATACCTACGGAAATGCGACGCTTATCTGCTTCGGAAGAAATCTTCAGCACTGTCGCCTCGATCGACCGGCCGATAGAGAGGACGTCCGACGGCTTGCTGACGCGGCTCCAGGCAATGTCACTTACATGCAGCAAAGCATCCACTCCACCGAGATCGATGAAAGCGCCGTAATCAGTAAGGCTGCGCACCGTGCCGCTTACGGTGTCGCCCTCCTTCATCTCCGAATAGCGCTTATCTTTTGCGGAGCGCTCCTCCTCTTCGACGACGGCGCGGCGGTCTACTACAACGTCTTCATCGGCGACGTCGAGCTTGATGATGCGGCAGAGGATCTCCTGCTCCACTAATTTTTCCATCTCGGCGGCGTCGCGGACTCCGCTGCGCGAGGCGGGCATGAATGCGCGCACGCCTACATCCACGCTGAGGCCGCCCTTGATGACGCCTGTGACTGTGCCGACAATCGTTGCCTTATCGGCGAACGCCTTCTCCAGCGCCGACCAATCTTTCGGGCGCTCGACTTTGGCGCGGGTGAGTTCGTAATAGCCCTCGGGATTTCGGCCTTTTACGGAAACCAGCAACTTATTGCCGGGCTTCGCGGTTTCGCCTGCGGCCTGGAAATCCGCGAGCGGCAGGATGCCTTCGCTCTTGAATCCAATATCGAGGATTGCGGAATCGGCGGAGATGGCAATCACTGTGCCTTCGAGTTGTTTGCCGCCGTCTTCGCTATTTCTGTTGCGCGCGTGGCTCTTCTCGTATTGCGAGAAGAGGTCGCTGAACGACTCGGTTTCGGTGGTGGATTGGGATTCAGGAACACTTTGACTGGAAACGGTTGGATTGGACATGAAAGGATGACAGCCTCGTCGAGGATGAATCCTAACTAGGATAACACCGGGGCGCTGCCATGATTTGCGGAGCGAGGCGCTGTGCAAATCTGCCTTTGATAATTTTTCTGTTGACCATGTGTGAATTGGCTTGCAGGCTTGGATTCCCTCCGGACAGGCGGCTGATCGGGGTATACCCTACCCACTGTTTTTTCTGAAAGTCTTGCTGGGCGCGGGTTTCGCAAAAAATTGTCTGCAAAATACGTCTTTCAAAAGAGTTAGAGGCAAAATACGTGAACCACAGGATTTAAGTGCATACTCCATATCGCTGAATTTACCGTCTGTGCTTCGATCATGATGAAGTGATTTTTTTGGGGTGGCAAGGTTGGACGTCACATGGCGCTGTGGATGCGAGGCTAAGTTTGACTATTCGTTCCCACTTCAAGTTTTTTCGACTGCCTATCAGCGAGAGCGTGATTCGAAAAGTGGACTGTGGACACCGTTAAGGTGGGCACTTTCAGCCGTCTGCGTTAAGGGCGGCAGAGAGACAGCCTTTGGTCGAGCGGATCAGCTAATTCCGTCTTTCACAACGGGCTGCTAGAGAATCGTCGCCTTCGACAAAGACTCCATTGACTCCCGTCTCAGGAGGTTTTGAGTGCCCCTCAAAATCTCTGCTTACAACAGTTATCATGTGAGCCGAAGGCGCGATTCATGATAGAACCTTCCAACATGACCACCGGCCTGAGGATGTTTCGGTACCAGTCGCACTAAGATTCCTATCTCCGGGTCTTACTGTGTGACCATAACAAGTACGTATTAGCTAGATGTATCGCACCACGATTGCCCTCATTGGGGGTTGATTTGGGTTGGCGTTTATCATTTGGTCGCCGCTTCGTGGCTTCCTCTCCCTGCCTGAGCCTGTTGCTTGCAATCATCAGCTTTGTTCCTGCTGGGCTTGTTGTTCTCGCTCACGGTCGAGAACTTGGACCTCTTATGTGGCTGGGTACAGGAGCAATGTCGCGTTGACGACGCGTCTGTCCGCGAAAGGTGGAGTTAAGGCTTGAGCTTACGGTTATGGTTGTCCCTTCTGGGGTCGCGATCTTTCTAGCTGTCATTGCTGTAATCTTTTGGCGATGATCCGCGACGCTCAATTGGCGATAAATCGCGATAACACTCATTGGGGGTTTCGAGAAGCTCCGATTTGTAGTTGTTGAAAAATCCTCGTAAACGCCTTGTTGTCGACAGTTATTTGGCTTCTGTGCAGATGGATGAACCGGTGATCTTAAGACTCCGGCTAGGGCTCCAGCGGAGCAATGAATTCCAGGCCAAAACAGTATCCACTGCGGTCGCGGACGACGGCCATCATTCGGATGGGACCCGGAATTCCGAATTCAACCTCCAGCAGATCACCCGGTTTCAGCCAGATTCCGGCATACAGTTCCATGCCACCTTCACTTAACTCCGTGCCACGGCCAGTGACCACGGTGGTTGTGAAGCCGTTTGCGACGGCCACGCGAACCAGCAGGTCAACATGATGCCGCTGCCATCGGCGCGTGGTTGAGGAGGGGGGCATTTGACTGATGATGACCGGAAGCCGGCCCTCAGCTCAAATTACGAAAGTGAGGCGGGCTGGGTTACTCTGAGGAGTGATAGTTTTCGCGAAATCGCCATAGCACTCATATCCCACGATCGGCTTGTCACTTCGCGAGCGTTCGTCTACTCGGTGGGCGCGCGCAGAAAAGCGTCAGGCCATCGCATGGAATCCTTGACCTGTATCGCCTGACGCGGGTGAAATCGGCGGTCGGTCGCCAAGTCGAAGTTACTGGTCAGTTCTTACTACCCAGTTCAACGTCAAGTCAGCGGGCAAGGGTGCCCGCTCTACACGGACAAAAAAGCCCCACTTCTCGCAAAGGAAGCGAGAAGTGGGGCACCCCCAACCAGTTGTTCCAACCAGTTATTCCAACCGGTCATTCCAGTCAGTCATTCCGAAGAACGTTACATTCCTGGCTTGTCTTCGTTTGCAGAAGTGGCATGCATCACACGGAACGTCGTGCCGCCGTTGGACCATACCAGTACCAATGCGTCTTGTCCCTGTGGTACAGCGGACAAGGCTTTCTGCACGTCGGACGCATTTTGCACCGGCTTGCGATCTACTTGCACGATCACGTCACCGCGCTGCAATCCGGCGTCGTCAGCGGAGCTTCCGGGCTGTACCTGCTCAACCACCGCGCCTTGCAGGTCGCTTGAGGCCTGCAGTTGCTGACGCAAGTCTGGAGTCATATCCGCGAGGCCGAGTCCCCAGCGAGCCTTGCCATGACCATTGCTGGCGACTTCTTTGCCTTGTTGTCACGGCTGCCCATGGCTTCGAGCGTCACCGGAATGCTGACCGGTTGGCCGTTGCGCAGAATGTCCAGCTTGATGGTGGAACCGGGCTGCTTCTGTCCGACTTCGATCTGAAGCTGGCTGGCATCGCTCACTTTCTGTCCGTTCAGTTCGGTGATAACGTCGCCGACTTTCAGACCAGCTTTCGCGGCCGGAGAACCGTCTTCGACCTGGCTGACGACGGCTCCTTCATTGTTGTGCACGTCGAAGAATTTCGCATTCTCCGGTGTGACGTCGCTGATGCCGATTCCCATGTATCCGTGACTGACCTTGCCGTAGCGTATAAGAGCATCCACCGTGGGATGGACGATCTGCGTGGGAATCGCGAAACCCATGCCGGAGAAGCTATCGGAGTTTGAGACCAGGAAAGTGTTGATGCCGATCACTTCGCCACGGGCGTCGACGAGCGGGCCGCCCGAGTTTCCAGGATTGATAGCCGCATCGGTCTGAACAAAACTTCCCGGAGCACGGTGATCCTTCGAGAACGGGTTCGGCCGGTTCAGTCCGCTGACGATGCCGCGCGTAACGGTGAACTGGAAGCCGAACGGATTACCGAAAGCAAGCACAGTCTCGCCCGGGCGAAGCGCTGTTGAATTGCCCCAAGGCACGTTGGGAAGATTCGTGCCATCGATCTTGATTACGGCGAGATCGGTAAGCGGATCGGCGCCAATCAACTTGGCTTTCATGATTCGGCGATCGTTGAGTGTGACGCGAATGTCGACGGCTCCATCGATCACATGGTTGTTAGTGACGATGTAGCCATCGGGCGAAATCAGCACGCCGCTGCCGATGCCGTGCTCAATTTGGGTTTGCGGCCTCATGGGATGGTTAAAGAATGGCGCAAACATCGGAGGAACGCCCTCGGGCATATCCGGTGATTGACCATCCGCCATTTCGGCTTTGGAGTGAGAAGTCACGGCAACGTTCACGACCGCGGGCGTAACCCGCGCGGCGAGAGTTTCCATTGCCTGATCGAGCGAGAGCAATGCGCCCACGCTATTGTCGTCGAGCGGCGTAGCGGTGGGAGAGACAATGGGTGCCCGGGCGAACGCCGGCTTGGTGAATTCGTAAGCGGTGAATGACAGCGCCAGCGCGATTGCCAGGACGGGGAAGATCAGGCGGCGTGTCAGGAGGGTTTTACTAACCCATGTGTTGGTGAACCAGTTTTTCATTTGCTTTTTTCTCCTAACGATTTGTGTGCAACTAATTATTTAGTTTGTAAGATCGTACAAATACCCCAGTTGGGCAAACTTGGTTAGGTTGATTTTGGGACGATTCGGATCCGACGATTGGCGGGATGGAATACCGTCAATCGAATGATGCTGATGCTCCAGATCTGGCCATTACTGTCGACCGCTTCGGTTTGAATCACCAGCAACATCGCCTTCGGAGAGCTGGTGTCATCAACAGTGTTGGAAGCGCCGGGATTCGAGTCGATCATCTTGGCGTCGATCATTTTTGCATCGGACATGCGCGGAGAACTCATGCGCGGAGCAGAATCGCTCCGACGCGCAGCAGCGAACCTAATACTGTCGGCGTTCTTTTCGCTTGCGCCGTGGTGATAAATGCTTCGCGACATTACTTGCAGGGCGGTGCCGGGAACTGCCCGTGGCAGAACATCGCTGCGCACGGGATATGCAGCCTGGCTATGAAATGCCGCGGGAATCATCTTCGCGCCGAGGCCGGCTGAATCGAGGGCCGGGGTGCCAACGCCGCGGAATGTGGATTCCGAAAACCTGGCGCCATTGCCGTCAAAGGCCACCAGCCTCGGAGCGTGGGGCAGCGCAATCAGACATACAGCGGAGAACGCGGCGACCAAGCCTAGAGCTGGTTTGTAAATCTTAGTCGCCGTGGGACGCTCGGAGTCGAGAATTCGCATGACCCGTTGTGTTGTCTGCTGCATTCGTCCCGCAACCGCTTGCGCCAAGGCCAAGCCTCGCCGCAGAAAGCTTTTCTCTGCTACCGATACCAAACACTGCGCATAGGCACGCGGATTTGAGTTGCTGGCCAATACAAAATCGTCACAGGCCATCTCCCGCTCCAGCGCCAGGCTACGTCCAATCCACCAGAACGCAGGATGAAAAAAGAAAAGCGCTCGCATGATTTCCTGAGCCAGGTTCGTCCAGTCATCCCAGCGACGCAAGTGGGCTAGCTCATGCAGCAGAACGGCATTCAATTCGACGGGAGAAAGCGCCTGCAAAGTCCAGGGAGGAAAAATGATTGCCGGTTTAAAAAAGCCGATCGCCGCAGGGGTGCGGACGCGTTCGGAGGTACACACCGTCACCGGCCGGGAGCAGTCGAATTGAGCCAGCGTGTTGCGCAGAACAGGATCAAGACTGGCTGAATCCATAACCTTGCAACTTTGCCGCAAGCGGCGTAGCAGCCAAAAACCAAAACCGATCTTGGCTAAGCCGGCAAATGCGATAAGAGCCCATATTGCGAAGATGTCAGCCGCGTAGGACCCGGGCAGCCGAAACGCGAAGTGCGAGGTGCGGGGCAAGCCGGCGCCGGCCGATCCGATGCTTCCGAAAAAGGGTAGCGCGCTGATCGCCACCATCAGGGAGAACCATACGGCGAACCGGGTGCTGGAATTCTGGCGACTACTCACGCGCAACAAGGCCCAGCCAGACACTGCGAGGACAATACCTTCCCCCACTCCGTTCAACATTCGTTCGGCGAAAATTTGTGCCAGAACCTGCCAGTGAGCTGCGAATCCCATCGATCACTCGCTCCCTTCCAGCATTTTTCGCAAGCGCTTCAATTCAGCCGCGTCCACCGATTGATCCTTGAGTATGTTCAACACGAGCAACTCGTGGGAGTTTGCAAAAAAGCGGGTCACCAACCGGCGAATCTCAGACCGGGTCGCCTCGTGACGCTCTACCAGCGGTGCGTAGACGTGAGCCCGGCCATCCTTTTCGTGCTTCACGTAACCTTTTTTCTCGAGGATTCGAATCGTTGTGAGCACGGAGTTATAAGCCAGCGGCATTTTTCCCGGCAGATCCTCCAACACCTGCTGAACTGTGGCCGGCCCTTTCTGCCAGAGAATTTCCATGAGCCGTAGTTCAGCCTCGGTCAGAGTCGATGATTTTCTGGGGGGCAAAACCGTTGCTCCTTACGTGAAATCTGTATTCCTTATTATTGGACGTTCCGCTTATTGGATTGTCAACTAGTAAATTAGTTGCATAGGATTCGCAGATGGTTGTATGAGTCGGCGATGCCGGAAAGTCCTAAAAAGGCCAGCGTGCTTTATCGACACGCGTTTTCGCCAAGGAGCGAAATTGGACGTGGTGCTCTTCGCGTGTTTGATACAGCCGTTTGAAAGGAAGACGCCAGCGTTTATCAGGACCAACGCTTGAAAGTTGGGTAGTATGGTCCTCGGTACCGATTACCCAGGCAGGGACGAACGTGAAACGAAGGCGAAGTGTCCTTGCGGATGAAATACCGGCAGCTTCTAGCGGTCGCGCCGGCGTCGGCAGTGCAGGCGGGATGAGGATCACATGAACCGAAGGGATTTTGTGCGGCTTGGATGGGCCACCGTGATCGCGGCGGGGGCAGGCAAGCTGCGGCCCGCGTTCGCGCAGTCGCTAGCGCTCCGGCAAGTTCCGGGGCCGCCACAGCATCCGATGGTGGCGACGTCGGAACCGAAGGCCACGGACGCGCGGCGGATTTCACCCTGCGAATCGCACCGATGATGGTCGAGCTGGCCCCGCAGGTTGTGATCAGCACGATCGGCTACAGCGACAAGGTCCCCGGCCCCCTCCTGCGGTGCGAGAGGGCCAGCGCGTCACCGTCGAGGTTGTGAACGACACGGACGTTCCGGAATACGTGCATTGGCATGGCCTGTTCGTCCCCTCGGAAGTGGATGGGGCGGAGGAAGAAGGCACACCCCCGGTCCCGCCGCACGGCCGCCGGCGCTATCAATTCGTGGCCAAGCCGGCGGGTTCGCGATGGTACCACTCGCACACGGCGGCCATGATGGATCTGCATCGCGGCTCCTACACCGGCCAGTTCGGTTTTCTCATGATCGATTCCGCGAATGACCCTGGGCTCTACGACCAAGAGGTCTTTCTGGCGCTGCGTGAATGGGAGTATTTTCTGACTACGATGGATCAGGACGAGATGGCGGCGGATCCCAACGATCCGATGCCCGAAAAACCCGCCACTCCAGACCCGCGTCCCAACGGGCTCGAAGTCAGCGCTCCTCTTTATTCGATTAACGACAAAATGCTCGGCGCGGGGGATCCCCTCCGCGTGCAGTCGGGTCAGCGCATCCTGATGCACCTGCTCAACGCCAGCGCTTCGCAAATTCATCGCGTGGCTTTGCCCGGCCACAAGTTTCAGGTGATCGCTCTCGACGGCAATCCCGTGCCCGCGCCTCAGCCGGTCGAGCGTGATTGAGATCGCCCCGGGCGAGCGCGTGGATGCGATCGTGGAGATGAATCAGCCGGGCGTCTGGATTTTAGGGGAGCTGCGCGATGTCGCGCGGCAATCCGGCATGGGCATCGTGGTGGAGTACGCCAATCAGCAGCAGCGCGCGCGATGGCTTCCGCCTCCGAAGGCGCGCTGGGACTACACAATCTTTGGCAAGACCGCGCCGCATCCCGCGCCAGACCAGACCATCGACATGGTCTTTGAAAAAGTGCCGGGCGGGCCCCATGGGATCAATCACTGGCTCGTCAACGGCAAGGAATATCCGCATGAACGGGAATTCGTGTTCCGGCAGGGAGGCCGCTACCGGCTGGTGTTTCACAATCGCAGTGACGATTCTCACCCGCTGCACATCCACCGGCACCTGTTCGAGCTTGTCGAGCTCAACGGCAAGCCGACTGCCGGCATCAAGAAGGATACGGTGATCGTTCCCGCATTTGGACGCGCCACCGTGGATCTGGTCGCCGACCAGCCGGGCCTGACGCTGTTTCACTGCCATATCCAGCAGCACATGGACTTTGGTTTCATGGCGCTGTTTCGCTACGCCTGAGCACGGCATCGCGTGCAAAGCGGGCGAACCGCGGTGCGTTACGATCCGACGGACCAGCGATTCGCTTACGGCAAGCCTCTAGTCCTCGGTAGCGTCAAGGACATTCCGTGTTGCTGATGGTTAAACGACCTCCCAAATAATCCGTGTTACGGCTTTTTCACACATTCGACATACACACGAAATATTGAAGGGATAAAATCAGCGCTTTGGCAACTATCCAACCACAAGTCCGAACGGGAGGAACTGCATGAAGACGATCCGGGGAAGGTTCCGAGCGGCAGTGCTCATGGGAGCGGCCGCCTCGGTGCTGGCATTTGCAGCTGGGGCACAGGCACAGAATCAAAACTCCAACAGCAATCAGTGGCCACGGCAATCCGACGCCAGACAATACGTGGCCTTACGCAACAACGGGCAGCTCGCCCGTGCTGGCGGTGGTTGGCGACGTCGCCTGCCAGCCAGGCGAGACGGAGCCGAGTGGTGAGAAGGCGGGTGAAAACTGCGTCGGGGACTACCGCTCAGAATCTGTACGCATCCCAGGCGGCCACTGCGAAGCAGATTGAGAATATGAAGCCTGACCTCGTCGCGCTCGTCGGAGATGAGCAATACCAGGTAGGCCAATATTCGGACTTTGAGAACTCGTACGAATTGACGTATGGCGCTTTCAAATTTATCACGCGGCCCGCGCCTGGCAACCACGAGTTTTATACCGAGCACGGCGCGATCGGCGTTGCCGGCTACGGCTACTTCTCCTACTTCAACGGCGTCCAGCACAATGCCGATGGAACCATGATGACGGCTACGATCGCCAACAACCCTGACACCGGCGGTACCTTCACCCAACCCGTGCCGTATTCGGATGGACAGGCGGGGCACTTCGAGCAAACGGGCGGACTCGGAAACGACAGTACCGGCAGGGGGCCCAGTCGGGGTCGGAGATGGCTGGTATTCCTATAATCTGGGCGCGTGGCACCTTATCTCGCTCAATATAGAGTGCGAGACACAGCCGGGCGGCTGTTCGAACACGGGCTCCTGGTTTGCCGCCGAACTCGCATGGCTGAAAAACGATCTCGCCGCGAATCATTCCGCGTGCACACTCGCCTACTGGCACCAGCCCACGTTCAGCGCTGCCAACGGCCTCGGCGAACCCGAGGGCACGACCGCTCGGCCTTTTGGCAACTGCTCTACCAGTACGGAGCCGACCTGGTGCTGAACGGACACGACCACCTCTATGCCCGCTACCGCCCCCTTGACCCCTCCGGGAATTACGATCCAAAGAAGGGCATACGGGAATTCATCGTGGGCACCGGCGGCGAGACACTCGATACAGTCGTCACAACCGACACGACAACCGCCGATCCTACCGGCAACCCGAACTTCAACGCAGAGAATCTCGAGGCGGCAAGCGGGGAATTCTGGGGCGTGATGGGCCTGACGCTCAATCAGAACGGCTACGCGTGGGATTTCGAGTCGGCACTGAAGGATCCTGCACAGACAACCGGTCCGGCTTCTTACAGCGACAAGGGCGTCGGCACTTGCCACGGCCCGGTCAACAGGTAATTGCCAGTTTGTCTTCGCCGTGTTAGTTAACCTTCCCCACCCTTCGCGAAACGTCGCGGAGGGTGGGGATTTTAGGTTGCCTTGGGGCACTGAAAATGTGGGCTGGATTGGATTGGGATTTTCGACTGCTTGCTGCCAAACCCTTGAAAGAAATGGTAGGCACGACTGGACTCGAACCAGCGACCTCTACCGTGTCAAAGCTCGCGTCACCATAACCTACAGCAACTTACAGATCTGCGGAAGACCGCCAAACTCCTGCAAGACCTGTAAGGACGGTGGGTCACGGGCTAGAGGTGCGGGCTAGGATTTGTCAGGACTGCCAGTTTTTCTCCCGAAAGTCGAACAGCAGGGATGAACTTCACAAGAGTAAGAATGAACGGATGGCAGGCCGGGGTTGGTTTTCTGAAAGGCACTCTCGTTAGGAACTGAAAAGTTTGCCCACGCGCTCAAGGGAGCGAAATTGGGGCAGGTCGATACGGGATTCCTTGCATCCAATTTAATGAAATAGGAGGTTTTTCATGCTCTCCGTGGCCTTTTGTAGCTGGTCCGCCGAATTTGCGCTGAAAGCAAACGATAGGAGTTCACCCCTTCGAACAGTGGTATAAATAGCGGCAAATTTCGTGACGGTTCCCTCTTGCTTCTCGAATTCAGACGAAACGAAGTTTTGACCGGCAAACATCAAGAGGCTGGGCTGTGAATCCAAGCTGCGACGACCGCCGACCCACGAACTCATCCTCGTTTCTGCGGCCGCGTCATCCAAGCTGCCTAGCGCCCCCCTTGGATACGTTTCTATACTAAGTGAATGCCAACCGGAAGCCGTGTCATCGTCACCAGATGACATCGAGAGCAAGAGGCCAAGTGTAGCGCGTTGATGGAGGGCTGTGGCGCGTTCTCGCATCGCTTTCTTCGAAAGCACAGTCGTATCCCGCATTCCATTCGGCGGCGTGTAACGAAATCCAAGGGTAGAGTTCGAATACGTTCTCTCATTCAAGCCGCTCGACTGAATATTGGTCTGCGCAACAATGGGCCAAACCGTCAAGAAAAGCACAATGATCGAGGGATAGAAGTGTACCTTCAACTCCGTCGATTCGGAACTTGAGTAATGTGCGAATTCCAAAACACGAGGAACGAATATGTTCAAACCTATTCTCCATAGCGGCAGTAGGCCACGTTAGTGTGATGGACAATGACAGCAGCTCCGAATTGTTTTCTAAAGAACCATTGTTATCTTGGCCACCCGGCTTTAGACCACTGAATTTCGGCGTCCCTCCTAGTCAGCCATATAACAGTCGTCGCCCCGATAACATCTTGAAGTTCTTGGCCAATCGCCAGGCAGAGGCTATTCCATTCCTTTTTGTCTCCGGACGTCAGCTGCCTATCCCTACCTAGCAGTTTCCCAAGAGCTGTTGTGCGTCTCCAGGTGAGTAGGCGGTATTCAACAGTCTCTTTGCGTTCTTGCCCATTGATTACGAGAGTGATAACAACGTCATTGAGCTTGCACCTCATGATCGCGTCGCAAGCATCGCCGTGCTTTGGCTCAGTGATCTCGTAGCCTTCTTGGCGCAAACCGTGTGCGAGTCGCTGAAAAATCAACAGAGCGGCGGGATCACGAAAAGGACGGAGCGCGTGCGAGCGCGACTTACCGGATGGTAAGCCTTCGTCACAGAAGGTGAAGACGCAACAACTCTTCACCTCAACCTCCTCTCCGTCAGAGTCAGAAACTTTCATCGTCGAGCACGGAACATACTATTTCAAAATCCCCAGTCTGCCAAAAATGCGCTACAAGCGCCAGTAACACAGGACCAAACCCCGGTGTTTCCCGCCGTTCCGAGGATAGCTTCGGTACTTAAAACCGGAACGGAGAATTGTACACCGCCATACATTTGTACATACCTTGCATATGACGCACCGTCTGTAATGGTCATGTCGAAGAAATCGCCGGTTGCGTTGAGCCACATTCCATTGGCTCCGTAAGCTACGTGGAAGGGATTTCCACCGCCGATAGCGACATCCATTGCGGGGAGCGATGTCCATAAAATGGCTGCCCCCATTACTCCGTATATACCAGCGTTGAGCGAAATTGCTGATGCCCTGGCCTCCGTTTCTAAGGCACAATTCCAGCGGCGGTCTTCCGCGTCTGAAACGAAAGGATAAAAATGTTTCAGCGAGGATGCCTCAAGAAAGAAAATCGCAAGAAGGGACCGACCTGGGTGTTGCGCTTCTACGTCACGCGAAAGTCCGACGGGAAGAGAGTCGAGCATAAGGCCGTCGTTGGCCTCGTGCACGACTTCAAGACCGAGAACTCCGCGTGGGCTGAGGTAGAGCGGCTGCACCTTCACCAGCAAATAAACCAGTCCGGTATTCCGACAGGGAAGATTCTGTTCGAAAATCTGACTGCGCACTACCTGGAAAACGAACTGAGCGAGAGCACCGAGAGCGTTGCCAAACTTGCCTCGACCACGATGGACACTTACCGTTTGATCATCAACAAGTATCTCCATCCACGGTGGGGCAGGCGCATCGCCTTGGGGATTGAGCCGCTCGAAATTGAGAAGTGGCTCCAATCTCTAAAGCGGGACGAGGGTCTTGCCAATCCGACCTGCGACAAGATCAGGCGGGTCATGTCCCTCGTCTACAAGCACGGGCAGCGATACGGCCTGATCCCGCGCTCGGACGAAGTCAACCCGATGCGTTTCGTTCGCTGCAAAACCACCTCAGACTACGAAGCCTTGATCCTTCAACCGAAAGAGGCCTTCGCCCTGGTGATGGGTTTGGAGGAACCTGAGCGGACGCTGACGCTGCTCGCTTCTGGAACTGGACTTCGGATTTCCGAGTGTCTGGGACTTCAGTGGCAGGACATAGATTTCGACGGTCAGAAAATCTATGTTCGGCGGACGTGGCTGCAAAACAGGATCGGCGAGCCGAAGTCGAAGGCGTCAGCCGCTCCCGTGCCCATGCATTCGCTCCTCGCAGATTTCATGCTGGGATGGATGCAGCAGACCGTTTACGGTCAGCCCACCGACTGGGTGTTCGCCAGCAAGAGGCTGAAGGGCAAGAAGCCACGGGTTGGGAACATGCTGGTAGAAGACCATCTCCGACCGGCAGCGGTCAGGGCCGGGATTCTCGCCGAGGACGACCTACGTCGCTTTGGCTTCCACAATCTGCGGCACAGCCTCGCATCGTTCTTGGTTCGCTCCAAGACCGACGTGAAGGCTGTCCAAAACATTCTCCGGCATGCGGACGTGAAGACCACGCTTGGGATTTACACGCACAGCATGGCCGAGGATCGGCTCGCGGCTCAAGGAGAGGCACTGGCTGCAATTCTGCACCAGCCCTCGATTCAGGCGGGACAGGCAAACTGATGTTCGCAAAACCACGGGCTAGTCACGGGCTAGGATTTTTCGAAGCGGCGAGCACGGTTTCTTGTAACGTGCAGAAACTGCAGAGGAAAATATGGTAGGCACGACTGGACTCGAACCAGCGACCTCTACCGTGTCAAGGTAGCGCTCTAACCAACTGAGCTACGCGCCTACAGTGAGCTGTTTCAATAGTTTACCAAACTTTCGCTGACAGCCGAAAACGGAATCACCTGTAAAACGTCACCGGTAAAAATCATGTTTCGCCATTTGTTATCCACGACGATGGCTGTGTGAGGTGCTTCAACCGTTCCCGGTGAAACTCAGTTTACCGCGTTCGAACCGTTTCGCAAAATCGGGTCCAAGCCTCGCGCCGGTCGTCCTCGTCCAAATCTCCCCAGTCTCCTGCGATGTGTCGGGCCAGATAGCCGAGCGGAGCCTCACCCGATGCCTCTAATGCTGCGAGGGAACCGGGGCACCGGGCGTGGCTACAATTATCCGAAGTCGATAAAGAAAGCAAAATCTCTGGCTGAGCGCATCTAATAAGGCGGCTATTCATCTGCCTCTCGACTAAGTCCAAAGCCGTAGGTGGAGGGCTCCATGAATGAATTTGTTTCTCCGGTCGTTCTCACACTCGTGCCTGCCCTGTTCGCGTTCTTCCCCAACATGCTCAGCGCTCAGGACGCGGCAACCCCGGGAAATCAGGCGCACTTGGTGGTAGCGGTTGAAGCTCTTCACGGTAAGGATGTGCCGGAAATTAGCCGCCAGGATGTGATGGTGTTCGAAGGCCGCGACCGCGACGAAGTCACGAATTGGGTGCCCGCGCGGGGGGACAACGCAGCGCTTGAACTTTTTATTCTTCTGGATGACGGATCCAACGCAAGTCTCGGTTCACAACTGCAGGAGCTTGGCCAATTTATCAAGTCTCAACCCGAATCCACGAAGGTTGGAGTCGCCTATATGCAGAATGGGATCGCCAAAGTTCAGCAGGATTTGACAAGCGATCACAATGCGGCTGCGCAATCTCTGAGGCTTCCTATGGGTATTCGCGGCATAAACGGCAGTCCTTATTTCTCTTTGTCCGACCTTCTGAAACGTTGGCCGCAAGCCTCTGCCCGCCGCGAAGTTCTTATGATCACAGACGGAATCGATCCCTACTATGGCGGTTGGGATCCGCAAGATCCGTATCTCACCACCGCCATCGAGGATGCTCAGCGCGCGGGCGTTATCGTCTTTGGGATATATACCCCCGGTGTAGGTCATTACGGCCACAGCTACGGTCGAACATACTGGGGTCAAATGTATTTAGCGCGGCTGACTGATGAAACCGGTGGCGAATCATATTACATCGGCTTCAACGGCCCACCCGTAACTTTTAAGCCATACCTGGATGACATGGAGCATCATGTGGAACATCAATACCTCTTGACCTTCATCCCCAAACCAGAAAAGAAGAGCGGTTTGCAGCCGGTGAAGTTAAAGACGGAAGTGCCCAATGCGGAACTAGTTTCGGCGGATAAGATTTACGTGCCGGGCGCGACTCCCTAACCGGTCCAGACAAGAACGAATTTTCGACCATTCACTTGCAAAGGACGCGAGCGGGGTATCAGCTTCGCGGAGGAGGCACAATACTTGGCCACAGGGGGTATTATAGTATTTTCGCCTTTTGTTTGCCTAGTAGCGCCAGAGGGCAAAATCACACCTGCCGGGAGTCGCGGGATGGGCAGTCAACACACACAGCAGCCTGACGAACCGCTTTCACTCGATCAGCAAGCCGCTGTCAACGAAAGTACAATCCTATGCTTCGTATCGTGATTGGGTTCTAGAGGCAGGCGGTGGTGCTTCAGTTTGAGTCCAAACCTTCGGGTATGCATCTAGGTTGGGCATGGCGATATCGAGGGAATTCAGTTTGGCCGAGGCCAGTGCAGTTCTTGCGCGCACTCCCGCAGCGATGGATGCGATGTTGCGCGGGTTGCCTGACAAATGGGTGCGCTGCAACGAAGGAAAAGATACCTGGAGCGCGTGTGACATCGTGGGGCACCTGATTATCGGGGAGCGCACGGACTGGATGCCGAGGGTGCGGATCATCCTGCACGATGGGGAAGCGCGGGCATTTGACCGCTTTGACCGGTTTGCGCAAGCGAAAGAGAATCAAGGCAATTCTCTGGAGCAGTTGTTGGACGATTTTGCGCGGTTGCGGAGAGAGAATCTAGCTGCTCTACAGGCGCTGAATTTACAGGCGGATGATTTAATTCGGCGAGGCCGGCACCCAGCGCTGGGAGTCGTGACCCTATCGGAGCTTTTGGCGACATGGGCGGTTCACGATCTCACCCATATACATCAACTCTCGCGCGTAATGGCTCACCAGTATCGTGAGGGGGTCGGCCCTTGGAGCGCTTATCTGGGAGTGTTGCAGTGTGCCGGTCATAGCGCACCATGAGGTCTGACGCGGATTTCCCATGTTCAAGAAGTCGGTCGTCGATTTCTTATTTTTGCGATTCCTGAATGATTCACCATCCCAGTTGCAAATTTCCCGCCGCGGCGGCGACAATCATTCATGCAAGAAAACTCTCAGGCGCATGAAGCCGATTCCGAAGGCATGCGCTGCGATCCTTTCTCCCCCGGATCCATGGTGGTTGTAACCCTGGGCAATCCGCGGGACAAATTCTGGGGCATGGTTCTATCCCTGGCGCCTGAGGGACTCAGCTTGAGTGGCATTGAGTTGGCTTCTTTCGAAGATCTTGTGGTAATGGTGAAAGACGGCGAACCGGTCAGCCCCGCTATCGTTTTCTTCCCCATGCATCGGATCGAACGGGTGGAGCTTGACTTGGCCGATGGCAACCTGCCTTCGCTTTCACAGCGCTTCTCGGCCAAGACTGGTCATGATCCGGCAAGGATGTTGGGCTCTCCGCTGCTGGACAGCAGGGGCACTCCTGGCAGTGCCGTTGATTCGGCATTTCGTCCGAAGAAAGAACCGGCATGAAGGTTTCGCAAATCTTCACCGCGCCCAACCAACTCACGATGCTGCGAATGGTTTTCGTTCCCTTCATCGTGATCGAACTGGTGGAAGGCCGCTATTTGTGGGCGTTGGTTCTGTTCGTGATTGCCGGTTTTAGCGACGGTTTGGACGGGTTGTTGGCCCGCAAGCTGCATCAGCAAACCTTGCTCGGCCAGTATCTCGATCCCATTGCGGATAAGCTCTTGTTGAGCACCCTGTTTTTAGTGCTCTCGATCCTGCACAAAATTCCGTGGAAGTTTACCGTGCTGGTTTTCAGTCGCGATATTTCTATTCTGGCGGCGAGTGCGGTTTTGTTTGCGATTGCCGGGTTGCGGAATTTCCAGCCGAGTATTTTCGGGAAAGCGAATACTTTTTCGCAGATTGCCGCAGTTTTCTTCGTGATGCTGCTTAGCCTGCGGCCGCAGCGCTGGGTGTGGATCACACGGACGGTCTTTCTGCGCGCGACATTTATTTTCACCATTCTTTCCGCGCTGCATTACGTTTTTCTGGTGCAACACCGGCTGCGGACCGACACCCACCAACTGGCACAACATTCTTCGGCCGATATACCCGCCAGTTGACCCTGTTTCGCGGCTCCCCCTAGAATTGAAAGTTCGTCTCCACCTCGCAATCAACCTATGGCCCTACGCCTCTACAACACCATGTCCTCGAAAGTTGAGGAATTTATTCCGCTTCGCGACCGCGAGGTTCGCATGTATGCCTGCGGGCCAACCGTCTACGGCTACGGGCACATCGGGAACTTCCGGAGCTTTATCGCCGTGGACCTGCTGCAGCGATTTTTACGCCAGTCTGGCTATAGCGTCCGCTACGTGATGAATATTACGGACGTGGATGACAAGATTATTGCCAACGCTGCGCGTGAAAGCGTGAGCGTGCAGCAATATACCGCAAAGTTTGAGAGAGCATTTCTGGAAGATTCCGCCATGATTGGCATCGAACAGCCAATTCTGGTGCGGGCTACGGAACATATTGCGAAGATGGCGGAGTTCGTGGCAAAACTCGTCGAAAAGAATCTTGCTTACCGCACGGACGATGGGTCTTACTACTTTCGCATCGCCGGGTTTCCGCAATACGGGAAGTTGTCGAAGAAAGATTTCGGGGGGATGCTCGACGGTGCCCGCGTGGATGTGGATGAATACGATAAAGACAGTGCACGTGATTTTGCGCTCTGGAAAGCGCCTAAGCCAGGCGAGGCTTTTTGGGATTCGCCGATCGGGCCGGGACGACCCGGGTGGCATCTGGAGTGTTCGGTGATGTCGATGGAGGAGTTGGGGGAGACGTTCGATCTCCACGCGGGCGGAGAAGATTTAATTTTTCCGCACCACGAGAACGAGATTGCGCAATCGGAATCCTTGACGGGTAAAACGTTCGCGCGTTTCTGGTTTCACGTCCGCTTTCTGCTGGTCGAAGGCGAGAAGATGTCGAAGAGTCTGGGAAATTTCTATACTTTGCGCGATCTGGTGCTCAAGGGACATAGACCGTCGTCGATCCGTTATCTGCTCAGCTCGGTCCCGTACCGCAATCAGCTCAATTTTACCTTCGACGGGCTGAAGCAAGCCGCTGTATCGGTGGAGCGATTGCGGAACTTTCGGCAGCGGTTAACCTCCGGGAGTTTTACCTCCGGCAACAACGCGGAAATGCACGCCTTGGCAAACGAGACGATCGATCGAATGAAGAGTTCGCTGGAAGATGATCTCAACACCGCGCAGGCGCAGGCTGCCATGTTCGAAATGGTACGGCGTGCCAATGCAGGGCTCGATGCGCAAGAAGTCAAACGAGACGATATTTCACTTTTTCTTGCCGCGCTGGAAAAGTTCGATGAGATCTTTGCAGTAATCAAAGATGATGACGTCCCTAAGATGAAACAGGTCTTCGAGTGGGCTCAGACTGAGGCGCGAGAAAAGGACATTAGCCCGGAGCTTCGGGAGGCGGTGCAGGCCGGTCAGCTCTCCGATGCGGCTATAGAAAATAAAATTGCCGAGATGGAAGCCGCCCGCAACGCCCGCAATTTCAAGGTTTCCGACGCTCTTCGCGCGGAGCTTACCGGCGCCGGCGTTGTCATCGAGAACACAAAAGATGGGGTGCGCTGGAGAAGAAAATAGTTCGCCGGTGTTAACCTGAAGGCTGACGGCTTGAGGCTGGCAGCCTTGTATGAAATCTCTGGATGAATACCTTTGCGATGCCGAGCAGGCTCACGGACATCTGTGCGCCGGCCAAGTACTTGGTGTGCGATTGGCGATGCTGGGCCTGATCAAACTGGGCATCGACGATCCTCATGGCAAAGACCGCAAGCGGCTTATCACTTTCGTCGAAATCGATCGCTGCGCCACGGATGCGGTTGCGGTAGTCACCGGATGCCGTCTGGGAAAGCGCGCACTGAAATTTCGCGATTGGGGGAAAGTTGCGGCGACGTTTGTGGATGTGAGTAGCGGCAAGGCGATCCGGATCGCGGCCAAGGAATCTTCCAAGAATCTGGCGCGCCAATTACATCCTGAAATTGCAGATAAGAACCAGCAGCAGATGCTGGCTTATCGTGAAATTACTGACGACGATTTGTTCGCCACACAGTGGGTAAGGGTCGAGTTGCCGCCGGAAGAATTTCCTGGATACAAAGGTGAACGCGTGGTTTGCGAAGCCTGCGGTGAGGGGATCAACTTTCGTAGAGAAGTGCGAAGTGAAGGTAAGGTGCTCTGCCGCGCCTGCGCTGGCGAGTGCTATTACGAAGCGATCTAAATTACGAGCCGCTCTAGGCCGCCTGTTCATACGCGTGCGCGATCCGCAGTATCGTAGCCTCGTCAAAATGCTTGCCCAGAATCTGCAGACCGATGGGTAATTTATTTTTCGTGACTCCGCAAGGAATTGAAATTCCAGGGATGCCCGCAAGGTCCGCGGTTACAGTGTAGATATCAGCCAGATACATGGCCAGCGGATCGTTCGACTTCTCACCTAATCGAAACGCCGCGGTTGGACTGGTCGGTGTGACGATTGCGTCCACTTTGCGGAACGCTTCTTCGAAATCGCGCGTGAGCAAGGCGCGCACTTTCTGGGCTTTTAAATAATACGCATCGTAATAGCCTGCGCTGAGAGCGTAGGTGCCGAGCATAATGCGCCGTTTCACCTCTGCTCCGAAACCTTCATCGCGGCTGCGACGATACATTTCCCGCAGCGACTTCACGCCAGCGGCACGATAGCCGTAGCGAACTCCGTCATAGCGGGCAAGATTCGAAGACGCTTCCGCAGTTGCGATCAGATAGTAGGTAGGGATCGCGTAGGGCGTGTGGGGCAAAGAAACGGGGATCACTTCACAACCCAGGGTCTTCAACTTGTCGATCGCTGACTCCACGGCGTGGCGGATCTCATCGTCCAAGCCATCTCCGAAATATTCCTTTGCCACGCCTATTCTTAGCCCGCGAATGTCTTTGTTCAGTTCGGTCGGATAATCCGGCACAGGTAAGTTCGCCGATGTCGAATCCATGGGATCGCGGCCGGCGATGGTGCGCAATACGATTGCCGCGTCTTTCACTGTTTTTGTCAGCGGCCCGATGTGATCGAGCGAAGAGGCGAAGGCAATCAAGCCGTAACGGGAGACACGTCCATAGGTGGGCATCAATCCCACTACACCGCAGAATGAGGCGGGCTGGCGGATCGAACCTCCGGTGTCAGACCCAAGTGCAACCACCGCCATGTCCGCGGCAACGGCCGCTGCGGACCCTCCCGATGAACCGCCGGGTACGCGGGTAACATCTCGCGGATTGCGCACGGGGCGGAATGCCGAGTTCTCATTCGAAGAGCCCATGGCGAATTCATCGCAGTTGGTTTTGCCGAGGATCACGGCACCGGCGGCTTCGAGGCGCGATACTGCCGTGCAGTCATAAGGCGGAATGTAGTTGCCTAAGATTTTTGAGCCGGCGGTGGCGCGGACTCCGCGCGTGCTCATTACGTCTTTGATTCCGACCGGCACGCCGGCCAGGGGCGGCAAATGCTTGCCTTCGGCGGCCATGCGGTCGATGCGATCCGCTTGTTCCACCGCACGCTCTTTGCACAGGGTGAGGTAGGCACCGATCTGTTCATCCTGCTCTTGAATGCGAGAATAGTGCGCCTCGGCTAGCGCCAGCGCGGTAGTCTTGCGCTCCTGAATGGAGGAGCGGGCGGCGTCGATGGTGAGAGAATCGAGTATCACTCAACCGGCCTTCAGCTTGAAGCACCTTTCTTTCGGATCCCAGAAGACTTGGCCTCTATATTTATCCCAAACCGCTCTCCATTTAGCTTGCAAGGCAGAGCTGCCGTGCTTCTTGATGAAACCATGCAATGGTTCCCAACCCGGGTCCGTATTATTTGGCCCCAGCAGGTCGTCCCACCCCGCGCCCGGTACCGTCGTCTTACGGCCAGTGTCTATGAATAAATCGGTAAGCAGGCAAAATGCGATATCGCCGATGGCCATGCCCGGCCAGTAGCAAATCAGCGGTTCCTTCGTATTTGCCATTCGCCTGTCGGCGATCATTCGTATCAAGACCGGCACAGCCTTCGGCCCTGCCGCGATGATCTGGTCCATTACGGATGATGGAAAATCCTGCAGCCGATTCCCGGTGTCATTGCATATTTGCTCTCCATTGATGACCATGCCAAGTTTCGACAGATCGAATTGGAGCTGCCGCGGAGCCGTTGATTGCGCGTGGGCCGCAGCCCCACCTAGCAGGCACAACGCGATGAGGCATACTTTGTTCAAGTCAGGGCTACTATCTTTCAATCACCTTCGGCACTCGAAAGAATGTTTCGTCAGCATCCGGTGCATTTGCCAGCGCAGCATCCTGAGTCAACGATTTGCGCAATCCCTCCACTATATCTTCGCGATATGCGTAGGCAAATCTATCGCTGCCCTGTTTGGATTCGTCCACGCCGTAACGGTAGGATACTTGCGCCATCGGCTGAACATTCGAAGTATCGAGTTCGTTGAGTCTATCGATGTAATCGAGAATCGAGTTCAGGTCGCGAACCATGGCGATCTGTTCGTCACCCGAAAGTTCCAGGTTGGCGAGATCGGCGACGTAGCTGACATCTTTCTCTGTGACTTTCATTCGAGGTAACTAGTCAATTATCCCTGCCGAATCACGAATTCGATTCTTTCTACTTTTTGTCCGGCATAACGGTTCAGTGCCGCGACATAGCGAGGAGCGAGGCTTTGCATTTCGCGTTTCCATCCAGCATCGGGAACTTCAACATGAAGGATTGCATCGGAAAACCGCACAGCCCGCGTACGTTCGGCCACGGCGGAGCCACAAACCAACGGCCACGCGAGTAACGGTGCATCGGCCTGCGGAACGCGGCGCAGCGAGCCCAGCACAATCTTTTCTAATCCCGAGCCAGCTCGCTCCAAGGACGTCCTCCCGCGGGAAGTCAGATTTTAGCATCCCATGAGCCTCAGCGTGGCGTCAGCGCGACTGTACGCTCGAAAGCGGGAACATGCGCTTGACGAACTCCAGAGCTGCTTCGCGCGAATCGAGGCGGTCCTCGAGTTGTGCATCTTCGACGGCGTCAAGGGCCTCGCGGAATTTTGGCCCAGGAAGATATCCGGCAGCAATTAGATCGTCGCCTGTGATTAACGGCTCCGGACGAATCGTCTCGGGAGGAATCTCGGTCAACTTCTCCTGAAGAAATTCATAAGTGCTGAGATTACGATGACTAGCCAGACTGTCGGCTCGGTGCAGAGCAAGATGTTCATCAAAGGCCGGAAGCCGCATGAATTTTTTCAGTGTTGACTCTTTCATGCGCATGACGTGACCGAAGCGCATGTGGTTATCGACCAAGGCAAGCACCTGGACGGTATCGTGTTTGGAAAATCGGAGGCGTTCGCAAATTTCTTCTGCAATCTTTACCCCAACTTCTACGTGGCCATCGAAACGGATGCGATCGGGCGCGACGCGGAAAGTTGCCGGCTTGCCAACATCGTGAAGGAGAGTGCCCCATGCCAGCGTGGGCGGACAAGGGTACGGCAGATTTTCCAGCGCGAGCAAGGTATGTACAAACACGTCGCCCTCCGGATGATACTCACCCGGTTGCTGAACACCCATCATGGCTGAGATTTCGGGCAAGACTTCTTTGAGCAATCCGGTTTTGTCGAGCAAAACGAAGGCACGTCGAGCATGGCCTTCGGTAAGCATCTTGGTCAGTTCATCGCGAGCACGCTCGCGCGAGACCATTTTGATTTCATCGGCGAAGCGTTTTATCGCAAGCATCGTCTCCGCTTCGATTTCGTACTCGAAGCGGGCTGCGAAGCGAACCGCACGCAGCATGCGCAATTTATCCTCGGCGAAACGCCGCTCGGGTTCGCCGATGGCGCGGACGATGCCAGCTTTCAAATCATCCTGCCCGCCAACGAAGTCGAGCACTTCGCTGTTTAGAGGATCGAGCATCATGCCATTGATGGTGAAGTCGCGACGCGCGACGTCCTCCCGCGGATCCTGACTGAATCGGACTTGATCGGGACGGCGCCCGTCCGAATATCCAAAATCGCTACGGAAGGTCGCCACTTCGATGGCGTGAGTCTTCGATTCAGATTTCTCGTTTTCGCCCGCGCGCGTATTTTCTTCTCCCGGAACTGGCACGAGCACAACTCCGAATTGTGCTCCCACGGCGTACGTGTCGGAAAAAATCTTCATCACTTGCGCGGGCGTGGCGCTGGTCGCAACATCGAAATCCGCCGGCTCGCGATTGAGAAGAAGGTCGCGCACACATCCGCCGACCAGGTAGGCTTGAAAGCTTTGCCGGCGCAGAGTTTCGATGATCGAGATGGCGAAATTCCTGGACATATCTTGCGGCGGCTATAGGCCGCTCTTGATTGTCATGGGATGTTTGCGGCGCGGCTGAACCGCGCCCTTTCAAAGAGCGCCGCGTTCGATACCGGCTTCTTCTTTCTTTACTGTCTTAGATGCCCATGCCATCCGTGGAGTGTTGTGTGCGATGCCGAATTGTCCCTGCGTATTCAGAACGATGATGCCACCGTGGCCATTCAAGCGCTGTTTCAGATAGTTCATGGCTTCCTGCGCCGCCCACTCGGGAAGGTTTCCCGCTAACACGCGGTCGGTGGTCCATTTGGCCAACACCAGCTTCATGATTGGTTCGCCCCAGCCGGTGGTCGAGGCAGCGGCGCTGAGATTATCGGCGTAGCATCCACAGCCGATCAGCGACGAATCGCCGAGACGTCCGGGAGCTTTATTCAGCGTTCCTCCGGTCGAAGTTGCCGCCGCAATATTGCCGCTGCGATCGAGGGCGACCGCGCCTACGGTATCGTGCGAGATCGATGGCGCGAACAAGTCGTTTCCGTCATTGGTGGATTCCTGGCCGGCGGCTGCCTGCTGATATTTCCGTAGACGCTCCACCTCGCGAGGGATTACCAGGTCTTCGTTCCGGCACAGCGGAATGCCATGCTCGGCGGCGAATCCTTCGGCGCCTTCCGCCACGAAATATACGTGCGGACTTTCGCTAAGAATCTTGCGCGCCGCGCGCACGGGATTGCGCAACCGCTCGACGCAGCCCACGCCTCCAGCCTGCAGCGTGGCGCCATCCATGATGAGCGCATCCAATTGCACTTTGCCATCGCGGTTCAGAAAACTTCCGCGACCCGCATCGAAGGTTTCGTCGTCTTCCATAATGACGACAGCTTCCTCGACTGCGTCCAGCGCTGGGCCGCCGCGCTCCAGCACTCTCCAGCCCGCGGCCAGCGCGTTTCGCACGCCGTGCAGGTGGGCCTCAACCATGTCGCCGGGTATAGCCCAGGCACCGCCGTGAACCACTAGAACTGGATCAGTAGGCAAGAAATATCCTCGAAACGACTGAACAGTCTAGCATTGCACGGGGCTGGAGGTCAGGGCAGGGAACTCGGATCGTTTACGCGGCCTGGCCCGCTTTGGCGTTGGTCGCGGGTGGGACATCCTGGGTGCGGGTCCAGGTATAGCGCATGCGGTGAATCACGGTGATCGTGGAGAGCACCGCAATCACCCACAACACAGGCGCCATGCGGTTGAAGAGTGCGCCGATAATTACCAGCACCAGACGCTCGGGACGTTCCATAAATCCTACGCGGCAGCTTCCGATGAGCGACTCGGCTCGGGCGCGTGTGTAGCTGACCATGATGGCACTCACCATAACGAAGGCGGTGAGCACGACGTAGAAAAAGCGGTCACCGCGGGCATAGAAGACCAGCAGGCCCAGAAACTGCGATGCGTCGCTGTAGCGGTCGACTACGGAATCGAAAAATGCACCGAAACGTGTGACCCGGTTGGTAGCTCGTGCGACTTGACCGTCCACGAGGTCGAAGAAGCCAGAAAAGATGATCACGAGGCCGGCCAGAAAAAACATGCGCTTCTGCGTAGCGGCGGTGGCGGAGCCAAATAGAATGGCGGCCCAGGTATTTACTACCAGCCCCATGAAGGTCAACACGTTGGGATTGATGCGGGACAGAGCCAGCCAACGGACGATGGTATCGAGCAGGACGCCGCAGGCGCGTCCAAAGGCGCTGGTCCATGAGTGGCTCGACGACATCAGGCTTCCGCCTTCTCCGGGCCGGCCTCATCGTGAACCGTGATCAGACTTAGAATTTCCAGTTCTCGCTTGCCGTTGGGCGTGATCACCGTGGCTTCGTCACCTACCTTCTTGTTGAGTAAGGCGCGGCCAATCGGCGAGGTGGTGGAGATCTTACCGGCGCTGACGTCTGACTCCTCGCTGGTCACGAGCTTGTACTCGATTTCTTCATTTTTGGTGCTGTCGTAAACCTTGACCGTGGAACCCAGGCCGACTTTGTCCTTGGGGATGTTGTTCATGTTGGTCAAGGAGAGATCGGCGAGGCGCTTGCCGAGTTGCCGGAAGCGAGCCTTGACGAACTCCTGGCGCTGCTTCGCCATGTGATACTCGGCGTTCTCGCTGAGGTCGCCGAGCGCGGCGGCGCGCTTGATTTCCTTGGGCAGCTCATGCACCAGTTCGTGCTCGAGCGCGTCGACTTCTTCCTGCAATTTTTTTCGAAGTTGATCCGTCATGAATGCGGTACAGCTTTCGAAATTATAACCCGTTGTGAGCTTGCCGGTTAGGCCAGAGCCAGGCGCGAAGCAGGGCGAGTTGCCGGGCTATCGAAACCTTCCCAGAACGGTCCACGGCCTAATTTTGTTGCCTGGATAGGCATCAGCCCACCGCTCGATTTGAGTAGCATGAAGAATGGAGACGATTCTTGGTGTTTCGGATATGGGTTATCTAGGGCGGAGATTTTCAGGGCGGCCCACTCTTGCGGTGCTTCATGTTCTGGATTGGCTGGCGGAGCGGATGCTTCCGCCTGACAAGGGCCCGGCTCACCAGCGCACTGGACGCCGAGGCGAGGAAGCCGCTTACTTCCACCTTAGAAAATTGGGCTATACGATGGTGGCGCGAAACTTCCGATCACCGCGTTGCCGAGGTGAGATTGATCTGATTGGTTGGGAGAAAGACGTTCTTTGTTTTGTGGAAGTCAAGACGCGCAGCACGCGGGATGTAAAGACCGGGGAAGCGGCAGTGGACCGCCACAAGCGGCACGAAGTGGCCGCCGTGGCACGGGAGTATCTGCGCCGGCTTCCGCCATCGTGCCAGTGGCGGTTCGATGTGGTCAGCGTATACTATGACCGATCGACGGCTAACCGTCCGCAAATTGAAGTGTTTCGCAATTCCTCCCTGACGGCTTAGAATTGTAAATTTGCATTTATCCTATCTACAGAGGTTCTGAGTGCCTGAGCTGAGAAAAGATCCTATTGTTGGCCGCTGGGTGATTATTTCCACGGATCGAGCCAAGCGTCCCACCGACTTCGCCCGTGAGAACGTTAAGCTGAAGGGCGGGTTTTGCCCGTTTTGTTACGGGAACGAAGGCAAGACGCCACCTGAGATTCAGGCGTATCGTCCGGGCTCGAATGGCGGACCGACCTCGCAGCGTGATACACCCGGCTGGACCGTACGGGTCGTTCCCAATAAATTTCCGGCGCTGGGGATTGAAGGCACTTTAAACCGCCAGGCGGAGGGCATGTTTGACCGGATGAACGGCATTGGAGCCCATGAAGTAATTATCGAAACCCCCGACCACACTGCTAGCCTGGCGACCTTGCCTCCGAAGCGGATTGAAGACGTGCTGTGGACATTTCGCGACCGCATCCTCGACCTGAAGAAGGACAAGCGATTCAAGTACATTCTGTTGTTCAAGAATCACGGCGAGGCGGCAGGAGCATCGCTGGAACATGCGCACTCGCAGCTCATCGCGCTGCCTATTCTTCCTATCAACGTAGTGCAGGAGATTGAGGGGGCGAAGCAGTATTTCCTTTATAAAGAGCGCTGCGTTTTCTGCGACATCATCCGGCAGGAAATAGAGAATGGAAGCCGCGTGGTGGCCGAGAACGAGAACTTTCTGACCATTGCCCCCTATGCGCCGCGCTTTCCGTTTGAAACCTGGATTCTGCCCAAGCAGCATGAATCGGCGTTCGAGAACTCGTCTTCGCATATGTTCGAGAATCTGGCCAAAGCGCTAAAGACGCTGCTGACCAAGGCTGACCGCGTGCTCGATAACCCGCCATACAATCTGGTGATTCACACTTCACCGGCGCAGGATCCAACAAACGATCACTACCACTGGCACATGGAGTTCATGCCAAAATTGACCAAGACGGCGGGATTTGAGTGGGGAACTGGCTTCTACATTAATCCCACGCCGCCCGAAGAAGCGGCGAAGTTTCTGCGCGAGGCGGGCGTAGAGGAGTCGATTCCTGCGACCGTTGGATAGATTTAATCTTTGAGCAAAATTCCACACTAACTCTGCGTACGATCCTGAAATTCCTCGTGCCATGCCATCTGGATGGCTTCTAATTTGCCTTCGTTGGAAGCTCCGGGGTCGCCTTTGAAATCTGGCAATTCGGTGACGTAGCGGTGCAGGTCCGTGAAACGAACGGTGAGCGGGTCGAGTTCGGGATGTACCTCGGAAAGCAGGATGCCGATATCTTCGGCGTCGTCCCAGGTGAGAGTTTTCGGCATAGTGCAGTTCCTTGATGCAGTTTCCGGTTTCTCGTTTCCCGTCTCGGATTCTTGCTTCACTGGCAGCTAGAAACAGGAAACCAGAAGCCAGCCTTCAGTGGTGTTCTTCCGAAATGTAATTGCGGTTCCAGGCGGGAATCTCGACTACTACTTTACCCGGCTTCGTGATCTGCACCTGGCAGCCGAGACGAGAGTTTAACTGCAAGTCGGCGGCCATGTCCAGACGGTCGGCTTCGTCGTCATCCATGGGCGAAAGATTTTCCGCGCCTTCTTTGATCCATACGTGGCAGGTGGTGCAGGCGCAGTTGCCGCCGCAGGCGTGGTCGAGCGTGACACCGTAGTTGAGCGCGATGTCGAGAATCGATTCTTCCTTGCCGTGATCTTCGTAGGGCAGCTTGCCATGCTCGAATTGCACCGTCTTGCCTTCGGGCAGAAATGTGACCTGCACCGTGTTTTCGCCGGGGGCTTCTTCGGTCATGGTGCCGGCGGATTGTGTTTTTTCTTCTGACATTCTATTGCTCCGAAAAATTTAGCAACTAGCAATAAGCGTTTAGCCAACCGCTAATTGCTTACTGCTTCTATTCAAACTCTGCTTTCGCCATGGGATGCGGGGCAGTTGGGCCTTCACCCATATCGGCCTCATCCATCGTCTTACCTTTCAGCGCGGTGGAAACGGCGCTGTCCATCATTAGCTCGGCCAGACGCGTTGTGCCTTGATTGAGTGCGTCGATGGCTTTGCGGATGGCCTGATAATCGCCTTCGCTGTTTACCGCGGTCAGAGCCTTCTCCATCTTAGCGATTTTTTTCTTTTCGTCCGTGGTCAGATGACCCCATGCCGGACTCTTCTTGCCTTTTTCGAGTGCGGCCAGGATCGTCGCGGCTTCGTTGCGCGCTTCGATGACTTGGCGCTGGCGGAAATCTTCTTCCGCGCTGTCGAACGAATCGAGGATCATGCCCTCGACTTGCTCGTCCGTGAGGCCATAGCTGGGCTGGACTTGAATCTCCGCCTCTTTGCCGCTGCGTTGCTCGCGGGCGGCGACATTCAGGATGCCGTTGGCGTCGATGAGAAACTTGACTTCGATGCGCGCCATTCCCGCCGCCATCGGCGGAACGCCTTTGAGATCGAAACGCGCCAGGGATCGGCAATCTTTTGCCAACTCGCGTTCCCCCTGTAACACGTGGATGGCGACGTTGGCTTGTCCGTCGACCTGGGTGGTGTAGAACTGCGTGGCCGATGCAGGGATGGTTGAGTTGCGCAGAATAATTTTGTCGGTGACACCGCCTGCCACTTCGATTCCGAGCGACAGAGGGGTGACATCGAGCAGCAGCATATTTTCGGTAGCTTCGGATCCCCCGCCGAGAATGTTCGCCTGCACAGCCGCGCCCAGAGCTACCACTTCATCCGGATTCAGGTCAATGTGCGGCTCGCGCTGGAATAAATCTTTAACAAGAGAGCGCACTTTGGGAATACGCGTTGATCCGCCGACGAGGACAACTTCGTCAATTTGTTCGGGCTTGAGGCCAGCATCTTTCAGAGCCTGCTTGCAGGGCCCGATAGTGCGGTCGATGATGGGCTGAATCAGTTGTTCGAACTGCGCTCGAGTGATCTCGCGCAGATACCGCTTCCCGCCGGGCAATTCCACATCGAGCTTTACCGAAGGCTGCGAAGAGAGAGCGATCTTGGCTTCGATTACGGCTTTGCGAATGGCTTGCACGGCTTCGCCATTGCGGCGGAGATCAAGGCCCAAGTCGCCGAGAGTGTCGTCGAGGGCGATGGTGATCAGCAAGTTATCAATATCATCTCCGCCAAGATGCGTGTCCCCATTCGTCGCGATGACTTCGAAGATTCCATCGTGTAGTTTGAGGATAGAGATATCGAAGGTGCCGCCGCCGAGATCATAAACGGCAACAATGCCGTTTTGCTTTTTGTCGAGACCGTAGGCCAGCGATGCAGCGGTGGGTTCGTTGACCAGGCGCAGAACTTCAAGGCCGGCAATACGACCTGCGTCTTTTGTGGCTTGACGCTGCGCATCGTTAAAGTACGCGGGTACGGTAATGACGGCTTTAGTCACCGGCGCCCCGAAGAAGCGTTCGGCATTGCGTTTGAGCTGACGCAGAATCAGGGCTGAAATCTCCGGCGGAGTAAAAGTTTTCTCACCAAGCTTGATGCGCAAAACTTCGCCGGGCTGAAGATCTTCGGCCAGACGAAATGGGAAGAACTTCAATTCTTGCTGAATGTCGTCGACTCCGCGTCCCATCAAGCGTTTGATCGAGTAGACGGCGCGCTCCGGCGTCGCGGTTAAATACTTGCGTGCGGCATTACCGACGACGGGCTGGTTCTTCTCATCGAGCGCGACCACCGAGGGAACGAGATTCAGACCGTCGTCGCCCGGAATCACGACAGGGCTCTCCCCCTGCATGAAAGCCACGAGAGAATTCGTGGTCCCGAGGTCGATGCCGACAATGCGATCCGTTGCCATAGAAGGTTGAATGCTACTGCTCCAGCGCCTCATTCACATCCCGCACCAAGTTACGGATGTAGTTGCGGCGGTTCAGCAAGTCCACCATTTTGTCCCGTTCCTGCCTGCGCTCTTCATCTGAGACGGGTTGACCGTTCTGCTGACGCTGGATCATTGCGTCCCACATCTTCCAGTTCTCCTGTAACTCACGCAGGAGCGCTTCGTGTTTCTCCTCGAGTTCCAACTTCTGCCGGCCGATTTCCTCAATCAGAGCGGGATCATCCTCGCCTATTTTCTTCTGCATGCGCAGCTCTTCGAGTTGCATGTTCAACCCGAAAACTTCTTCCAGCAAATCCGGCGGAACGATTTGCTTTTTGAGTTCTCCGCTCGACCGCGCTCGCTCGGTGGCCGATTTTGACTGCTCTTCCAGTTCCACGCCTTCCAGCTTCAAGAGATACTGCGTGCGTTTAATCGGATCTTTTAGGGTGCGATGCGCGTCATTCAACAGGGAACTCTGTTGCAAGCTCCATTGCTGCTCCTGAGTCCCGGCCCGCGCATTCAAGTCAGGATGCAGTTTTCTGCTCAGCAAGTAGAAGTCTTTATCCAGCGCGGGTACATCCAGATTTAGCTTGCGGGGCAAACCGAAGAAAGTGAAATAGTCCACCGGCGCCGGAGGTTGAACCTTGCCGCAAGACTCGCAGAAATGCACCGCTCGCATGGTTCCACAGGACCAGCAGGATTGAGTCTCCTCGGGCGCGGGTTTATCTGTAATCGTTGTGAAGGACGAATTCGTCATTTCTGCCCACATTCCTAAAACACAACTGCGCGCTCTTCGCTTGAACCGGTGCAAGCCCAGGGCGCTGCTGGAAGACGGTCGCGCGTTGCAAACTCTCGCGGGCAAAAGTGTCCGCGCCACACAGCTACGCGGAGAATGAAGTCCCGCAGCCGCAGGACTTTGTGGCCTGGGGATTTACGAAGACGAAGCCCTGCTGAATCAGCGTCTCCTGGTAATCGAGGATCATCCCGTTCAGGTAGATAAACGACTTCGGATCTACGAAAACGCGCACGTCGCTGAACTGGAAGATGCGATCCCGTTCGCGGGGCTGGGTATCGAAACGGACGTTATAGCTTAGACCAGAACAGCCGCCACCTTGCACACCCAGCCGCAATCCCCCCTCTTCGGGCGAGATGCCCTCTTTGGCCATCGCGCTCCGCACCTTGGACAAGGCCTTATCGGTCACCTGAATGCCCTTGCCGGGAACGGTTTGGGATGGTTGCGCGGTTTGTTCTGTCGCCGTTGTCATTATTTTGCGAATTGCTGCCGCTCAGCGGCTAAAGCCGCTACAAATACGCGATATAATTACGGCACGACTAAAGTCGTGCCCTTCCCGAGCACTTCCAACAGTCTCCGTGTCGCCCTTCTCGGGCGCTTTCAACAGTCATCCGTCTCGCGTGCCTACTGCGAAAAGCTTACTGCGTTACCGCTGACGCGACCGGTTTGGCGCTCTCCTGCTTTTTCTTCCAGTCACCGATGGCGGCGCGAATAGCATCTTCCGCCAACACGGAACAGTGGATCTTCACGGGAGGAAGCGAAAGCTCCTTCACGATGTCCATGTTCTTGATGGCGAGGGCCTCATCCACGGTTTTGCCCTTGACCCATTCGGTGGCCAATGAGGACGAAGCGATCGCGGAGCCGCAGCCGAAAGTCTTGAACTTCGCTTCCTCGATCACGTTGGTCTCGCGGTTGACCTTGATCTGCAGCTTCATGACGTCGCCGCACTCGGGTGCGCCCACGAGACCGGTACCCACATCGGCGCTGCTCTTATCCATAGAGCCGACGTTGCGAGGATTGTTGTAGTGATCGATTACTTTATCGCTATATGACATTTGTCTCTCCTGAATTCTTCCAATTTACCGCCGGGGCTAAAGCCCCTTCTCGGTTAGAACCTGTACGGCACGAGTGAATCGGGTCGCTCCCGTTCGCACCTTTATCACTCACTCTCCCGCCCACTTCACATCTTTCAGATTGATCCCTTCCTTCGCCATTTCATAAAGCGGAGAAAGTTCGCGCAGACGCTCGACGGTTTCGATGACGCGGTCAGCCACGTAATCGACCTCGGTTTCGGTGTTGAAACGGCCGATGCCGAATCGAATCGAACTGTGCGCCAAGTCGTCGCCGGTGCCGAGAGCCTTCAATACATAAGATGGCTCAAGCGTCGCAGAGGTGCACGCCGATCCGCTGGAAACCGCAATATCGTTGATGCCCATCAGCAGCGATTCACCTTCCACGTAGGCAAAACTGATATTCAAGTTGCCGGGCAGTCGGTGCTCCATGGTGCCGTTGATATAAGTTTCGTCAAGATGGTTCATGATGCGGTCGCGCAGGCGATCTCGTAAGCCAGCCAAATGAGTTGCCTCGCGAGACATTTCCTCCGAGGCGATGGCGCAGGCTTTGCCCAAGCCAACGATGCCGGCAACATTCAGTGTGCCAGAGCGCATGCCGCGCTCATGACCGCCCCCATCGATAATGGCGGAAATCTGGACGCGCGGATTCTTGCGGCGAACGTACAAGGCGCCTACACCTTTCGGACCATACATCTTGTGCGCAGAGATCGACATCAGGTCGATGTTCTGTTTGTTCACGTCCACTGGAATTTTGCCAATCGCCTGCGTGGCGTCAGTGTGGAAGATCACGCCGCGTTCGTGGCACAACTTGCCAATTTCGGCCACCGGTTGCACCACTCCGATCTCGTTGTTCGCGAACATAATACTCACCAGGATGGTTTTGTCATCCATGGCACGCTTGAGATCTTCGAGATCAACCAGCCCGTCTTTTTGTACCGGCAGGTAGGTAACGCGATAACCGTATTTTTCCAGGCGCTTGCAGGTATCGAGAACGGCTTTGTGCTCGGTAACCGCTGTGATGATGTGATTGCCTTTTTCGCGATACATCTCGGCGACGCCCTTGATGGCGAGGTTGTCGCTCTCCGTGGCGCCGGAAGTAAAGATGATTTCTTTGGTGGTGGCGCCGATCAGCTTGGCGATGCGCTCCCGCGCCGTTTCCACGCCTTCTTCACCGGCCCAGCCGAACGAGTGATTGCGGCTGGCGGCATTGCCGAACTTTTCCATGAAGTAAGGCAGCATCTCTTCCAATACGCGCGGGTCCATGGGCGTGGTGGCGTGGTTGTCCATATAAATGGGCAGTTTCACTCCCTGGGGCGCTTGGTGCTTGGTGACTGGGAGTTCCTGGGGGATCTTTACATCCGTGCTCATAAATTGCTTCTCCTACCTGGTTAGTTGCTTTATCCTTAACTTTATTTGCCTGCTGAACTAGACGATAGTCACTAGCTCTGCCAGTTTGCCCGTGGCACTTTCGGCCACTTCCGGCTCTTCTCGCATATGTGAAATCTTGATGCGCTTCAGCACCGCTTCGATGCTCTCATTCACCTTGCGCAGAGGCTCGCGGATATTGCAACGGTCGCTCTGGCCACACTCGCCGCGAACCGTGACACAAGAGGTGATAAAGAGCGGACCGTCGATGGCCTGGATTACCTCGAACGCAGAAATCGTGTGCGCCGCCCGGGCCAACCTGTAGCCACCGTACGTGCCATGCTGGGATTGCAGCAGACCAGCCTTCGCGAGCCGCTGCAGAATCTTCGCCAAAGCCTCGGGTGGAATGCCGAAGGAATCGGCGACGTCTTTGGCACTGGCGCTGCCTGTACCTTCTTGCGCGTGGTCGGCCAGGTGCTTCATGGCCATCAGTGCGTAATCCGCCTTTTTTGTTAGCTTCAGCATCCAAGTGCACTTAAGGTGAACGCCAATTTCCGACTCTTTAAGTCGGAGATAATTCCGACCTTTTCTGTCGTAATTCATTCTACGACCAAAAGAGGAATTGACGCAAGGTCTGACAGGCAGCAGCCGGAATTTCGCATTGGATGGTAAGCAACCAGGTTTGACTAGCTTAGGCGCGGAGATCATCTTGGTCGGAATTCAGGGTTGGAAGTGGGCTGGCCGATTCCTGTTTTCCGGGGAGTGCGGAAAGTCTTTGAAAAGGGGTCTTGACAATAGTCGCAGCAAGGCTAAAATACCGGAAATTCCCTGATCGTTCCCTCAATCTCTTTCGACGAGGGCGACGTCCTGTTTATGACCTCAAAGCCGTTCTCCCAGCCGAAAGATTCCAATAAACCTTGCAAACATTCGCGAGTGCAAATTGTGAGCCGCGATGAAGATGCTGAGTTCGTCGAATGCCTGGAGTGCCGTGAAGTTTTCGAGTCCAGCGAGTTAAAGGACATGAGCATCGAAGAGAGCGTCGAAGAAGACGCTCAGGAATAACTGGCGGCGAAGTCCCCTCACCATAGTAACCTCATCGCCTCCCTTCTTCCTTGTGTATGACGGATGTGCACTGTAATCTGCGGGCGGGGGTGTGCATTCCGCACGTTGAAAAGTCATGCCTGCTGTAGCGCTGGTGGTGGATGACTCCATGCTGATCCGCTACACCGTTTGCCGCTCTCTGGAGGAGCGCGGCTTTGCGGTGGAGTCCGCCACGAATGGCGTGGAGGCGTTGCAGATTCTCGAGCGAATGCATCCCGATTTGATTGTCACCGACATGCACATGCCAAAAATGTCAGGGAGCGAGTTGATTACTGCGCTGAAGAAGGATCCGAAGACCGCCGACATACCTATCATTATTGTTGCCGGTCGCGGCAGTGGCTTCGACGAAAGTGAAAAGCGTGCCGACTTTGCCATCTACAAAGATATCGATATTCAAAGCCAGCTGGAAAGGGCGCTGGATGCAGTGATCAGCAAATAGTGGTGGTAGTTGGAATTTTTCCTGCCGAGTTTCTCGCGAACCAGATTAGAACAGGCTTAGGCTAGCGCAGGACGAGGCTGGCCTCGGCTGAAAAATCCATCGCGGCAAAATCTTTCGCTAGAAATTTGGGATATGCGGCAGCGGCGATCATGGCGGCATTGTCAGTGGAAAGCGCGCGCGAAGGGAAAAAGACCGGAAAACCTTCCTCAGCGCCCCGCTGCTCGAAAGTTTTTCGCAGCTCGCTGTTGGCCGCTACTCCGCCGGTCACGAATAATGTAGCCACGTCGTACGCCGTAGCCGCTGCCAGAGTTTTGCCCACCAGATCATCGACCACAGAACGCTGAAATGAAGCGACCAAGTCGAGCGTCTGCCGATCACAGGCCGCCAAATAATCTTCGAGCTTAGGCTTTGCGATTTTGGCCAGAGTATTGCGGCGAACGTCGATGGAATCCCGCATGGCATGGACCTCGACGTAGCGCAGCACTGCGGTCTTGATGCCGCTGTAAGAAAAGTCGAAGCGCGGTCGATCTAGTTCAAGCTCTTTTTGCGCGCGGCGACGATCCGGATGTTTGATATGCGCGGGAAGAAACTTGACTGCGCCGGGATCGCCGTGCGGAGCGAGCCGGTCGATGATTGGTCCACCGGGATAACCCAGACCAAGCAGTTTTGCAACTTTATCGAAAGCCTCGCCCGCAGCGTCATCGCGAGTGTGGCCGATATTTTCGTAGGTCCAGCTTTCGCTCTTTTGTTCGGCGAGATAAAGATGGGTGTGTCCACCCGAAACCACGAGGGCCAATACTGGAAACTGCAATTCGCGATTTCCTTTCTGCCGCTCTTCCAACAGAACCGCATGGATGTGGCCTTCGAGGTGGTTGACCGCGATGAGCGGCTTGTCGAGTGCGAAGGCCAAGGCTTTGGCGTAGCTGATGCCGACTAGCAAGGCTCCGGCAAGGCCGGGACCCTGTGTGACTGCGATTGCGTCGAGGGAACTGTAGGTCTGATTAGCCTCAGACAGCGCCCGCCGAACGACGGGAACGATTGCCTTTAGATGTTCGCGTGATGCTAATTCAGGCACCACGCCACCATACGGCTGGTGAGTCGCGATTTGCGAGGCCACAACATTCGAAATAAGTTGTTCTCCCGAACGCACCACGGCCGCGGCGGTTTCGTCGCACGAGCTTTCGATTCCGAGGATGTAGGCGTCGGACATGAAACTATAGTATTAGAACTTTATGGCGGATTTACTCAAACATATTAAAGGATCGGGATTCCCGTTCCCCAATCGCTTGATTCACTTGTTCGTGGGCGGCTCAGATTTGCATGCCTTCACCGGCAAGGCGCAGGACCTGGCGTTCACGGTCGGTGAGTGGATCCATCTCTGACCAGGCCTCGGTGGCGAGATCGGGATGGATGACGCGCAATCCCTGCTGCACACGGCGCACCGCTTCGGCAAGTTCCCCGGCGCGCATATCTTTCAGCATGTATCCGAGGGCCCCGGCTTCCATGGCACGGCGTAAATATCCGGCGCGGGCGAAGGTGGTCAAGATGATGACGCGCGTGCTTACCCGGCGGCGTTTCAATTCCGCGGCGGTGTCGAGACCGGTCATGAGCGGCATTTCGATATCAGTAATAAGGACGTCGGGTTTGTGGGCGAGCACGGCATCGACGGCTTCCTTGCCGTTCCGGGCCTGCTGCTGGCCGCCGGAAAGGTCGCCGAACTTGCGATCGCTCAACTTCTTGCCGAGACTGCGTTCAGTGTTCTGTCCCGGTAGTCGCATCTTCGTGGAGGTGCGGGGAGGTACCAGTGGTGTTCATCACGGAATTAGAGTGACAAATGTCATGACCGAAAAGACTCTAAAGGCTCAGGGAAGAGGGGTTCCAGAACTCCGTCTGGAGGCCCACGATAGCGAGTTTGCAATTTTTCGTAATCGTTGTTACGAAAAACGAACAAAGTCCCGCCATCTGAACCTGAACTGGCCACAGAGGGAATGCCGTTGTCCGAATGTCAACTAGCGAGTTCGCTAGGCAGGACGCGGGGCAGAGCTTGTTCGGAAATCGTAACAAAATTCAGAACCTGAAATTTTATTCGTAGAATCATGACACTGGAGTCAGCTGCCTGCTATGATTGCGGACACTTTAGTAACTCCCAGACTTCTATGGAGGCATCCTATGCTCCCGGCCGGTAAGAGCCTTCGTACCCTTCGCGAGAAGCTCGGCTTGACTATGCGCGACATCGAGATGTCCAGCGCGCGCATGGCTGAAAAGTATCGCAATGAAGAGTTTTCGATTCCCCCGAGCCGTTTGTCCGACATCGAAACAAAGGGTGTATTGCCGAGTATTTTCCGTCTCTACACGCTGGCTGTAATCTACCGCCGCGATTTGCGGGAATTACTGGCGTGGTACGGCGTGGATTTGAGCAACATGGCGGCGGATCTGAGCATGATTGCTCCCCCGCGATCGCACGTTTCCGAGGCGCTCTCGGCACTGTCGTCGGTGCAAGTGCCCATCCGCATGGATCCTGCCTTTGACGAGCATCGCACCTCCAATTTGGGGCGCATGGTCGAACAGTGGGGTCTGGTGCCGCTGTCCTATCTGGCGCAATTCGCGCACAGCGATTTTACCTACGGCTACATCGGCAATCAGGATTTCACCATGTATCCCATTCTTCCGCCGGGCAGCTTCATCCAGATCGATGAAGAAAAGAATAAGGTGGCGGAGGGAACCTGGCGGTCCGAATACGAACGCCCAATCTATTTTGTGGAAACGCGCGACGGGCACACTTGCTGCTGGTGCAGCATGAGAAAAGATGATCTGATCCTGCAGCCCCATCCGCTCTCGCCGGTGCAAGTGCGAGTCCTGCGCCATCCTCAGGAAGCGGAGATCATTGGGCAGGTTGTAGGGGTCGCTATGAAGCTGACGGAGTGGCAGGCTTACGGTTCTTCTCCAACGCCGAAAGCGCAACCAACACTGAATTGAGATGGCTCGCAGAGACTTTGTCTTGCGGTGAAGGAAGCAGTTGAGTGAACTGCTGCTGCATGCCTTCAATGTACCCGGTTGAGGTCTTGGAGCCAGCCTGGCTCGATTCGTGTAAATCTTCCTCTAACTCCGATATTGGTGTTCGCAACACTTTTGATAGCACTTCTGTGTGAGCCGTTTTTAAAGCGCGCTCTGACGACTCGTCTCCGTGAACCAGCGACAGGCCCCAATGCCTGTAACCACCCTCCTGGCGGCGCAATGAACCTAAATAGGACAATCTGGCGAGCAGTCCGGCGACGGCCGCCAGCGTAGTCTCCCGCAGATCTTGCAAAGCTGATTTCAGCGTCATTTCGCGTCAGTTGCGCGTGTTACGAATTCCGAACAACTCGCGGTCCGCACTGCTCTTTTCAGCAGAGCGCAAGCCATGAAAGTATCACGCTCGATTTTCAAATACAAGGAGAAACCCCATCGTGAAACGTACACTACTTATCGTCGCAGCAGCCCTGCTGTTCCTCAACACTTTGGTAATTCCCACTGTGGCTCATGCGGATGGTGGAGGCGGCGGAACAAGCTGCGGCGGCGGGAGCGGAATGTGCAAGCCGTAAAGTAACAGTTTTACGAAAAACGAACATCGTCCCCGACGGTATTGCCGCCTGCAGCCGGTAGAGATATAGTCGCTTCCGCGACTATATGCTGCAGGCGCACTCACCCCTTTGGCATTACTGTTGGATAGCGCCCAACATTATACTGGCGGCGGTTGGCGTCTTTATGTGGAGGCGCGGCCTTCATCGCCAGTTTCCTGCGTTTGTTGCTTTTGCGCTTCTCGCCTCGACGGAACAACTCATCGTCTACGCCGCAGACATCGCTCCCTGGGTCAGCTCTGAAAACTTTTGGCGAGTATTGTGGGCAGGTCTGTTAGTTGAAGGCATCTTGAAGATTCGTTCTGATGGGCGAGCTTTTCGCCCACCTTCTCGGCTCTTACGCCTCCGTAGCCCGCTTAGGGAAAACATTAATTCGAGGGGTGGGCGCGTTGCTCGTCCTTATAGCGGTTCGAGCGCCGCCTATTCCAGCGAGATAACACTCATTCGGTTGATCTCTGGCGCGCATATTCTTGAACAAACGATTGACTTGACTGAGTGTGGACTGCTCTTATTTATTTTTCTCTTCGCCGCGTTTTTCCGCCTCACTCTGGACAACGCGCCCTTTTTGGCATCGCACTGGGACTTGGAATCTCGGCGAGCGTCTCCATCTCGGCCTACGTGGGCGGTAATGGCAAACGGTGGATTGCTTCATCAGCGCCATCTTCTTGATCTTCTCAACATGGCCACATATCACGTCTGCGTTCTAATTTGGTGCTACTACCTCCTTGTCCCCCAGAAGAATGCCACTACGTCTGCGGTTCTCTTGCCTGAGCATAATCTCGACATCTGGAACCGGGAATTGGAGCGTTTACTCCAACCATGAATCTGGCCATCATCCTTGTTATCTCTTCTGCAGTCGCGCTGGGCGTGATTTTGCGTCTGGCTGTATCCCGAAGCCTGCAGGCCAAGCGAAGCCTCAGTTCGGCAACGACGATTCGTTCGCTCGATGTGGAGGCGTTCCGCAATCTGATCAACCCCGCGGAGGATCAATATCTGAGGCGGCGGTTGCCTGCCGCGCAGTTCCGTCAAGTGCGCCGTGCACGATTACGGGCCATGGTCGCCTACGTCCAGGTCGCGGGAAACAATGCCGGTGTTTTGGTGGGCCTGGGCGAAGCCGCATTGGCCAGCGGCGATCCAAGAGTGGCCGAAGCTGCACGGCAACTGGTAGAACACTCCCTCCTGCTTCGCCGCAATACGACCCTGGCTCTGGCTCGGATTTATGTCGCATTGGCGTTGCCAAGTTCCAACTTTGCCGCCGTGCGCGTGATCGAGCGGTATGAGCAAGTAAGCGGGTCGGCCATGTTGCTCGGCCGGCTGCAGAATCCCGCGAGCTGCCGTTCGCCTTTCGGCGCGAATCTGACCGAACATTTGTGATCTAACTCACAAACCTTCGAGGTTTCACACACCTGTAGCGGACTTCGCGAAACTGCCGAGGTTACTTGCGCACTACCTTTTGATATTCATTCCTTGTTTTCGCTACCCCTTCTGGTGTAAAAACCAGCGGAACCTGTCCCCTCACAGAAATCTTGTCGCATTCAAGCACAGCTGAAATTGGAGTTGTTGGGCCGGCACAATCAAAGCGCCGGAAGCAAGGAGACTCTATGATCCGCAAGATCGCGTTCCGCAGGATGAAATTCTTCTTTGTCTCTATGTTTGTTGTGTTGGTTTGTTCGTTCGCTCTCGGTCAAGGTGGCGCGGCCACCGGAGACCTGCAGATAACCGTGAAGGATGCGAAGGGCAACGGTGTGAGTAATGCGACAGTCACGGTGAGCGATATTGCCAAAGGTGTCGCGCGCACTGCGACTGGCGACGGACTGGGTAACTATGTTGTTCGCCAGTTACCGCCTGGTGTTTACACCGCAACGGTAGAAGCGCCGGGGTTCGCCAAGGCTCAGCCAGGGATGTGAGCATCACGGTGGGCGGAGTGGTGGAGCTTCCCATCTCGCTGGCGGTCGCTACCGGCAAGGAGGTGGTGGAGGTCAATGCTCAAGCGGAGCTGGTAGAAACCTCACGCACCTCGTCGACGGACACGATCGGGCAGCGCCGGATCGATAATCTTCCGATCAATGGCCGCAACTATATCGACTTCACGTTGACGGATTCGCAGGTGGAGCGCGACAACGCTCCGAATACCGGGGCCGCGCCTACGTCCGGATTGAACATGAACGGGCAGCGTGCGCGCGCCAACCTCGTGAACGTGGATGGCGCCGATGCCACCGACAACGCGACGAACGGAGTCCGCTCTACTGTCTCCCAGGAAGATGTGCAGGAGTTTCAGATCATTACTAACAACTATGCTCCTGAGTATGGCCGCGCCTCGGGCGGAGTTGTGAATATCATCACACGTTCGGGGTCGAACGAATTTCACGGGGACGTTTATGCCTTTGTACGCAACCGAAGCTTCCAGGCCGTGAACCCGTTCAGCACAGTTCCGAATCCTGCTTATACGCGGGTGCAACCCGGAATCGCATTCGGCGGCCCGATCAAGAAAGACAAGACATATTTTTATTTTTCTTATGAAGGGACGCGGCGGCACGAGACCGGGTTCTCCGACATCGGCGCGGCGAACAATCTCTCATATTACCAACTGCAGAATTTCGATACGTCCACGACTGCGGGAGGGTTGATTCCGGTTCCTTTCGGAAACATCCAGGTGACCGGCGCGCAGGCGGCGTTCCTGGGGCCGGGGCTAGCCCAACTCGCCGCGACCAATCCTGCGGCATTCGGAGCCATTGCTCCTAGCGTGCCGAATTACGAATTCCTTCTTGGGGCATCGTCGGGGATGGCACTGAATGGAGTATGGCCGACCGGGCTCACAGGATTCCCGGGCATCAGCGGCTTTGCCACGAGTTGCGCGGCGCCTCCATGTTTTGTTCCTGCGTCCTACCAGACGTTGGGATCGCAGATCTGGGAATTTCCCCGTGTTTGAGGGAACGAGTCTCTACTCGTTGCGCATCGATCACAACATCAGCACGAGTAATCGCCTGATGCTGCGAGCGAATGTAAGTCCCAGCACGGTGACAGGGATCGAAGTCAGCGGTCAGGATCAGCCGTTCGGACAGAACGCGTATTCGCGAACTTCCGAGCAGACTTACCGCGATGTTGCCGGAGTTGTGCAGGATACATGGACCATTGGCAATAACAAAGTGAATGAGTTCCGCTTCCAATACGCGCGGCGCGGTCTCTCGTATTTTTACAATACAGCGATCCCCGGCGGATCGGACCCGGCGGTGAACATTCCGGGGTTTGCTTATTTCGGACGCGAACCGTACTCCTACATCCAGCGCGTGGAGCAACGCTACCAGTTCACCGACAATTTTTCCTGGACGATTGGCCGTCACGATACCAAGTTCGGAGTGGATTTCAATTACATTCCCACCTCTGCCACTTTTACCGTGAACTACGGCGGTGTGTATGATGTGGGCTCCATTGCAGCGTTCCCCTCGCCGTTTCCGATGCTGAATCCTGTGCAAGCTTATGGCGCGGGCTTGCCTTCAGACTTCATTCAGGGAATCGGGAACCCGCGAGACTCCTTTCCCAATAAACCCCTGGGTGTTTTTTGGCAGGATTCGTGGCGGGTTCGTCCCAACTTCACTTTGAACTATGGCGTGCGTTACGACATTGAGTTCCCGCCACAGTTCAAATCTCCGACGGCGCTCGCGTTAGCGGGCTACAACTACCTCGGATTGCAAAAAGGAATTCAGACCGATACCAATAACATCGCACCGCGCATCGGCATGGCGTGGGATCCGAAGGGTGATGGTAAGACGGTGGTACGAGCGTCGTATGGAATGTTTTATGATCATCCTTTGTTGGGACTCTATTTTCTGGGCGACGCATCGGATGGATCGACGAGCGGACAACTCGTATTCGCCGGCACGGGGCTTTGCACTGGCGCGGGAAACCCGGCGAATTTGAATGCATTCCCCATCTTCCAGGGACTTCAGGGTCAACCGCAATGCGCGCCATCATTGTCTCCTGCGGCGAATGCCAACCTTGGTTACCTGCCCAATCAGCAGCAGTTCAACTCTTTTCAGCCGAATTCCATTTTCCTGAACCAGAACTATTTAAATCCATCAACGTTCCTGCCCCTGGCCTTTCAGCCGTTCGGCTATCCTCAGGCCAAGAATTTCGTTTACGCGTACTCGCAGCAGGCTAACTTCAGCATCGAGAAGGATCTTGGAGGCGGCTACGCCTTCAACCTCGCCTACAACTTCAATGGCGGGCGCCATCTGAATCGTCCGATCAATGCCAACACGATCCGGGGCGATTTAATGATCACAAATTATGAAACGGCTCTCGCCGCCGGCCAAACCCCGGCTAGCCCATTCACGGTGAGCGGATGCGGTGTCAGTCCGACGGGAAAACCGTACGTGGATTCCTCTCTCATGAATTTCTTCCGGCCCTCTGGTTTGAACCCATCGATTGCCGGCGCCTACCTTGCCAGCGGGGGAGCTGCGTGCGTGGGTTTAGCGCAGACCATCTTGCAAGGGTTGGCCAAGCAGGGCTTCAACGCCAACTGCGATCCTACAACGCTCGCGAACTGCATTCCGTTCGGCGACATGGATGCCAACTACTCGAATGGCAGCTCCGTTTACCATGGGCTGACGGCCAATCTCCGCAAGCGCTTCAACCGGCACTATGAGCTGCTCGCTTCCTACACCTGGTCGCACACGATTGACGACTCGACAGACTTGCAGGCCACGCTGACGCCGCAGGACAGTTACTATCCTGCTCTAGATCGTGCGACCTCTCTTTTCGATCAGCGACACCGCTTTGTATTCAGCGGTGTCTACCAGTCGGGCAAGCTGGGTGGCAGTGGCTTTACCAGCAAGTTTTTCAGTAATTGGACGGTAGCTCCGCTGGTTGAGTTCGACTCCGGAAGACCGTTCAACATCATTACCGGCAACGATGACAACCTGCAATTATCTTCACTCACGGGGAGACCGAACACCTTTGTCAATCCAGCCTGTAGGGCGCTTGGCTATCCAGCAGTTTCCTCGAAGTATTCGCCCACTGGAGTTTTTCAAGAGCCTTGCGGTGCAGATTTCAATGGGACTCTGCTTTCGCTGGATGGCAATCTGGGCCGCAATGCCGGAGTTCAGCCCTGGACCGTCTTCGATGACCTGCGCATCGCCAAGCGGATTTACTTTGGCGAGCGCCTAAACACTGAATGGATTGCCGACATGTTTAATATTGCCAACCGTTATAACGTGGCCGCTGTCAGCCCGCTGTTCACAAATGCTGGCCAGGCGACGGCCGCTTACGACCCTCGGCAGTTTCAGTTTGCGGTAAAGCTGTACTGGTAAGCCTTCTTGATCAAACGGGGCTTCGCGGAGCCGGACGAGGCTCAAAGCTGGAACTCGAAGCTCGGTGTTACACTTCCTCTTCACCCATCCTTGGCGCTTGCCCGGAGTTCGTTCTTCCATGTCCCAGCCCTATGCTCCTACGCCGCGGACCCGTCTGGTCCGCGAAGCGGATCGTGCTGTCTATGATCGTGAAGCTGCGTATCGCATCCTCGACGAAGGTTTCTTGTGCCACGTCGGCTTCGTGGTGGATGGCCAGCCTTTCGTGATTCCGACGTCTTACGGACGCAAGGAGGACAGCCTTTATATACACGGCTCGGCCGCCAGCCGTATGTTGCGGCAGTTAAAAGATGGCGTTCCGGTTTGTGTAACAGTCACTTTGCTCGACGGACTTGTGCTCGCGCGGTCTATTTTCAATCACTCGATGAATTACAGGTCGGTGGTTGTCCTGGGCAAAGCTACGCTTGTAGAAAATCCGGAGGAGAAGCTCGAAGCCCTACGTTTGCTTTCGGAACACATCATTCCTGGCCGCTGGTCCGACTCGCGCCAGCCGAATGAGCGCGAGCTCAAGGCGACGTCCGTGCTGCGGCTGCCGATTGAAGAATTTTCGGCCAAGGTTCGCAGTGGACCCGTGGTTGATGACGAGGCGGACTATTCTTTTCCGACATGGGCGGGGGTGATTCCACTGAAAATGGTTGCGGGGACGCCGATTGATGACGCGCGAATATTACCCGACCAGTCGGTACCGGAATACGCGCGAGACTACTCGCGCAAGAGATAGGGTTTCCTATTGCCACGTTTGGTAAGGATGTGTATCCTTACGGTAAGGATAGATAGTAAAGATGAGTCACTTTAGCACAATGAGCAGCAAAGGACAGCTAACGGTCCCGCAAGAGATTCGCAAGCGCCTAGGGCTGGAGACCGGGGACCGCGTCGAATTCGTGATCGAAGAAGATCGCACCGTGATTCGCCCCGTCCGCTCGGAAGGCAATCCCTTCGAAAAATTTATCGGCATTTTGGGTCCGTTCCCCGGCGGCGAAGAAGGGATAAAGGCTTGGATTGACGATATGCGAAGCGATAAAGACTACGAATGAGAACGGCCGTCGACACGAACATCCTATCGCTATTTTGGTCGGGAGGATCGTTGGCAGTCACGATCGCCGCTCAGTTGTCGAACCTTCACGCAGAGGGAGCGCTAGTGGTAAGCGCACCAGTCTTCGTAGAGCTCTCAGCCATTTCCACAGGCAGTGCGCAGCGCGTCGAAAAATTGCTGGAGGAGATGAGCATCGCAGTCGACTTCGACCTCGGTGAAGATGTCTGGCGACTCGCTGCCACGAGCTTCGCGGCTTATGCCATTCGCCGCCGCCGTTCTGGCGGAGATTCGCCAAAGCGTTTGGTGGCGGACTTCGTCATCGCAGCGCATGCGCTGCTGAAAGCCGACAGGCTCATGACTCTGGATGCCAAGCGCTACAGTCAGGACATCCCAAAACTACGCATCGTGTGACCCTCACGGGATCAGCAACAACTTGCCCGCGATCTTGCGAGCTTCCATATCGCGGTGCGCCTGCGGAGCGACTGCCAGGGGATAGGTCTTCGCAATCCGAAGTGTGAGTTTGCCTTCCGCGATCATGCCGAAAAGCGCGCTGGTGCGCGCCAGCAGTTCTTCGCGAGTAGCGGTGAAGTGGGCCAGCGTGGTGCGAGCCATGTAGAGCGATCCCTTTTCCGAGAGCCTTGCCGGATCCACGGGCAGTACCGGTCCGCTGGACATGCCGTAAAGCACGAGCATGCCTCGCAGGCGCATGACATTCAGATTTTTGTCGAAGGTTGCCTTACCCACTCCGTCATACACTACTTCGACGCCTTTGCCTTCCGTCAGGCGCTTTACTTCGGTCTCAAAATCCTGTTTGGTGAAGACGAGTACTGCGTCGGCTCCGGCCTCGCGCGCCAACTGAGCCTTCTCCTCACTCGAAACCGTGCCGATCACCCGCGCGCCGATCGCGCGCGCCATTTGCACCAGCAGTAGCCCGACTCCGCCTGCCGCCGCGTGGATCAGCGCTGTCTCGCCCGCCTTCAACTTGTGCGCGTCATTCACGAGATAGTGAGCTGTCAGGCCGTGAACCATCGCCGCGGCAGCCTGCTCGTCGCTGATGGCGGATGGCACCGGTACAAGATGCTCTTCAGGGGACACCACGAATTCGGCGTAGGAGCCCAACACTCCGCTCCATGCCACGCGGTCGCCCACCTTGACCGTTTTAGCCTGCGAACCAACCGCAGCGACTACGCCCGTGCCCTCTTGGCCAGGGATGAAAGGCAAGGGCGTGCGGAACCTGCCGTCGCGGAAATAGCCATCAATTGAGTTCACGCCTGCAACTGAGACCTTCACCACTGCTTCGGCCGGTTTCGGCTGCGGAACCGGAACTTCCATCAGTTCCATTACCTCTGGGCCGCCCGTTCGCTGCACGCGGATTGCTTTCATTTTTTCCTTAAGTAGAGCCGCCGTCCCGGCGGCTTCTTCTCGCGCCAAGCCGAGACGCCCTCGGGACAGCCAGCAAGATGCCGGCGCTACGCTAAAAACTCGATTGTGAAAATCGGCCGGAATTTACGGAATCAGCAGCAGTTTCCCCGTGGTCTTACGGCCTTCCAGATCCCGATGAGCACGTTGTGCTTCAGCCAGCGGGTAAGTATGCCCGATACGCAGTTTGAGTTTTCCGCTCGCGATCATGTCAAATACGGCTCCCGACCGCGCCACATATTCGTCTCGCGTGGCAATGTAATTGACAAGGCTTGGCCGGGTTACATAGAGCGATCCCTTCTGCGACAGCAAAATGAGATCAAATGGCGGTACGGCTCCGCTCGAACCCCCGAACAGCACCATCATCCCTCGAGGGCGCAATACGTTTAGTCCCTTCTCAAACGTAGTCTTTCCTACTGAATCATAGACAACATCCAGGCCCTTGCCGCCAGTCAACTGCTTGGTCTCTGCTTCGAAGTCGGACTGGGTGTACAGGATGACTTCATGTGCACCCGCAGCACGCGCCAGTTTAGCTTTTTCCTCGGTCGAAACCGTGGCGATCACGCGGGCCCCGATATTGTGCGCCATCTGCACCAGGAGAAGCCCCACGCCTCCGGCCGCGGCGTGAACCAGCGCGGTTTCGCCTTGCTTCAACGGATAAGTATCATGCGACAAATAGTGGGCGGTCATTCCCTGCAGCATGGCCGCCGCGGCTTGCTGGTCACTCACGGCGTGGGGAACCGGCACGAGGCGGTCCGCCGGTACGGCAGCATATTCCGCGTACGCGCCCTGAACGCCACACCAAGCTACGCGATCTCCCACTTTGATTGACTTCACCTCCGCGCCGACTTCCGTTACTACCCCGGCGCCCTCTTGTCCCGGGACGAAGGGAAGCGCGGTCTTGTAGCGGCCTTCGCGGAAGTAAACATCGATGAAATTGACGCCAGAGGCGGCCAGCTTTACCACCGCCTCGTTCGCTTTCGGCTGCGGTACCGGAAGCTCCGCCAGTTCCATCACTTCCGGTCCGCCCACTTGTTTAACCTGGATAGCTTTCATGCTTGCCTTCGATCCGTTTCGTAGCCCAAAGGATACCATTTCGTGACTTGCTCGTCCGCAGCTCAAGTTGCTAGAAAAGCGGGCGGCTTCCAAGTGATGAAAACCGCGAACCGGCGAATGCAAGCTGGGTCTTCTGCTACACTTGCCCGTTCTTCTAAGGAGCTCTTCGTCATGGCTGAAAAGAAGCCGCAGAACCTGGCAAATCATGCCAAATTTGATCCGCTTTTTCACTTCGTAGTGGGGCCGGTCTTCATCCTTGCCGCCATCGGTGGGACGATTCACTTTCTGTGGCACCCCAGCTTCCACTCGGCGTCATTTTTCGTGATTTCGGTAGCGGCGTTAATTGCGATCTTCAAGATTCGCCTTTACGCACTTAAAGTGCAAGATCGCGTCATTCGTCTCGAGGAACGGCTGCGGCTGACGGCCTTGTGCTCCGAGCCCTTGCGCTCGCGTATTCCTGATCTGACGGTAGAGCAATTGATCGCTTTGCGTTTCGCCTCCGATGCGGAAGCGCCCGGGCTGGCCGAGCGAGCACTGTCAGAAAAGCTGTCGCGGGCGGACATAAAGAAAGCAATCCAGAATTGGCGACCGGATTACTGGCGGGTCTGAAGCTGCGGCTGGCGGGTGAGTAAGAGGTGCAGTAACGTCGCCCAAAATCCTCATTTCAAACCTTTAGCTAGCTTCCTTCGTCTGAGTATAGGTGAACGGGGTAACCATGGGTGATGGTGTCGAAAGTAACGAAGGCTGTTCCTTTTCGGCGTTGACCCGAGGACGACCGCAGGGTACGATTTTTGATAGAATCCACGGGTCATCGACAGCAAGGACAATCCGTATCTTCTAGAGAACTATGAGAGTTGCAAAACTCCAAATGCGGATCGCGGTGCTGGCTGTAGCGGCCTTGGCTGGATCGTCCTGCCAAACGGCGCAGAAGCCCGCTTCCGTTGCGCCGCCTGGACCGCCGCCGGCTCTGAGTGCCAAAGCTCCAACTCCTTCTTCTTCTCAAACCGCAGCGGAATCTTCGCAGCCTAAGCAGGACCAGAAGCACGATCCTTCCGCCGTCAGCGTGGCCAACTCCGAAGCTTCACCCCCAAAGCCTGTTTCTGATCCGGTGGGGGATCTGGTTGCCAGCGTGGAGAATGAATATCAGTCGGGCCTCGCGAAGTATCAGGCAGGTCAGGCGGATGCAGCCAAAGAAGATTTTGACAATGCTTTCAATGCTCTGCTCGAGAGCAAACTGGATATACGTTCCGATGACCGGCTGCAAGAGGAATTTGACCGGATTTCAAAAGGCGTGAATCAGCTGAATCTGAGTGATTCGGCCGCCGACTCCGAAGCGGAAAAATCGGAACCGGCGCCCATCGACGAAACTAATGGCATCACGCCTTCGGCTGATGCCAGCACACGAGCAAAAGCTCAGGCAGAGATCAAATCCACTCACTCCGACTTGCCGCTCATGATGACCGATCAGGTCGCCGGCTATATCAGCTATTTTTCCAATCGTGGACGTGGAACATTCGAGCGCGCTTTTGCCCGTTCCGGATGCTACCACGACATGATGGTTCGAATTCTTAAACAGGAAGGCGTTCCCCAGGACTTGATTTACCTGGCGCAGGCCGAATCTGGGTTCCAGCCAACCGCGGTTTCTCGCGCCGGCGCTCGCGGCATTTGGCAGTTCATGGGCAGCCGCGCGCGCGGTTATGGTTTGCAGCACAGCATGTGGGTAGATGATCGTCAGGATCCCGAGAAGTCGACTCGCGCCGCCGCCCGTCACCTGAAAGATCTTTATGCCCAGTTTGGCGACTGGTATCTGGCCATGGCCGCTTACAACTCCGGCCCAGGCACGGTGCAGGCGGCGGTGAAGCGCACCGGATATGCCGACTTCTGGGAGCTTTACCGGCGCAACGTTCTTCCCAAGGAAACGCGGAATTACGTTCCCATCATCTTGGCCGTGACCATCATGACCAAGAACCTTTCGCATTATGGTTTTGATGATGTGTCGATGGATGAGCCAGCGGCGTTTGATTCCGTAACCATCAATTATCCGGTGGATTTGCGGCTCGTTGCTGACTGTGTGGATGCGACTCTGGCGCAATTGCAGCAATTGAATCCCAGCCTGCTCCGGTTGAGTACGCCACGGGACGGCACTTTCGAGCTTCACTTGCCTGCAGGGACGAAACCGCAGTATCAGACGGCTATTGCTTCGATTCCGACCGGCATGCGCGTCTGGTGGCGCTATCCTACGGTGCATTCCGGAGACACTCTGGCATCGCTAGCGCGAACCTACCGGACCACGCCGAAGTCGATCAAAGAGGCCAATCACCTTGACGGCTCAGAGCTTCAGACCGAGGCCAAGCTGATTATTCCCGTCGCTCCCGGCAAGCAGGTCCGCGATACGGCGACCTATGCCCGCCGGATCACGCGCTATAAGGTCCACAGAGGTGATACGGTGCAGACGGTTGCAGAGAATTTTGGGGTTTCCGCGCAGATGCTGCGGCGCTGGAACGGCTTGCGCGGTGACAGTTTACATGGACGAACTGTGCTGGCGTTGCACCTGCCGGTTTCCCCCGGTGGCGACCTAGCTTCGGCGGCTCCGGGCAGGCATTCCTCTAAGGCAATGCACACGGCTTCCGCGAAAACTGGTTCGGCTAAATCCGTGAGCGCTTCGGAGGAAGAATCCACAGAACAGGCCAGCGTCCTGCGTCATAAAGTAAAGTCCGGCGAAACCTTGTACTCAATCGCTACGGCCTACAAAACTACAGTGGCAGCCCTAAAGCGCAACAACCAGAACGTTGCCACGCTGAGGCCCGGTATGATTCTCGTCGTCGAACCCGCCCGCTAGGATTCCGCAAACGGCTTTTTAACCAGGCATTGACGGCTGGTGGCCTTTTCCCTGAAAAGACCCAATTATTCTTTCTTTTCCTGGCACACTGTGATAACAGATAAACCAGCCATGTAGTGATTATGGTCCTTGCGGACTGCCGCAAGCGTCGTGCTATAATCGCGCGCCGTTCCAGCACAGAGTTTCTGGTGGTCTTTTAATTTCCCGTACCCGCCGCCTTGCGTGGTTATCCCTGCGCCAGGGGCAAAAATAAGATCAGGAGGAGCAAATGACGTTCTACGATCCCACACTCTACGGACGTGATGACGAAGAAGAATTCGGCGACACTGGCGCCTACAGCGAGTCGCTTGAAGAGGACTTTGAAGAGGAAGAAGAGGAGGAAGAGGAAGCCGGCGTTCCCGAACCGGAAATGAGCGAGCCAGCCGCTTCCGCTCCTCCACCCGCACCCAGGCCAGCTTCTTCCGGCGGCGGCGGTCCGAAGAAGCCGGCTGCGAAAAAGAAAGCGCCGGCCAAGAAAGCGCCCGCCAAGAAAAAAGCGCCTCCGAAACCGGCAAAGAAGAAAAGCGCGAAAAAGGCCGCCAAGAAGAAGCCTGCTAAGAAAGCGGCCAAGAAAACCGCGAAGAAAAAGGCCAAGAAGGGACGTCGGTAAGGACTAACAGCGAAAATCCACGACCGCGGCGCGGAGCCGCGGTCTTTTCTTGCCTGTCTGTCGTTCAGTCAGCGTGAAAGAGCAGAACCTCGATTCGCATTACTTCTTTCCTCCGACCGCAGCCCTGCACTTCCCGTATAACTCGAGCAACTGGGCTGCATATTCGTCTGGTTTCGAGGCCGAGCCGGTGCCTTGAAAGCCCACGCCGGAGGAGGTAGTCCGTCCGTATCCCGTGGTCATGGCTACAAATTTCATCAGATCCAGCGCGATGTCTTCGTCGCGGCGCGCGCTAGCGTGCAGATTCGATCCTTCTTCCATAAGTCCTTCTCCTGAACCGGAAATATAAGGGATGGGTTCTTCGTCTTCCATTTCTTCCATACAGCTACTCCAAAAAGCTCCGCAAAAGATGATAGCAGCCCGCGCAGCATCGCGTCGCTCATTTGCCGGGGCGAACCTAGTCGCCGGTTGGCAATTGAAAATCCACCCGCGCGGTACGCCGCAGTCTTATCATCAGCCAGATGGAAGCCGCGAACAAGAATGGGGAAGAATAGAATCCCGGCGCCGGTCTGGGAAATGTCACCGGCGACACGGTGCCTCCCAGAATCGAAAACAACGTATGTCCTACGCCGTTCAGAAACATGACGACGGCAAAAATCCAGGCTAGTGGCCGCAGGCCTTGCATTCCACGCGCCGCCACCGGAGTCAGGCAAAGCAGCAACGTCCAGGCCACGATCAGCCCAGTCAGCCAGCCACGAAAGTCGTACGTGGGCATGGGAAACCACTCCCAGCGCGCGCGCAGAACGGTGACCGTTGGGTTATAGACTGTTAGAAATCCGGTAGCCGCTTCGTCAAAAATATGCAAGCCGAAGGCTGTGCACAGCGCAAGCCACGGACTGCCAAAGCCCGACGCTGAGAGAGATGGCGGCGCTTGCCTCAAGGAGTGGCCCGTCGCGCTCATTCTCAATCGCCGGCAGAAGATTGGCAATCGAAATCGCTGCTGGGGCCGCGCACGAAAGTAGTCAGCTGGATAATCTTGCAACTTCACTCATCAGCCCCAGCAGATTTCCTTCGGAGTCGCGGAAAAATGTCATCCACAGATCGTGAGTCGGCATTTTCGCGATCATGTGCGGCTCGTCCTCAAAGTGGACTCCGCGTTCTTTCAACTTTCCGTGTGCGGACTGAATATCAGACACGGCAAAGTATAGAACTGAGCTGGGATGATCGAATTCGGGCTTCTCCGCTCGGTCCAGCATGAGCCGTACTCCGCCGCAGTCGAAGAATGCCAATCCTGGCGGAGCCTTGAAGAGCAGCTTCAACCCGAGTATGTTCTGGTAGAAATCTGCGGCGCGTTCTACATCCTTTGCGTTGACCGCGATCTGACCGAGGCGAGTGATTCCGATTCCTGCTTCGCTGGCAGTTGTATTCACATTTGACCTCCATGGCGATATTAGTTAGCATAGCTAACTATATTCGATGAATAAAGTCAAGGAGAAGAAAATCGCCTCGCGCCGGGAAACGATCGCGGTCGCCGATCGGCTTCATTCCGCCGCGATCCATTTGCTGCGTCGCGTGCGCAAGCAGGACGAAGCCTCGGGCATCGGGCCCGCCCAACTCTCAGCTCTCTCGGTCCTGGTTTTTTCGGGACCGAAAACATTTGGGCAACTCGCGGCGGCCGAGCAGGTGAAACCGCCCACCATGAGCCGTATCGTTGCCGGCCTCAGGCGCAGCCGTCTGATTGAAATTAGTGCCGACCCGCACGATGCCCGCCGCAAGCATATTCGGGCTACGGCCAAAGGCACGCGGCTTCTGGAGCAAGGGCGCCGACGGCGGATTCAATATCTCGCGGGCCACCTTACGACGTTAACCACAAACGAATTGTCTCAACTTGCGGTTGCTACCGACATCCTCGAGAAACTTCTACGCGATTGGCGCTGATTCTGGGAAGAATGCGCGGTGTCCATTGCGGTAGAATGGCTGACCACTGGGCAAAATGAAAGCGACAACTATCATGCGTCAATTGTGGCTTCTCTTTGCCGCCTGTCTGTTCGCTGCCTCCTCTTCTGCTCAGGACCGGGACTTCAGCAAAGTCCAGATGAAGGTCTCAAGAGTGGCGGGCAGCGTTTATATGCTGATGGGAGCTGGCGGCAATATCGGGGCGTCAGTTGAGGTAAGCTGATCAGACATAATTGATCGGACGATAACCCACGCTGCTTCTTGAGGAGCCTGCTTCTATCTTGCGCCAGACACGCCGCGAATTTGTGCACTCTGTCCTAGCCACTTCCGTGGCAGGCGCGTTGCCAGCCGGGATTTTGTCGGGGTGCAGCGTGTCATCGAATGCGGCGCACGCTTCGTACTCCGCACCGATTTCCAATCCTCACCGCACGCGGTTCGATGCCTCCTCCGAGATTTCGTTCCCCAAGAATTTTTTCTGGGGCACGGCGACGGCCGCTTACCAGATCGAAGGCGCCTGGAACGAAGATGGCAAGGGAGAATCGATCTGGGACCGTTTTGCGCATACCCCGGGGAAAATAAAAAATGGCGATACCGGCAATGTGGCTTGCGATTCCTATCACCGTTGCCGCGAAGACATCGCGCTCATGCGCGCGATGAATCTGAACAGTTACCGCTTTTCGATTTCCTGGCCGCGTATTCAACCCTCTGGCTCTGGCCCGGCGAATACCAAAGGCATCGATTATTACAGCCGCCTGGTGGATGCACTTCTGGAAGCGAGAATTCGCCCGCTCGTTACGCTTTATCACTGGGACTTGCCACAGGTTCTGGAGGATGCCGGGGGCTGGCCCAGTCGTGATACCGCGGCACGCTTTGCTGATTACGTAGAGCTCGTATCGCGATCCTTGGGCGACCGCGTTTCCGATTGGGTGCTCTTCAACGAACCTTCCGCATTTGTCGACCTGGGGTATCTCGAAGGCACGCACGCTCCGGGACGCAAGAGCCTGGTCGATTTTCTCCGCGCTTCGCATACGGTGAACATGGCGCAGGGTGAGGGCTTTCGAGCCTTGAAGGCAGTGCGTCCGTTGGCGCGCGTGGGAACTGCATTCAGTATGTCGCCGTGCGAACCCGCGACAGATTCTGCAGAGGACAAGGTAGCAGCCGAACGCGCCCACGCGATTACCAATCTCTGGTTCCTCGATCCCGCGCTCAAGGGCCGCTATCCGGGCGCACTCGCGTTTCTTCCGGAGACCGTCATGGGCATCAAGTCCGCCGATTTCGAAAAGATGAAGGCTCCTCTAGATTTCATCGGCATCAATCTTTACTACCGCACCATCGCTTCTGCACCCAGCGCGATTGAGCGACTGAGCCACGCGCAGCAGTGGCTGTTTCCGGTGAAGATGGCGGGTGGCGAGGAGGACCCGAAAACCGACATGGGATGGGAAGTCTGGCCGCAGGCGCTGTATGACATGGTCACGCGCATCACCCGCGACTACAACCGGCCGGTGATTGAGATTACTGAAAGCGGGTGCGCCTACAATGATGGCCCTGACGCGAGTGGCGTGATTCACGACTCGCGCCGCATCGAATATCACCGGCAGTACTTGCAGGCACTCGCGCAAGCGATCAGCGATGGCGCGAACGTTCGCGGCTACCATGCCTGGAGCCTAATGGATAATTTTGAGTGGGCGGAAGGTTTCAGCCAGCGCTTTGGTCTGGCTTATGAGGATTTCAAAACGCAGAAACGCACCATCAAAGAATCGGGACGATGGTACGGAAAAGTAGCGGAGGAGAATCGAGTCGGCCCAGCATAAAAAATCTGCAAAATTATTTCTGCTGCATCACCAGTTCGCCGTTCTCCACTTTCAAACCACCAACATTGTCCGGAAGTTTCATCCGATCGCGCTGTTCGGCCAGCTTTTTCTGTAAGGCAGGATTCACCAGCGAAACCGGCACGTTCAGATCACCCACCTTAAATTCTGTCGGCTCGAACGTGGCATATCCATCTTTCGAGGAGAGATGGCCCGAGACGGTTACCCAGACGTCTTTTCCCCCAATCTCGGTAAGAAACTGCCCGTGCACGGTGTCGCCATCGAAACTGACTTGCTGATCTTTTATGGTGGGCTGTCCACTGCCGAGATTGGAATCTGGCGAAAGCTCCGCACCACCTGCCGCCCCGGTTCCGGCGGCTCCCATGGCTTGAGCCAGCGCGGCTCCTACTTCATCAGAGTTGAGGTGAACCTCCGCTTTCGGTTGCGGGTCGGCAGGAATCGTCGGCAGATTCTGCGACGACGATGGTTGGTAATTTCCACTCGACACCGGCGGAGCCTGCTGCACCGCCTGCTCGAAGTGTTCCATCTTTTGCCCAAACGATTGAGCATTGGCGGCGATGGCCGAAGGCGTCTGCGGTTGAGCCACCGGGGCCGGCTTTTTCAATACCAAGAAAATGGCGACGAGCGAGGCCACCAGTGTCGCCATGCTGATGATGCGGTCCAGCGTGATTTTCATGGAAGCTCGCGAACGGTCAGCCCGGGACGGACAGGCCCAACATCATGGTAACGACGGCTGAGGCCGGGAATCAGATTGCGGAAGTCATGCCCGCGGATGGTACTTCAGTCACTTTGCTTAGGGGATTACTCCAGCTTCTTGATGAGCAACTCATTTACCAGTTGCGGATTGGCTTGACTTTTGGAGGCTTTCATCACCTGGCCGACGAAGAATCCGATCATGGTCTTCTTGCCGGCGCGGTATTGTTCGAGCTGTTTGGGATTCGCGGCGATGATTTCATCGATGATTTTTTTCAAAGCGGAGGTGTCTGTGGATTGTTGTGGGCGTCCTTCTTGTTCGTAGACCTGGGGAAAATCCCGGTTGCGTTCGAAGCTGAGATCGTAGAGATCCTTCAGCATTTTACCCGAGATGGCGCCGCCTTCCACCAGATCGGCGGATGCTGCCACGCCCCTCATCGAGATTGGAGACTGCTCGATCTCGAGGCCTTTGGCTTTGAGACGCCCCATTAATTCACCCTGTACCAGATTCGCCACGCGCTTGGGATTCTTGGCGGCCTTGGCTGCTTCCTCGAACTGATCTGCAAGCGACTTTGAAACAGTCAGCACCTGCGCGTCGTATTCGGTGATGCCGTATTCCTTCACCAGTCGCGCGCGCCGCGCTTCTGGGAGTTCGGGCAGAGCCCTGGTGATCTCAGCCTTCCACTTCTCGTCGACCACCAGCGGCAGCAGATCGGGCTCGGGAAAGTAACGGTAATCGTGCGCCTGCTCCTTCGAGCGCATGCTATAGGTTTTGCCTTCGTGCGAATTGTAGAGGCGGGTTTCCTGCGCGATTTTGCCGCCTGATTCGACCACTTCTATCTGGCGTGCAATTTCGTAAACCAGCGCCTCGCGAATAAAGCGGAATGAGTTTACGTTTTTGATTTCGGCTTTCGTGCCTAACTCTCGCTGTCCGTATGGTCGGATGCTGACGTTGGCATCGCAGCGCAGCGAACCCTCCTCCATGTTGCAGTCGCTGACTCCGGTGTAGAGGATGATTTCCTTCAACCGCGTAAGATATTCGTAAGCTTCGTCTGGAGTAGCAATGTCCGGTTCACTGACGATTTCGATCAGCGGCACGCCGGTACGGTTGAGGTCGATGGCAGTTTTTTCGGAGGCGTCGGGGAAGCCTTCGTGCAAGCTCTTGCCGGCGTCTTCTTCGAGATGTACGCGGGTAATGCCGATTGTTTTCTTGCCGCCCCCGCTGCTTGGGACTTCCACGAATCCATGCTCGGCCAAGGGTTTGTCGTATTGCGAAATTTGGTAGCCCTTGGGCAGGTCGGGATAGAAGTAATTCTTGCGCGCGAAAATCGAAGTTTCGTGAATGCGGCAGTTCAGGGCGATCGCGGCCAGCGTGGCGAATTCGACCGCTCTACGGTTCAGCACCGGCAGCGCGCCCGGCATGCCCAGGCATACGGGACAAACATTCGTGTTGGGTGGAGCGCCGAAGCGCGTGGAGCAGGAGCAGAAAATCTTCGAGGCCGTCAGAAGTTGAACGTGCACTTCGAGGCCGATGACCGGCTCATAGCCTGTGCGCGCGGCGGTGGGGTAGGCTGCGATGGTCGACATACTTCGTGATTATACGGTCCGGGGAATTGCTTCGTTAAAGGGGAGGACGAAAGCAAAAGCTTGAACCGCAGAGAACACTGAGAACTGCCACTGAGTTCGCAAAGAAGAGCTTCGCACGACTTTAATTCCCCAACGGGATTTCGAAGTACATCAACTCCGTGCCTTTGGAGTCATTGACGCCGGTGACGAAGAAGCGTGAGCCTTCCAGTGGCGCATTAAGGCCTTCCACGTCGAAGAAAAGAAATCCTGATTGCGTGGTGTGGGGCTCGACGGCCTGGGCGACGAATTGAGAAGTTTCGATTTCGTCGCGTTCTTTTTGGTTGAGTCCGCCCTTCACTTTTTTCTGCGGGATGGGAACGGGGATTGGATTTGTTTCGTGAGGATTCGAAAGGCGGCGGAAGATATCTTCCGCCGCAATGGGCGTGAGCTTGGAACGGTTGGAGGTGGTGAGTGTGATCTGCATGTTGGCGATGGAGATGGGCTGGTCTCCGTCATTGGTGACAATGAAGAAGACGGGGAGAAGTCCGTGTTCGTGAAAGTTTATCGAGAATATTTTCGCCTTCTCCGGAGTGTCGTAGGGGTCGGTGGCGATGGCTACTTTGTCGGTGGTGTGATCGTCGTGGGCGGGATAGGTTTTGGCAGGGCGGGCTGTGGGTTTGACGAAATCTTTCGCGGAGAGTTGGTCCGCGAGTGATACCACTGCTAGGGAAAGGATAATAATACGGACAATCCGCCTCTTCAGTATCGGCTGCATGTTTCCGATTATAGAAGGATAGCCATCTGTTTGCGGCTTACTCGGAGATGGTCTGCTTAAATTCTTAAACACCGGAGCCAGGGGTACATGGGGTAGATCTTTGTTTAGAATGGCTGCACTTGATCTCTTCTCTCTACGGCTTTTTCTACAGCGTGACGCTGGGCTTGGGGATGTTGGCCAGCCTGCCTTACTGGCTCTTCCAAATGGCGCGCCATGGCAAGTATCGTAAGGGTTTTGCCGAAAGGATGGGGCGAGTGCCCGCACCGCTGCTGTTGGCGGGAGCACAAGATCGCGTGATTTGGGTGCATGCAGTTTCAGTTGGAGAGGTGGCCGCAGTTGCGGGTTTGGTGGAGGAACTTCGGCGCTGGTCGCGGCATAGAGTTGTTATCTCAACCACTACGGACGCCGGACAGGCGCTGGCGCGTAACCGATTTGGCGAGGCCAATGTCTTCTATTTCCCGCTGGATTTTGCATTCGCGATTCGTCCGTACTTGAGGGCGCTGCGGCCACGGCTGGTGGTGATTGCAGAGACTGAATTCTGGCCGAACTTCATACGATTGACGCACGCCAGCGGAGCGAAGATTGCAGTCGTAAATGCGCGTATCTCGGACCGATCGTGGCCGCGCTACCGGCGATTCAGCGGATTGATGCAAAGGCTGCTGGCGAGCGTCGATCTGTTTCTTGCTCAGACTCCTGAGGATGCCGCGCGGTTGAAGGATATCGGCGCCCCTCCCGATCGCGTGCGGATTAGCGGCAATCTGAAATTCGACATTCCTGCGCCAATTGCACCAGCGATTGTCGAAAAAGTGCGGGCGTCGATCAAAGCGAGTGCTGCCGGGCCTGTGCTGGTATGCGGCAGCACGGTGGAGGGAGAAGAGCCACTGCTCCTGAGAGCATTTGAGAACGTGCTGGTGCAATATCCGGGAGCGGTGATGATTCTCGCACCACGGCATCCCGAGCGATTTCCTGCCGTGGCGGCGCTGCTGGAGCAAATGTCGGTTCGCTTCTGGCCACGATCGGTGTGGAACGGCGAAGCTCTGAATGGCGCGGTTTTGTTGCTGGACACAATCGGAGAATTAGCGGCGCTGTATGCGCTTGCCGATATTGCATTTGTCGGCGGAAGTCTGGTGCCGCGCGGCGGACACAACATTATTGAACCGGCGCAGTATGGAGCAGCCATCATGGTCGGCAATCACACGGAAAACTTCCGCGACATCGTGAGCTTGTTTCGAGGCCGGGACGCCGTGCGGATTGTTGGTCCAGCGGATTTGCCGCTCATGTTTCTTGAGTTGCTTGCGAATGAGGAACAGCGAAGAGCTTTGGGCCGACGCGCGGGCGAAACCTTGCACTCGCAGCTCGGGGCAACCAAGCGCACTGCCGGCGAACTGCAACAACTGCTGGCGCAGCCATGAACTGGAATCCTCTCTCAACCACTTACGGTGGCGTGGTCGCCGCGCGCAATGCGCTTTACGAACGGCGCTGGCTGCGCGTGCGCCGGCTGCGGGGAGCGGTCATAAGCGTGGGCAACCTTTCGGCGGGAGGTTCGGGAAAGACTCCGTTTGTAATCTTGCTGGGAGAATTATTGAAGGCACGCGGCATTCGCTTCGATGTGCTTTCGCGGGGATACGGTCGTAAGAGTCGTGGCGTGCTCCTGGTTGATCCCAGCGGTCTGCCGCACGATTTCGGTGATGAGCCCTTACTGATGGCGCGTCGACTGCAAGTGCCGGTGGTTGTGGGAGAAGATCGGTACGAGGCGGGGCAGTTTGCGGAGACGCGATTCGGTCCGCAGATTCATTTGCTGGATGACGGTTTTCAACATCGCGCGCTGGCCCGCGATTTTGACATCGTGCTGGTGACGCCGGAGGATGCGCGCGATCGTCTGCTTCCCGCGGGGCGGTTGCGCGAGCCTCTGCGGGCGTTGCGCCGAGCGGATGCAGTGGCATTGGCCAGTGGCGCCGCGGAGGAATCTTTTCCGTTAAAGGGCAAGATCGTCTGGCGCGTGCGCCGGGGGATTGTTGCGCAAAACGTTCCCGCCCGGCCTGTGGTCTTCTGCGGGATTGCGCGCCCGCAGAATTTTCTGCTGCAGTTGCGAGCGGCCAATGTTGATCCCGCAGCGCAGGCATTCTTCCGCGATCACCATGCTTACGTCGAGAAAGACATTCGCGACTTGCTGGAACTCGCGAAGCGCAGCGAAGCCGGGGGCTTTGTTACCACCGAAAAAGATGCGGTCAATCTGGGCGGATATCTCGGCGCTCTCTCGCCGCTGGCTATCGTCCCGGTCAAGATGGAGCTCGCTGACGCAGCTAACGCTGTGGATACCATGCTGCGCGTTATCGACGAGCGTCGCCTCCGCTCGTGAGAAAATGCCTTGACGGCCGGCACCATGCTGGGGCAAATGCTGATGACCAAACATCTGAAGGAAGTTGACCGGCTGCGGAAGATTATCGAAGCCTTCACCAAGGTCACCATTACGGTGGTGGGCGACCTCGTGGCCGATGAATTTGTTTATGGGGAAATCTCGCGGGTGTCGCGCGAAGCGCCGGTGTTGATTCTGAAACATCGCGAACGAACTGTAGTGCCGGGTGGGGGCGCGAATGCGGTCAATAACCTGGCGGATCTGGGAGTCAACGTGCTTCCGGTGGGTGCGATCGGCGACGATGAACCGGGGCGGCTGCTGACAAAGTTTTTTCGTCACAAACGTATTCCGATCAGCGGAGTGCTGAAGGATAAGACTTACACGACCGTCACGAAAACCCGAATTCTTGCGGGCACGACGCACAATACGCGCCAGCAGGTGGTGCGTGTCGATCGCGAACCTGAAAATCCTCCCAATCGCCACTTGACACGCGAGTTATTCCTGGCGGCGCGAGAATATCTTCGGGCCTCCGATGCGTTGCTGGTCTCCGATTACGGATATGGATCGGCGAGTCCAGCGATCGTGAACGCATTGCGACAAGCCGGACGCAGAAGAGTTGTTCTGGTGCCCTTGATACTCGATTCGCGTTACCGGTTGCTGGAGTACTCGGGCGCAACTGCGGCCACTCCGAATGAACCGGAAGTGGAAGCGGCGCTGGGCGTCTGTATTGGGCAGGATTGGGAGAAACTGGCGCAGTCGGGAAAACAAATTATGGAACGAATGCAGCTGCAATCGCTGCTGATTACGCGAGGGCGCGACGGTATGGTGGCATTCGATCAGCGACACGCGCCGGTGGATATTCCAATTTTTGGTTCGGATGAGGTCGCCGACGTAACCGGAGCGGGCGATACGGTGATATCGGCGTTCAGCGCCGCGCTGGCTGCTGGTGCCAGCACTGAAGAGGCGGCGCAGTTGGCGAACTACGCGGGCGGAATCGTAGTGATGAAGCGTGGCACGGCAACAGTTTCGCGAGAGGAATTACTGCGCGCGATTGAACAAGCTCCGCCATCGATCAGACCTCACTGATTCTGCAAAGAGTGTGAACAGACAAATATGCGAGAAGGCAAGGTTTTTGGACAATCCGAGCTGCGCGAGCTCGTGGAGCAGTGGCGGCGCGAGGGCGATCGGATCGTTTTGGCCAATGGCAATTTTGATTTGCTGCATGTGGGTCACGTTCGCTACCTGCAAGGCGCGAAAGAACTTGGGGGCAAACTGGTTGTGGCAATTAATTCCGATGAATCGGTGCGGGCGTTGAAAGGCGAGGGACGTCCCGTTATGTCAGCGGAAGAACGTGCGGAAATTGTTGCGGCGCTCGCCGTGGTAGACGCGGTCGTCATCTTTTCTGAACTCGAAGTGCGTGCTTTGATCCGCGAGATTCGTCCGGATATTCAGGCGAAGGGAACAGACTATACGGTGGACTCTGTTCCAGAGCGCGATGTAGTTGCGGAGTATGGTGGCCGCGTGGCTATTGTGGGTGACTCCAAAGACCATTCCACCAGCGAGATTATTCGCACGCGTCTACATCCGAGGCAGGTGTGAGTTTCGAGCCCGCGGGTATCGAATCTATTTTTCAATCCATTCCTGACGATTCGAAAATGGGCCAGGTTGTTCCGGGAAAAAGCGTCGAGCGGCTGTTGGTCGTACGCCTGAGCGCAATGGGAGACGTAATCCACACGCTGCCCGCAGTAGGCATTTTGCGGCGAGCTTTCCCGCAGGCTCATATCGGCTGGCTGATTGAAGAGCGCTGGGCTGAACTGTTGTGTGTGCCGGGATCTTCGCGGCGTGGTGCACGATCTGCGCTGCGGCCATTGGTGGATGAAGTCCACACTCTGAACCTCAAAGCCTGGCGAAAATCCTTGCTCTCGATTTCGACGCTGCAGCGCATTGCCACGGTTTGGAACGACGTGCGGAGCGCGCACTACGACGTTGCCGTGGATTTGCAAGGGGCCATACGGTCCGCCATGCTGGCGCGGTTTTCGGGAGCGCGGATTCTCTACGGTGCCGCCGAGCCGCGGGAGTCTCCGGCCAGCTTGTGGTACACGCGGAAGGTGGTTGCGCGCGGGGGACATGTGATCGAACAAAATCTTTCGGTCGCCGAAGCTCTGGTTGAGTGTCCGATGGATTTCATGCCCGCCAATGTTTCTTATGATTTTCCTCGCGATGCGCAAAGCGAGGCAAGAGTGGATGAGCGATTAGCACAGTATGGGGTTCGCGATTTTGTCATTCTGAATCCGGGCGCTGGATGGGGTGCGAAGCGTTGGCCGGCGGAGCGTTATGGTGAAGTGGCGAGCGAGCTGGCAAATCTTGGGTTACGTTCGATTATCAATTATGGTCCGGGGGAAGAGGAAATGGCTCGGGTGGCGGAGGCTGCGAGCCGGGGAACAGCGCAGGCAATGAATTGCACCATCTCAGAACTGATCGCACTGACCCGGCGTGCGCGCTTGTTTATCGGAGGGGACACTGGTCCGCTGCATTTGGCTGCGGCATTGCGAGTTCCGGTGGTCGCCATATACGGACCTACGGATCCCGCGCGTAACGGGCCATATGGGACGCGCAGCATTGTTTTGCGAAGTTCGGAGAGCATTACGTCGCATGCACGGCGTGCGGCGGCGGATGAGGGGATGTTGGGGATTGAGAGTGAGGCGGTGGTGGCAGCAGTTGGCAGGCTATTGGGTGGCGACCTCAGGGGCTAAAGCCCGCACCTTTAGCAAACTTAGATGGCACGGCTAAAGCCGTGCCCTTCCCGAGCGGAATAACTCATGGCTGAGTGGTCAAAAATCGCGCGCCGGATTCGGGTGCCGCTGGGATTTATTTTCGCCGTGTTTTATTTCTGGCTAGCGCGACCCACGTGGCGCTCGATAATCTTTGGGGCCATTGTGGTCGTGCCAGGGTTGCTGATCCGCGCGCTCGCTTCTGGGCACGTGCGCAAGAACGAATCACTCGCCACTTCCGGCCCGTACGCTTATACCCGCAACCCGCTTTATCTGGGATCGCTGCTGATGGGGGTGGGATTTGCCGTGGCGGCGCGGAGTTGGTGGGTGGGCATTGCGCTGGTCGTAATGTTCCTCGCCATCTATATGCCGGTCATTCGCGACGAAGAGGCATTCTTGCGGACGAAGTTTCCGGAGTTTGACGAATATGCGAGACGGGTTCCGAGGATGGTGCCACGGCTCAAGGGCGCATCAAGCGCGCCCGGCGAATGTCCGGGAGGATTCTCCTTGGCGTTGTATTTGAAGCATCGCGAGTACAACGCGCTGCTGGGAGCAGTTGGAATGACAGCGGCGCTCATCATCAGGATAATGCTTTTTCGGAGTTAAGCGGCCTGCAGGGATCACCGAGGCGCGAGGAGATTTCGCTCTAGCCATGCCTGTCGACTGAGCAGGTCGAAGGATTTCGCCAGGATAAGACACGATCCTCCATAGGAAGGATTGATTTCCAAAGCCATTAACTCTTGCTGACGCGCTCGCGCCAATGGCACGTTCGGTTTGCCGCTATCGATCATACGCAGCTCGGGTAGGGCCGCGACATCTTGTTCACTCCATTCTTCGTGCGTTTTTGCTACAACCTCAAGAATAATGTTGCCTTTCTGGAAGCCTTCTACGTTCAGTCCCGCAACCCCTTCGGCAACTATGGTGAGGCGTTTCATTTCGGTTGTAGCGAGGAAAACGTGGACACGCTTGCCGTCGATCCATAATCCCTCGAAGAAACCGTCGTGGAATTCGCCATAGGTCTTCATTCGGCCTACTTCTGCGCTACTAGTTTTCTTGCCTGGTTTAACTCGGGGCGGCTGGAGTTTGATCCGCCACAGACTTTCAGCAGCATTGCGTAGTATTCCGTGGCATCGTTCTGTTTGCCGGCGGCTTCTGCGGCGCGGGCGGCGCCGTAGAGTCCATCGAAGCGGTTGGGATTGAGCTTCAGGTCCGTCTGATATTCCACCAGCGCCTGTTGCGGACGCTTCGCCTCGAGCAGCATGTCGGCGATCATCTCCCGGGCCGGGATGCCTTCCGGTTCCTCGCCGAGCGAATCTTCTTTATCGGCGATCGGACGCATGGCCTCGACGGCATCGTCATCCTTGCCTTCAGCGAAGGAGAGCCACGCCTGGGCTTCTTTGCGATCGTCTTCCACTCCTTCGGCAAACTCTGACTTCTCGGCTACCAGTTTTTGATGAAGGCTTTCGATGGCGGCAAGATCTTTGCGGACCTCCTCCGGCTTGCGGAGGTGAGCTGAGCCGATTGCGCGCGCCCAGTAAATCGTCGACTCTTCGGCGGTTCCCGCAACCTCGGTGGGGGCGAGTGCTGCCGCAGCGGCCCAGTCATGCATCTCGATGGGATAGAGGGCGGTCAAGTGAGCCAGGGCGGCTTGGTGAGGATCGTATCCCGTGCCATACATATCGTCTTTTTTGTTAGGCATGGCGCGGATCTCTTCGATCAGCGCGCGCGCATCGGAATCGCGTCCGCTTTGCATGTAGGCGTAGAAGAGGAAATCCATGGCGTGAAACTGATGGCCTTCGCCGCCCATGTGCATGGCGACGGTTTTGCGCGTTGCCACGATGGAGGCGAGGTTGGAGTTGATGTCGTCCTGCCAGAGGCCGACGCGGGCAAAGATGTGCGACGGCATGTGTAGGGCGTGCGGAGAGGCGGGAGCGACCTGTGCGTAACGGCGGGCGGCGGGCAATCCAAGTTGCGCCAATTGCGGCTTGTCGTAGGCATGGATCAGGTAGTGAGCCACGCCGGGATGGTCGGGCTCGGTGGCGAATAGTTTTTCCAGGATCGCAGCCGCCTGCCTGCGATTCGCAAAAGTTGCATCGCCCTCCGGTTCGGAAGCGAGTAGCGATAGCGCGTAGAAGACCGCTGCTTCATGGTCGTCAGGGTAAGTCTCGTAGACTTTCTTCATCGCCTCCGAGTACGCCTTGGCGCGGGCTTCATGATTCAATTTCTTAGAGTCACTGTAAAAAGCGCCGATGGCGGCGATATATGCGTTCTCGCGCGCCGTTGTGGGGCCATCCGTGGTTTTTGCTTCGTGAACTTCGTCGAGACCACGCTGGATTACTTTGGCGTCCGGTTTATTCCAAAGCTGGTGCCACAAGCTCATGGCAATACCCCAGTGTGCCATGGCGCAACCAGGATCATCGACGGCGATTTGGGTGAATTCCTTTTCTGCTTCTTCATACCAGAAGGAGTGAAGCAGAGCCACGCCGCGCTGGAAAGGCTTCTGCACAGTGGGTGCGCAGGATACTGGAAACACGACCGTGCCTAACTGCGCGGTGGTTAAATCTTCGTGGTGAGGATGGGCGTGATCGTCATCCGCTGGTGGGCCGCCAGAAAAGGCGGTGGAAAAGAAGAGAGACGAAATAAGCAACAGCCACACGATGCGTTTCATGGAAACCCCGCTGAGAAGTGAGTTTAGCCGGGAGGCGGATACGGGGTCAAAGCTGGCGGTGGCTGAAGCGCGAGGGAAGCGGACGGGCGACAGTGCCGATTTGGGACAAACTCCTCAGTTCAATCAGACAAGCGTATGTTCTGGCATACAGAACTAAGTTCTGTTACACTCCGCGGCGATCGGACTTGGGTAGCCTCATACTCCCCCGGACGTGCGTTCCCTCTACCGGCGAAATATCGCAGGAGCAGGATCCACGCAGCTGAATCTATCCAGCCCGCAGGGGAGTAGCCATGGATTTGCACCCTGGGCAAGAGCAACGCCAGGTTCTTGAAGCCGAGCCGGACGAGTTGCGCCGAGTGCGGCGCTTGCGGGAAAACCAAGAGTGGTATCAGGATCTGGTGGAGCATAGCCATGATCTGCTGTGCGTCCACGATCTGGAAGGCCATCTTCTCCTAGTAAACCCCGCGCCTGCTCGCCTGTTGGGCTACAGCGTAGAAGAGCTTCTAAGAATTCCCATGCAGGAACTCATTCCCCCAGAGTTCCGCTCCCAGTTCGATTCCTATCTCAGCGAGATTGAAAGCAAGGGAGAAGCCCGGGGCTTTCTCGCCTTGATGACGCGCTCGGGAGAGAGGCGGATCTGGCAGTACTACAACACCCTGAGGACGGATGGCGCGGAAGGGGGGCGGATCGTGCGCGGCATCGCCCACGACGTTACCGAGCAACTACGCACCGAAAAGCTGCTGCGCGAGGCTGGCGAGGGGCTGCTTCGCGAGGTACGGAAGAACGAGCGGACCATCGGGGAATTGAAACTGTTTCGGGCACTAGTGGATCAGAGTAATGATGCGATCGAAGTTGTGGATCCGGAAACTCTTCGCTTTCTCGACGTCAGTGAAAAAGCCTGTTCGGCGCTCGGCTACAGCCGCGAAGAGATGTTGTCGCTGGGAGTCTACGATATTGATCCCGCAATTTCTCCCCTCTCGGTAGGGAAGATCAGGGAAGACTTACTGAAATCCGGATACTTCGTGGTGGAAAGCCAGCACAAAAAAAAGGACGGGTCGGTTTTTCCAGTGGAAGTAAGCATGAGATGGGTCCACCTGGATCGCGACTATATCGTCGCGGTGGCTCGCGATCTTACTGAACGCAACCACACAGCGGAAAGGCTGCGCGAATACGAGAGAGTGGTGGAAGGCCTGGAAGAGATGATTGTGGTGGTGGATCGCGATTACCGCTACGTAATTGCGAATCACGCGTTTTTGAAGTACCGGAACATGAAAAAAGAACAAGTCATCGGGCGGCGTGTCGATGAAGTCGTGCTTAAGGAGGTTTTCGAGTCTTTAGTGAGAGGAAAGATGGAAGAATGTTTCCGGACCGGCAAAGTTGTCGCCTACGACATGAAACTTAGCTACCCTGCCTTGGGCGAGAGGGAGTTGTTCGTGACGTATTTCCCGATTGAAGGCCCGAACGGCGTGGACAGAATTGCGGCCGTTTTACAGGATGTTACGGAGAGCAAGCGTTCGGAGAAGGCTTTGCAACACAGTGAAGAAAATTACCGCAGGTTCGTGGCGCAGAGTTCGGAAGGCATCTTCCGCGAGGATCTGGACGAGCCGATTTCCGTTGAACTGCCGGAAGATGAGCTCATCCGGCACATCCTTTACGACTCCTACCTTGCTGAGTGCAATGACGCCATGGCAGCCATGTACGGCTTGAACTCTGCGCAGGACTTGCAGGGAAAACGGCTGACGGAAATGGTGCTACCAGAGGACCCGCATAATATCGAGCTAACCCGCCATTACATTCGGTCCGGATTTCGGGTGTTAGACCGGGAGTCGCACGAGATCGACATTCATGGCAATCCCAAAGTCTTTCTCAACAGCCTGATCGGCACCGTGGAAAACGGAATGTTGGTGCGGACCTGGGGTATTCAACGGGATATCACTGAGAAGGCGAAACTGGATGAGTCGCGGCAGAAGGCCGAGCAGGCGCTGCGGGCGAACGTTGCTCAACTGCAGTTGGTGACTGAGGAACTTCGGCTGGCTAAGGAAAAATTGTCCGAAGAAAAGCTTTATCTGGAACAAGCGATTGACACGGAACTGGGATTTGGGGAAATCATCGGCCGCAGCACTGCCTTAAAAGATGTGATGGAGAAAGTTGCCAAGGTCGCTCCTAGCGACGCTACCGTGCTTCTATTGGGCGAAACCGGCACTGGGAAAGAGCTGGTGGCCCGGGCCATCCACCGCCTGAGCAAGCGCAGAGAGAACACCTTCATCAAGCTGAACTGCGCCGCCATTCCCTCCGGCTTGCTGGAGAGCGAACTCTTTGGGCATGAAAAAGGAGCGTTCACGGGCGCGGTCGCGAAGAAGTTGGGCCGGCTCGAATTGGCCGACAAGGGAACGCTTTTCCTGGATGAAATCGGAGAAGTTTCGCTGGACCTGCAGCCGAAACTGCTGCGGGTGCTGCAGGATCAGGAATTCGAACGGCTGGGCGGCACGCAGACTCTGAAAGTGAATTTCCGTCTGATAGCGGCCACCAATCGAGACTTGCTGGAGAGTGTAGACCGGCGGGAGTTTCGCACCGACCTCTATTACCGTCTAAATGTCTTCCCGCTACGCACGCCGCCGCTGCGCGAGCGGCGAGAGGACATTCCGCTTCTCATCGAACACTTCGTGCGCAAGTGTGCCAGCCGGATGAACAAGTCGATCTTGACCATCCCTGCAAAAACCATGGAGATTCTGATGCAGTGGGGATGGCCGGGGAATATCCGCGAGCTGGAAAACTTCGTGGAGCGCTCGGTAATCCTCACTCCCGGATCGATCTTGCAGGTGCCACTCAACGAACTGCATGCGGACATCGGGCGGGAGGAAAGTGAGACTCTGCACGAAGCGGAACGCGATCGCATTGTGCGCGCCCTCCGCGAAAGCAACGGCCAACTCGGCGGACCCAATGGCGCAGCGGCGCGTTTAGGTTTGAAGCGCACTACGCTTCAGTCGAAGCTCAATGCCTTCGGAATCAATCCGGGAGGTTATCGCGCCTGAGCAGTCGGTTCGGCGCCGACACAGAATACGAACTTGGGTTATCCTTTTCATGATGACGGAACGATTTAAGCGAATTCTGGAAGCGGCTGCCTGGTTTGTTGCCGGTTTTGTAACCCATCTGTTGCTCCATTATTACCACCACCTTAGCTAGGATGGCGAAATAATCCGGCACGGATGCGCCGCGTGCAAGGCCGTCCAATCGGGATTCTGGTAAAAACGAAAGCCCCTTGCGCGAGCAAGGAGCTTTTCGTTGGGGGAGGGACTTGAGCGAGGCGCTCGGTCCCTTACCAAAGTCGAACTACTTCGGCTGCTGTTGCTGATCGGGAGTGGTGGTAGGAGTCGAAGAGCCACTGGCCAACTGCTCCAGATCATTCTTCAACAGGCTGATTTCCACGCGACCGCCGCTCATGTGCTTTGTCTTGGCATCGGTATCCGTGGCCACAGGCGCATTGCCCATACCCACGAGATAGATCCGGTAAACCGGAACGTCATTGTTCAGAACCATATAGCGAACCACCGACTCGGCCATTTTCTGCGAATTCGTGATCGCGGTCTGGCCCTTGCCGGAAGAGAAACCCTGTACTTCGATGATGTAGCCATGCTGGCCCTTTACGCCGTTAGCCATTTCATCCAGAGCGTCTTTGGCGTTCTTGCTCAACACAGTTTGGCCGGGACGGAAGCGAATTTCAGTCTGATTGGACGCTTTGTACTGGTCAATATTGCCAACCACGGTTTCCACCGTCTGGATGCGCGTGGTCGCCTGCTGGGCGCTCTGCTGGGCCATCGTAGCCTTGTTGCCTGCATCGACGGCGTGCTGATCGGCTTCATTGGCCTTATCGGAGGCCAGCTTGATTCCAGCCTGGGCGCGGGCGTCAGTGTCCCTAATTGCGCGGCTATTGGCGGCGGTTAAATCGTCCAGTTCATTCACCCGGTCGCGAATGGGTTCGGTCTGGCGCTTTACGTAGCTTTTGCGGGCGAATGGGTTCACCCGTCCCCAGAAGCCTTCACGAGCGGGCGTCTGCAGCGGTTGCTTGCCCGTGCCATTCATGTCAGTAGACTGGCTGGGTTGGGAAGCGGCCGGGGGATTGGACTGATCTTGGGTAGACGAAGTTTGCGCAAAGGCCGGAAATGCAAGCATCGCGGCCAGAGGCAAAGTAGCGAGCATACGAGTGTTCATAAAAAAACTTCCTCCAATTTGGGGGAGCGTTTATGGGGCTCCACTCCAGCACGCCAAAACGGGCGTGTTGCGTGATTTCTAGTTGCGTCCCCTAAAACAAGCAGTATGCGGTGACGCGACGCACACCGAAAAGCGCAAAACTCGGGCACCATAACCTTTCCGATGCCAACCGTTCTACTACAGGTCTGATGCCAAAACTCACTTTTGGGTTTGAGCGCTAAACACCTGACCCTAAAGAGATTATACGCGACCACCCGGCTGGGGAGTAGTCTGCATGGGTTTGCGCACGGTAATTTTGGCAAACCTGATATAAAAACTGCGTGGATTGGAGGGAGACGACTTGCGGCTTTCGAACGAGGTAAATGGGCGCGCGGCTGGGAAAGCCAAAGCCAAGCTGGGCAAACAGGTATTGATTTCAACGAGGTTGGCGTTGGCAATGGGGCTCGTGATTCTAGCCTTTGCAAGCCGGACAATGGCAGCCGATGCCGCTAAGCCGAGCGAGCCCTCAGCAATGGCTTCCTCGCGCATTCCAGCGGAACGTTTGCAGCAGTATTCCGATCTCGCGCTGACCTGGATGCAGGAGTATCTGCGCGTTGACACCACCAATCCTCCGGGCCACGAAATGCGCGCGGTTTCTTTCTATAAAAATATTCTCGATCAGGAAGGGATCGAGAATCGCGTCTTTGAGTACACGCCGGGACGCGGGGATCTGTGGGCCCGGTTGCCGCACACGACGGCGGAAGCTAAACGGCCGATCATTCTGTTGAATCACATGGATGTGGTTACCAGCGATGCCGCGCACTGGAAGGTTCCACCCTTCAGCGGTGAGATTAAAGATGGCTGGCTGTGGGGGCGCGGCGCCCAAGACATGAAAGACGAAGGCCTGGCACAGCTGGTTGTAATAGTCATGCTGAAGCGCGAAAAAGTCGAACTGGACCGCGATGTGATTTTTCTGGCCGTGGCTGACGAAGAAGCCGACGGCACCGGTACGGATTGGTTCATCGCACACCAGCAAGACCTGCTGGAGAATGCCGAGTTCCTGATCAACGAAGGCGGCGAGAACTTGCTGGCAAACGGCAAAGTGAAATATGTCGGCGTGGACGTGGGCGAGAAGACTACGTTTTGGTTACACGTGGTAGCGCATGGCAGGCCGGGACACGCGTCGCGACCAAACCCGGATTCTGCGCCGAATCGCCTGGTGCACGCGCTGAATCGAATTCTCGCCTATCAGACACCATTGAAACTCCTGCCGGTCGTGGAGGAATTTCTGCGCGAGATGGCGCCCTATGAGGCGCCGGAAGAAGCCCGAGAATATCGCAACATTCGCAAGGCGATTCGGGAGGAGAAATTTCAGCAGGATGTCGAGAATGATGAGTCGTTGAACTTTTTGTTACGCGATACGATTTCACTCACCATGCTCGGCGGGTCGGAACAAACCAATGTGATTCCGCCGGAGGCGTGGGCGAATTTGGATGTCCGTATTTTGCCGGGCGGAGATCCGAAGGCACTGCTGGCTAACATTCGACGAGTCGTCGACGATCCAAATGTCACCGTTGAACCGCTGAATGCGGAGTTCCGCGAGGCCAATTATTCGCCGACGAACACGGCGCTCTACGATGCCATCCGCGAAGTTTCGGCAAAGTATTTCCCCGGCACTCCGGTAGTTCCGCACATTACCAGCGGCTATACGGAGAATCAGCGCTACCGTCCACTGGGTATCAACGCCTATGGTTTCAATCCGTACACGGCCACGGAGGAAGAAGGGAATACAGAGCATGGAAACGATGAGCGCATTCGGGTGGAGGAAGTGAGGCGCGGCCCGAGGATTTTGTTTGATGTGGTTGCGGCGGTGGCTGGAACTCGGTGACGCAGTCGCACGGATGGATTTGAGGAGATCGAAAGACCGGTCGACGAGAGTAATGGGGATTTTTCAACAGGTATCGTGAAATAACGAGGGCCTGAAGCCAAAGTCTCAGTCTAAGCTGCAATGATCCTGAAGAAGATCATAGAAATTACCATACCAACGGTACCAACGGTTGTCTTCGTTGTACCTGACCGCTAAGACCCAGCCACTGACACCGTTGCTGGTCTTGACCTGCAACCACCACTCAATTGCACCGTCCTTGACGATGTCAATGGCGCAGCCACCGCGGCCGAATGACCCAAAACCGCATGCGCCCTTTTCCGAAACAGCCTCAATGTCCTCTTGAAACCAGCGTCCCTTCGACCAGAACACCATGTTCCCATCGACATGCCAACCGTAACTAAGGACAGCCTCCCCCGCCTTGAGGGTCGGCCAACGGGCGTTATCTGGGGGGACATATTTGATCACGGCCCTGTCAGGTTGGCGTATCACATTTGCTCCGGCGAGCACCGTTAAGTTCTCGCCGGCGCTCAGTCTCGCAACTAATTTGCCGTTGTCTGGCGATGAGTAGATCAGGTCGTCCTTAACGAGTTTCACATTGGGGATGGGGTTGCCCTTGCCTGGGCAAGCATCATAATCGATCACCGGAAGCTTGGGTTGGGGAATGCTGGACGAAGTTGCCGAGTCTTTCTGTTGCCCCGCTGCAAGTGAGGCTAACAACAGGATTGCGATCAAAGGAGCGATGCCCATGAGTTGAATGTAGGGCGTCATACTACGTGGTACAACATTACATTCGTACTGTCCCAGCAACAGGCGAGCAGGTCCTGCCAGGGCCCAACTGACGAAATCAGGCGGTGGCACTGATTGACCCGGTTGCGATTAGAGGTCGAGCCAGTGGCTCGAAGCGGATGAACAGGCGCCAGGGGCCGCCATCCTCACGCGAGCACGTCGTAAGAGATCGTGAATCGGCACGATGATGCGATTGGACGGTAGGGATCCTTCGACTGCGTTGTCGTCCGCTTCGTGAACGACAACTTCGCTCAGGATGACAGGGCTGTATGTGGCCTTAGCGCGCTCTCAGCGCGCACTGTTGCAGTGTTTTTCATACTGTTCGATGATGAAATGGTCCGTCATCCCGGCGATGTAGTCGCAAACCACGCGCGGCAAGGATTCCTGCTCCGCTTTCTCTTCATAATAGTGCGGCAAGGCTGAAGGACTCTTTATCCAGAAGGCGAAGAGTTCTGTGACGATGCGCTCGGCGTCATCTTTTTCTCCTGCCAGCGAAGGGCTGTAATAAAGATTTTCGTATAGAAAATCTTTGATCTGCTTGCGCTCTTCTTCGACTCCCGGACTGAATGCAGCCAGGCGGTCTTGATGCGCACGAACATCAGCGGGTGTTTCGATGTGCGCGTGCTTGACCCGCGCTTGCGTGTTGGTGATGAGATCGCCGGTCAGACGATTAAACACGCGTTTCAGCGCCTCGTTGAATTGCAGCTTTTCGGCCGCATCGGGATAAAGCTGTTCGACCTCGCGAAAGAAACTTTCAAAGACAGGTACCCCGTCTTTGATTTGCTCAAGCGTTAGCAGATGGGCTTCGTAGCCATCGTCCAGGTCAGCTGTGTTGTAGCCGATCTCGTCGGTTAAGTCGACAAGTTGAGCTTCGAGTGGAGGCCGCTGGTCAAGCAAGTACTCGGAAAGCTCCGGATGCTTCGCGGCGTTGTAATCGCGCGAGTGCTTGATAATCCCTTCCCGCACTTCGAAAGTAAGATTCAGTCCGCGAAAAGCCGCGTAGCGCTGCTCGAAATCTTCCACGATGCGGAGCGCGTGCAGGTTGTGATCGAAGAACAGGCCATGCTCGCGCATAGCCGCATCGAGCGCCTTTTCCCCAGCGTGGCCGAATGGCGGGTGGCCAAGATCATGCACCAGCGCGAGGGCCTCCGCCAAATCCACGTTAAGCGCGAGCGCTCCCGCGACCGTGCGCGTGATCTGCGCCACTTCGATCGTATGAGTCAGCCGGTTGCGGAAATGATCGGAATAGCGGCGAGTAAAAACTTGCGTCTTGTCTTCGAGCCGCCGAAATGCACGGGCGTGAATAATGCGATCGCGGTCGCGCTGGTAGTCGTTGCGATAAGGATGAGGAGATTCAGGGAAGCGGCGTCCGCGGGACTGCTCCACCTGCACCGCGTAGCCGGCCAGCATGGGAACAGTCTAGCATTGATGATTGCTGAGTGCTGAGTGTTTGATTCAGACCAACTCGCTGCCGGTTTAAATCAACAATCAGAAATCAACAATCATCAATTCGTTCCCCGGCTACGGGTTCTGCGAATCTTCCCTGGCCAATCGTACTTTGGCGGCGTCGAGCTTCTTCTGCGTGGCCACCAGTAGATCGCTATCGACTTCGGCCGGCACCGTTTTATTCCACTCCTCGACTGCGCGCTCCCAATGAGCGGCAGCGAGTTTGAGGCGTCCGGTTTTCTGAAAAAGATCGCCGAGATGATCTTGCACCGTTGGGTCCGAACCCATCCGCAGGGACGCTTTGTTCAGACTCTCTTCAGCAAGATCGTACTTGCCCAGCTTGAAATAAGCCCATCCCAGAGAATCCAGATAAGCGCCGTTCGTAGGGTCGAGGCTGACCGCCTCTTTAATCTGGTTGAGAGATTCTTCCAGCTGCACGCCGCGATCGGCGTTCATGTATCCCAGGTAATTAAGCGTGACAGCACTCTGGGGGTTGACCGCGAGAACCTTGTTGAATTCCGCTTCTGCTTCGTCGTACTTCTTTTCGCGCTCGTAAGTGGAGCCGCGCAGAAAGTAAATATATTCTTTGTCGTCGGGCTTAGTAGAAAGAAGCTCGGCCTTGTTGAGCGACTCTTCAGCGTCGCTCCAGCGCTTCAGGCGCGTATACATGATGGCCAGGCGCACGTAGACTTCCCGATCTTCCGTTTTGCCGGTCAGCAATGAACGCACGTCAGCGAGCGGTTTTTCCGGATCACCGGTATCAGCCAGTTGCGCGTCCAGCACCATGCGAAGCTCGTGATCGTCGGGCATTTTCTGCACGGCTTCTTTCGCCACGGCGGTGGCTTGCGGCCATTGCTTGGCTTCACGATAGGTATCGATCACATCCTGATAGCCGGTCTTGGCATTGTCATCGCCGAGCGGAATCATCTTGCGGAAAGCTTCCACTGCCGCGGGATAATTTTCCTGGTCGCGGTAAACCATTCCCAGACGCTCAATAAAAATGCCGCGATTGTTGCGGTCGGCTTGGGAGTAGCTGCTATCCGGTTTTTCAGTTTTCTTCAGCAGATCCTGCAGAATTTTGATGGCGTCGTCGTAGCGTCCCTGCGCCTCATAGACCACGGCGATGTTGTAAGGAACTTCCAAGGCATCGGGGACCATTTCCTGAGCTTTTTTCAAACTGTCGAGAGCCTGATCGTACTTGCCTTGGCGGCGATAGATTTCGGAGATGCGGAGATAGGTCTGCGCGTCTTCCGGATTTGCATCGGCGATCACTTTATATTGATCGAGCGCCGCATCGATCTGGCCATCGTTCAAAAGATTTTCAGCCAGACCGCGTATGGCATCCAGATTATCTCGATCCAGTTGAATGGCGTGCCTGAAGGCATCGATCGCGCTCTTATAATCCTTGCGCTGCTCGTAAGTGGCGCCAAGCGCGGCATACAACTTGGCGGAACGTCCGGTATCGGGCACCGCGCTGAGCACTTGCAGAGCGTGCGCCGTGTCGCCTTCGTCGGTATAGAGCAGGGCGAGAGTGGTAACGGCTTCTTCCGAATCCGGATCGAGCTTCACTGCGATCTTGAGTTCGCTCTCCGCCTTCTGCAAGTCGTTGTTCAGGCGGTAGAGACGGCCGAGCAGCAGATGATCGTCCACGTTATTGGGCTCGATCTTGACGATTTCTTCGTATTGCTCAATTGCCAGCTTGAGCACGTTCTCGGATCCGTTGCCATTGCCGGGCATATCGCCGAGAGACCGCAGATAAATCCGGCCAAGTAATTTGTGAGCTTCAAGATTGTTCGGATCGCGCTTCAGGATGTCCTGAGCCTGGATGACTGCGTCGCGAATGCGTCCCGTCTTTACGTAGAGTTCGGCGAGGCCGGAGGTCAGAAATTCAGAAGAAGGATCGGCGTCGATGGCGAGCCGGTATTCTTCCATGGCCTTGTTAGCCAGTTCGCTGCGGCCGTAGGCCGTGACCTGCTCTTCGTAAAGGTGCGCCAGCGTGTAGTGGTAATAGGAAGCAGCATGGTCCACTTTGTGCGGTGACGTCTGCGCCGGCTTAGAGTTCTGCGGCTTAGATTCGGCAGGCGCCGAAGGACTGGTTTGCGCAGACGCGGCTGCTGCGACAAGCAAAAAGGCTAAAGCTAGTTGAAAAATTCTATTCATGCTCGACCTGACCACGCTGGAATGGATGGAACTGATCCTCTTAAGAGTTGAGCGCACTTCCCGAGCCATGACCATTGGATGCACAACCGCCGGAGCTGGGGTGCTCTAATTCTATCCTGTTAGACACCTGATTTGGAAAAACAGTGAGGCTTGTTGTGAGCAACAACGAGTCCGGAAGTACAGGGACCGGGGGGACTTGCCTCTAAAAATTGTCAAGTTTGGTAAAGGATAAAATCTCCGGAACTCGCATCTAGTGGCGAAAGTGTCGAACGCCGGTGAAGAGCATGGCCAGGCCGAGGCGGTCGGCTGCGGCGATGACTTCTGGATCGCGCTGCGAGCCTCCGGGTTGAATGATCGCCGTAGCGCCCGCCCTGGCGATTTCCTCGACCCCATCAGGGAACGGGAAGAATGCGTCGGAAGCGGCGACAGATCCCTGCAGCGGCATTTGCGCTTTCATAGCGCCGATCTTGGCTGCGTCCACCCGGCTCATCTGGCCAGCGCCGACCCCGATGGTTTGTCCATCGCGCGCGTAGACGATGGCGTTCGACTTAACGTGTTTGCAAACCTTCCACGCAAATAGGAGTGCGCGGATTTCTTCCGGCGTAGGAGCGCGCTGAGTAACGACTTTCAGATCGATATCTTGCAACGGTCGGACGTCAGCGTCCTGCAACAGTACTCCACCGGAAATATTCTTGAGCGTCCACTTCTGGAGCGCAGCGGTCACTTCGACGAGGCGAAGATTTTTCTTGGTGGCGAACTTGGCTTTGGCGGCCTCATCGAATGCGGGCGCGGCAATCACTTCGAGAAAGAGTTTGTGCATCTCCTCGGCGGCTTCGAGGTCGATAGGACGGTTCACGCCAATCACGCCGCCGAATGCGGAGATGGGATCGCATTCGAGCGCCCGCCTGTACGCTTCTGCGAGAGTCTTACCAGTAGCCGTGCCGGCGGGATTGGTGTGTTTGATGATGGCGCAAACCGCGGCATCGTTCGGATCGAATTCCTGAGCGAGGTCCCACGCGGCCTGCAGGTCGACGATGTTGTTATAGGAAAGCTCCTTGCCTTGAAGCTGGCGGGCATTGGCCACACCGACTCCAGAGCCGTCGGAATACATGGCAGCTTTCTGGTGTGGATTTTCTCCGTAACGCAGGTCGAGAGTTTTATGGAAAGACAGGCGGAGGGTCGAAGGAAACACTTCAGCCGATGTGGGGACAGCCGCCCCCGGCTGTCCGGCGGAGCGAAGCTCCGCAGCTGCCGGTGGCGCAAAATTGTTGACGTGGGGAATGCCTTCGAGCGTTGAGGCTATGGCGGAATCGTAAGCAGCGGTGGTGGCGAAGGCTTTCTGCGCGAGGCGCCATTTTGTTTCGAGCGAGAGCGCGCCACCGGAGCGGGCGAGTTCGTGGGCGATCGCTTGGTAGTCGTCGGGCGAGGTTAGCACCGCGACGTCGCGAAAATTCTTGGCGGCAGACCGAATCATGGATGGTCCGCCTATGTCGATGTTTTCGATCAGCTCCTCGAATGCCACGCTAGGCTTCGCAGCGGTTTTCTCGAAGGCATAGAGATTTACCACGACCATGTCGATCGGCTGGATGCCATGCTCGGCAATGGCTGCGACGTGCTTGGGATTCTCGCGGCGATGCAGGATGCCGCCGTGAACTTTGGGATGCAACGTCTTGACGCGTCCATCGAGCATTTCAGGGAAGCTGGTGAGATCAGAAATATCTCTGACGGCGATGCCGGAATCGCGCAGCAGCTCGGCCGTGCCGCCGGTGGAGATGAGTTCGATGCCAAGGCTGGAGAGCTGACGCGCGAAATCTACAAGGCCGGTTTTGTCGGTGACGCTCAGGATGGCGCGCTGGATGCGGGAAGTGCTGCGGGACATGATCGGCCTCTGGTATGAAGGATGAGTGCGGAGCGACCGAAGATTCTATCAGCAATCGCCCGTGCCGGTCGCATGACTACAACTCATAAATCGAGGCTGATGATGTGAGTGCTAGATTCCTCACCAACGAATAACTAGCTTTCGGAAATTGTCGTCGTCAATGTTTCGCAATGTTTTGCGCGAGGATAGTGCGGAATTCGGATAACTGCTCCGGCGTGAATGCGCGTTTCGGAACGACAGTAAAAAACACGGGTGATGTATAGAGAAGAAATAGGTTCTTGTCCTCCAAGCGTCGAGCAAAATTACTCCACTCAAGGTCGGTTGTGCCGCTTGTCCATCTCAAGTGAACGCCTGCAGTGTCCAGTAGCAATGTTCTCGGTCCCTGCAGCGAGGGTTGCTTCCCAAATACCCGCTTAGTGATCAGCCAGGGAGATACCAGATTAGGCATGCCCAAACCCCCGCTAGCACGAACAAGGGAGCGAAGTCTGAGAGTGTTTCGTTGCTTCGGTCACATGCGAGTTGAAGCAAACCAATACCTGCCGCGGCAAAGGCTATGCCTGCAACTATCTTAGGAAACCACTTCGTGAAGGCAGATCGGTTTCGGTGCGCTTTGACAGCGTCAACGAAGTCATTCTTGGTCAGTTCGTACCTTAGCTGCATATTGACGAAGTGTGCCAAACGGGAATTCTGCACAACCAGCGTGAGAAGGCGACTATGCCTTCGCCTTAGCCTTCAGCTTCACAGTGCCTTCCGCGAGTTCGACGGAGAATTCGACATCCTTACAGCCATACTGCTTGCGGATTTGCTCAGTCTTCTTCTGCACGAAAGTAGAGAACGAATCCAGATTGCCGGAGACGCTCTCTCCCGCTTTTTTCTTGGCTGTGACCAGCGTGTTGTAGAGACGCTCCAGCTGTTCACGCCCGGCTTCGTTCTCGTGCATGGTGAAGGGCTGAGAGGTGGCTGCGGCAGACGCGGCGGCGGCATGGCTCAAGCCATAGACGGGATTGTGATGGGGCTTATGTTCTTCTTCCGGGCGAACTCCTTGCACAGAGAGAAGCGCATCCTGCGGTCGGCGATAGCCTTCTTCGCGAATGCGGGATTTCTTGCGCCACAGATCGCTGTAGACGGCATAGCGCTGCGCCATTTCGTTGTAACGGTAGCGCTGGGAAAAGTTCATCCGCCCGCCGTCGGAGAATTTGCGCAGCAGCGAGAGCACCTTCCACTCGATGTCAGTGGGGGGGCGCTTGGTCGGATTGCTGAAGAAAACCTCATACTCGATCTTTAGCCGGCGCAGTTGGGTCTCGAGTACGTTTAATTCTTCGTCGGTGGTCAAGGGAGCGTCTCCAAGTCACAGTGTAGTGAGAAGCAGCGGCGACGGCGAGGTACCCGGGGGTCACCGAGGTCATGGTACGAAAGTAAGTCAGCTCTTAGCTTTTGGCCCTTAGCTTTTGGCTCAAGCCTGCGACCCAGGGGATTTCTCTGGTTGATCTGAGGATTTATATCGAGGGCAGTGAACAAAAAGGTGGATTCTAGCGGGCGAAAGGACCTAGGAAACTACTAAAGGCTAAGAGCTAATGGCCAAAAGCTACTTCGAATTCGAGGCCATCTTCTTCACCATGGCCAGAACCAGCTTGCGGTCGCTTTCGTTCAGGTTCGTGGCATAGCGGCGGACCTGGCTCAGGAAGCGGACTTCGTCATCGGAAAGCTGCGGCAGTCCCTTGGAGCCGTTGTTGTGGCCCGACTCAGAAAAGAATTGCGAGAGGGCGATCTCCATGGCTCCGGCAATCTTCGAGAGCGTGTCGAGCGAAGGGATCGTGTGACCGTTCTCTACGCGCGACAGATAGCAGCGCAGCAGCCCGGTGCGCTTCTCAATGTCTCCCTGAGACATGCCTTTCTGCAGCCGGTAGTTTCTGATGGTCTCGCCGATGTTGATGGTAGGAAGCATTGCAGGATGCGACATAGTAACCAGATCGGAATCTTCTGGCAAGTGGAAATTCGTGCCATATCTAAACCCATTTATTTCAGGGACTGCCCGACACGAATAACTTAATATTTGCACGCCGTAAAAGAAACGGAAGCAAGCATAACGGCATATGACTTAGGCCAGAGGAATTATTTCTTCAAATTATCCGCGAGGAAGCTGACGGTCCGCTTCCACGCGTCTGCGGCATCGTCGGGACGATAGCCTGGCTTGTTCTTGTTGTCAGGATTCTCGAAGGCGTGGCCGGCGTCGTCGTAAATCTTGATCTCGACCTTCTTTCCCTGTTCCTTCATTGCGGCCTCGAATTTGTGGACATCATCCGGAGTGATTCCTTGATCCTGCGCTCCGAATAATCCAAGAATTGGCGCGTTGATTTTCTTTATCGTGGCGGGATCGGTGACCAGGTGTCCGTAGTTGATTACATCGGCTGCGAGAGTTGGCTCATCAAGCGCCACATCAAGTGCATATCCGCCGCCCATACACCAACCGATCGCGCCGATGCGGTCCTTCTTAACGTTTGCTTGCGATTGCAAAAAATTAAACGCGGCTTCCAGGTCCCGGTTGGCGCGGTCGTCGGCAACGCCACGCATCAGTTCATGCGCCGTGTCAGGCGTAGTCGCAACTTTGCCGCGATACAAATCAATTGCCAACGCTTCGTAACCCTGGTCGGCCAACTTTGAAGCTTGACCTTTGACCCAGTCATTCAGGCCCCACCATTCGTGGATAACGATTAGGGCTGGGAACGGTCCCTTGCCGGGCGGCGTGTAGAGCTCACCTTGCACAGTTTCATCGCCGCTTTTATAAGAAACGGTTTTGCCATCGGCGGCGAACGAGGCAGAGGCAACGAGGGCGACAAACAGCAGCAAGAAAATTCTCTTCATAGCTTCACGCCTTTCCCCAACGCGATCATAATTCCAATTCCATATACATTGCGCCCGCGATCGGATTCGATCGGTAAGGCGAGATTTCTTGGAACCCAAGCTTGCGATACATTCCCACGGCATCTTTCATCACAGGCTCAACCGTGTCAAGCCGCATTTGTCGATAACCAACTCGCCGCGCCTCGACGATAACTCGGTCGGCAAGCGCTCGTCCCAGCCCCTTGCCGCGGAACTGCGGACGGAGGTAGAGACGCTTCATTTCACAGATGCCAGGTTCCAGCCGACGCATTGCCACACAACCCGCGAGTTGGCTTCCATATTCCGCCAGCAGCAAGCGACCGCCCGGAGGAGCGTAGTGGCCAGGAAGAGTTTCCAGTTCTTTATCGAAATCCTGAAAACACAAGCTGAAGCCGAGGGATTGCGCGTATTCCAGAAATAATTCGCAGGCCTGCGCAATGTGAGCAGGTGATTCGGCTTGAGTAAAAGTCAAAGCCCTTACCACAGAGGGCACTGGGGACACAGGGGAGTTCAAAGGCTTTGTATCTCCGATTTTCATTTCCACCGCGATCGCTGTGTAGAAAGATTTTCCTATCCCATCAACATGCCGCCATTTACGTTCAGCACATGGCCTGTGATGTAAGAAGCTTCATCGGACGCAAGAAAAGCCACCGCGCTGGCGATATCGTCCACCGAGCCTACGCGACCGAGCGGAATCTGTTTGGCGGCATTTTGTTTGAACTCGTCGCCCAGAACCTCCGTCATGGCGGTTTCGATGAAGCCGGGAGCCACGGCGTTGCAAGTAATATTTCGCGATCCTAGTTCACGCGCGATCGCCATCGTCAGGCCGATCAACCCTGCTTTCGAGGCAGAATAGTTCGCCTGTCCCGCTTGTCCCATCTGCCCAAAAATGCTGGCGATGTTGATAATGCGTCCCCAGCGCTGCTTGAGCATGGAACTGCTGACCTGTTGGATGCAGAGGTACGCCGATGTGAGATTGGTTTGCAGCACCGTATCCCAGTCGGCCCGTTTCATGCGCATCACGAGCTGATCGCGAGTAATGCCGGCGTTGTTGACCAGGATATCGATCTTGCCGAACTGGGAGATGGCGCCTTTAATCGAGGCCTTCACTTGCTCTTCGTCCGTGACGTCGAGAGTGCAGGCCAGCGCCGTGCCGCCCGCGGCAGTTATTTCGTTGACCAGATCGTTTAACTTTTCCTGATTGCGCGCGGCTACGGCGACCGCTGCGCCCGCCGTGGCGAGCTTCAGCGCGCAGGCTCGCCCTATGCCTTGCGATGCTCCGGTGACGAATGCTACTCGTCCGGAAAGGGACATGAGTTCTCCTGAATTCTCTTCGAGGTTCGATTTAAAATCTTTTAGATTGGAAGGTGAGATTATAACCGCCGCTTGATTTGTGCGTGCCATCACCTCTATGGCATCCCACCGAGTTATCCACAGTGGAGTCCGGGATTATCTGTCTAACAGATTGCGCATCGGTCGTTCGCCGATTAACATTCGAACACTCCCATGCCTCAATCTGCGACGAATGAAGTGATCACCATGCCCGAGCCTTCCAACCCCAACTCATCTGCGAATACGAATATCCCGGGGCACCGCTCGACGCAACGGGCGTCGACAACCGAAGGGCCTACTCCGATTGAAAAACCACAGTCGGAACCTTTTACCGAAGTCTTCGCGGTGTATGGCGTCGAGCCTGAGATTCAGGCTTATGCCATGGCGAAGTATTCGCGCTCGGCGCTGTCGATGAAGGAGTCACTGCGCGAGATCAGTTCGCAGAAGGCTCAAAAATTTCTCAATACTTTTTATTTCCAGTACGGTCACCGCTCGATTGCCGATCTTGCTCATATTGCGTTGGCAGTAGAGAAACTGTCGATTCTTGCGGCGATTGAATTAGCCGACGAACAGCGCTGGGACGGCCAGGAGCGGTCGACCCGCTATCAGGACTTCAAGAAGAGCGGTTATTACGTTCCCGACTTCGGGGCCGACGACGAGGCCCGAAAGCTCTACCGCGAGACGCTCGATTTCCTGTTTGCTGAATACGAAGCGCTCTCGTCGCACATGACGCAGCACCTAATCAGCATCACGCCCAAGCCTGCCGACATGAAGCAGGAGGTGTATGAGCGCACGCTGAAGGCGCGGGCTTTCGACATTACGCGTTACCTTTTGCCCCTGGCTACAAATACTTCGCTGGGAGAGATCGTCAACGCACGGACTCTCGAAACCCAGGTGGCGCATTTGCTCTCGCACACGCACAGGGAAGTACGGATTCTCGGCGAGTCGTTGAAAAAGGCGGCGACGTCGGCCGCTTACAACGTGAATGCGGAGTCTATGCGGGATTTGGTGGAGGAGATTCGGAAGGTAAGTCCGGAGTTGGGTGCGCGAGCCGAGCAGGAATTGCTGCACGAAGTGCGCGTTGCGCCCACGCTGGTGAAGTATGCGGATCCGAATCCGTATGAAATGGAAACGCGCCGCGACTTGCGGCAGGCGGCGCGCGAGCTAATGAAAAGCGAGTCGGTCGCACCCTCGAAGGCGATCGTCGATCTGCTCGATGAAGAGCCGCTCGAGGTTGAGATTGCGACCACTTTGCTCTATGAGCACTGCCATCATTCTTATCGACAAGTTCGGCAGGCGCTGCAGGTTTCAGGCGAGCGATTCCGGCGCGAGATTATCGATCTTGGCTTGCGCCATCGCGGCAAGCACGACGAGATGCTGCGCGGCTTCCGCGCCGGACAGCAGTTCCGCTTCGACATCCTTATGGATATCGGCGGCTTCCGTGACATGCACCGTCATCGGCGCTGCATCCAGGTGATGCAGGGATTCACCACGCAGCATGGTTACGAGATGCTGCTCGATGTGGAAGATGCGGGCATGCGCGGGCAATTCGATGCGGCCATGCGGCGCGTGCAGGCGGCGGTGGGGAAGTTAGCCACACGCAACTCGCCTGAGGCGGAAGAGAATTCGCAGTATGCAATTCCGCTGGCCTATCGTAAGCGGGCTCTGTTCAAGATGGACTTCGCCGAGGCCGTTTACATCTCCGAGCTGCGCACCACGCCGGCGGGACATGTTTCCTACCGCAACGTGGCCTATGCGATGTATGAAGCCGTGGCGCGGAAGCATCCCGCGCTGGCCAAGTATTTTCGCGTGCACGATGTGACTGCGCCGGTGGACTTGCTGCAGAGGTGACTCGCGAATTTCTGGCGATGCTGAATAAAAAGTCAAGTTTAGTGTCGGCGTTTACGCTCATCGCACTGGGATCACTCCACTCTCAGGCGACGTGGCGGCGTTCGACAGTCGACGATGCACTGCGCATAACATCCTTCACTCAATTCATACTTCAAGGCAAATACTTGGTTGCGCCTAAGACGCAGCAGCCTGGGGAGTTCCCAGCGCTGGTTGTTCGCTGTTCGGCGGTGCCTCGCTCTGTTGGATATCACGTCTCTGTGAATGGCAAGTTCCTGGCCGGATACCTTGTATCCGGAACCATAGTCAACTCACAGGTTACGATCCACGAGGGATTGCTTGGGACCTCATCCCCGGTTGTTGTTCCGGTCACGTTTCGACTGGATGAGGGAAAGCTACAGACTGAAAATTTGCACAGCAGTACCGATCACTCGGCGGCCTTCTTTGGCGAACCCACACTCAATACTCTTCGTCTACGGGCATTTTCTGCGGCACAAGGAAAACACGAATGAGCAGGTTCACAAGGTCATCATCGGCCTTGACGAAGCCTTCGCAGGAGAAGTGCAAATTCAATTCGACATGCCGGACGTGATGGAGGTTGCTGAGACATGCGGCGCAGTAATGCATAATAAGAAGTAACCCACCCCTCAGGAGTTAGAACTCTTTGGCGTGGCCAAACCGGCATGTAGCAATCTCTAGATTTATCTTGATCCCGCAAGTCCACTCAGCTAAAATCTAACCCACAGGCACCCATGCCGCGTTCCGTCAAAATCGCTCCCGAAATTGATGCCAAGCTTTATGCAGAGCTCGTCTCCGTGGCCAAAGAGAACGGGCAGTCGCAGCGATTTGTGCTGGAGCGGGCTCTGGAGCATTACTTGCACAACGTGGTCCCTTCGCAGCGCATGGTGAGGCCTGAGGTGATGGCCGCCTATCGCCGGTCTAACGAAAAGTATCGTGAGCTTTACAAAAAACTGGCTAAATAATGGCCGAGCGCGTCTACCTGACAGTGGCTGAAGTGGTCGCAATCCACCATCACCAGATCGAGGAATACGGCGGCGAGCACGGAATGCTGAATCAAGGTTCTTTGGAAGCTGCCGTTTTCCGTCCCCAGACGGGCGACTACAACGACGTGAGCGAAGAGGCGGCTGCGCTGCTGGAGTCGCTGGTCAACAATCATGCTTTTATCGACGGCAACAAACGGGTGGGGTTCGCCGCCGCTCACGCGTTTCTCTTGGTGAACGGATTCGACTTGGACGTCGCCAGCAATGCTGCCCTCGAGTTCATGATGAAGGCGATTGCTGATGGCAAGTTCCGCTTTGCCCTGCTCCATGAATGGATATTGGCGCATCTAGTGCCGCTGGCTGGCTAGAGTTCGCGGGCAAGGGTGCCCGCGCCATGTGACTTGTGCCCATTTCGGGATGATTTCCACTGTTTATTATTCTGATTCGCCTTTTATTCGCTTCGATCTGTATGTATAATCCGGCCAGATTAGTTTCGAGATTTAGTTCGGCGATCTTAAAGGAGCCACACTCCCATGGCGGATGAACGGGGCAAGGCAATTGAGTTGGCGGTTTCACAGATTGAAAAGCAATTTGGCAAGGGTTCGATCATGCGGTTGGGGTCGAAGGAAGCGATCGTCCCGATCTCGGTGATCTCGACCGGCGCGATCTCGTTTGACGCAGCGCTGGGCGTTGGCGGCTTTCCGCGCGGGCGCGTGGTGGAAGTGTTCGGCCCGGAGTCTTCCGGCAAGACCACCATCACGCTGCAGGTAATTGCCGAGGCGCAGAAGACTGGAGGCATGGCGGCATTTGTCGACGCCGAGCACGCGCTCGACCCAGCCTACGCCAAGAAACTGGGCGTCGATGTCGATAATCTGCTGGTCTCGCAGCCGGACTACGGCGAGCAGGCGCTCGAAATTACGGAAGCGCTGGTGCGCTCGAATGCCATCGATGTGCTGGTAGTCGATTCCGTGGCCGCGCTGGTGCCCAAGGCTGAACTCGACGGCGAAATGGGAGACAGCCACATGGGCTTGCAGGCGAGGCTGATGTCGCAAGCGCTGCGCAAGCTGACGGGAACGGTCTCCAAGTCGCGCACCTGCCTGATCTTCATCAATCAAATTCGAGAGAAAATCGGCGTGATGTTCGGCAACCCGGAGACCACGACCGGCGGGCGCGCGTTGAAGTTTTACTCGTCGGTCCGCGTGGACATCCGGCGTATTGCTGCCATTAAAGACGGAGACGTGGTCACCGGTTCGCGGACTCGGGTAAAAGTGGTGAAGAACAAAGTGGCCGCGCCCTTCCGCGAGGCCGAGTTCGATATTCTCTACGGCGAGGGCATTTCCCGCGAAGGCGATCTACTCGATATCGCGGTGAACAACAACATTCTCGAAAAATCCGGCTCGTGGTTCAGCTACAAAGGCGAACGCATCGGCCAGGGTCGCGAAAACGCGCGCCAGTTCCTGAAAGACAACAAAGACACCATGGCCAAGCTCGATACGGAGGTGCGCAAGGCGCTGGGACTGATTGCGGCTCCAGCACCCGTGCAGCCAGTGAACGGAGCCGCACAGACTGCGGCGCAGGGTGCGCGGGTAACGACTATGCCAAGTGCCCCTCCCGAGCCTGCCAGAGTGCCAGTGGCTGCGAAGCGGTGAGGTTGGTTACTAAGACTTGTCATCCCTCGCTTCGCGAGGGATGACACTCCATCAAGGACCATTCCGGAATTGCCATCCCCGCTCCTGCCCGAATAGAATCCAGTATTGCCCAGCACAGGCATCCTCCTGCGAGGACCATGACCAAAGTCAGCGCCCTTTATCCCGGTTCGTTCGATCCGCCCACCAATGGACACCTCGATCTGATTGAGCGAGGCGCAAAAATTTTTGAGGAACTAGTGGTAGGCATTCTCAGGAATTCGGAAAAAAGCCCGATGTTCAGCCTGGCCGAGCGGCTGGACATGCTGAAGACGCTAACGGCGCACTTGAAGAACGTTCGAATTGAAGCTTTCCACGGACTGATGGTGGAGTATGCGAAATCGATCGATGCAACCTGTGTATTGCGCGGGATTCGAGCCGTGAGCGATTACGAATACGAATTCCAGATGGCCCTCATGAACCGCAAGCTGGAGCCAACTCTCGAGACTGTCTTCATGATGCCCGCCGATAAGTATTCTTATGTCAGCTCGCGCCTGGTACGGGAAGTAGCGCAGGTGGGGGGGCCAGTGAAAGGGTTGGTGCCCGAAGTAGTGGAACAAAAACTGCGCGCTAAGTTGGAGCCCGCTTATAAGTTTCACGACGAAATGCAGGAGGAGTTGCACGAAGTCGCGGCCCGCGCGCCGGCCAGAAAAGGGAGAAAAAGAAAATCATGACGACGGCAACTACGGAAGCGCTCCGGCTCAGCGACCGAATCAACCGCATTGAACCCTCAGCCACGATGGCCGTGGTGGCCGAGGCCGACAAGCTGCGCGCGCAGGGTATCGACGTGGTCGACTTCGGCGCGGGCGAGCCGCATTTCGCCACACCGCAGCACATCAAAGATGCTGCAATCGCAGCCATTCAGGGCAACTTTACCAAGTACACAGCGGTTCCCGGCACGCCAGAGTTGCGCGATGCCATTGTGCACCGTCACGCGGTCGATTTCGATTCTGATTATCGCCGTGAAGAAGCGATTGCCTCGACCGGCGGAAAGAATGCTCTCTTCAATGCGATCCAAGTGCTGGTCGATCACGGCGACGAAGTAATTTTGCCTGTGCCCTATTGGGTTTCGTTCAAGGATATTGTTCGCTACGCCGGCGGCGAGAATGTGCTGCTGGAAACGGACGAGGGACAAGGTTTCCGCGTTACAGCGGAAATGGTTGCACGCCTGATCACGCAGCGGACAAAAGTCATTATTCTGAATTCACCTTCGAATCCGTCAGGCGCTGTAATGAGCGCGGAAGATCTGACAGCAGTGGTGCGCCTGGCGCACGAGCGCGGCATCTGGGTGCTCTCTGATGAGTGTTACGTCTATCTGAATTACACGGGAAAGAATTTTTCAGTGGGATCGTTGCGTGAGTATAAAGAGCGCATTGTAGTGCTGGGTTCGCTCTCGAAGACTTATGCGATGACGGGCTGGCGTTTGGGTTACGCGCTCGGCCCAGCAGCTGTGGTCAGCGCGATGTCGAAGCTCCAGAGCCAGTCCACCTCGAATCCCACTTCGATCGTGCAAAAAGCTGCAGTCACGGCGCTGAAAGGGCCGCAAGAGTGCGTCGAGCAAATGCGTCGGGAATATATCCATCTGCGCGATCATGTGGTGAAAGGCTTACGCTCGATTCCCGGCGTCACGTGCACTTTGCCGGAGGGGGCGTTTTACGCTTATCCCAATATCTCGGCGTTCCTGGGGCGGCCTGGCATCCGATCGGCGGCCGACGTGGCGGGAAGATTGCTTCGCGAGGCGCACGTCGCGACCGTCCCAGGAGAAGGATTCGGCACTGGCGACCATATTCGAGTTTCTTACGCGACGTCGAAGGCGGAGTTGGATCGAGGGCTGGAACGCATGTGTAAGGTTTTTGCTGCATTGTAATTATGGAAGTTGATAGTTCGGCTCTGGCCGTCCGTTCTCGAACGGCCTTTTTTATTCGGTCAGATATTTCATGAGTGATCTATATCCATTGCTGATGCTTCCAGCATTCGATCCGCGCCCGTGGGGCAGTTATGATTTATCCCCGATCTATCCGAATCACCAGTTCGCGGAAAAGATTGGCGAGGCTTGGCTCACCGGCGACGATTGCAAAGTCGCGAATGGTCCATTAGCGGGACAGACGCTGGCGCAACTCAGCTCGCAGTATCAGCGGGAACTCGTGGGCGATTCCGCCCGCAATGCGGGGCGATTTCCCTTGCTGCTGAAGTTTCTATTTCCCCATGAGAAGCTTTCCGTGCAGGTTCATCCGGATGACGAGCAAGCTCTGCGCGTGGGTCAGCCCTGGGGCAAGACCGAATGCTGGTATGTGGCGCATGCCAAGCCCGGATCGCAGATCGCTCTAGGATTGAAAGCCGGGGTGACCGTACCTCAACTGGAACATGCCATCCGCGAGAATCGCGCCGAGGATTTGTTGAACTGGATTAACGTATACACCGGCGACATGATTTACGTTTCCGGCGGAACGGTGCATACCCTGGGGCCGGGGTCCGTGATTATCGAAACACAACAGCAATCGGATACAACGTACCGTTTGTATGATTATGGGCGGCCGCGCGAGTTGCACCTGAAAGAGGGATTGGCTGCAGTGAAGCCAAAAGTGGCTTCGGGAAAAGTAGTGAGGCCGGCCCCGCGGCGAATGAGCCACAGTAACAACCGGCAGGGCTGCCTGGTGGCCGCGCCTTATTTCGTTGTCGATATGTTTGAAGTAAAAGATATACAGCAACTCTCAACTCGCGACGATTCGGGTAAGAGTTCGGCACAGATTCTAGTGGCGGTAGAAGGATGTGGTGTACTGGAGGCAGGCAACTCCGAACCGATCACTGTGACCAAAGGTGACGCCGTAGTCGTCCCGGCTTCGGTCGAGAACTTCAGTGTGCGTCCGCAGTGGGCGCTGGAATTTCTCAGGGCTCGTGTTCCCGGCGAGGCGCTACCGGAGCCCGAAACGCGAATGTAATGATCGAATCTTGCGAACGTGGCTAAGAATACAAATTTCTATCCTGTGATTCTCGCTGGTGGTCGAGGCACTCGCTTCTGGCCCTTAAGCCGGAAGAAGCGAGCCAAGCAACTGCTCGCGCTCGATGGCAAGCGCACCATGATACAGCAGACGGCGGCGCGCTTGCTGCCGCTGGCTTCCCCGAGTCGCTTCTGGATCATCACCAACGCCGATCTCCGCCCGGCGATTTTGCAACAGCTCCCGAAGCTGCCGAGGGGGCAGGTGATTGCTGAACCGGTCGGGCGCAACACTGCACCTGCGATCGGCCTGTCGGCGTTTATTTTGCTGCGCCAACATCCCGAGGCCATAATTGGAATGTTTCCCTCGGACCACGTGATCGCAGATGGAGAAAAATATCGCTCGACCATCGAGCGCGGAGCGGAAATCGCGGCGACCGGCGACCATATTGTCGTTCTTGGTGTCCGGCCGAATCGCGCGGAGACGGGATACGGTTACATCGAGGCCGGCGCCCCGTTCAGCGGCGATACTCTGCGGGTTCTCCGCTTCACCGAGAAGCCCGACGCAGACAAGGCCGCCGAGTTTGTGGCTGCAGGTAATTATTTTTGGAACAGCGGAATGTTCCTATGGAGCGCTCGCACCCTGGCAAATGCTCTGCGTGCGTATCTCCCGAACACCGCTGCGCTGTTAGAAGAAATTGCCGCCAGTTTCGGAACGCGCAAATTTGCAGCGACGTTTCGCGAACTATATCCGAAGTGTGAAAACATCAGCATCGATTATGCGGTTCTGGAGCCGCGCTCCGCCAAGGGCGAGACTCAAAGCAACATTTTCTGTCTGCCCGCAGATTTTGGCTGGAATGATCTGGGTTCGTGGACCGCGCTGCATGAACATCACACCGGCAAGAGCAGTCCGGCTGAAGGCAACATCATTCATGCAGAGGGAATGTTTGTTCTCGATGCCAGCGGCAATTACGTGCATGCGCCGGGCAAGTTTGTGGCGACTGTCGGAGTGAAGGATTTAGTGATCGTTGACACACCGGACGCATTGTTGATCACGACGCGGCGGAGAGCGCAGGACGTAGGTAAAGTTGTGAAGTACCTGGATAGTAAGAAGCTGCATAGATTGACGTAAGCCATTCGTTTTGTGGTGAAAGAAATCAAATTCGGGACCGACGGCTGGCGCGGTATCATCGCGGACGACTTTACCTTCGACAACGTGCGGAGAGTTGCTGGAGCAATCGCTTCTTATGTTCTGAAATACGAGAATGCCGCAGGTGGAGTTGTAGTCGGCTATGACACGCGCTTCGCTTCGCAAACGGCCGCACAAGTGACCTCCGAAGTGATTGCCGCGGCTGGCATTTCGGTGAGACTGGCCAACGATTACACACCGACCCCGGCGGTGTCCTACGCCGTGAAACACGGCGGCGCGGCTGGCGGAGTGATGATTACTTCCAGCCACAATCCCTGGAACTGGAATGGGGTGAAGTTCAAAGGAAAATTTGGCGGTTCTGCTACCCCGGCTATCATGAAGAAGGTCGAAGACGAATTGCGGGCTGAAGCAATGCCGCAGGGAGCGAAGGCGGCTATCGAGGAAGTGGATCTCAAGGTTCCTTACGTCGCAGCCGTTTGCCGGTTTGTCGAGCTCGATCTCATCAGTAGAGCCAAATTCAAGATCGCCATTGATTCCATGTATGGCTCCGGTCGCGGCATTCTTGCAGGAATATTTGCCGAACGCGGAGTACAGCACGTTACTATCCGGCAAGAAGTGAATCCACTCTTCCCCGGCATCAATCCCGAGCCCATAGAACCACACGTTGCTCTCTTGCAGCAAACTGTGCTCCGCGAGAAGTGTGATGCTGGACTAGCCACGGACGGCGACGCTGACCGCATCGGTGCGGTCGCCGAAGATGGCAGCTTTGTCGATTCCCACAAAATCTTCTGCGTGTTGTTGCGCTGGCTGCTGGAGCGCAAGAAATGGTCCGGAGACGTGGTGCGTGCCTTCAATACGACGCGCATGCTCGATCGCATTGCTGCCAAACATGGCCGCAAGCTTTACGAAACCCAGATCGGATTTAAATATACAGCCGATCTAATGATGGAACACGACATCCTAATCGGCGGGGAAGAATCTGGCGGCATCGGCTACTCGCGCTTCCTGCCGGAACGCGATGGGGTCCTGAACAGCCTGCTGCTGGCCAATGTGATGGCGGAGGAAGGCAAGCCGTTGGGCCAACTTGTCGCCGACCTGCAACGTGAGTTTGGTCCACACTATTACGGCCGGCGTGATCTGCACATACCCGATGAGATTAAACAGAGCGCGATTCGGCGGGCGAGCGAAGAAGGCACGCAGACTCTGGGGCGCTATCGAGTGATGAAGAAAGAAAATCTCGACGGCATCAAGTTTTTTCTAGACGCGCCCGCAAACGGAAACGGAGCGGAGGCTTGGATCCTTTTCCGTGCTTCGGGAACGGAGCCGCTGCTGCGCGCTTACGCGGAGGCGGCATCGCCGGAGCTGGTGACCGAGATCCTGACAGCCGCAGAGAATTTTGTTCGAAGGGGCTAGCAGAACTGGGAGCAATGGTTACACATTTCTTACGCCGGTAATGCGATACTTCTAACTACGCATGACTCTAGAAGCAACCTCGCAGTCGAATCCGGCCGATTCGCCTGAGGCTCGCCGTTATAACCGGATCCATCGCTGGCTCGGGGTCGCCGATTTTGTAATCGGCGCAGTTTTCCTCGTTGTCCTACTGATCACAGGATGGTCGGGCTGGCTGCGCGATCTCGCGTTGCGGCGCGGGTTCCAGAATTACACGCTCGCAGTATTTTTGTATGTATTCTTTTTACTCTTAATCAGCAAAGCGTTGGGCTTCGGTCTTGACTACTACGGATTCGAGTTGGAGCGGCGGTTCCAACTCTCTACGCAAAATTTTCGAGCTTGGCTATGGGATGAGGCGAAGGGCTTTCTGGTTGGACTAGTAATGGCCACCATCGTGGTTGAGTTGCTCTATTTTATGATTCGCCAGTCGCCACAACACTGGTGGCTGATCACATGGGCCTTATTCATGGGGCTGTTTATCTTGCTGGCCCAGCTGGCGCCGGTAGTGCTCTTCCCAATTTTCTACAAGTTCGAACCTCTCGACAACGAAGATCTGCGGCGACGGCTCGTGCTTCTGGGCGAGCACGCGGGTACGCGGATACGCGGCGTATACCGGTGGAAGCTTTCGGAGAAAAGCAAGAAGGCTAACGCTGCCCTTACCGGGCTCGGCAGCACGCGGCGGATTATCCTGGCTGACACGCTGCTGGATAACTACGCTCCCGAGGAGATCGAAGCGGTCCTGGCGCACGAACTCGGGCACCATGTTCACCGTCATATTTTGAAAAGCATTTTCGTACAAGCGGGAATTACCTTCCTGGGTTTCTGGATCGCGAATTTCGTGCTGCACTATGCGGTCGATCATCATATGTTCGAGGAACTCTCCGATTTTGCGAACCTGCCTTTGCTGGCGATTACCGCGACTCTGCTTTCTCTTTTGCTGATGCCGGCGTTGAATGCTTATTCGCGCTTCAACGAACGGCAGGCCGATCACTACGCTTTCGAATCGATTGCCAGTGTTGGTCCCTTCATTTCGTCGATGAACAAGCTGGCACAGCAGAACCTGGCAGAGCGTACCCCTGCGAAGTGGGTCGAATTGCTATTCCATTCCCATCCTGCAATCTCCCGACGCGTGGCGGCGGCGGAAGAGTGGGAGCGCGTCCAGGGTCCAACTCCGCAGGTGTAAACAGAGTCGGACGAAGTCAACGCCGGCGCAGAATTTCGGCCACACGCTGCAGATCCTCTTCCGTGTCCACTCCCACCGAATCGTAAGGCGTCTCACTCACAAAAATCGAGATTCCATTTTCCAGGAAGCGCAACTGTTCCAGCCGCTCACTTTTTTCCAGCGGGGATTCCGGTTGGCTCACAAACCAATCGAGTGCGGGTTTGCGGTACGCGTAAAGGCCAAGGTGCTTGAAATAGCATGGCTCACCGCCGTCGCGATCGAATGGAATGGTAGCGCGAGAGAAATAGAGCGCGCGTCCATTGCTGGCGGTCACGACCTTCACCGCATTTGGATTTTGAACATCCTCGGGTGGGCAAGCGGTCTTTACCGTCCCCACTTGGACCGATCGTTCTTTCATTACATCCAACAGCGTCGCAATTTGCTCGGGGCGCACCAGGGGTTCGTCCCCTTGCACGTTGACATAAATATCCGCCGCCAACAAATTGGATATTTCCTGCACGCGCTCTGTGCCGCTCTTATGCGAAGCTGAAGTCATCTCCGCTCTCCAACCGTATCTGCTGCAGGTCTCTAGAATAACTTCTGAATCAGTAGCGACAATTACGTCGGAGAGTAGAGGAGACGATCGAACTGCCTCGTACACCCAGCCGATCAATGGCTTGCCGGAAAGCTCGCGCAACATTTTTCGCGGTAGACGGGTCGAAGCCAAGCGAGCTGGAATGACAGCAACAGTGTTCATCAGGAGCAGTTTCCGGCTTTGTTGCGTCGCTGGCAAGTATTGATTCGGCGAATAGGCCGACGCGCCGTGAGTTTGACACGTTTTTACACGCGCTCTTAGAATAAGCAATCGGGCGCAAAGAACCACTCCGGTTCCTTGCGCTCAAGCAGCGAGACCTCGCGCGGATGCGACTAGTCCCTCTTGCTGCGTTTCCCAAGTGAATGGCGGCGTAGCTCAGGTGGCTAGAGCGACGGTCTCA
>CAWEYI010000009.1:0-35234 GCA_963813205.1 uncultured Acidobacteriaceae bacterium | reverse complement strand
ACCAGTTCACCGCGAACTGGGACCACGAATTTCGTGGGGGAAAGATCGTTTGTCCGAGCGCTTCTTCTGGTCTAACTCCGATACGTTCCAGCCCTTCGGAGCTGATTCTTACGGAATCCAGACCGGTGGCCAGCCCGGCCCTAATAATCTTAATTTTCCTCTCGATATCCCATTGCACAGCCGCTTCGGCAGCATTACGGAAACTCATGTGTTCAGCAATGACTTGATTAACGATTTTCGGTTTGGCGTCAACATTATCAGCGACAAGCTGAATAATCAGCCGCCCATCACCAATAAAGATGTCGGTATCAACCTGCCTACCGCAACGGGCGTAAACGGACAAGCCGGCGATCCGAATATCTACCGGCTTCAATTTGGCAGTTTCGCCTTCGGAGCTTACCCCACGCAGCTCCAGTCTGCTCTCTCCGATAACTACACGTGGGTGGACACGGTGAGTTGGAGCCGCGGCCCACACCAACTCCGGTTTGGTGGAGAAGTGGACCGCGTCGCCATGCGCCGGAGCTTGCCGATTGCCGACAATGGATTGATATTTTTTATCTCCGGCGCGACCGGGTTCGGATCGGATTTCCAGAGTTTCATGGCGGGCGCACCGCTTTTGGGCGAAGGCGGCGGCGGCCTCGGCAATCACGATTACCGCATTCCCGGTTATTCCTGGTTTGCGCAGGATGACTATCGCGCGAGCAAGACGCTCACTCTGAATCTTGGTTTCCGAAACGAGTTTCTCGGCGCGCCATACGACACACTCTGTCACACTGGCAATACTGATCCTAACCTCGCGAATACGACTGGACAGCCCTATGTCTACCCCAAATGCATTGATAAATTTGGCCTCTCGGGAATTTCCGGGACACTGAATCAAGCGGGACTGAACAATGAATACGCCACGGTGCTGAGCCACGCATTGGTTTTGCTTATGACGTGGGAGGCCATCACACTACCTCGGTCCGTGGTGGTTATGGGATTTACAGTGTGCGCGAGGACTGGGCGCGGTAGACAATCTTGCCATCGTTCCTCCAACATATCCATTTCTCGTAGGCTTCGATCCGGGCGAGAACAGTCTGGCGAACTTGTTTGCGCACAGCGCTGCGTTTCCGAGCGGCATTCCGGCGCTCGGCGCCAATCCAACCCAAACTTACGTACCCACGGCGGCGATCCTGCAGGGATTTGCGCCCTGTACGTTTCCCACCCCACAAGCGTGTTCTCCGGCTTTCAGCGGTAATGTGAATGGCTTGATCCAACTCTCTGTGCCACTGCATTGGGTGGCGGGCACCACGCAACAATGGAACTTCACCATTCAGCACGAACTTGGAAGAGACTGGTTTATGGAACTTGGTTACGTCGGCACCAAGGGCACGCGCCTGCGTTCCACTTACGATCCGGATCAGGCTACGCTAGCCACGCCACAGAATCCGGTCACCATTTCTGGGCCAGGCTGCGCTAATCTCCAAGCTCAACATTTGTCGTGCACGATTGTGGATTCAACCGTGGAGAATGCCTCAGCCCGTGCCCCATATCTGGGCATCGCGCCGGGAGATTTCGAAGACTTTGCTCCCAACTCCGATTCGCACTACAGCGCGCTGCAGGCAACTTTGGCCCATCGCTTCGGCAAGGGCTTGTATTTCCAGAGCGCTTACACCTGGTCCAAATCAATCGACGACGTTTCGACTGCGTCCGTAGCCTTTCTTACCCGAGTCAATAATCAAACCGATGCCGCAGCTTCTCGCGGCTTGTCCGATTTTGACCGTCGACAGCGCTTTGTGACCAGCGCGGTTTATCAATTGCCATTCTTTGCTGGCGCCAGCGGCCTGACGAAAGGAGTGCTGGGAGGATGGGAGACAAGCGGTGTCGTAATCCTGCAATCGGGCGCGCCGTTCACCATCTATGACCCGGCGGGAGGCACCGCGTACGCTCTGGCCAGCACGCCTTCATCTACAGCGACCTTCACTCCAGGCTCCAGTTGCGCCAGTGCTGCGACTTCGGGCAGCGTCGAGTCACGGCTGGCGAACTGGGTGAATCCCTTGGCGTATACACCGGACCCGCTTGCGACTCTCTCCAACGGCACCAGCAGCGATGCGACGGTTTACGGCAACACCCCGCGTAATTGCATTATTGGACCGCCGCAGAAAAACGTTGATTTTACTCTCGACAAGTCTTTCCGCCTGGCGGAGCGCCAGGATCTGCGGTTCCGGGTGGACTTTTTCAACCTGTTCAATCATCCATCGTTCGCGCTTCCGGCGGCCACAACCGTTTCACCGATCGTGGGCGGAACTGGCGGGGGATCGGCACCGATCACTTCAACTGTGGGCACGCCGCGGCTGATTCAGTTTTCGTTGAAGTATTCGTTCTAGAAGGAAAGAGGAAAATTATTTGTAGGCTTGTGGCGGCAGTCCGGTGATGCGGATGCCGCCGTGGCCTTTGTGGCGGATGTTTAAGCCAATCAGCAGAGCGGTAATTTGTTCGAGAACGCGGGCATTTTCCAATTTGCCGCCGTCAATGGCGCGGACTCCGGGGAGCTTTGCAGCGAGAGTCCGAGCGAGTTGACTGGCGCCAGCATCGTCACTGCAGACGATCACGTCGCAGTCGAGATCTTCGTCTCCGTTGAGAAGATCCGCTGACAGATTGTGGAAAGCGGCCGCTACACTCACTCCCTTGGGAACAAGTTCAGCCGCTTGTTGCGCAGCTGATCCCTGCCAGACGCCGAGCGTGCGTGAAGCTCGTCCGCCGACGCTGGAGGCGAGTGCGACTGTGGCGTCAATCAAAACACTGCCAGGGCGAATCGCGGGCTTGAGTTGTTTGAGCAGAGAGGTCTGACCTTCGAACGGGACGGTGAGCACCAGAATATTTGCAGCAGCGCAAGCCACGCTGTTTTCCATGCCCGAAATCTGAGCGCGCTCTCCGAGAGATTTCTTGATCTTGCCGGCTGCCTCTCGTGCACGCTGCGCGTCGCGCGATCCGATAATGACGGTTTCTCCCGCACGCGCCCAACGCAGACCTACACCCATGCCCGCCGGGCCAGTTCCGCCGAGAATGGCTATTGGACCCGAATCAGGCAAATTCAGGCTCCAGCGCTTCTTCCGTGGTGAGGTTTTCTAGCGGCAACTTGATTTTGATGCGCGAGTAAGTCGTGTTGCGCTCTGCGGGAATTCGTCCCGTTTCCAGAATCAACGACTGAAAATCTTCCGGGCTCGTGTACTGGCCGGCAGTGGCTCCGGCCTCGCGCGAAATGTTTTCTTCCATCAGCGTGCCCCCGTAGTCATTGGCACCCGCATGCAGGCAGAGTTGTGAAAGCTGACGATTCAACTTTACCCACGATACTTGAATATTGTTGATCGATCCCGCAAGCAGCAGGCGCGATAGCGCGTGCACCTTTAGATGTTCCGCAAGCGTCGGTCCGGTTCGAGCCAATCCTTGTTGGAACAGCAGCGTGTTCTGGTGCACGAAGCCGAGCGGAACGAATTCCGTGAAGCCTCCGGTCTCGTCCTGAATTTCACGCAGCAGATACATCTGCCGAACCCAATGCTCGGGCGTTTCCGTGTGCCCATACATCATCGTGGAAGTGGAGCGAATGCCGAGACGATGGGCGGTACGGATCACTTCGATCCACTGCGCGGTGGAGAGTTTGTTCGCCGAAAGAATGTGCCGGATCTCGTCATCCAGAATTTCTGCAGCTGTGCCCGGTAGAGTGTCGAGGCCGTTGTCGCGCAGCATGGAGAGATAATCGGGCAGCTTCATGCCGGTGAGTTCAACTCCGTAAACGATTTCCATTGGCGAGAAGGCATGAATATGCATTCCAGGCGTAGCCGTCTTCACCGCGCGCAGAATGTCACGATAATAAAATGGAGGCAGGCCATGCGGTAGTCCGCCCTGGATGCAGACCTCTCTGGCTCCGATCTGCCAGGCCTCGGCGGCTTTCTTCGCGACCTGAGCTGGCTCCAGAAAATAAGTATCCGATTCCCGGGGTCCGCGACTGAAGGCGCAGAATTTGCATCCCACAAAACAGATATTGGTGAAGTTAATGTTGCGATTGACGACGTAGGTGACCAGATTGCCGGAAAGCTCGGCGCGCAGCACGTTGGCGGCGGCTAGCAGCCCGAGCAAGTCATCGCCATCGGCGTGGGCGAGCTCGAAGGCGTTCTGCTGCGAAATCGCGTCGCCATTTTGAGTTTCGAGAATTCTCTCCAGAGAAGCGCGGACCGCGGGCGTGAGAGTTGGCGCTACCTCGAACCAATCGAGCGAAGGGAACTTTTGCAGTTCCGGTATTGAAAGATGGCGGGCCACAGCTTCCTCCGGACTTTCTATCATTCCAAATTACTCCTGCAGGCTGACTTTGGCGAGGGCGTGGCGCAACCGGATCAACGGAATAAATCGTTGGACGCGGGGCGAAGCAGGTCACGTGTGCGGCCGCGAGCCAGTTGGTAAGTGAATCCGCGGATGATGCAGGCCGGGGTTCGGTTGAGCTTTCCGCACACCAGACCTGCGGCGGCGGCGAGTTCGTCGGCGATGGCTTCAAGGCTGGCTTGCAGCGTATAGCCGTGCGGGTCGCGTTGGCCTCGATCATCACGCAGCGCTTTCATTCCGGCGATGCCGATGGCGAAATCGATAAGGCCTTCGCGCCACGGACGACCGAAGGTATCAGCGATAAGAACGGGAACCGCGAGCTTAGTGCGCTTCTTCAGTTCGCGATGAAGCTTTCTCGCGGAACGATCGGGATCGGCGGGTAGAAGCAAAGCGTGACGCCCTCCATCAACATTGGAGACATCCACTCCGCTGTTGGCGCAGATGTATCCGTGCCGCGTTTCCGTGATGAGCACACCATTTTTACGCCTGATAACGGCGCGGCTCTCGCGCACGGCCAGTTCAATCACGCGTGCATCCAGCTTATATTTCTTTGCCCAGGCGATCGATTCGTCAGAAGGATCGATCGTGGCAAGATCGATGATGCGGCCTTCCGCTTTGGACACAATTTTGTGTTTAACGACGAGAATATCGCCGGGCGCGAATGCAAACTTGCGTTGCTGCATTGACGCGATGAGTTTCTCTGATAAAGAATCGCCCGGTTGTATGTCTTCAGCAATAGGGATTGGGATCAGGCGAATCTCGGTCGGCATAAGGCTCGATTTCTTCTTCGCGCGCGGCCGCGCAAAAGTTTTACGCTGCTGGTGTCGTGGTTCGCTCACCGGATCTCCGCTCTCGTGACGGGCAAGCGGCCTTCGAGCGTCCAGCGGCGAACCAGGCTCTGAGTGCGGGTTTCTCCGGTATGCGAGAGGAGTTGCTGCAAATCTTCGGGATTGTCCACGTCAACAGCGATGCCTGGCAGTTGTAAAACGCGACAAGATTTTCCAGTTGCTCGCGCCGCGGCGAGATGCGGTTTGAAGCTGTCGTTACCGAAGCGAAGCGGAAACAAATTGGCGGGGCGGCGGAATATCGCGTTGGTTCCGCGCCCGTCGGCAGCCGGCGCCAGAACCGAACCTTCGTCCGGAGCCACAGCGTAAATCTGTTCCAGCTCTGTGGCTTGAATCAGAGGGATGTCTGCGGGGATCACGAGAGTGTTGTCAATGCCGCGATCGATGCAATGGCGAGTGGCCATTTCGATGGCCCCAGTCTCTCCGGGATTTGCCGGATCTGGGATGATTTCGAAATCATATTGGCGCGCGAGGTCCAGCGCGAACGGGTCGCCGGTTACAAGCGCGCAGGCTGGACGACGCGGCCACGCAGCGATTGCGGTCACAACGTCATGCAGCATAGTTTGGGTTAATTCCGTGCGCGCTCGCTGATCCAATACCGCAGCCAGCCGCTGCTTTGCCGCCGATAGATTCTTGACGGGAATGAGGATCACGGCTGATCGACGGTGGCACGAGCAGCGGATTTGTCGGAAACTGAGCGATCAGAGGACGGCCGTTCCATTGCGAAGGAAAGCACGGTTCGAGCGAGTACGGCCTTGTCATCGGCGGTGCGCATAATGGTTTCAGTGCACTGCACTCGCAAACCTTTTTCGCGAAGCGTTATCGCAGCGCGGGCGTCACGCATGTCGCAGATCAGCAGATCGAGAAAATCTTCGTAAGCTTTGGCCACGCCCGCGATCGAGCAGGGCAATCCCATGGCGGTCATCAAAATGCCTGCCGGCCCAGCTACTGGGGCATTCCCCACAATTGGACTGACGGCGGCAACTTTGCCGCGCGCCCGCACCAGCGCGTCGCGAATTCCGGGGACAGCCAGAATCGGGCCGATGCTTGTAATCGGATTGCTCGGAGCAATGAGTACTGCATCGGCGGAGACAATGGCTTCGATGACTCCAGGCGCGGGCTCAGCGTCTGACGCTCCGGCGAATCGCACCGAGTTCACGGGATCCTGATACCAGCGTTGCACGAAATATTCTTCGAAGCTCAACTCGCCGGAAGGCGTGTCGACACGAGTTTCAACCCGCGAGTTGCTCATAGGCAGAATGCGCGCCTTCACGCCGAGCTTTTCACTGATTGTGGAGGTGGCTTCGGAAAGCGTTTTGCCTTCGGCCAAAAGGCGCGAGCGCAGCAGATGCACCGCGAGATCGCGATCTCCGGTATGGAACCATGTGGGCTCGCCGAGTTGACCCATGGCCTGGAGACACAGAAAAGTATCACCTTTCACCCCCCAGCCGCGCTCTCGGCTAAGCAGACCGGAAAGAACGTAGGTGATGGAGTCGATATCGGGCGAAACATAAAGTCCCCACCACAACAGGTCATCCCCGGTATTGACGATGAGCGTGATTTCTTCTGGCGGGATCACTTGCCGCAGCCCGTCCACAAACTTGGCGCCGCCGGTGCCGCCGGTGAGAACGCAGATCATGCGGCCCTTCCGGTCCGGGCAAGACCTTCGCGGTCGCGAGCGGCTTTGATCTTCTTTGAGAGAAGATCGGGCTTAGCGAGAGCCGCGGACAGGAATTCAGGATAGACCGGCAGCCGCTGGCGCAACCGGAATCCCTTACTTTCGGTGCGCAGGCGCAATTGCTCCAGATGCGGCCAGGGCTTTTCGGGATTGATGTAGTCGGGAGTCAGCGGCGAAATTCCTCCCCAGTCGTTGATGCCAGCGTCCAGTAACTCCTCATAATACGGCGCATTGAGGTTGGGAGGCGCTTGAATATTGACGTTGGGCATTAGCAAACGAGCTACTGCAATGGTGCGAAGCATCTCTCCCTGTCCGGGTTCTGGTGTGTGAGCCATGGGAATGTTGGGCTTGGCGCGAAAGTTCTGAACGATCACTTCCTGAATGTGGCCGTAACGCTCGTGCAAATCGCGAATCGCCAGCAAAGTCTCGACACGGTCTTCGGAAGTTTCGCCAATGCCAATGAGTAGCCCGGTGGTGAAAGGGACGCGCTGTTTTCCCGCCTCTTCAATGGTGCGCAGGCGCTTAGCCGGGACTTTGTCGGGAGCGTTGTCGTGCGCGGCTCCGCGAGCAAGCAAGTCAGTATTGACGGTCTCAAGCATCAATCCCATGCTGGGCGAGACTGCGGCGAGACGGGCAATCCATTCCGCGCTGAGCAATCCCGGGTTTGGATGCGGCAGCAGGCTCGTCTCCCGCAACACGAGTTCGCACATGGCCTCCAGGTAGTGCAAAGTTGATTTGTATCCGAGATGACGTAGAGTCTCGCGCATCTCAGGGAATAGAAGTTCTGGCTTATCGCCCAGACTGAAAAGAGCCTCTGTGCATCCCAACTTTTCTCCAGCTCGGGCCACTGACAAAACCTCTTCGGGAGTCATCGTATGCACGCCGGGGTCAGCGGGATCGCGGCGGAAGGTGCAGTAGCCGCAGTAATCGCGGCAGAGATTCGTTAGTGGCAAGAATACTTTTCGCGAGTAAGTGATAACGCCGAATTTGAAGTTCTCTTTTGCCGCACGGGCTGCGGCGAGCAGCGCCGGGAGGTCATCGTTACCGCAACTGATCAGACGCAGGGCCAGCTCGCGAGAGATCGGCGATCCCATGGGTAATTTGCGGAGTTCCGCGGAACAGGATGAATGACGAATCGGACTGATCGCAGTTAGGGGCACTGTTCGGTTGCGCAGAGGTGCTGGTGCATCGAATCATACAACAGTGGCCAGTGGTCGGTGGCCAGTCAATACCAGCTTGCGCGCACAACCCGCCTCTGGCAGGGGTCAATGAGTGAAACGCGATGTTTCGCCATAACGCTCGAACTATGGGTATGATCTACCCTGCTAGCAACTTTTCTGATGGTTCGCTATGTCGCGTTCATCCTTAATCGGAAGCTACTCGGAACACACGACGTGCCCGCACTGCGGCGACGGGATTAAGCTCGAAGATGTAAGGGTATTCATAAAGCCGAATGGCCCCTCTCCGAAGTGCCCATCATGCGGCACGTCGCTTCGTCTGTCGCGTGCCTATCGCCGATTGATTACGCTGATAGCCTTTGCGCTTGGGTGGTTGATTCCTTATTTTATTGGGATCAGAGCTTATATCGTCGTGGCTTGGGTCCCGTTTTGGCTGCTCGCCTGCGTACTCCTTCCCAACGTCGCGAAAGGCGTGGTACCCCGAAGTTGGAGGACGCAGACTCGGTAGCACACCGCAGCGTGCTTCGCCGCAACGTCGAGCTGTTCGTTTCGCTCTGGCTCTATTGGATATGGACCCTACTGTTTTTGGTCCTAATGGAAAGTATGGGGGACAGACCTGCGTATCCCTCAGGCCTGTTTGGTTTGCTAGAACCGACGTTTGTAGCCAGGATCAAGACGACGTTCATTGGCATATCTGAGATTATCCTCGCCAACAGCCTCATTGGCGCGGTTTGTCTTTTTCCTCTCGCCATAATTTTTCGATCTGCATTTCGCCGGGGCCATGTTACACAGCTCGGAATCAGTCCCTTTGTGCAAGACCAAAGTGAAGACGATGACTAGACGTAAACGAAGCCCCCCGAATCGTTGGTTTATGTAACGAGGCGAGTTCGCTCATTGACCCTAGCAAGCCCCTGCCGTGCTAATGTAGGCGGTCGCGGCCTCAAAACCGCCTTGGCGCTATGAGTCTGAGTGCAGCCGAATTTCGAAGAGCGATGGGGAGCTTTGCCACCGGAGTGACCATCATCACCGTGGACTTGGATGGCAAAGTTCATGGCATGACTGCTAATGCATTTGCTTCCGTCTCCCTCGATCCTCCGCTGGTGCTGGTTTGCGTAGACCAGAGCGCGCACACTCACGCCCATCTGCATTCCAAGAAGCGCTTTGGCGTCAATGTCCTGGCCGAAGGTCAGCGGGCGATTTCGGAATATTATGCTCTGCCGCTGGAGGAACAGGTCGACGAACCTGCGGCCCACTTTGATCGGACTAAGCATGGAACGCCCGTACTGCATGGAGCGTTGACGTATCTGGAGTGCCAGCTGCAATCGGCTCACGATGCTGGCGATCACACTATCTTCATTGCGGAGGTAGAAGACTTTGTAGTGCGGCGGGGCAATCCGCTGCTGTATTTCCGGAGCAAATACCACAAGATTGGAGAGGAAGTTCCGGAATGATTCACAAAAGGGCCCGGCATCCCCTTGAGAGGCGACGCCGGGCCGGAGGGACTCGCAGACGTTTCAACATATTTGACTCCGGAATGGATTCGGGGCAAGGTTAGATGTCACGAGTGAATTGTGACGGATGTCACAACCAGAGCCGTGCAAATAGGGCTCGTCACCTTTCTGGTAATAGAACATCTAATGGTTGTTAAACAGAGTTGTTAACTAGAAAAGAACAATTTATTCAGGTGCACATTCATGGCAGAAAAACTCGCAAAGAGCGAATCGGAGTGGAAACAACAGCTGACGCCGGAGCAATATCACGTGACCCGGGAGGCGGGAACCGAGCCGGCTTTTACCGGCAAGTACTGGAAGACCAAAGATGCCGGGACGTATCACTGCGTCTGCTGCGGAGAGCCGTTATTTGACTCGACGACGAAGTTCGATTCCGGCACGGGATGGCCGAGCTTCTTCAAACCGGCGGACGAGGGCAAAGTTGAAGAGCACAAAGACCGCAGCTACGGAATGACCAGGACCGAAGCCCGTTGCGCCAAGTGCGGAGCGCATTTGGGGCATGTCTTTGAAGATGGACCTGCCCCTACCGGGCTGCGCTATTGCATGAATTCGGCTTCGCTTGATCTAAAGCCCAAGGACAAAGAGAAAGAGAAAAAGTAAGAGCTGTACCGGAAGTTGGCGGCAGGAGGGCAAAATCCCGTCAGCTGGTGTGATCGGATCGGCAGAAAAGAAAGGCCACGCGCGGGCGTGGCCTTTTCTACTGCCCTATGTTGGTGTTGGTTCTCACGCGCCGGCAATGGCCGCCAAAGCCTTTTGCGGTTCTGCCACGGCAGGCTTCGGCGCTTCCGGAGCCTTTGTTTGCACCGGCTGGTTCTGCTGTTTGTGTTCACCGCTCTTGACCTGAATACCGCCCTTGAGCACAGCGCCGTCTTCCACGCTGATGCGGTGGGTGGAAACGTTGCCGTGCACCACGCCCTCGCTGCGAATATCGACGCGGTCGCTGCATTCGATGTTGCCGGTCACTTTGCCCATGACCACAACTTCGCGGGCCACGATGTCCGCTTGCACGGTGCCGTTGCGGCCGATGGTGAGGCGGTTATCCGCCAGCGTAATCTTGCCTTCGATGCGGCCATCGATGTAAAGGGCTTCCGCGCCGGTAATTTCGCCCTTGATGACGAGGGATCGCCCGATGGTTGCTTGCTCAATGGGTGCGGTGGTGGTTTTGACGGGGTTGTAGGAGTTGGGGTTGGAGGCCGGCGAAGTGGACCTTACGCCGAAAGAGTTCTCAGATGACTGGAGCATGCGACCTTCCTTTGTCCCGCCGCTGCGCGTCCGTTCGCCAGTTCAGGGCGCTGGCGGCGCCAATCGGTACGGGTGGTCTGGGATTTTCTCGGCCGCAGGCTGGTTCCTGTCCCTTTGGCCAATCTGACTATCGCACAGAGGTAAGCGATCCTCCGAGATTACGGAAGAGGCTGTACGGTTGCGGCAGGGGTGGTGGCCATTAGACCGCATCCTGTAAAGACTCGCTCAGGTCTTCCCATTCCTTGAGGAAGTCTGCGTGCGCGGCCTTTTGCCGTTCGAGTTCCTGGGCCTGGCGCTGGCTCTCATCGGCGCTGACGAAATCCTGGAGTGAAGTCTCGTACTGCGCAATCAAGGTTTCCGCGCGGTTGATTTCCCCTTCCAGCTCGCGGATTCGATCTTCCATTTTCTTGCGCTTGATGGGATTCAAACGTTTCGCCTTGCCTGGTGCGGCATCGGACGATGATCCGTTGCCATTTGACGCCGGCTCTGGTTCAGACTGAACCTCTTTCAACTCCCGGCGGATCGCCTCATTCTGTTTGATATTTCCGCCTTGTTTGCGCCAGAGATAATCCTCGTAATTGCCGGGATAGACTTCGACTTTTCCGTCCCCGATTTCGAAAACTCGCGTGGCTAGTTTGTCGATAAAGTAACGGTCATGGGACACGAAAACGACCGTGCCCGTGTAGTCCATGAGAGCGTCCAGCAGGACATCTTTAGCTCGGAGATCAAGGTGATTGGTGGGCTCATCGAGCAGCAGGAAATTCGCTGGATGCAGCAGCAGGCGGAGCAGAGCATAGCGGCCTCGCTCACCGCCGGAGAGTACTCCGATCTTCTTGAACACGTCGTCTTCGGAAAATAAGAAACAGCCGAGCAGACTGCGAAGCTCCGTTTGCGTCGAGCGTGGGGAAGCATTGCCGAGATCGTCAATCATGCGCGCGTCGGCATCGAGTTCTTTGTATTGGTCCTGGGCAAAGTAGTCGGCTTCGACGTTATAGCCAAGTTTGAATTCGCCATGCGTTGGGAGTTCCGCGCCCGCGAGCAATTTGATGAGCGTGGACTTTCCAGCTCCATTCACGCCGACGAGTGCGATGCGATCGCCCTTCTCGATCATGAAATTGACGTTGCGAAAAACCTCCTTCTCGCCGGTGCTTGCCGCGCCAGAATTTTTCCCCGGATAAACCTTGGCGACGTTCTCGAACTCGGCGACGATGCGGCCGCTCGGTTTGGGCTGCGGAAAGGAAAAGTGAATCGTCTTCTCTTCCGGCGGGACCTCGATCCGCTCAATCTTTTCCAGTTCCTTGATGCGGCTTTGCACCTGCTTCGCCTTGGTGGCCTGGTAACGGAAGCGGTTGATGAATACTTCCAGTTGCTCGATGCGGTCGCGCTGGTTGCGGTAGGCCGCCTGCAACTGTTCGTTGCGCTGTGTCTTCTGTGAGAGGAATTTGTCGTAATTCCCCGTGTAGAACCAGAAACGCTTATTCCATATCTCCGCGATTTTGTTGACCGTCACATCGAGAAAATAACGGTCGTGCGAAATCAGCACAAAAGCATGCGGATAGTTGTGGAGATACTCTTCCAGCCAGTTGCGCGCTTCGAGATCAAGATGGTTAGTAGGTTCATCGAGCAGCAGCAGATTGGGTTTCTGCAGCAGCAGCTTGGCCAGCGCGAGGCGCATCTGCCAGCCGCCGGAAAATTCGTCGGTCTCGCGCTCCCAGTCTTCTTTGCGAAAACCGAGGCCCATCAGGACGCGTCCGACTTCGGCTTCAATCGAGTAACCATCGCGCGTGCGGAACTCGTGCTCCAGACTGTGATAGCGGTCGGCCACCTCGGCGTATTCCGGGCTGGTGTGGTCGAGTTCGGAGATGCGGTGAGTCAGGGTTTCCAGTTCCCGCTCCATGGCGTGCAGTTCGGTGAATACCGCCATACATTCGGCGAAAACTGTGCGCCCGGAGAGCGAGAGCCCATCCTGCGGCAGATATCCGGCCGTGGTTCCTTTGGCGAAAATGAGGGAGCCGTAATCGAGCGTGTCCAGGCCGGCGAGAATCTTCATCAGCGTGGACTTGCCGGTGCCGTTCGCGCCCACCAGACCGATGCGGTCGCGAGGCGTGATCAGCCAGTCGGTGTTTTCAAAAAGAAGTTTGTGGCCGAAACGTTTTCCGGCGCCAGAAAGCTGAATCATGGGCTGGATTCATCGTCTCACAAAAAGCGAGAGATGTTCACTTTGAGGACACGCTATTGTAGTGAATCAGGAATGCGCGGCAGCGCGCCCGTTGCGGATTTCCGGATATTTTCCCCATAACTCACCGTGAAGTTGGATTCGTTCGAGAGCGCGGTCGATCACAGCTCCCACTTCGCGCGCGTATTTCACTTCCCGGCCTTTAGACAAACGGCGGCGCGCATCGTCCGGGCTGAACCAGGTTGGATTGCGCATCGGCTCATCGGCTCGACGCATCTGGTGGACTTCCATCAGGAAAGCCTTCACCACAAATTCCTGAACCCCGCCCGGCTGCCAGAAAACGCCTTTGGAATGTAAATAAAGATGAAAGTGTCGCGGTTCGATCGTGCCCAGAGCACCGGCTTCTTCCGCTGCCTCGCGCTCGGCGGCCTGGCTATGCGAGAGATGGGCATCGGTGGAACCCTTGGGAAAAGTCCACTTATTTCCGCCGTTGGTGTTCACCAGCAGGAACTCCACCGCTGCACCCTGGCGCCGAAAACACACTGCGGCTGCTTGCAGAGGCAGCGATTTCAGAACCCGCGCTGAAGCCATGCCAGTAATCCCCTAAGGAGATGTTACTGGAAAGATATTTCATAAATGTTAAATTGCCACGAATATTGTGCAGCGCGAACGGTTACGAAAGGGTCGACTAGAATTGAGCCGAGAGCCAGCCGCGCCGAGCCTCATGCCAGTCTTTCCCTTAACGCTTCCCGGCTCAACTCATTCTCCCACCGCGCCACCACCAGTGTGGCCACTCCATTGCCAATCATATTTACCAGTCCGCGAAACATGCTCATGAAGCGGTCGATGCCGAGAATCAGTGCCATGCCCGCAACCGGAATCGTAGGAATAACCGACAGAGTCGCGACGAGCGCGATAAAGGACGCTCCCTGCACGCCGCTTGCTCCTTTCGAAGTCAGCGTGGCGACGGAGGAAAGGGTGAGCTGTTGCAGCAGAGTCAAGTGCGTGTTGGTAGCCTGGGCCACGAAAAGGGCAGCCAGCGTCATGTACAAACCGCTGCCATCGGTGTTGAACGTGTAGCCGGTGGGAATTACCAAGCCTACCAGCGAGCGCGAGCAGCCCAGCTTTTCCAGCTTCTCCATCAGCGTGGGCAGAGCGGTCTCCGAAGAACTTGTTGCCAGCACCAGCAGGATTTCTTCCTTGATATGAAGCAGAAACTTCAGAATGCTGAATCCGGCGGCCGCTGCAATCGCACCCAGAACGAACAGCACGAAAGCAATCGAGGTTAGCCAAAAGGTGGCGATTAATTTTACCAACGGTCCCAGCGAGGTGAAGCTGTATTTGCCGATGGTGAAGGCCATGGCGCCGAATGCGCCGATCGGCGCGAAGATCATCAGAATGTTCACCACGCGGAAGACCACGTGGGTTAGCGATTCGAGCAGAGCTACGATCGGCTTGGCACGCGGCCCCGCCGAGGACAAACCAAAGCCAAACAGAATTGAGATGAACACTACCTGCAGGATGTCACCCTTGGCGAAAGCATCCGTCACTGTGGTGGGGATGATGTGCATCAGGAATTCGGTGACGCTCTGCGCCTTGGCTTGTCCGGCATAATCAGCCACGGATTTCGCATCGAGGGTTGCCGCGTTCACATTGAAGCCGCTACCGGGATGAACAACATTGCCCACGATAAGTCCCACCGCCAGCGCGATCGTCGAAACAATTTCAAAGTAGAGCAAAGCCTTGCCACCGACTCGTCCCACTTTTTTCAAATTCTGCATACCCGCGATGCCCGTCACCACGGTGCAGAAAATGAGAATCGTGATGATCATGGTGATCATCCGGATGAAGGCATCGCCCAGGGGCTTCATGGCGACGGCGTGTGCGGGGCTTATGACTCCCAGTACAACGGCAACTGCCATGGCGATGAGAACCTGAACCCACAGAGACGCGTAAAAAGGCTTGCTCCGCGTCTCGGTGGATTCCGGTGGTGGAGCAGCGGCTGACGTGGACATTGCGAGCGGCGACTACTTCGCCGGAGCCTCCAGCGTCTTTACCAGCCAGGGAATAATTACTTGCTTGAAAATCAGAGGGTCCGGCCACACTCCCACTTGGCGGCCCAGATGTCCGCCGCGAGGATTGACCCACGCATCTTTCGGCACGTCGCCCTTGCTTAGAAGAAGATATTCATCGTCGATGGGAACCTGGGTATCGAGCACTCCCGCGATCACCAGCATCGGCGCCATCGGCTTGCCGAGCAGGCCTTCATGCACCAGTGAAAGTTTGGGCATGAACTCTTCCATCTCAGCAAGCGAATGCACGCCTTCCATGATGCTCATGAGCGCCGGCACCTGATCGAAAAGATATTCGCGATTTCCCAGCAGCGAGTTCACGATGAAATCTTTCTGAAAGAATTTATCGATCGGCGGAGACTGCGCGCTGCAACCGCGCAAGCGCGCGCGTTCGATGATCGCCATCTTGGTGGCCCAATAAGCTCCCCAACTCACGCCATGCATGGCGATGCGATTCTTATCGATTTCGGGCCGCGACTGCGCGTAGTCAATTACCTTCGACAACACGCGATCCGCCGTTTCACTTACCTTGACAGGATTTTGTCCGGTTCCCGGACCATCCACGGCGAGGTAGCCGACGCCGAAGGGAAGAATCGCGCCAAAGCTTTCCGCGAGATCTTCTTTGCGGCTGTCGAGTCCATTGACCGCAATTACCAGCGGCACTGGACCTTTCGCATTTTTCGGGAGGCGTAGATAAGCGGTGATTTCTTTTCCTTCGAACGGAATGTGCACGACCTCAAGTGGCGGATCCATGAAACGCGCATGCGCCAGAAATGCTTCAATCGCCTTTTCATAGGAGCGCTGCTTGCCCGGCGAAGCGGGAATTGGCCAGCGTCCGAAGGAATAGAGCCGCCAGGCTCGAATGTAATCTGCGTTCGCCTTGGCGGGATCGGACTTTTCCAGCGACTTTGCCTCATTGAAATAACGATCGGCGACGTGCATAAATGCCGCCGCCCACTCGTCCTTATCGCTGGTGTGGATGTTTTCGAAGGCTTCTTTCACATCGGCGGGATCGAGTCCGATCAGCGGGTACTGGCCCACCTCGGCACGGTGAATGGCTTCGACCCGGATCTCATCGATGTTGCGTTCGCGGTGTTCCTGGTTTTGAGCGAAAGTGGTCATAGAAATAAGTGTGAAGAATGGCAAAAGCAGAAATAGAGAACAGAACCGACTTCTTATTTTCATTGTTAGGCCCTTTTGTGTTGGTCCATCATGTGAGCTGATACGAAAAAAAGGGCCGGACGGAACTGCGTCCGGTCCTTTTTTCGACTTAACCTGTACGCCAAATTAAAAAATAAACTTGAGACCGAGTTGCACAGCCCGAGGGCCGCCCGACCCGATCACGGGGTTAGCTGCGGCGACGTCGGGCGTGGCGCAGCCACAACCGAACGGCCGAGCCGAAGGATCGTTCAAGCCAAACCCGTTCTGGCCGCCGTAAGGATTAGCAAAGTTGGGATGATTGAAAATATTAAAGAACTCGGCGCGGAACTGCGCATGCACGCGCTCGCCCAGGTGCCAGTTCTTGGCGACAGAGAAATCGAAATCCTTGAAGCCGGAGTCCGGGAACGTGTTCCTCGACATGTTGCCGAACTGGCCGAGCAGCGGGGGAATCATGATGGAGCTGCCCTGAGCGTAGCAGCCGAAGAAAGCAAGAGATTCGGTCGCGGCTCCGGGAGTCCCTCCATCCACAGCCAACGCTTGAGAGTTGCAAGCGGCGTTGTTCGTCGGATTTGTCGGAGAATTATTTCCCGCGAAGTAGGGAATTGGATTTGGACCTGACTTGAAGTCAGAGGGTTTGCCGTAAAAGCTCCAGCGAATTGGTTCGCTGGCTGGCGGGCTGACCGGCAGCGGACCGACGCCGGCGGCGTCCGTTCCCATGTCAATCGGGCCCCAAAACTGCGGGCTTTGCAAGGTCACGATGGAGTTGAGTTCCCAGCCCTCCAGCATCTGCCATGAGCCGCTCCGTCCGGGGATGGCGTAGGTGAGCGAGAGTGTGAAGCGTTGCCGCATGTCGAAGTCGCTGTTTCCGTATTCTCGGCCGACGTTGTAGGAATCCTCAGGCAGTCCAGCGCCGTAGCCAAAGTCCCAGTTGGCGCCCACGTCGTCGAGAGCGTGAGAGAAGGTGTAACCGGCCACCATGCTGAGTCCGTGATAATTTCGCGAATTCAACGTAACTTGCAATCCGTCGTAGTTGGACCTGTACACGTTTGCCATCTGGAAGATGTTGCTCAGGTAGGGAAACTTCGCGGCGTAAGGTCCAATTTCGTTTCCGGTGTCGTCCTGACAGGCAGGATTTGTAAGCGTCGGATAGGGCGCCCCTGTTCCCCCTGCTAAAGCTGCTTGAGTACAGGCGACAATGTTTGCCGCCGGCCAGCCAGAGCCCACTGGCGGCTGGTTGATATCCCGAATGCCGGTCAGATTGTCGCCGTGATTTCCTACGTAGGCCACTTCCAAAGAAAGATTGGGAGTAAACGCGTGTTGCAAGTTTAGCGTCCAGTTCCATACATAGGGAGTAGTGATGTTGCGGTCCACGCTCATGATGGGACATGGACTTAAGTAGCAATTGGGCGTGGCGGTGCTCACGTTGGCCCCATAGATGGGCGTGCCGCCGTCCCACTGTGGCATGACGGGCGGAACTGAAATGTTACTGGCTGTGATTGTGCCGCCTGCAGTGTCGCCCGCAGCATCAATAATGGCGCCGGTGGGAACGTTATTCAGGCCGAAGGCATTGTTGAAAGCGAGCAGAGCTTCCCAATTAATCGTTTCATACACCAATCCAGCTCCACCTCGGAGCACTGTGTCGCCCTTGCCGGTCACGTCCCAGGCAAAGCCGAGGCGTGGGGCGAAATCTTTGTGATCTGGATTATAGGGACCGCTGACGCCGTTCATACCCTCCTGAATCAGTCCAGTGGACGAATTCGGATCGAAGTTGCCGAGCTGGTTGTGAGCCTCTGCAATGACTGAATTGAATTCGTAGCGCAGCCCGGCGTTGATGGTTAGGGTCCTGGTGGCGCGCCAATCATCCTGAACAAATCCTGCATACGCCCAGTTGTGTATGGTTCGTCTAGGATTGCCGACTTGCACCGACGCCTTGAACGGATCGCCGGCAAAAAAATCCTCTAACTGCGTTGATGCGGGCAGAGCCACGCCACCCAGGAAAGTAATGCTGCCTCTCGCGTTACCGAAAGCGCCGCCGCTTACTTCGTCGCGATGAACTTCGCCGCCGAACTTGAAAGCATGCTTTCCAACCGTGCGCGAAACGTGATCGATGAATTGGGTGATTGAATCAGGGCCCTGAAATTTCGGCCACTTGAATCCGCCCAGGCCGGGTACGAACGCTCCGGCGAAACCAATGCGTGGCAGTCCTCCGGTGTCCGGTCCGCTTACCCCCGTGTTCAGACCGTAAGCGGACGCCGGAGTATCCAGATCACCCGGCAGCGTGGGTTGATAAAGGCGGTTATATCCAACTCTGGCTTCATTCACCCACTGCGCGTTCGGAGTCCAAATCCAGTTACCTCCAACTACTTGCGCTCGCGTATGGATGTCGGACCGCCATTTCGATTGCAATTCGGGAAAATCTTCGACCGTCCCCGAATTGTTTCCGAAGAAATACATGCCGCTGATGCTGTTGCGTTGATTGAAGGAATAATCGACCTTGGCAATCACGTTGTCGACCCCCACATCGTTGGGGAAACCTTGCACGACGTTGATCGATTGCGTGTTATTGATCGGGAAACCAGTGCCGTTGCAGGTCACGGCGCCGCTTCCTGAAACCGTGCAGCCCGAAATCAACTGGCTGGCGTGGCTGATCGGAATGTGATTCGCCAGCAAATCGGCGATTGCATTCGGAATGCTGTTGGCGCAGTCGCCTGCTACCGAAGTACAGGTCGGCGTTGCGGGTGTCGGTAAACCTACTGTGGTTGGGGTGCTGACGCTATAGTTGTTTCCTACATCGTAACGCTGACCTTCGTAAGCACCGAAGAAGAAGGCTTTGTCTTTGATAATTGCACCGCCAAAGCTGCCGCCGAATTGTTCCAGTGTTCGCGGCGTCTTTGTGGCGGGGTCGGCGTTGAAGTAATTGCGGGCGTCGAGTACATCGCCATCACGGCCAAAGGCAAATGCGGTGCCATGGATGGAATTGGTTCCCGACTTCAATCCAACGTTGATGACTGCGCCCGGTTTCCATCCATATTCGGCCGGAGGATTTTCCTGAACATTAAATTCCTGGATCGCATCGATGGGCAGAATGGTGGCCGAGTCTCCAGCGATACCCGCGCCGTTGATGATGCCCTGGCCGGAGAAAGGCTCGCTATTAAAAAGGCCATCGATAAAGTAAGCATTATCCTCCGCACGCAAGCCGTCGGTACTTGTGGTGGAGAATCCGCCGCCGGGATAACGCATCACGCCCGGACGCAGTTGCAGCAGGTTTTCGTAGTTGCGGCCGTTCAGCGGAAGGTCGTTAATTTCCTTGTTGCTGAGCGTTCCACCGAGAGTTGCGGAAGTTGTATTGAGGAGCGGAACTTCCTCTTGGACGACCACCGTTTCGGAAACCTCGCCCGGCTGAAGTGTGAAGTCCGCTCGAACGTCCGTGGCAACTTCGATGCGCACGTTCGGCCGTTCGACGGATTTGAAGCCTTTGTCTTCCACGTGAACCGTGTAAGTGCCGGGAGTGAGGTCAGCAGCAACATAGGCTCCGGCCTGGTCAGTCGTGAGCGTTCGCGAAGTGCCACGCTCCGTGTCAGTGACGACAACAGTTGCGCCCGCGACGGCGGCACCACTCTGGTCAGAAACACTTCCCAGCACTCGACCGGAGGTGGATTGAGCAAGCGCATGGGGGCTCATGGCTAAAAGAACGAGGACGGTTGCAGTAGCGACTTGACCCGCGAACATGGCGGTGCGTCGGAATGTCATCGAAGCCCTCCGAAAGCTGGTCCGACAGCCATACCATCGACGCTTAAGGGGTGTCAAGAGAATTCGGGACCATGGAGTCGTTCAAGCCAACGATCCGGCCCGACCGCCAGCAGCCAAATCTGCTAACCGTCATGAAATTCTAGCCAAAGGTATAAGGATCTAGGCATCTTGCTAAATTTGAGCAACATGGATATGATTTGTGGTCATACCACTATACCCAAATACCAAATATGGCTTTCTCGGCTTTTGATACCACAAAATCTACATCTCGCCCTCTGGACCTGCGGTATAGTAGCCAGACCATCACCAGTTTCCCCCAACTGGTTCCTGCGGGAGTAAATCCAATGTACAAAGTTGTACGAACCTCAAGGTTGTACGAGCAAATCGTCCAGCAGATTGAAGAGTCCGTGCTGAAGGGAACGTTGAAGCCCGGAGATCAACTTCCGGCGGAACGCGAACTAGCGCAAACTCTCGGCGTCAGCCGAACGGCGGTACGCGAAGCGGTGAAGACGCTCCGCGAAAAAGGTTTAGTAGAAGCGTATTCGGGTCGCGGAACATTTATTACGGATGGAACCTCGCAAGCGGCGCGTCAATCCTTCGATCTGATGATAAAAGTTGGCCAACAGGAGGGCTCGCCGCACTTGGCGGAGTTACGCTTAATTTTGGAGCCCGGGATTGCGGCGCTCGCTGCATCACGGATTCAGGAGCCTGAAATCGTGGCGATGCGCGAAGCGGTTGCTGTGATGGATCGAGCGCAGAGAGATCCTGAAGCTTACATCGAAGCCGACCTCGATTTTCATTTAGCGTTGGCGGAAGCGGCGGGGAATCCGCTGATCCTTTCTTTGATCGATTCCATCGTCGGCTTGCTGCGCGAACAACGCATCCGCATTTTCAATGTCGAAGGCGGGCCACAGCGGGGGCAGATCCATCACAAACGCATTCTTGAAGCCGTCGAGCGGCACGATCCCGAGTTGGCAAGAAGTACGATGCGTGCGCACCTGGAACAGGTACGAGAAGATTCAAAGGCGCCCACCGGTCGTCCCTCTTTGCCGCGTGCACAGGAAGTGCCGTTGGGCTCCAAAGTCACGTCATAAGTTCCGCAAATCAGTGCGGCTGACATTTTGAGAGTGGAGGTTAAGGCGGATGGCGAGACTTGGATTTATCGGCCTGGGAGTAATGGGCAGCCAGATGGTAAACCGGCTGCTAGGCAAGGGCCACAGCGTCACCGGCTACAACCGCACACGCGCTAAGGCGCAGTGGCTGGTTGAAAAGGGAATGCAGTGGGCTGATTCACCGCGCGCGGTCGCCAGCGCCTCCGATTTTGTTTTTGCCATGGTGACCAACTCGGCGGCTATCACCGCGATTACGGAGGGTGGCGATGGAATGCTGGCGGGTTTGAGCGCGGGCAAGATTTTTATCGACATGAGCACCATCAGTCCCAGCGTGAGCCGCGCGTTGGCCGCGAAGGTCCGGGAGAAGGGCGCTGATATGGTTGACTCTCCCGTATCGGGTAGCGTGATCACGTTACAGGAGGGAAAGCTCTCGGTGATGGTGGGCGGGCGCCGCGAGACATTTGAAAAAGTGAAGCCGCTGCTGCTCGACATTGGTCCCAAGGTAACTCATGTCGGCGACAATGGCCTGGCGCTTTCGATGAAAATCGCTGTCAACCTGAGCCTCGCAGTGCAGATGCTGGCGTTTTCCGAAGGCGTGTTGCTGGCTGAGAAGAGCGGTATCGCGCGCGAGACTGCGGTCGATGTGCTTACGCACAGCGCCGTCGCGTCGCCGATGATTCAGTACCGCGGACCGTTCGTCCTGCAACAGCCGGATGAGGCTTGGTTCGACGTCAACATGATGCAGAAGGACATGGTTCTGGCGATGGACTTAGGACGCCAGCTCGACGTGCCGTTGCCGGCGACTGCTGTGAGCAATGAAATTCTTACGGCCGCGCGCGGCATGGGCTGGACGAAATATGACTTCGCCTGCATGTTCGACGTGCTGGCGGCAATGTCGGGAGTGACTACACCGGTCACCAAAGGAGGTAAGAAACAATGACGACGGCAACCTCCAGGCACGACGCGAAACAGGGAGCGACGACGCAAAAAGAAAAATGGTTGCGTGCTTACCGCCAGATGGTGAGCATCCGTTTGTTTGAAGAGCAAGTGAACGAAGTTTACACGCGCGCGCTTATGCCCGGACTGGCCCACTTATACAGCGGCGAAGAAGCTGTTGCCGTCGGGATTTGCGAAGCTCTCCGCATCGACGACTACATCACCAGCACGCATCGTGGCCATGGACACTGCCTGGCCAAGGGCGCATCGCCGGATCGAATGTTCGCTGAGTTACTGGGAAAAGAGGCGGGCTATTGCCGGGGCAAAGGCGGATCGATGCATATCGCAGATCCCGCAACCGGCAATCTCGGCGCCAACGCGATTGTCGGCGGCAGCGTGGGCATCGCCACCGGCGCGGCTTTTGCAGCCAAAACTCTTGGTATCGATCGTGTCGCGGTATGCTTCTTCGGAGAAGGCGCGCTCGGGCAGGGATCACTCTACGAAGTGATGAACCTGGCCCAGTTGTGGAAGCTGCCGGTAATTTACGTTTGCGAAAATAATCTCTACAACGAGTACACGCATTATCAGGAAACCACGGCTGGCACCATTCTCGGCCGCGCCACTGCTTTTGGAATTGAAGCCGCCAGCGTCGATGGTCAGGATGTGCGCGCGGTGCATGACGTTGCCACGCGACTCATCAAGCGCGCCCGCTCCGGCGGAGGTCCCGCGTTCCTGCAGTGCGATACTTATCGCTACAGCGGCCATCACGTCGGCGATATCAATCGCGAGTACTATCGCTCCAAGCAGGAGGAGCATCTCTGGAAGACGGATCGCGATCCCATTCTTGTGCTAGCCCGGTGGTTGATCGACGAAGGCCATGCTGACTCTGCCGCTCTGGATCGGATCACCTCAGAAGTTCGCACCATCATGGAAGATGCCGTGAAGTTTGCCATCGCCGCACCCTACCCAAACGTCGACGAAGTGGAGAAGCACGTTTATGCCTGAACGCGAACTGACATTTGCGCAGGCTGTGCGCGAGGCACTGGCCGAAGAGATGCGCCGCGACTCTCGCGTGTGCATTATCGGCGAGGATGTCGCTGAGGCCGGCACGCCGTTCAAAGTGCTCTCCGGATTAGTGGAGGAATTCGGCGCGAAGCGCGTGGTGGATACGCCTATCTCGGAAGCGGGTTTTACCGGAGTCGCCGTCGGCGCAGCCATGACCGGACTCCGCCCTGTCGTCGACATTATGTTCGGCGATTTCATCACTCTCACCATGGATCAGATGGTGAACCAGGCGGCGAAAGCTTATTACATGTCGGGCGGCCACTGGAAAGTTCCGATGGTGATGCGCACCACGCTGGGCGCAACCCGGCGCTCGGCCGCACAGCATTCGCAATCGCTGCATGCCTGGTTCAGCCATGTGCCTGGGTTGAAAGTAGTTTTGCCTTCGACTCCGTATGACGCGAAAGGCTTGCTGAAGGCGGCCATCCGCGACGAGAATCCCGTGGTCTTTTTTGAAGACAAGATGATGTACAAACTCAAGGGCTCAGTCCCGGAGAATGATTACACCATCCCGCTCGGCGTGGCCGATGTGAAACGCGCCGGAGATGACATCACTCTTGTCGCGACCAGCAGCATGGTGCAGGTGGCTCTGGGCGCTGCCCTCATGTTGGAAAAAGAAGGCATCAGCGCTGAGGTCGTCGATCCGCGAACGACTTGGCCGCTCGATGAAAAAACGTTGATTGACTCGGCGAAGAAAACCTCGCGCGTGATTGTACTGGATGAAGGCTATGGCCGATACGGTGTCACGGCTGAACTCGCCGCCGTGATCGCCGAAGGCGCCTTCTACGATTTGGACGCACCGGTCAAGCGCATGGGCGCGATGCATGTGCCGATCCCGTTTTCTCCGCCGCTCGAAGATGCGACGGTGCCTACGGAGCAGACCGTTTTCGATGCAGCTCTGTTAATGTGCAAGCCGTCTTAAAGCTGCGTCATCTTGAGCGTAGCCGCTTTTCAGGCGGACGGATATCGGCGACGTGCGGGGAAGCTTCGGCGAGAGATCCTCATCCGGCTGAACTTCGCCGGGTTTCGGGATGACCGCATCGAGATTTGGCGTTAGCGAAAAGAGCTGGAGGTTCATATGGCATTAAAAACTCATGGAACGATGGCGGTGGATTGGGAACAGCGGATCGATTTCGATCGCTTACGCCGAGAACGGCTGGCACGGGCCAAAGCACTCCTGGCGAAATCCAAAATGGGTGCGCTGCTCTGTTTCGATATGAACAACGTCCGCTATCTGACCTCGACGCACATCGGCACTTGGGCGCAGGACAAAGCCAACCGCTTTACCCTTCTACCCCAGAACGATGAGCCGATCCTCTGGGATTTCGGATCCGCCGCCAAGCACCATCAACTAAATTGTCCCTGGCTCGGCGATCGCTCGCGGCCGGGAATTTCCATGCTGCGCGGCACCATGTCGCCGGAGCATGGACGCGCCGAAGACGTCGCCAAAAAGATTCGCATTGAGCTCGAAATGCGCGGACTGCACAAAGAACCGGTCGGCATTGACATCATCGAGCTTCCGGTTCTGTTTGCTCTGCAGCGCGAAGGCATCCAGGTGGTCGATGGCCAGGAACTAATGTCCAACGCCCGTGTGATCAAAACGCAGGACGAAATCTCACTGCTCAACACCTCAGCCATGATGGTCGACGCCGCCTACGACGAACTTTATCGCGCCATGAAGCCGGGCATGCGCGAAAACGAAGCGGTTGGGCTAGTCAGTAAAGTTCTCTATGATCTCGGTTCCGAATACGTCGAGGCTGTTAACGCAATCTCCGGCGAGCGCTGCAATCCACATCCGCACGTATTCTCCGATCGCGTGCTGCGGCCGGGCGATCCCGTGTATTACGACATTTTGCATTCCTACATGGGATATCGCACCTGCTACTACCGCTGCTTCACCATCGGCTACGCTTCGCATGCCATGGTCGACGCCTACAAGCGCTGCCGCGATTATCTCGATGCCGCCATCGAACTGATTCGTCCTGGGCGCAACACTGCCGAAATCGCGGCCGTGTGGCCCAAGGCGCAGGACTTCGGCTTCCCCAATGAAGAAGCCGCATTCGCACTGCAGTATGGCCACGGCATCGGACTTGCGATTTGGGAAAAGCCCGTCATCTCGCGTTTGGTTTCGCTCGATCATCCGCAGACGCTTGAGCCCGGCATGGTTTTTGCTCTCGAAACTTTCTGGCCTTCGACCGACGGCTGGAGCGCTGCGCGCATCGAAGAAGAAATTGTAGTCACTCCTACGGGGCACGAGGTAATCACACGCTTTCCTGCCGAAGAACTGTTGGTGGCGGGCGCTCACTATTTCACCGTCAACGGACCATTACCTACAACGCGCGAGACGGAGGCCCCGCCGAGCGCGCGTGTGCTCGACATGATCGAGGCCAGCGCGAAAACTGAGCGGGTAGGAGTTTCGGAGTGAAGGTCATAGTGGCAGCCCTCCTCGGATAAAACACTATGGCCTTCAGCGTAGTCATGCCCGCTCTCGAGATGGCGCAGGAAACCGGCAAGCTCATTGCCTGGCGGAAACAGGAAGGCGACCGCGTCACCAAGGGTGAACCGCTTCTCGAAATCGAAACCGATAAAGCGGTCATGGAAGTGGAAGCGCCTGCTGACGGAATCCTCGCCGGAGTTACAGGTTCGATCGGCACGGATATTCCTGTGGGTCAGACGATTGCCTGGATCGTTGCTCCCGGCGAAAAGGTTCCGACAGAGAATTCCGCCGGAGCGGCTGCGCCTACCGCGCGGGCGGGTTCACAGGGAAAAACGGAATCACACGTGACGTCGGAGGCAGCGCATCCTGCCGGACCTTCCGTCGCTCAGGCCGCAAGAATTTCTCCGAAGGCCAGGCGGCTCGCCAAAGAGTTGGGGGTTGACGTTACGACCGTGCGCGGCTCAGGACCGGGCGGAGAGATTCTAGCGTCGGATATAGAAGCGCATGCGGCAGCGCCGATCGCAGCCAGCGGCACATCCGCAAGCGGATCTTTCAGCATTGAAGTTCCGAGTACGCTCGGCCGGTTGATGGCAGAACGTACTACGCAGAGTTGGACCACTGTCCCGCACTTTTTCGTTATTCGTGAAATCGATGCCAGCGCGCTAAACGAATATCGCGAGAAACTGGTCGCCGGGACCGAACAGCGTGCACAACAGATTCGTATCACTCATACTGATCTGCTGGTAGCGCTTACATCGCAAGTGCTGCTCAAACATCCGCGATTAAACTCAAGCTGGGCTGCGGAAGGCATTCGTCTTCATGATCACGTGAACATGGGTGTAGCCATTGCGGTGAACGACGGCGTAGTCGCGGCTGTAATCCACAACGCTCACATTGCGAACCTCGCCGATATCGCCACCCAACGCCGCGTCGTAGCCGAGCGCGCGCGGGCCGGGAAGCTGCGCCCGGCCGACATCGCGGACGCCACATTCACCATCAGTAATCTCGGCATGTATCTCGTCGATCAGTTCAGCGCCATCATTACTCCGCCGCAAGCGGCTATTCTCGCCGTCGGAAGCATCGCCGACCGAGTTGTCGCGGTCGAAGGTAAGCCGGCGGTTCGTCCCATGATGACGTTAACGCTCTCCTGCGATCACCGTGCTGCAGATGGCGCCCGTGCCGCGATGTTTCTGAATGATCTGGCCGACGCCATCCGTGAACCTGCGAAGCTCCTGGAGTGAGTTTGTCTCTTCTGCTTATCCATTCTTCTGCATAGCTATACAACGTAAGCTGTATTGAGAATCGCAAAAAACTTACAATATCCTGTAAGAGTTGCGATGCTTCACACAATAGTTGGCCCAGCTTGAAAGCCGCCGTCCTTAAGACCGTCAAACAACCTCTTCAGATCCAAGAGACTGCCAAACCGCAACTGGCATCCGATCACGTGCTTCTTCGGGTTCGCGCCTGCGGTGTGTGCCGCACCGATCTGCATATTCTCGAAGGCGAGCTGCCGCAACGGAAGAGTCCACTCATCCCAGGGCACCAAATTGTCGGGGAGATCGTCGAGGGAGCCACTGCCGAGTTGCCGCTCGGCACACGCGTCGGCGTCTCGTGGATTGGCGGCATTGACGGCGATTGTCCCTACTGTCGCCGCGGCCTGGAAAATCTATGCGACTCGCCGGTCTTTACTGGATACACCGTAGATGGCGGCTATGCCGAGTATGCCATGGCGCGGAACGATTTTGTGTTTAGGCTTCCTCCTGAACTTGACGACCTGCACGCCGCGCCTCTCTTGTGTGCCGGCATCATCGGCTTTCGCAGCCTGCGCGTGGCTGGTGTTGAACCAACCGACCGGGTGGGATTATTTGGTTTTGGCGCGTCCGCGCATCTGGCGATCGCAGTTCTACGTTCGTGGAACTGCGATGTCTATGTTTCGACGCGCGGCGCTTCGCATCGCAACTTGGCTGCCTCTCTGGGCGCGAAGTGGGTGGGTCAGGAAACCGATAAACCTCCCGTTGAACTCGACCGCGCAGTGACGTTTGCGCCCAGCGGCGACGTAGTAATTGCCGCGCTCGCCAGCTTGCGCAAGGGTGGAATTGTTGCCATCAACGCGATTCATCTGGATCGAATTCCTCAGTTTGATTACGACCACCTGCTCTGGGGCGAGCGCCAGATTCGCAGCGTCGCAAATATGACTCGCGAGGACGCCCGCGATTTTCTAAAGATCGCGGTCGACATCAAGCTCCAGCCAAAGGTTAATGTTTTCCCCCTCGAACAAGCGAACCAGGCCCTGGCTGCTGTCAAAAATGATGCCATCGACGGAGCCGCCGTCATTCTTCCTTGAAGCATTGGCCCTTCAAAGCTGAAGTACACTCTTGGGATGAAAAAAACCCCCAGCGTTCTTTGCTCTCCGTCTCTGTGCGCATTTTTTCTCATCCTCATCGCGTTCGTCCTGGTTGCGGCTTTTAGCGGACGCGCAACGGCTCAAAAGCTGGCGATCACTTTCGACGATCTGCCGCTGAACGGATCGCTACCTCCCGGAGTGACGCGGGTCGAGACTACTAAGAATGTCCTGGAAATTCTGAAGAAGCGGCACGCGCCTCTGGTATATGGATTCATCAACGGGAAAAAGCTGGAGGGAAACGAAGATGGCGCGGAGGCTCTGAAGGTGTGGGCAGCGGCGGAACCGTTTGGAAACCATACTTACTCGCACATGGATCTGGAGCAAAATCCGCCTGAGGCCTTCGAGCGCGAGATCAACGAGAACGAACCCGTGCTCGAGTTGCTAAACGGAGACACGAAGGATATCTGGCATTGGTTTCGCTACCCATATTTGCATGAAGGCGACACGGTGGAAAAGCGCCGTGTAATAAGGACCTACTTGAAAGCCCACGGCTACAGGATCGCGCAGGTCACTCTCGACTGGGAAGATTATCTGTGGAACACCGCCTACGCACGATGCGTGTCGAAAGGCGATCAGCAATCGATCGAGTGGCTGCACTCGAGTTATTTGAGCACGGCCTCCGAATTTCTCGATCTTGGCCGGGAGCAGGCAAAGCTGATCTATGGCCGGGATATCAACTACGTGTTACTCATGCATCTGGGCGCCTACACCAGCACCATCCTGCCGGACGCGCTGGATCTGCTAAAGAAGAAGGGATTCGAGCTGGTAACGCTGGAAGAGGCAGAGAGCGATGCGGCTTATGACAGCGATCCCGATGTCGGCTTGCATGATGCCGGCACCCTCCTCGACCAGATGATGCAGGTGAAAGGGATCAAGTACCCGGAGCATGCCGAGAAGCCTTACAAGCAGCTCGATAGCATCTGCCAGTAGAAGAAATTCCTCTCCAAAACTAAGTGCAAAATTTTGCGCAGCTAAGAACTGAAAAAAGAGTCTTCGGACTTATTGTCTTTCTGCAGCGCAGCCATTAGGATGTCGTGACCTTTGGGGAAGGGTCCAGAATCGTCGAACTCGCAGGGCGACGCTGGATTCCGGCAGCAGAATTGTGATTCACGATGCCACTTCCAACGGTGGTTAGCGTTCGGGCCATCTCGGGTGGCCTAGACCGGCTCGCCAGGTTCTGCAAGGCAAAGTCCAGGAGGAACAATGCAGGAGCAACCGAAGTTTTACCCCTCAGCCCACTTCGATCGAACGAGGACGATGGGCCTGAGCCTTGTTGTATTGACCCTAACCTTATGCGCAGCTCTGCCGGCAGCCGCGGCCAGCGGACAGTTCATCGCACACAATACACCCGGCTACGTGAAGACCGCTAAGAACCTGGGGACGGAAGATCCTTCGAAGACGATTGAAGTGAGCATCTGGCTGAACCCCCACAACCGGGCAGAGATGGATGCGGCAGCGCAGGACATGTACGATCGAACTTCGCCCAACTACCGTCACTTCTTGACCGGGTCGCAGATTGCGGCGCGCTTTGCGCCGACGGCCGCAGAAGCAAAAACGGTGCAAAGTTTCTTTGAATCGCACAGCCTTAAAGTGGTTAAGGTAGGCGAAAACAATTTTTTTGTGCGCGCACAGGGCACCGTGGGAGACGTGGAAAAAGCATTTCACGTTCAACTCAACAAGTACCAGGTAGGAAATAAGATCATTCGCGCCAACGCAAGCGATCCGTATGTAGACGGAGCCGCCAGCCCGCTGGTACGTACGATTTCAGGACTGGACTCTGGTGAGTATGAACATCCGGCCATGCAACGCGGAGCGAATCTTCCCGCGGGCAAGTCACAGCTAACCAGAACGGCAGCTTCACCTGCGGATTCGAGTTTCTATTCTTCCGACTGCTTCGACGCCGTGGTCTCTCAAACATTTTCCACCAACAACGACGGCCAGCTGCCCATCGGAACCTACACCGGCAATCACCTGAATCTGCAGAGCCTGACCAGCGCCGGCTGCGGTTACACCCCACAGCCGATTCAGACTGCATACAATCTGACCGGCCTCTACAAAGAGGGATACACCGGTACAGGACAGACGATTGTCATTCTTGATTGGTGCGGTTCCTCAACCATTCAGGCCGATGCCAATGCCTTTTCAGCGATGTTTGGATTGCCGCTGCTTGGGCCGTCGAACTTCAGCATCATTTACACTCCGACGCCGAGTCTATGTATTGCCGCGGATCAAACGGAAATTAATATCGATGTGGAATGGGCGCATGCTATCGCTCCCGGCGCCAACATCGATCTCGTAGTTCCGCCCTCAGCGAGCTTCCAGGATGTGAATGAGGCCGAGTTCTACGCGGTGAACTACGGACTGGGCAACTCCGTCTCGGGTAGCTACGGTTCCGTGGAGTCGCTCACACCCGCTTCCGAACTGGACACCGAAAACCTGATTTCCGAAATCGCCGCCATTTCAGGAATCTCCACCAACTTCTCTTCGGGAGATGACGGCGACTATACCGCATTCGGACTCCCTGCCACTGTAAATGCTCCCGCGGATTCGCCGTGGGCAACGGCGGTAGGCGGAGTAAGTCTGGCATTGAACGCGGACAACTCAATCGCATGGCAATCTGGCTGGGGCAACAACGAAGCTTTGCTGGCTGAAGCGGGATTCGTACCTGATCCGCCGGAGGAATTTGGTTTTTACGCGGGAGCAGGGGGAGGCCCAAGCAACTGCGCTGTGCAAGATAGCAGCGGAGATTGTCTGGCGGGCTTCCCGAAGCCGGCGTTCCAGAAAAGTCTGTCTGGAAAATATCGGCAGGTTCCCGATATCGCTTGGTTGGCTGATCCCTTCACCGGAGTGGTGATTGCAATCAGCGTTCCGGGCCAGGTCCCAGAGCAGGTTTGGCAGGTCTGGGGAGGCACGAGCGTTGCTTGCCCGATGTTTGCTGGATTATGGGCGATCGCTAACCAGGAAGCAGGCGCGCCGCTCGGACAGGCTGCTCAATACGTGTATTCCATGCCCAAGGGAACAATTACTGATGTCGTTCCGGTAACTTCGGCACACAATGTAAAGGCCTCGATTGTCGAGTCCACCGGGACCAACCATTACACTCCAGCCCAGGTATTGGGTGGACTAACTCCCGCGACACCTGGAAGTTTCGTCAGCGCGCTGTGGGATTATCCTTCCATCGAAGACACGGCACTCGTGATCTCGTTCGGAATGGACTGCTCGGCTCTACCCGCCAGTGATTTTGACGGAACACCGTGCAACACTTCGTCTGCGCTGCACACCAAGGTGGGCTGGGATAACGTCACTGGGATGGGAACGCCGAACGGACAAGCGTTCGCCGATTTCTTCAAACCTGCAGTTGCTTCTGTGAAGTAAATCTGAGGCGGCTTAAACCTCGGCCTCCGCCGTCCGCAAGGTCGGCGGAGGCTTTGTTTTTTATTAGTTTCGTCCCGGGAAATGCGTGAAGCCCGTGTCCTCTATAATTACGGAACCTCCTATGAGTCCTTTTCTGGATCGGATCATGGCGACCACGCAGCGGAAGGTGTCTGACGCGAAGGCCGTGTCTGATATCAGAGAATTGGAAGAGCGAGCGGAACGGCATGTGCCGCGCGGCTTTCGCCGGATATTGGAGGAAAAGAGTCGATCTGGCATGGCTGTAATCGCGGAACTGAAGAAGGCCTCGCCCTCGAAGGGATTGATCCGGGCCGAGTTTTCCGCGGCCGATTTGGCAAAGGAATTGGAAGCAGCGGGTGCGGCGGCCCTTTCAATACTGACGGATGAGGAGTTTTTTCAGGGTTCTTTGGGGAATTTGCGGAATGCTTCTTTGGCAGTCAAGGTGCCGTGTCTGCGCAAAGATTTTATCGTGGATGAGTTTCAGTTACTCGAGGCGCGGGCGAATTCGGCCGACGCGGTATTGCTTATTGTGGCTGCTTTATCGCATGAAGAGTTGACGAGGCTGGCGCGGGCAGCGCGCTCCCGCGGGCTGGACGTCTTGTGCGAGGTACATGATGAGCGAGAGTTACAACGTGCTTTGGATGCGGGATGCGGTTTGATTGGAGTGAATACGCGCGATCTTCGAACCTTTAAGGTGGATCAAGAGACGGCATTTCGTCTGGCGGAGCGGCTTCCGAAAAATGTGGTGCGCGTAGCGGAAAGCGGAATTCGATCGGGAGAAGACATTGCGCGGTTGCGCGACGCAGGATATCAGGCCGTTTTAGTCGGAGAATCCCTGATGCGCGCTGAGCGGCCTGGAGTGGCGCTCCGGGAGCTAATCGCGGGAGTCCCTACTCGCGTTTAAAAAACTGACAGTCGGGCGTGTGACAATTTACGGACAACTTTTTTCATGACTTGGGTAAAAATTTGTGGAATGACGAATTTGGAGGATGCGCTTACCGTGGCAGACGCGGGGGCCGATGCGGTCGGTTTTGTGTTTTATGAGAAGAGTCCACGGAATATTAGTGTTGAGGCAGCTCGGGAGATAGTGGAGAAGTTGCCGAAGGGCGTGGAGAAGGTGGGAGTGTTTGTGAATCAATCTGCGCAAGAGCTTGCCGATATTTCAGATCGTGTCGGGTTGAGCGCGGTGCAAGTGTATCTCCTCGACTCTGATGGTCGCCAGTTTTTCGCCGATTCTCTGCCGAGCAAGAAATTCCGTACATTCCTGGCGATCCCGGGCGAACGAATTATTTCTGGAGAAGCCTTCGAGATTTCCTTTTTTCGTGAGTTTCTCGCCCATACTAGCGCTCTGTTTCTGGATTCAGGAAATCGACAACGGCCTGGTGGAACAGGAAAAGTTTTTGATTGGCGGAGCGCGGCAGACTCGGTGAAGGCGATAAGTGAAATTATTCCGATAGTAATCGCCGGGGGACTGTCGGTGCAAAATGTGGGCGAGGCAATTGAGGTTTTGCGGCCTTGGGGAGTCGACGTGGTTTCAGGAGTCGAAGCTCGGCCGGGGAAAAAAGACCCTGAAAAGGTTCGAGCGTTTGTGAGCGCAGTTCGCGAAGCGGATCGGAATGCGAGTTAGGAATGGCTACGGTTTCGAAGGCGATCAAAATCAATATCCCCGCTCTTGCCTCAAAGAATGCGGCAAAACTAGGGGGGCCGGTCTCCGTTCGCGTGAATGAACCTGGCCGCTTCGGCCTCTACGGCGGGCGCTATGTTCCGGAAACTTTGATGGCGGCGCTGGAAGAACTGGAGCACGAGTACGAAAAGGCTAAACGAGATCCAAGATTCAAGAAACGGCTAGAGGATTTGCTGCGGACTTACGCTGGCCGTCCTACGCCGCTTACGTTTGCGCGCCGCCTTACGCAAAAGTTGGGCGGAGCGAAAATTTATTTGAAGCGGGAAGATCTGCTGCACACCGGGGCTCACAAAATAAACAACTGCCTGGGCCAAGCGCTGCTGGTGGAGCGCATGGGCAAGCGACGAGTGATTGCGGAGACCGGCGCCGGGCAGCATGGCGTGGCCACGGCAACAGTGTGTGCGCTTCTGGGGTTCGCGTGCGTCGTTTACATGGGTACCGAGGATATGCGACGGCAGGAATTGAATGTGTTCCGCATGCGGCTGCTGGGCGCGGAAGTGCGTGGAGTGGAGTCGGGGTCGCGCACCCTGAAAGATGCCATCAATGAGGCCATGCGCGATTGGGTCACGAATGTGCGGACCACACATTATTTATTGGGCAGCGTACTCGGAGCGCATCCCTATCCCACCATGGTGCGTGATTTTCATCGCGTGATTGGGCGCGAGGCGCGGGCACAGATTCTGAAGGCGGAAGGGAAATTGCCGGCAGCTGTCATTGCCTGCGTGGGTGGGGGATCGAACGCGATTGGAATTTTCTACGATTTTATAAAGGATAAAAAAGTTCGCCTGATCGGCGTGGAAGCCGGAGGTCGCGGCGAAGCGCTCGGCGAACACGCAGCGCGCTTCCGCGGAGGATCGCCGGGAGTTTTGCAGGGACGTTGACGTTTTGCAGGATGCGGCAGGGTGAGATTGCCAATACCCATTCAATCTCTGCTGGCCTGGATTATCCCTCGATTGGGCCGGAGCATGCGGCATTGCGTGACGCAGGGAGGGCTGAGTATGTTCTAGCAGCTGACGCGGAAGCGCTGGAGGCGACCACCTTGCTGGCGCGAACCGAGGGCATCATTCCAGCGCTTGAGTCCGCGCATGCCATCGCGGAAGTGGTGAAGCGTGCGCCCGGCATGAAGAAGTCGGATGTGGTGATTGTGAATGTTTCCGGACGTGGGGATAAAGACATTGGGATTATGCGGGAAAGTTTGAAACTCGATTGATGGTTAAGGATTTTTGATTGCTAATTGCGAGGGTCGGCAGTAAGTTCATGAAGTTTCAATCAGCAATCAACAATCAACAATCAATCCATACAATCAACAATTTCTCTTCATGCCTTTATCTTTTTATAAAAAGCCGGCGCTAGTTGTATATGTGACGTGCGGCGATCCGGACGTCGCGACCACGCGTGCCATCGTGCTGAATGCGACGAATCGGGCGCGGATGTGATCGAGCTCGGAGTGCCGTTCAGCGATCCGGTAGCGGATGGTCCGGTGATTCAGCGTGCCAGTGAGCGCGCCCTGAAGCACGGGACGACATTGTCGCAGGTGTTGACGCTGGCTGCGGAGGTGCGGCAGCAGGCGCAATCCGCGGGTTTAGTTGTGTTTTCATACTTGAATCCCATTCTGCGGATGGGACTAGAGAAGTTCTGCAAAGTGGCGCGGCATGCGGGAGTAGACGGAGTGCTGGTAACGGATTTGCCGGTGGAAGAAGCGGACGAGTATCTTCGAGCCATGCATGCGCATGACTTGGCGCCCATATTCCTGGCAGCCCCACAAGTCCAGATGAGCGTCTGCGACGAATTGCGCAAGCTTCCCGCGGATTCGTATATGCGGTCTCGCGCACCGGAGTTACGGGAGCGCGCCAGCAGTTGGCAGCGGACGCCGAAAAACTGGTGCGCCGCTTGCGCGCGTAACCAAGCTGCCGGTAGCCGTAGGATTTGGAATTTCAACCGCAGAGCAGTTTGCCGAAGTGGGCGCGTTTGCCGATGCAGTGGTTGTAGGCAGCGCAATTGTTGAAACAATTGCGCGAATCGGGGCCGGGAAGCGGAAGCCGTTGGAGAATTTGTGGCAATGCTTACAGCAACCAGCTACCAGCCTTTGGTTTGAAGATCGAAATCTTTATAGATGAGCGAAGTGCAACACGTTGGTTTTATGGACATCGCAGACTGGCGAAAGAAAATTGATGAGCTGGACTGTCGGCTAGTGGAACTGCTGAGCGAACGCGCTCGAGCAGCGGTTGAGATTG
>CAWEYI010000008.1:0-29159 GCA_963813205.1 uncultured Acidobacteriaceae bacterium | reverse complement strand
GATCCCCCGAAGCCGAGGCGTCTCCGGAAGCCGCATAAGCCACCGCTGCTCCAATCAGAGCGGGGATGATAAAGGCGTGACCACCGGTCGCTTCGGCCACAAATACAACCGCCGCAAGTGGCGTCTTATAGCCGGCGGCGATGAAGGAAGCCATGCCAACGGCGGCATAGAGGTCCACGGTGGAACTGTGAACGACCGACTGAGCAAACGCCGTCCCGATGCTTCCACCAGTTAGAAATAATGGGACAAACATAGCGCTCACTCCTCCCGCAGCCAGCGTAAAAAGAGTTGCGGCGAGCTTCAGCACACTGAAAATCACAAGTTGTACAGTACCGTGCTGCGAGCCCAAAATCTCGCCCACCGCTTCATAGTTCGGACCGATAGGCACGAGATTGCCTGGATAAATATGCAGGAAAAGAAGCCCGCAGAGTCCCGTCAACAATCCGCCAATCGCCAGCTTCAACCAATGCGGAATCGCCCATTTCACACAAAAAGTTCGCGCTCTTCGGAAAGTAATGACAAACACCATTGCGACTAAACCAACAAGCAAGCCCAGCAGTGCGCTCCAGTAAAGGTCATGGCGTTCGAATGTAGTAGAACCGCTGAAGTTGAATAGAGGCGTAGCGCCCAAGAAAGAACTCAACGTCACAAAAGAAACCACTGAAGCGATCAGCGATGGAACCAAAGCTTCATGCGCCAGATCATCGCGGTACGGCATCTCGAGTGCAAAAACGATTCCAGTCAGCGGGGCGCGAAACACTGCGGACATGCCGGCCGCCGCTCCGCAAATCAACATGATGCGCCGGTCGCGATCGGTCAAACGCAAACGCCGAAGCTTCGTCCAAAGCCATGACCCAATCGCCGCTCCACCGTAAATGCTGGGCCCTTCCAGCGCCGCGCTGCCGCCAAATCCCACCGTAGTAATTGCCGCAATCAACTTCGGCACGAAGGAACGGACATCAACTTTGCCTTCATGCTCATGGTAGGAACGGATGATTTCTTCCGTAGAATGCTCGTTCGCATCCGGAGTCAGAAACTGCATAATGAGTCCGGTAACGATAAATCCGAACGTGATTCCCGGCACAATCGCCCAGTGATGGTGCAGATAGTAGCTAAGAACCGGAGGCCACAGTTTGCCCAGAATGATGACAACGACTCCGGTAATCACGAGGCCGGTGATCAGGCCGATCACCGGTGCAATGATGAGCCACTTGCGAAGATCGCGCGCATACACTGCGCTAAGATCCTCGTGAACCAGCGAAAAATATTTGCCAAACAAAGGATGACGCAGGAGTCGGTCGCTTCGCCTTTGTCTTGTCGCTGGCTTAGTCATAAGTATTTGCAGTTCGATTGCCGGCCTGGATGGTTTTCTTAAGGCTAAATCTAAGGAGTGCTGTCGTTGCCTTCCCGCATGATGCGGCGCAGTGCGGCAACTAATTCAGGCCCCGCACTGCGCAATTCATCATGATGGTGGAGGGCCAGTTCGCTTAGGACTTTCTCTCCTCGCGGCGTAAGTGCAAGCAGGACTTCGCGGCGATCGTCCTGTGCGCGAGTGCGATGCACGAACCCCGCCGCCTCCAGACGATTCACCAATTCCACCGCGCTGTTATGTCGAATTTCCATGCGGCTGGCTAATTCGCGAATTCGCGGCCGAACCCCCGCCGGCATCCCCTTAATCGCCAGCATCAGCTGATATTGGCCGCGCTCCAGCCCAGCGCCTTTAACCGCCTGCTCGCTGAAGTGCAGAAATCTCCGGATTTGATAACGAAACTCCGCTAATGCCTGGTAATCCGACAAAGTGAGTTTTTTCATCCCGCTGATTGTATCGTGTCGCGATCCGACTGCCGACGTAGTATATCGTAAGGCGATACAAAATTGAAAGTTGAGGGAATCTACGGCGGCACCGCCCCTGGCCTCTTTTTTGTGCTCCATTTAGAATCCAATGTCCCGCTTTTCACTAGATGTAGAGGAGGCCCATCCGCCTTGATCCCACGCTATACCCGCCCGGAAATGGGCCGCATCTGGAGCGATGAAAATCGGTTCCGCACCTGGCTGGCTGTGGAAGTGGCTGCCACGGAAACCTTGGCCGAGGTGGGCATGGTTCCCAAGGCTGCGGCCAAAGCCATCCGCGAGCGCGCCGACTTTCGCGTGGAACGCATTCACGAAATCGAAGCCGAGGTGCGCCACGACGTGATTGCATTCACCACAGCCGTTGCCGAAATCGTAGGACCAGACGCGCGCTGGTTTCACTATGGCCTTACTTCTAACGACGTAGTCGATACGGCTCAGGCCTTATTGATCAAGCAAGCATCGGCGCTTATTGCACAGGATCTTGCGCGCTTCGCAGAAGTGCTAGAACGCCGGGCCTGGGAATTCAAAGACACTCCCATGGTGGGCCGCACGCATGGCATTCACGCCGAGCCCATCACTTTTGGGTTTAAGCTGGCGAACTGGTATTCCGAAACTCAGAGGAACGTTGCGCGCTTTGCCGCTGCGGCTGAGGATCTGCGAGTAGGGAAGTTCTCTGGCGCGGTAGGTATCTTCGCGCATCTCACACCGGAAATCGAAGAAAAAATCTGCGCCCGACTGGGTTTAAAAGCGGCGGCAGTATCCTCGCAGGTGATCCAGCGCGACCGGCATGCACAGTATCTCTGTACGCTGGCCGTGATTGCCTCCACTCTGGATAAGATTGCCACTGAGATTCGCCATCTGCAGCGCACCGAGGTCCGTGAGGCGGAAGAATTCTTCAGCGAAAAGCAAAAAGGATCTTCCGCCATGCCGCACAAGCGCAATCCCATCACCGCCGAGCAGATCAGCGGGCTGGCGCGAGTGGTGCGCGGCAATGCGCAGGCTGGATTGGAAAATGTTGCCCTGTGGCACGAGCGCGATATTTCGCATTCTTCCACCGAGCGCGTAATCCTGCCGGACTCGACAACCTTGATTGACTATCTACTGAATAAGACTGCGACCCTCATCGAAACCATGTTCGTTTATCCCAAACGAATGCTGGCAAATTTGGAGAGCACGCATGGGTTGATCTTCAGCGGCCAGCTCCTGCTCGATCTGGTAGAACACGGAGTTTCTCGGGAAGACGCTTACCGCCTGGTGCAGGGCCATGCGATGCGGGCGTGGAAAGAAGGTTTGAATTTCCATGACTTGGTGCTGGTCGATAGGGAAATCACAAGAAAAATTCCGCGCAAACAGATTGAATACGCATTTGACCTGCCCCGCCAACTGAAGAATGTAGATAAAATTTTTGCGCGCGTTTTTCGGAGTCGCGGCGCGAAAGAGATCAAGTCTATTTCTCGAAGGAAATCCGCGCGGAGACGAAAACGCGGCTAGCCGCAATTTTCACAATCGATTAATCAGCGACGCAACATATCCCGCGCCGAAGCCATTGTCGATATTCACCACGCTCACATTCGACGCACACGAATTCAGCATGCCGAGCAGCGCCGTCAATCCTTTGAACGACGCGCCATAGCCCACGCTGGTGGGAACGGCAATCACCGGAACTCCCACAAGTCCACCGACCACGCTGGGTAAAGCGCCTTCCATGCCGGCACAAACAATCACAACTCGCGCTTTCGTCAACGCCTCACGATTCGCCAACAGCCGATGGATTCCGGCGACTCCGACATCGTAGAAGTGTTCTACGGCATTGCCCATCAGTTCCGCAGTCACCACAGCTTCCTCGGCAACAGAGATGTCGCTGGTTCCGGCCGAAACCACTGCGATCATGCCTTTGCCATAGATATGTTTGTCCTGCCGTAGCACGATCGACCGCGCCAGTTCGCGATATTCCGCCGTGCGTACTTTCTTCTTCACCGCCGCGAACTGCTTCTTGTCAGTGCGCGTGGCCAACACGTTGCCACCTTGCTTCGCCAGCCGCGAGAAAATCTCTGCCACTTGCGACGTGGTCTTGCGTTCACCGAAGATGACTTCAGGCATGCCCACACGCAAGCTGCGATGGTGGTCGACCTTGGCGAATCCAAGATCTTCAAATGGCAGATGCCGCAAGCGTTCCACGGCATCGTCGGGCGCGAGTTTCCCCTGGCGGACTTGTTCGAATAATTTGCGGATGGATTCGGCGTTCACGTTTAGGAGGCGGCGATCCCGCGATCAAGCCGACGCTATCTAGAGTAGCATCTGCGCTGATGCCTGAGACTTTGAACTCCGGGAGCTAGAGCCGCCGCGCACTTTGGCAATCACAGCTTTGCAGATTTTGCGGGCAGTGCCCGGTTCGTCTAGATGGGCCAAAAATAGCCGCCGCAGTCCGCTCGGCGTCACTCTCCCGGCCAGATAGGCATCGTAAAGCATACTTCCTAGACGATATCCCCATTCTTGGGACGCCGCTTCGATCATGTCTTCATCATCCCTGCGGGTAGCTGCCAGAGCGGCTCTCTCGCACGCTGCATACGACGGCGAAAAAGAGTTCGCCATCTCAGCCGCCGGTCTGGCCGGATAGAGTACGCGTGAACCAAAGTAGGCAACGCAATTGTCAATCACTTGCGTGAAGAAGGCATCGAGCGGTGTGGGCGAACCGTTAGGTCCAGAAAAATTGTCGCGGTCCGCGCCATTCCCGGTAAGGCCATGACCGTCTCTCCGTCGAGGCAAGCCACGGCAAGCGTGATGCAGAAAACGCGCCGCATCCTCGGCGGCGTACATCAGTTGAAATTCGCGGACATAGAAGGCGTTCACTTCGGGAAAGTAAGCGCTGCCGCGTTCTTCCACTCGCGCGAGCAGACTTGCCAAATCTTGCTCCGGAATCCCTTTGCGCGAGACTAGCCTGCGTAGCATCGCATCCGACGCGTGGCCATGCACCTCAGGCAGCATGTCGACCAGAAACTTCGGCTGCGTTCCGTTGTGTGGCGAATAGCGGTTGATCTCGAGAAAATTAGCCAGGCTGTCAATCAAGTTGTAAATCGTAGGAGCGTAATCGGGGCCGGTATCGCAGCGACTCCACTGATCAAGAAACAGACGGTAGCTTTCATACTTCTCGAGCGGCGTAGCGTTGAATACACAAACCACGTCGTCATCCACGCGCACGGCGTCGACTTTCTCGACGGGCTCACCAGCGGCTCGCCAATAGAGGGCGTCGACATTTTGCAGCACAGTGAGAATCATGGCCTCTGGCAGCGCTTTATGCAGGATGCAGGGCAGATGTCCCGGAGCCAGGTGCGACTCCCCGAACAGCACAAAGATCACCGCGTCAGGATGGCGCCCGCGGATCTCCGCGATCTTCGCTGCGGCATGTCGGTCTCGCTCGCCGATCTTGCGTAGATTTTCGCGAGGCATGCAATCCAGCCCATAAATGCCTTCGCCATGGTCGCGCGCGGCGACCAACAATTCGTAAAACGGCGCCCAATCATATCCCCAATCTAAGTCGAAACGGGTGCGCTGGCGCAGTTCGCTCTCATCAATCTCCCGCCGCCACCATTCGTCAAGAATATGCTGATGGCGGGCAAAGATGGTCTCAACGCCCAGCACCACCGGGCGGTCTCCAGCCAATGCCCGCTGCTCGATCAGAGATGCGGCGTAGCGTTGCGCGGCGGGAAGTGCGTGGTAGTCGCCGATTAAAACCAAGTCTGCAGCGGCCAGAGCGTTCCGGATCTGCTGTTTGTCCAGAAGCGAATCGTAGCTGTCGAAGGCTTGCGAAAACTCGCGAAGATACTTGCGGCGGCCGTTCGAATCCTGCGCACGGATTTCTCGTTCTACACTGGCCAGGGCGTGCAGTTCCGTCGCGCTCCGGCGAAGCCGCAGATTATCCATCGATGCCATAAAGTCAGCTTCTCGCCTCTAACCTTGCTGCGATACCCTTCCCAGCCTTGACTTCTGGTTTCGCAACTCCCTATGCTCCAAGCGCGGGCCACTTGCCTCGCCGGAGAACTCTCGACTGAACCATCCCCCTGAAAATCTGACCATCGCCACTACCGGGGCCAGCGGATCAATCTTTCTCCGCCAACTCCTGCTGGCCGTTGAGCGTGATGACCGCATTCAGCATGTAAACTTCATCGTCTCCGACTCCGGCCTGCGAGTTCTGGCCGAAGAACTTGGCATCCAGGGACGATCGAATCTTCTTCGTCAAATCCTCAACCTCGAAAACGGCCCGTCGAAGAACTTTGAAACAAAGAACTCCGAAACAAAGAACGAAAGAAGGGCTCCGAAACGAAGAGCTCTAAAAAGAACAACCTGGGAAAAACCTCAGTTCGTCCCCCTCACATCTCCTCCAAAATGGAAGAGCAATCGAACGCCGATATCGGAGCCAACGTGGCCAGCGGCTCTTATCCCGCCGACGCTATGATCGTGCTCCCCTGCAGCGTGGGCACTTTGGCCCGCATTGCCAATGGCATCGCCTCCCACCTGATCGAACGCGCGGCCGATGTTTGCCTGAAAGAGAAGCGTCCGCTCGTGCTTTGTGTCCGCGAAACACCGCTCAACAAGATCCACATTCGTAACCTGTATCGGGCCGCGGATGCTGGGGCGACAATTTTTCCCCTCATTCCGGCCTACTACTATCAGCCGGTCAGCTTAGATGACTTGGCCCGCGAATTTGCCTATCGTGTGCTGGCTCATATGGGCCTGGCGCAGCCCAGTGCTTTTCACTGGAAAGCTTGAATTATCAGACACTTAGACGCCTACGGATAAAAACTCCTCCACCTAGGTGAAGATCAGCGTTAGGGTAGGGGTATCTCAAGTGTAGAGACCCGGCGAGTCCGCTCCCAGATGCCCGGCGGCCATGTACGACGGAGGAAGGATCGATTTCAGAGAGTCGCACCTTCATTCCTTAGCGTAAAATTCGGCAAATTCTCAGGATAGGTGAGGTATGTGTTCTCGCTCGCAGCAATTGCTGGATAAGAGGAAATTCGCGAAGTGCATTCAACAAAGTCTTCTTGCTTTGGCGGCCTGCGCGGTTCTATTGCTTAGCCCAGCAAGCGCCAACGCGGCCGATGATCGCAATCCCTATGCCGGCGACGCCAAAGCCGCCAAGGCGGGTGAGTATGAGTTCCGCATCAACTGCGCTCTCTGCCACGGCTTGGGAGCCCACGGCGGCGGCCGCGGGCCAGACTTGACCCGGGCGCAGAAAAAGCATGCTCACTCCGATGCTGAGATGTTTCAGGTGATCAGCAACGGCATCCCCGGCACCGTCATGCCCGCCAACGGAACCAACGGACAAGGCGTCGGCATGACCGACGAAGAAATCTGGCAGATCATCACTTACATCCGCAGCGTGGAGGTAAAAGCTCCAGCCCGTCCTATGGGCAATGCCGCACACGGCAAGGAGCTTTTCTACGGTGATGCCAATTGCTCGCTCTGCCACATGATCGAAGGCAAGGGCGGACGCGTCGGCCCCGACCTAACAGCCGTAGGCGGATCGCGAACTAGAGCAGCCATCATCGATTCCGTGCGCAATCCGAGCCGCCGGCTGGCCTGGGGATTGACGGAATCGACTAAGGAGTTCCCCCAAGAGTACGAAACAATCACCGTCGTGACCGGGGAGGGAAAGCAAATAAAAGGCGTGGCCCTGAATGAAGACAACTTCAGCGTGCAGATGATCGACGCGAGTGAGCAAATCTATCTGCTGGAAAAAGACAAGCTCCATTCCTTTCAGAAGAGCCGGGAGTCGTTCATGCCGCAGTACAATCCGGACGTTTTGAGTGACAGAGATCTTGAAGATGTGGTGGCTTACCTGACCAGCCTGGGGGCCAAGTGATGCAATGGGCCAGAGATAACCATCATGCGAATTCGCAACCGGCGCAAAGCCTTTATCGCGGAGGCCAAGAAGGAGGGCCGCAGAGGACGCAGAGTGGCATTGTCACTCTGTTGAGCGCATGCTTTGCTTTTGTTCTCTTCACGCTTACGGCTCATGCGCAAGTCACCTTCGAACGTCTGCTGAATTCCGGAAAAGAGCCGCGGAACTGGCTTACCTACTCTGGCGATTACTCCGGACGCCGCTTCACTCTGCTCGATCAGATCAGTGTCGTCACCGCGCACAACCTGGTTGCCAAGTGGGTATATCAAACCGGAGCGACCGGAAAGCTTGAGACCACGCCTCTCGTGGTCGACGGAATTCTCTACGCAACCGCGCAAGACGACCGTGCGTTCGCTCTCGACGCCCGCACCGGCCGGCCGATCTGGATGTATCAACATCAGTTACCGAGCGACATTCGTCCCTGCTGTGGCCGCGTGAATCGCGGTCTCGCAATTTTAGGCGGCAAAGTTTTCTTAGGAACGCTCGACGCCCACGTCATCGCGCTCGATAGCAAAACCGGCAACGTCATCTGGGATATCGTCGCGGCGGATTATCACAAGGGATACAGCTTCACCGTCGCGCCGCTCGCAGTGAAAAATCTGATCGTCATTGGAGTTTCGGGAGGTGAGTATGGAGTGCGCGGCTTCATCGATGCCTACGACGCCGCGACTGGTGCGCGCGAGTGGCGCTTCTATACCGTCCCCGGCCCGGGAGAACCCGGACACGAAACCTGGGAGGGCGATTCCTGGAAAGTTGGCGGCGCTCCCGCGTGGAATACCGGAACCTACGATGTGGCGACCAATCAAATTTTCTGGCCAACCGGAAATCCAGCACCATCGAATCGCGGCGAAGGCCGAGCCGGAGATAACCTCTTCAGCAATTCACTGCTCGCTTTAAATGCTGACACCGGAAAGATGAACTGGTATTTCCAGTTCACCAAGCACGATGAGCATGACTGGGACGCCACACAGGTTCCGGTGATTCTCGATTCCAGTGGCAAGCACCTGATCGCGCAAGCCAATCGCAACGGTTACTTCTATGTCATCGACCGCGCGACCGGCAAACTTGTCTTGGCCAACGCCTACGGCAAGACCACTTGGAGCGATTCGAAAGATGCCGAGGGCCGCCCAGCGGCGAAGAAGGAAGCGTCGCCCACGCTCGAAGGCCACACGGTCTGTCCCGGAGCGCTCGGCACAACGAATTTCATGGCCCCTGCATACGATCAGCAGACGTCGCTGTTCTACGTGACGGCGCGCGATCAATGCGATATTTTCAGCACGGCGCCGCAGCCCTACGAGGCTGGCCACGCGTACTATGGCAGCGCATATTTTCCGTCAGAAGAAGCCGAGCCCTATCGCGGATTTCTAAAGGCGATCGATCCCACAACCGGCGAGATCAAGTGGAAGTTCGAGCACACATCGCCGACCTGGTCAGGCGTGCTGGCAACCGCCGGCGGCCTGGTCTTCACCGGCGATGCGGAAGGAAACTTCATCGCCCTCGATGCCTCGTCCGGCAAACCGCTGTGGCACTTTCAAATGGGTGGCGCAGTCTACGCCGCTCCCATCGCTTTTGCGGTGGATGGAAAAGAATACGTTGCAATCGCCGCCGGCAGCGCGATCTATGCTTTCGGCCTGCCATAGCGGAAATTCAAAACTTGACAATGATTCCAGCGGAGGCGCGGAAATTATTTTCCTTAGTAGGAAGCCCTTCGAACACCCGGCCGGGAAACGCGCTGCCATAGAACTGGTTAAAGTTGTGCGTGGTATGAAGGTCGTCCAATTGCGCCAGCCGGATCGCGAAATGGCGAGACACGTTGAAATCAACGCCACCTCCCAACGCCACGGCCGCATCCGTATATGTTGTGGCAGCGGAGGTTACCGGTGATGACACGCCAGTGATCGTGCTCGAACTCAAGCTGGCCCGATCATAGCCAAACAGCGCATGTACGAACGGCGTGAACTTCGTTTTATTCTTGAACGAAAACGCCGGCCCGACCATGAGTGTGTAGCCGGTCAGCTTGGGTAGTCCTGAGAGTGGATCGCCTCTGAGCTCCGCAATTGGCTGGCCATAACGCCCGCCCGCGTCCACAACGATTCCAAACCAGCGCTTGATGTTGTACTGCCCCTCCGCATTCCAACCTGGGAAAAACGAAGAGATTCCGAATGGGCTGTTCTGCTCGCGCAAGTCAAAATCCAGTGTGGCGCCGCTGAATGAGCCGTTACCCGCGTGTACCATGGAATACCCGCCAAACACCTGCACTTTGGGAGTAGCATCCTGAGCAAAAGCCAACGAACCAAGTGAAGCGATCACAGCAAGCGTTGCGACGGCCAATCGAATCATTTCGAAGTTTTTTCCTTTCGCTAACTGCGCAGCCGGAGCCCCTGCATCCCAAGAATTACAGTAGCATTGCAGATGCTTCACACCATTTTCGTTAACAACGGAATAGGAACCTGGACGCAAGCAAGCGGGTTGCAAGTGGACATGTAAATGTAAGTAAAGGCCTGCAAGCCTCCAATTATAGCTTGGGAATACTGCTTCCGGTTTCGCGGGCGCACGTTCTAAACTTCAACTCCCAAAAAAATCTTCCCAAAATCTGAAAGACAATTATTCCAAAAAGATACAAAGGTTTGACCAGCGGGTGACAAGGGCTCATTCGGCTGCGGGCTACTCTGCTTTACACCGTGAAGGACGCGCACAGCAAACACGGTTAGAAGAGAAGAAGAGAGGACACCATGAAGCAACTCACCGAGATTCTGGAGCGTGCCGCCAACCGGCGCACATTCCTCAAGAACAGCATGGTCGCCGGGGCAGTGGCGACCGTAGGAGCTGGAATCCTGGGCAGCGGGATGCCCGCATTCGCCCAGGGGACCAGCAGTTCAACCCCTACCAAAGGCGATATCGCCATCCTTCGATTCCTGGCGGCAGCCGAACTGATCGAATCCGACCTTTGGACGCAGTATGCCGAACTCGGCGGTATCGGCAAGAATCCACCCATCGAAGTAAACCCGAACCAATCGCCGAACCCATATCAAGTAGCTTTGTCGAACCTCGATTCCGATGGTCCGCAATACATCACCAGCAACACATTGGATGAAGTGAGCCATGCTAAATTTCTCAACGCTTATCTCGAATCCAAAGGTGCCCCGCCCGTAGACTTCACGGATTTCGTAAAGTTGCCAGGCAGCACAGCCACTGGGTCATCTGGCAAGAAGCGCCTCACCAACCTGATGAGTCTCGACGTCGACACCAGTTGGTACGTTCGCTACCGCAGTGCCACCAATCCGGACTTGGGCGCCAATTTTCCTCAGGCAATCGCACTCAACGGAGTTACCGCCATCCCCAGAACCAATGCTGATTTCGGCACTCCCGACCCCAGCTTCGGCGTTCCCGGCAACCCGCAGATTCAGGCGATTGCCAACATCGCGGCCTTTCATTTCGGGGCAATCGAGCAGGGTGGAACCAGCCTCTACGCCGCCATGAGTCAAAAAGTGACGAGCCCGGAAGTGCTTGAGATCACCCTGGGCATCGGCGGAGACGAGATCGCACACTTTCTGGAATGGGTGGATTTCTCCGGCAACGGGGTGCAGGCGCCGGTGGCGCCATTTACCGACTCCGTATCCGGGCTAACCTTCCCCAATTTTTTCAGCCCGCTCAATCCGAAAATTCAGCCCAGCTTGATCTTCCCCGTCCCGGTTGAATTCAGGCCCAACCTTCCGCATGTCTCGATGATCCGGCCGATAACCGACCAATTTGCTGGTGCCGTGGCTGCGGCCGACGGCTTCATCTCCAGCGGACTCTTCACCGGTCAATCGGAAGAGTTCTTCACCACCCTAAACGCCCTGGCAGTGGCTGCGGACGCAGCTGTGCGCGGGGCCTAGGCTTGCGCAATCGTGTGCAAGCCTTCGGTGGAGGGCCTGTTCGCGAGGCTCGCAGCAGTGGGCGCTGTGCCAGAGTCGCCACGGCGCCTGCTTACTTGTTTCTTTAATTTGCATACTTTTCGACTGGAGGATTACCCATGTTTGAAGGCTTATTTCAACCCATGCACCTGATGATCATCGCTGGAATCGCTCTCCTGGTCTTCGGCCCGAAGAAGCTGCCCGAACTCGGAAAAGGAATGGGCGAAGGCATCCGCGGCTTCAAAGCCGCCATGCAAGCCAAGGAGGTCTCCCCTGAGCTAAACATCTCGCCGTCGAAATCGCCGGAGGAAAACTCGTGAGCTTCTCCGAAATCCTATTTCTGGGGCTGCTGGGCCCGGCTATTTTCGGACCCAGGAAACTTGTCGAATTCGCCCAGCAAGCGGGAAAAACACTCGCTCGATTGAGGAGGATCAGCGGTGAATTCCAAACGCAGTTGGCAACAGAAATCTCTCGCAAGGTCGAATGATCGCCGGCTGCAACATCCCGGAATCAAAATCCGCAACGCGCGACTTCGGGAGTGGCTCAGTTTGAAAATCCTTGCTGTTGTCTACACGGGTCGTCATCCCGAATGGAGCCGCTTCTCAGGCGTAGTGAGGGATCTCGCGTGTAGTAAAAGCCGGTAGAGCCCACGCAAGATCCCTCAGCCGACTGAAATACCGCGGTTTCGGGATGACGGCTTCTAGATGTGAATCCGAAATTTTCAAACTGATCCACAACGCGGACTTCTTGTCATTTGACTTGCCTCCGGATTTCGTTTTAATCTGCAATTACACCGGGAAGGAGGTGGTCGAATGACAAGTTCTGATAGTAGTGGTAAATGTTGTGGGAGTCTAAGACCAGGTGAGGTGGCTGAGACTTAGGGCTGGTTGCTCTAAGCGGGGCTCCAAGGCGCGGATTCGATTATTATGCGCCGGGAGCTACAGCCCGCACACTAACCGGTGAGTAGGGATGAAGTTCCGCGTTGGTCGCGTCGGGATTTCGATTAGGAGTATCAGCTCTTGATCTTCGGTCCCAGACCCGGGAGTTGCCGTGAGAGGCCACGTAGAGTGACCACCTCTTGGTCAATCCCAAACAGTCCACCGGACGGCCTGCAGGTTCCAAAAACCTGCAGGCCGTTTGTTTTAGTTGCGTCAGAATTTCTGAGCTAGTGGAAGAACAAAGAAGGAATTGCAGGAGAAATATTTCAGAAAAGCCGTAACAGCCGAGGCTTTAGCAGGGCGCCATCACTTGCATTTTTAAATCAGCGAACAACGGCCGCTGAACGCCCGCCTGCTCCAGCCGATACAGGACACCAAGCGGGCACATGGTGCATTGCTCGAACCTGTCTCCTTCAATGTGCACTGATCGCTGAACCAGCTTGTGCGGAGTGGAATGCAAAGCGGCATACGAACCAGATGCCGGTACAACGTCACCGCTCCTATATGTATTGAGAAAAGCCATATTCGTTCCGACAAGCCGCTGCCCAGCTAGAGCGATTTTCGGCGATCGAGCCCTGACCCGCAATACGGGTTTCCCCCGAAGTTGGATTGCTGTTTCGCTCTAGGTGCGCGATATACGGCACTGTAGGGCGAGCGTCTTGTACCAGCGCTCGCCGCTAGCGGAACTCGTAACCAGGTTTCAGTTCGCAACGGTAATTTTTGGATTGATCCCGGTCGACCACCATGTGGCAATCCGCCCAGCGCAAGAACAGATCAGGTCCCAGGGGAAAAACAATCGCTTCGCCCTGGATCTCAGCTTCTATGCTCGGTCCTTCCGCCGAAGCCGGCAAGCTGAAGTTCAATGCCCGCCCGAAAATGACCGGGTAGGTCTCGCGCACCATGTCACTCGTCATCGGATGAACCACTTCAGCCTCAAGCAAGAACGTAACGGTATCAGACCAATTGAGAACAGAGACATTGAAGCGCCGCCGATCTGGCGAAAAATTTTCCACTTCGATTTTAGTAAAGGGACACGGACCGGCAATGCATGAAACTCGGGCATTGCGAAACTCGTTTCCTTCTCCGGCATCCAGCGATAGCGAGCCAACGGTTGCTTTCCATTTACCGCCCGGCGCACAGGGAGGACGATTGTTGCACGGAGTATTTCCAGTATTGACGATCTGAAAAGTTTTCACTGCGCTGCCCACGTCCGCGTCGGCCGTCGCCTTCACGGAATATCGTATCCGCGTGTTTGAGATCGCTGACCCGTTGCGCGACTCCGCCACCGTATCCTGACGAAGCGGAATCATGCGCTCGACATAAATTTTGTCTCCGATAAAATCGTTTACATCCAAAGGTTGATAGCCTTCATGCCGGAAAGTGAGGATGACCTCCTGACGGCGCCGCAGACCTTTAGGCAGCTTCAAAGTAAAGAAACCTGAAGAATCAGACTTGGAGGTAGCGCTGCCCAAAGTGTTCACGGCTGTGATTTGTACGTCCGCCAGCGGCAATTGCCGGTTGGGATCGCGGTCCTGCCGCAGAACAGCGCCGCGCATTGTGACGGGCGGACGGCGATGTAACAAGGCAATCGCCGATGCCGCCGCCAGAACGGCCAGCACCAAAACTGTCCATATTGTGATGGTCTTGCGTTTGCTCATTGCGGTCCCTTATGTTCTAACATTCTAGGACGCATTTTTCGCATAGCAAGTTTTCTGGCTGTCAACTCTATCAAATGCCAGTCGGTTTGACTGCAGGCGGTTCGCTCCTGAACGGAGAAGCATCTAAATTTAGCTGACGCGCATGGAAGAACAAAAATCTGTTACAAACCGCCTTTCGCGAAGAGAACTGCTTTTCCAAGTCGGGGGCGCGGGTCTGTTGGGAGTCCTCGGCCGCCGCCAATTGTTTTCCCTGGCTTCGGAAACGCAATCACCGAAAGCTTCCCAACCTCCGGCAGTCTCGCCTGTGCTTTCGCAGGGTGACGACGATTTCTTACAGGAGATGGAGAAGAGAAATTTTCAATACTTCTGGGATCAGGCAAGTCCGCAGACCGGTTTGATCCGCGACCGGTGTAATGTTGCGAAGAATGATAATTCCATTGTGGCCAGTATCGCCGCAACCGGCTTTGGCCTGACCGGCATTTGCATCGCGCAACAGCGGAACTTCATTCCATTTTCTGACGCGCGGGACCGGGTCTTGGCCACCTTGCGCTTCCTCTGGAAAAAGATGCCCACGCATCGCGGCTTCTTCTACCATTTCGCCGACATTAACACCGGCGAGCGCGTCTGGGACTCCGAAGTTTCCTCCGTCGACACGGCGATTCTTCTCTGCGGCCTTCTTACTTGCCGCCGGCATTTCGAAGAGCATTCCGAAATCAGCCTGCTGGCTTTCGAGATATTCAACCGCGTCGATTGGAGTTGGCTCTCCGAAGACACTTCATTATTGCCGCATGGCTGGACACCGGAATTCGGCTTTCTTCCTTATCGCTGGGATTACTACAGCGAGATGATGATGATCTATCTTCTCGGCCTGGGATCGCTTCCTTATCCCCTGCCCGCGACCGCGTGGAACGCCTGGAAGCGCACTCGGTTTGAATATGATGGGATTCGTTACATCGGTTCGTTCGCGCCGTTATTCGTGCATCAGTATTCGCAGGCCTGGTTTGATTTCCGCGGCAAACGCGATCAGTACGCCGATTACTTTGAGAACTCAATGATGGCCACCGACGCGCATCGACACTTCTGCCTGGAACTCGGCAAACAGTTTCCCGATTACAGCGACGATCTCTGGGGCATCACCGCTTCCGATTCGCAAAAAGGCTACGTGATTTGGGGAGGGCCGCCGATGATGGGACCGATTGACGGCACCATCGTTCCCAGCGCCTCCGCCGGTTCCTTGCCTTTTATGCCGCAGCCCATCATGCGCGTGCTGCGAAATATAAAAGATCGTTACCCCCAGGCTTGGGGACGCTACGGATTTATCAACGCGTTTAATCCGCTCAAGACCTGGTATGACAGCGACACCATCGGCATAGATGTGGGCATTTCCATGCTCATGGCAGAAAATGTCCGCACCGGCTTTGTGTGGAATACTTTCATGAAGAACCAGGAAGCGCAGCGCGGCATGGACCGCGCCGGCTTCAAGAAATATCAACCGTAGTCGCGCGTATTCTTTACTTCAGTTCGATCACTGCCAGTCCGTGATTCGGCAGAGCGATTGTGAACTCGCCGTGCTCAATGCGATCGACTTCCGGCACAGGAAGTTCTGCGGCACGTCGGAGTTCTTGAATCTGCTTCTGTGTGGGATAGCGTGGACTGCCCATTTTTTCGTAAACTCCATGAACATCCCCATGTTGAGCATCCACGCGCGATACGTACGCATGCTTTGCATTCGAATCCTTAAGTCGTACGGTAATCGTTTTTGCAAAACCAGATTGCTCGGGCGGAGCATAATTCCAAACCGCAAGCACTAACGTTCCATCCTTTCGCCGCGTAAGAAGCGCGGAGTCTGAGTCGAGCTGAATTCGCTCGTCACCGAGTTCGTGAAACAATTTGAACGCGTTGAATGCCGGCTTGGGAATGTCATCCTCGGCGATCAGACCGTAGCCCCCATAGAACGGCGTTTTCACCACGCCCTGCTCTTCGAAGACGTCGGAGAAAGTCCAGTAAGACATGACGTCCACCAAACCATCGCACTGCCTTATCGTATCGGCCATCCACGGCCCCATGTAAATGGAGTCAGTGACGTCAGTCTCATTCTTGTAGCTGGCGTTAAACTCGCTCCAGATCAGCGGAAGATTGGGCATGCTCGAAGATTTGATCTGCCCATGCACTTTATCGACTGCACGGCAGACCATTCGATCACGCGGGATATTCTCTTGCGTTCCGAAGACGTCCTGTGCCGTGTCATTGGCATAGACGTGGGTCGATACATAATCCAGCGGAATCTGCTTTTCTGCGCAGTGCCGAATGAAAGCGTCAACCCACGCGGCTTGAGCAGTGGCCGGTCCGCCGACTCGCAATCGCGAACCCACTTTCTTAATTGTCGTCGCTGTGTGGTCGTACAACTCCCAATAAGTTTCCTGCCTCGGTTGCCCTGCCCAGAAATCAAGATTGGGTTCGTTCCAAACTTCAAAATACCATTGCGAAACTTCATCAATCCCGTACCGTTCCACCACATGCTGAGCGAACGCCGCGACCAGATCATCCCAGCGTCCCCAATCTTTTGGAGGAGAAACATTGGGGTGATACCAGAAAGCTTGCAGCGTGTGGCTCGCCGCCAGTTGATTGGGCATAAAGCTGATCTCAACAAACGGACGCACACCGGAGGCCAGCAACCCGTCATAAATCTGATCGACGTAAGAGAAGTTATAAACCGCGTGTCCCTGCGCATCTTCGCTGTAGACACCGACTTCATCATCCAAAATGGCGTGGAAGCGAACATAGTTGAGATCGGTGATCTTCTTCACCGCGCGCAAGTCGTCGAGATAGTCCTGGCGCAGGCTTAAGATTGCGCGTCCCGACCCAAACATTTTTTCCCAAAAGTGCGGGAATGGATGTGCCGCTGCGTTTGCATCGACCACTATTACATCCGCATTGCCACCCGCTGCTTGAGCGTGAAGTGAGGGGATAGTCGGCGAAAAGAAGATCGGCGAAGTCGTCAAAAGAACTGCGAGAATGAGACCGCGGCAACGTTGCTTCGACATAGGGGCTAGCTGACGATCTTTCAGCATCGATCCTTCAGCATCGGTCGCTCAGTATGGTTCACGCCACTTCGGCGCGGTTTTTTGGCGCACTCACGCGGGCGGCCGGCTTTTCCTGCAGCAAAAGTTCCGTAGCCTGCACTCGCGGATGGCTGTGAAACCAATCTTGTACGACTTCATCGTGAAGAAAATTTGCCATGGCAAGCAGACTCATGCCTTGATGGTGCGCCATCCAGCAACGCACAATCTCAAATCCACGGGAGTGAGACCTGCGACGCGACTTGCTGTAGTCCAATGACTCGTAAAAGCCGTAAGAACCCAAACATTGCTTGCGCTGCATGCCACGCAGATTTCGCATCGCAGCGGCAGGCTCAACGTCCAGAGCCAGAAAAGTTGAATAGGGCGAGATCACCGGTCCTTCCTGCTCCGGTTTGAAAATCGCCAATTGCGGAACGCCGAAGGCGAAGTAAAAATAATTTCCCTCTGCATCCATCGTAGCCGATGCCGATTCGGAAATTCCCCATGGGACTTTTTTTCTTGCCGCATAAACCCGCTGGATCCGCACAGCCACTTCGGCTGATCGTTCGAGAAGAGTGTTCGGATATAGGCGCATCCACAACGCGGGCATCAGGTATTCAAACATGGTTCCGGTCCATGAAAGAAGACCGGGAACGCCTTCATCTACCATCGGCGGCCGGCCCAGCTGGAACCAGCTTTCCTGGGGGATATCGTCCTTGGCAATAGCAACAAAGTAAGCGATGCGGGCTTCGCTCGCCAGAAGATCATAACAAGCCGGATGGTTGCGCTCTTTATCCACTTCGTATGCGACCGACAGCAGCTTCCTGCCGGGATTCAGCATAAAAGAAAAATCCATCTCGTCGGCCAACGCGCCCGCCAGATCGGCAATTGTCTGCAGGTCCTCAATCAGACGGACGGTGCGGGCACGTACCTGAGGAAGCAAATCGAGCAATTCGCCGTAAGCTTTGTTGGACGCACCGGCGCCACGGGAATGAATTGCCGCTCCCAGTTGAAGTGCCAGGCGATCGATGAAGAGCGGCATCTGTTCCAGCGCGGGAGTTCTCTTGCCATGCGGAAAGACTGTCGGATCATTTTTCACTGCCGCATATTCCGGTAGCAGCCATGGCGCATAAACTTGTGCAGCCCGGCAAACCTGCCGGATGCGTTCTTTCACTTTTTTCCGCCACCACAGCATGTCCTTCTCTTTTTTGCTGTCTTTCGAACTCGCATCCAGCTGCTGCAGATCTTTAAGATCCGCGTCGGGAATGTCCAATAGATATTGCAAGCCGTCGCGCTGCTTGAGCGCTGTTTCCATAACCGAGAATTTCTTTCGGGGCAAAACGCCCAGGCTGCTCAATACGTACAGATGATCCAGCAATCCCTCCGCCAACTCTCGCGGGAAAAGCCGCCGTTTGAGAAGATCGAGCGCTCCCTGCTGCAGCGTCCAGAGCGACGCGATCAAATTGCCATTGTCCACACTGGAAACGACGGGCGGAGTGAGTGGAGCCAGCGTATAAGTGTCATACCAGTTCAGCAAATGCCCGCGATGCCGAGGCAATTTTAAAACCGTATCCAGCGTGCGAAGGGTCTGATCTGCAAATTCCGGCACCGTGAGATAACCGAATTCGCAGGCCACCTGCCGGGAATTAAGCAGAAGGCCCAGGTTTGTGGTTGAAATGCGGGCCGCGACCTTGGTGTTTTCTTCACGAACGTTATCCGGAATCAGCCAGTGGTTTTCCTCGGTGCTGAACTCGTCGAAGTAGCGCCAGGTGCGAAGAGCGGCCTCATGCAACAACCAATAATCGCGATCGGAGGTCTCTTTCCGCGGAGCCCGTGGTGGCCGGTTCAGCCACACTGACATCGGTTTGCTGATTGCCCATAGCAGAAGAATCGGCAACGCTGCGGGAAGCGCTCCACGCCGCACCACCCAGACCAGCAGAAGCACTCCCAGCGCCAACACCGGCGTCCAGTTCAAGTAAATATCCAGAGTTGTGCGCTTGTCTCCGGCGAGTTCCGCCTCAGCAGCGGTTTCCCACTGCAACAATCTCTGTCGCGTGATCAAGCGCCGAACCATGGTTCGCACCACAGCGTCCAGCGATAACAACGCCTGGTGAGCGAGGAAGGTAATCGTCAACACATTTGCAATGCTGGCGTTCAGAAATGAGTTGAACGCGTCCCGCACGGTCGCATTTTTCCCCAACGTCGTAGCCTTCACAAACTCAAACGCGAACTGACATAGCGCTGGCAAAAATAAAATAACAACGGTCGCAGTAGTCCACGCTCCCGCTTTGCCCGGAAGACACAACCACCCCAATAGAAAAAGAGCGAAGGTAGCAGGTTCCACTAAACTACGGCGTAGATTATCCAGAATCTTCCATCTCGAAACTACGGATAAAGGATTCGGCACTCGCCGTCCGGATTCTTCCGGAACCAGCGGAAGCAGCCATCCCGCGATCTGCCAATCTCCCCGCATCCAGCGATGCTTCCGCCGATTGTGCGCGCTGTAATGCGAAGGATAATCTTCGATCACTTCGATATCGCTGACTAGTCCTGCGCGGGCATACGCGCCCTCGACTAGGTCATGGCTGAGCAGTGCATTCCGCGGGAACCGGCGAGCAAGAACCCGCTGCAGCGTATCCACTTCATAAATCCCTTTACCGACAAAAATGCCTTCGCCGTAGAGATCCTGATACACGTCCGAAGTTGCGTGCGTATAGATGTCGAACCCAGTCTGTCCCGAATAAATGCTGGCCAATCTTGATCGCGCCGAACTCTGTACGCTCACTCCCACTCGCGGCTGCAGAATCCCATACCCCGCGACAACAATGCCTTTATCCGGATCGATGATCGCCTGATTCAATGGATGCGCCAACGTCCCTGCCATCCGCGCCGCTGATCCACGGGGAAGTTCAGTATCAGAATCCAGAGTGATGACAAAGCGAATATTGGGCAGGAGCGAGAGATTCCCCACCTTCACCGGGAAGCTGTCAAACTTGTCGCGCAACAGATTATTCAAGTCCATCAATTTGCCGCGCTTGCGCTCCCACCCCATCCACAGCCGTTCGCGCGGGTTATACACGCGATGGCGATGGAACAAAAAGAAAGAGCCCATTCCCTCACCGGCGTATTTTTCGTTCAGCCGGAGCACTAGGTCCGCGGCCAAATCTACCAGGATGTTATCTTCCCGCGGCTCAAACGGAGAGTCGGGAAGATCGGAGAGCAGGGCATAATGAATGTTGGCATCCTGATTTCCCAGATACCGAACCTCCAGATCGTCCACCAGCCGGCGGACCTGCTTTTCATTCATGAGCACGGTGGGAATTGCCACCAACGTCATGCAATCGTTCAGAATGCCCTCAGAGAAATCCAGCTTGGGCAGCGTTTGCGCCGGTAGCAGCAGCGTGGCCACATAGTTCATGATCTGCACTGCGCTCTGCGAACCCGGCAACAATACAGCCAGAATCGCCAGCAAAACCAGCCAGAGAGAAGTAGTCGGCGGCGTCAACAGCAGGACGACACCCGACACGATCGCGAAAGTAAGAGCGGCAATTCCCGGCAGATAGAGCTCATCCGGATGTTGAAGCAAGAAAGTTCGTAAGCGTTGAGCCAAGGGAGGATGGAATCCCGTTCTTTCCCGAAGAACGCCCATTCCTTCGGCCACCAGATACGATCCCACGTGCGAATCGCGCAAAGTAACCCGCGGATCCGAATTCGGTTGCGCTTGTGCCTCGCGCGCCAGCGCCAGCACTTCGCTGGCAACTCTCATCTCCGAGCAGTCGCTGCGGTCGGCAATCTTCACCACTTGCTTTCGGTATTGCTCTCGCGTTTCGTAGTCCATGCGCGCATAGGCTCCAGCGGGATCGTCGCGCAGAACGCGGTCGAACAGGATTAGCGGCTCAGTCACAACCTTCCACGGAGTTTGCTTAATCTCCTGTAATCCACGGATCGCATCCCGTATGGCGTACGATCCCGAGGGATCCTCCAGCAACCGGCGGCCCAGTTCAGCGATGTGTTCCATCAGCACCAGTTTCATCACCGGCACCAGCATCCAGATCTCAGCCATCCTGAGAACAGTGACCTGCTGGAAGGCTCGGATATAGGAAGCGAAAGTCTCCTGACTGAACTGATACCCAACAGCAGCGAGATAATCCTCCGCTAGAGCCGCTACTCTCGGAATAATTGTGCCGTGCGCTGTACGAACCTGAGGCAGCTTATGAGGTTCGCTGAAGGTTGTACAGGTCTCTCCCAGTACTCCGGAGAGCAGGTATATCTGCTCCTGAAGTGCTCGAAAATCGTCGGAGGAAGGTTTCACCGCCGGATTTTGCACCGATGCCAGCACCGGTCGGAAAGCACGAGTCAGGGTTTCGCAACGATCACGAAAGTTACGAGACTCCTGCTGGCCCGGGATCCATGCCAAATTGCGGGCAAGTTCCGTGGCGCTCAAGCTCAATTTGTCGGGTCCAGTTTCCATATCAACGGCGGTAACCACATGCAGGGCTCTGCCATCCGACCTCACGAGTTCCAGGTGACCGCTCTGCGCCGTCATTCCGTGTCCTTCCTAGCGATAGCTCGAGGCTTGCATCTCGAACATCTCCGCGTAACGACCGCCTAGCCTGGCCAGTTGGTCGTGCGTTCCTTCCTCTGCGATCCTGCCGTTTTCCAAGACTAGGATGCGATCGGCTGAACGTACGGTTGAGAACCGGTGCGAAATAAAAAGCGCCATCTTCCCCGCGGTGAGTTCCGCGAAACGGTGAAACACCTCGAACTCGCTGCGCGCGTCCAGCGCGGCAGTCGGTTCGTCGAGAATCAATAACTGCGCGTCCCGCAGATAAGCTCGTGCCAACGCGACTTTTTGCCACTCGCCCCCCGAAAGGTCGACTCCCTGCTCGAAGCGACGGCCCAGCATCTGGTCGTAGCCCTCGGGCAGGCGTCCTATTGTAAGGTCCGCCATGCTTTTTTGCGCCGCACCTTTGAGCAGTTCCAGATTGTTAATTTCTCCAATGCGTCCGATCGCGATATTCTCCCGCGCCGTCATTTCATAGCGCATGAAGTCCTGAAAGATCACTCCAATTTCCCGATGCAAATCTTCCAGATCGTAGTCGCGAAGGTCGACCCCATCCAGCAGGATTTGTCCCTCGGTAGGGTCATAGAGCCGGGTGATCAGCTTGACGATCGTTGTCTTCCCCTGTCCGTTTTCCCCAATCAGCGCGAGCCGCTCATTGGTATGCAACTGGAAATTAATGCTGTCCAATACCCGTCGGGAGTTTCCCGGATAACTGAACGAAACATTCCGGAACTCGACTCCTCGCACGATCGGCCGGGGCGCAGGCAGTGCATTTGGCTTGGACTTAATAGTTGGTTTCATCTCAAAAAATGCCAGCAGGTCTGTCAGGAACAATGCCTGGTCGCCGATGCCGGCAAAGGTGGAGAAAATTTGCTCGATGTTACTGCTTGCTTGCTGAATGGCTCCGGCGAGAAAGGTTAGAGTACCGATGGTAAGCGCGCCACTCACGGTGCGCCAGATCACAAATACATAAGCCGAGTAGTAGCCCATCGTCCCGATCGTCGACAGCAGTGCACCCGCGATCAGTTTGCGTCGAGAGAGGGCGATGTTCTCTTCATAAATGCCATCGGATAGGAGGGTAAATCGTTCTCGCAAAAAATCTTTCAATCCAAAGAGCTTCAATTCCTTCGCAGCTTCCTTGCTTCCACCCAGTATTCGCAGGTAATCCAGTTGCCGCCGCACCGGCGTCTGCCGGAAATTCTTGGCGTACCCCAGAAACGCGAAATGACTTTCACCCAGGAACGCGGGCACTACCCCCGCAACCAGGAGCAGCATCAGCCACGGAGAAAACAACATGATCGAGACAGAGAGAGTAATGGTGGTAATGGCCTGTTGCACCAACCGCCCAATCTGTTGGATCATTACCAGTCGGTCCGTAGCCTGCACCCGGGCCCGCTCCAGGCGATCGTAAAAAACCGGATCTTCGTAGGCAATCAGGTCCAGGCTGGCCGCCTGGTTCATCACGCGAATGCTAACGTACCGCGTGTACTTGTCGCCCAATAGCGAATCGGAGTAATCTATTGTCCGCAGAAGGAGGCTGTTCAGAACCGCGAGCGAAAATTCTCCCACCACCAGCCACCAAAATCCAGGTCTCACCGGCTGGTGAGTGTGAACAGCATTATTGATGCTGTCGATAATGAGCTTAGTAATCCAGAGAAGCCCGACAGGCAAAAGCGAAGAAAATAGACGCGAAACCAGCCCAAAGACTACGACTCCCGGACCGGAATCCCATACAATCTTCAAAACAGCCGGCACGTTGCGGAGCGCCGAGATGCGTTCCTGCCATCCTCCCCAGAAGTTTTGGCGTTCCGTCATGCGTTCTTGCTGCCGTCTTCAAGCGGATTCCAGTGCCGGATGCGATAATGTGCCTTGGAGTATGACAGTCTCGCCCCCAGGAACGCAACGGCCCTTACCAAAGATGCCGAAAGCTCTTCTAAGGTTTCTAACGCGGGTTTTCGACGCGAGGTTAGCCCATGAAATCGATGAATTTTGATGCCCGCGAGGTTAGGCGCTTTCGCCAACCTCCCAGGCCAGCCGATCAACCAATAGGGGTGTCCCGTTCTATTGTGAAGGCCGCTAATCTGTGTCAACCCCTGGTCTTGCTGATGCTGATCGGAGCGGCGAGCTTGAGCCCTGCGCAAAATAACCAGCAGGCGAATAAGATGCGAAGCGCTTCCAGCGTCAGCCGGAACAGTGCAGGCGAGGGGGCCGAAGGTCGCGGCCAGTATATTGTGGAGGACCTCTCCAGGTGCGGCCAATGCCACACGCCCCGCGACAGCAACGGGGTTCCGGACCGCAGTCGGTGGTTGCAGGGTGCGCCAGTGTGGCTGAAATCCGCCGAACCCGTAGAGGATTGGCCGCTGCAAGCCCCAAGAATTGCCGGAGCGCTACCCGGAACCGACGCGGAAATGGTCACGCTGCTCACGACAGGCATCTGGCGTACCGGAACCTATTTGCGCCCTCCGATGCCACAATTTCGCATGAGCCGGCAGGATGCGGAGTCCGTGATTGCGTATCTAAAGTCAGTTAGATCAGCCCCGAAATGAATCAGTATTAGCGATCCTCGAACGAAAAGCCCGTGCCCGACCATGCCAAAACGGATGTGATCATCATCGGAGCGGGCGCCTCTGGAATTTCGGCAGCCACCGCGCTGGCAAGTGCCGGCCTTTCGATCACGCTACTGGAAGCGAGGGACCGCATCGGCGGTCGTATATGTTCCCTGCCGGATCCGAAGCTGCACGTTCCCATCGAACTGGGCGCAGAATTCATCCACGGGCGTCCTGCCGAAATTTTGGACCTGCTTAAAGCCCATCACGTTCAAATCCGGGAGGTCGACGGCGATAACTGGTGCGTTGAAGAAGGCCAGGTCAGCCCATGCGACTTCTTTTCGGACGTCGACCGGATTCTGCAAAAGATGAGGGAACATAAGAACGGTGACGAGTTTCTCAATTGCCTGACGGTCCGAGCCTGCGCCGAGCTAAGCAGTGGGCTATGGGTTACGTCAGTGGATTCAATGCGGCCGATCCCAGCTTAGTCAGTGTGAACTGGCTGGTACGGGGGATGCATGCGGAAGAGAGGATTGAAGGTGACCGGGCCTTTCGCGCGGAACATGGATATTCAGATCTAATCAAAATCTTTCAACAGCAATTGCACGCTAGTGGCATCTCGCTGCAGAAAAATACGACAGTCGAGACCGTTCAATGGCGTGCTGGCCAGGTCGACGTAACCGCGAACGGCGCAAACGGAACCGCCGCGTTTTCGGCGCCGCGCGTCCTCATCACCGTGTCGCTAGGCGTGTTGCAAGCCCAGGTTGACGATAAAGGCGCGATCCAGTTCGTCCCCCAGCTCCCTCAGCAGAAACAGAATGCGATTCGCAACATCGCAATGGGAAAAGTGATTCGGGTCACTCTCCGATTTCGCGAGCGCTTCTGGGAAGATCTCCCGCATTTCCGCGAGACGGATTTCAAATCGATGGACGGAATGAGTTTTCTCTTCTCCCACGACGACTGGTTTCCCACATGGTGGACTACCGCGCCCGTCAAACTGCCGTTATTGACCGGCTGGGCGCCGTTCCATTGCGCCTCGCGCCTTTCCGGCCAGAGCGAGTCTTTTGTGATTGAGCACAGCATTGCAACCCTCCATCGTCTGCTGGGCGTCAGTATTCGGGAACTCGAAGGGCTTCTCGAACACATATTTCCACGATTGGCAGACCGATCCATTTTCAAAAGGCGCCTATAGCTACGGAAAAGTCGGTGGAGATCAAGCCCCGCAAGAGCTGGCCATGCCAGTCGACAACACATTGTTCTTCGCGGGCGAAGCCACGGATGCTAACGCCCTCAACGGAACCGTGCATGCCGCGATTGCCAGCGGCAGAAGGGCAGCGGTCGCGATCGCCAACTCTGCCAAAGTCAAAGTCGATTGGAAATCCGTCAAAGCTTCGTGAATGGCGACTGTCCAGGCGTGATCGATCTTCTTCATGGTTAAGCAGCCCTGCGCTCGTGAGTCAGATTTTCTTTCTGCTCGGCGTGGATTTGCACCTGCTCGTGCTTGATATCCAGACGCAAATGGTTGTAGACGCTCATGTACTGGTTCGCTACCCAAACCAGGGCGAAGAGTGCGATCAGGTAACCGCGCCAGTCCTCGTAGAGCAGTTTGAAACGGGTGAGAATTAGAAACGCCGCCGCGACATAATGGCTGAAACAGTATTCACATGTGAACAAATAGAAGAACTTTCGTCGAGGAAGGGTCGGCGCATCCTTCGATTGTTTCTGGCAGTAGTCGCGCGGCTCGCGAAAAACTTCTTCGTGTGTGATTGTCCATGCCACACAGGCGACAGGTATCGACAGAATGAACAGCCATGCAAATTGGAGACCGACCGACACGGTTGAATTGGATGCAAAGTGCCGGATGAAAGGCCGCTCTGAAGCGGAAATTAAATGGTCTTCACCTGGCCGTAATTGATAAGACTGACCATCAACACACCGCCGCAAATATTTCCCAGAGTAGCCGGGATGAGCCATCGAAAATAATCCGCCAGCGGGATCGCGCCTGCAACGACGGTAGATAGGATCTCTGCGCTGCCGGCGATGCAATGTGCAAAGTGCCCGACGCCGACAACGAATGTAAGCAAATACACCATGGTGATCTGGCCAATCGTCCAGTGGCTGGCTGTAACTGTCCACGCAACCAGCGCAATCATCCATCCTCCAATGATTCCGCTCCAGAAAAAGTGAGAGGCGGATCCCGTAGAAGCTTCCTGTCCCAGTTGCACCAACTGCGAAAGTATGTCTGGCCGCAGAGCGGACGTCTTGCCCACCAGCAACGCAAATAACAAAGCTCCGAAAACATTGGACGCAAAAACCACTCCCCACAAGCGCAGCGTTCTTACCAGGTGCCGGCGCTCGTCGAGCACCAGAACCACCGGGTACAAGGTATTCTCAGTGAACAGTTGCGCCCGCCCGATAATGACAGCAATGAAACCAATGGGATAAAGCAAAAAAGGCAAGATCTGGGAGCCGTGTCCCATAAGCGCGCGAATCGAGGCCACGGCGAGGCCCGTCAGCCCCATGGTGAGACCTCCGGCTACGCCTGAAAACGCCAGCTTTTGATTCGAACGGCGAAGTTCGTCGCGCGCGTTCTCGATTGCGGCTTGAAAGATCTCCGCCGCTGTGAGCCTTCGAGTCTCCGGTGTCGAGTCTTCCGAAGGACTGCCTTTCCGAACCGTCTTAACCTCGGCCATCACGCTCCAAATCTTGCCCTAAGTCCTTGCGAGCCAAACTAACGAACCTCAAAGCGCGCATTTTCTTTCCTCAATAAGACTTTGAAGGAGCCCATTCGCTCCGGTGGCAGCACTTTGATGCAAAAAAGACTAACTAAGGAGGGATGATCCCACAAGAGCGCAGCTATTGGCGAGAGTCTCTCGTCAGGCAGATGGTTCCGAGAATCAAAACGTATCGAGCGTTCGCGACAGACAGGCAAAACGATTCGTGCGAAGCAAGAAAATTCAAATAGAACCTTGAATTCGCCTATGCGGCAACAGCCTGCACTTCCAAGCAACTTTGCAGCGCCCGCAACGCGTACAGAGCATCATCCAACGCCTGGTCTTCTTCGATCGTGTCGTTGCGCTCTGCGAAAAGTTCGCGTGCTCGCGCCACGATCGCGTGCTCCGCATCGGCGATTCTCGCCGGAAGTCGCTGCCGGTCGGTCTCAAAGAGAGCGGTGGTGTAAAGCTCGCGCCAGCTTACGGGAATACGTGGGGAGGGCAGTAAAGTCGTCATGAAACACCTCAGTTGCAGGGGCGGAGGGCCTGCAAGGAATTAAGGTGAACCTGAGGGTATCCAGGGCATCGCCGGATGTCCATACGGCAAATCCTGTAGGCAGGTATTCTGTCGTTCAGCTTTGTAGGCACAGGGCCAGCGGGAAAGTGGCCAGAGCATTCGAAACGTAAACCGCCGAACCAGTCTCCGTTTTCTGCGCGACCAGAGCTTCACCCGTAAATACGTTATAGTAAGCTCTGTCACAAACGCACGCGGGCAATTCAATCAGAGCGTCGTTCCACACCTCAGGCCCAACCGGAGGGCGGTCCGAGCCATTCAGCAAACCACTTATAAGTCGCGGAACGACCACGAGTAGGCTCGTGTTTTCGAACTTCCGAATGAATGCAACCGCGTGATTCGCCTTCGCTCCCCGAACTTCCAAAGGAACATAGTCGCCCATTCGAAAAAGCTCCGGATATTCCTTGCGCAAGCAGAGCGTTTTCCAAATCATATACAACTTCAAGCGCCCGTCTCCTGGGGTGTTCAACAACTTCGCCGCCGATACTGAATTTGCCTCGGCGTTCAATCTGCGGATGCTCTCAAACACCTGCCGGCGCCGGCCATAGTCGACCGGGCGCCGATTGTCCGGATCCACCAGGCTGAAATCCCACAAATCGTTTCCCTGATAGATATCGGGAACACCTGGGCACGTTAGTTTGAGCAAAATCTGAGAGAGGCTATTCCACAGGCCAATGCGCGCAATGCGTTGCTGGAAGGGAACAAAATCATTCAGAAAGCGATTCTGTTCGTCCGGACTCAACAACGCCTTCACAAATGAAGAGACTGCCGTTTCGTATTCGCCATTGCGATTGATCCAACTCGTATTCTGCTTGGCTTCGCGCATCGCCTTCAGCATGTAGTTCTCAATCCGCTCCCTGAAACTCTGCCACTCGTTTTCAGATCGCAAAGGCTCCAGCGGCCACGCCCCGACCAGCGTTTGATAAAGCAAGTATTCGTCGTTCGGGGAAGGAGCGGGCTTCTCATTCACCTTGCTTCGATGAACACAATTGAATCTTCTCCATTCCCGCACTCGAAGTCTCCACAATCCCGGCATCTCTGATAGCGCGTCAATCCGTGTGCGAACATCTTCCGAACGTTTCGAATCATGTGTGCTGGTCGCCAGCATTGTGTGAGGCCAGTCCCGCAGGCGTTCCTGATTCGCTCTGTGAAAATCAGCGGTCGTGGTTCCGAAGCGATGAAGATCGGCGCCCACATCGTTCAGTGAGACCAGCCGGTTGTAGCGATAAAACGCTGTATCCTCCAGACCTTTTGCCATTACCGGACTGCTGAACTGCTGGAATTTCATGGCGAAGCTGGTGACAGCCTTTTGATAAGCAGGATCCTGTCCCTCCGCGATGCTGGTCAAAAGCACATCCCTGACAAAATCAAACACGCTGGTATCGGCAGCCGGACTTCTCCACTTCGCCAGGGCAATTGCGCGGCGAATATACCCTTCATCATTCTCTGAGATTCCC
>CAWEYI010000007.1:0-80580 GCA_963813205.1 uncultured Acidobacteriaceae bacterium | reverse complement strand
AAGTCATCCACTTTCACGGCAACGGTTTGTCCCGAACCACAATCGCCCTTTTTGCTCGCCGAAACGCTGGCTGTCACCTGATTGTCACCATCCGGAGTGTCGGTGAGTCGCGTGATCACGTCACCCGACGTCAAGCCGCATTCCTGACCATTGGCCACCACCGTTACATCGGAATCCACCACAAAAGTGCGCTGTGAGGGATCGAGCGCGGGCGGTGGTGTGTCAGTAGACGACGCCGGAGCCGCAGCCGCCTGTGAGGAATCCTGCCCAGCCTGCGCCTGCTGTGCTGCCAATTGCGCTTTCACTTCTTGGGCAATTGCTTCCTTCACTTCAGGTGTCAACGCCACTTGGCCCGACGACGCTGCTGGTGGCGGATCTCCGCCGGCATCGCCGCCGCTGGCTGCCGCATCCGCCGCCGCGGCGTCTGCATTATCCTCTTGCCTTGCCGCATACGCCGCCTGCAGTTGCTGGGAGATCAAATAGTCCGTCAACCAGTAGTAGGGTGCCGCATAAACGGGATAAGGATTCCACCACCCGCCGTAATATCCCCACCACGGCGCTCCACCCCATCCCCATGCACCGATACCCCAGGCAATCGGCGCTCCCCACGGATGGTAGCCCCACCCGTAAAATCCCGGATGGTACCAGTAGTGAGGGTAATAACCGTAGTACATGTGTCCGCCCCAACCGTAGCCGCGGTAGACACCAACCCGATAGTGGCCGTGATCGTAGAAGGTTCGCGAGTAATAGGCGTGGCCACCGCGGTTGACATAGGCGCGCTGCACATATCCACCGTGCCCACGCGTCACTACGCGTACTCCGTTGTGCTCACTCACCACTCTGCGTCCACCGTGGAGTCCATGCTCAATGTGCATGCCGCCACGATCAATCGAACGAATCGATCCATTCGGACGAACGTTGGCCCGGCCTCCGCCCTTCAACGAAACCGTCCTGCCGGGAGGGGTACGGCCTGCATTGCCTCGGCTGGCGGCGGTATTCCCGTGGCCAGCCGCATTACCGTGAGCGGCTGTGTTACCGTGGCTCGCGGTATTCGTGTGCCCCGCATTCGTATTCCCATGGCTCCCCGTGTTGGTGTGGCCCGCGGTGTTCGCGTGCCCGGCGGTCGTGTTGCCGTGACTCGCCGTAGTCGTATGACCGGCGCTCGTATTTCCGTGGCTCGCAGTAGTCGTATGGCTTGTCGTATTGCCGTGGCCAGCCGTCGTCGTGTGGCTCGTCGTGCCGTGAGACGCCGTAGAGCCGTGAGATTGCGTAGAGCCGTGCGAAGGCGTCGAGGAATGCGAAGGCGCACTGGCCTTCGGTGCGCTCGCCTTCGGTGCGGGCGCGCTCGGCTTATGTTGACCCCACGCCAGCGCCGGGACTCCGGCCACCAGCAAAACCACTAGCCAATTCTGCAGCATCTTTTCACGTGTCGAAGTGCGATTCATTACTGCCTCCTGATCGTCAAACTTCTCAATGCCAACCCAAACTCGAAAATAATCTGTGGGACCGCAGTGCGAAGACGGTTCGGGAAAGTCTATGCACTGCAAACACTAAACCCGCCAGTTCCACTCACGCCGTTGAAATTAATTTTTAAGCCAGGGGGACGGCCGGTTCCCCAAAAGCGTTTCAGACGCCACCGGCAACCCGTATCTTGAGGCGAAAGAACGTTACCAGAAGTTCGCAACTCGCGCAAGATTCTGCGGATTTAAATCACCGCGCCTGCAGCTTCGTGATACCCAGTTCGGTGCGCATTGATCTCACTGATCTTAAAAACGGTCCTCAGAAAGTGGGTTACCGTCTGACACCTGGCTGCAGGAGTCCCCGATGGCTTGTACGGCTTCCCTCCATCGCGCCACTCCTGTAATCTATGGTCTCTTCTTCCGGAGGAACTCACTTGCGCTACCTCGATCGCCTGCAACCCCTCGCACTCCTGGTGATGCGTCTGGCCCTTGGCGCAGTCATGACCGGCCACGGATATCACAAAGTTTTCGGCGGCCTTCATCATCACGTGCAATTCGTCACCAGCCTCGGACTTCCCGGCTGGACCGCTTATCTATCTGCATTTGCCGAATTCTTTGGCGGTATCCTCGTGCTTATCGGCTTGTTCACCCGTTTCGCCGCTTTTGTCATTTGCGTCGATCTTTCTGTTGCCATCGCCAAGGTGCACTTCCATAACGGATTGATGGGGCAGGGCGGATACGAGTTCCCGCTGGCGCTCGCGGCTCTGGCCTTCGGCCTGATTTTTCTCGGACCGGGTGCAATCGCCTTCGATCACATTCGCGCTCCCGGCACCGCGAAATCCAAGTAACCGCGATCGCTCGGAGAAAGCAGATTCCAAGGTTTCGTGTCGTACAGAACAACAAAAAGTCAGGTGGTGCCGCACAACTTTTTACCGGCTTCAGGGTTTGGTCGAACATTGTGCCGGCAATCTCGGAAATGCGGGGTTAAATGGGTGCTTGACGTTTCTTTACAAGCCCCCTAGTTGAATCCCGGCCTCGTCTGAAATTATGATGACTCGACCGCCTTGGTTGCATCCGAATGATTTAGTAGGCGCATCTTATCCCTTACCACGAACTGATTGGAGGTTCTCTTGAGAAAGTTAGCTCTTCTTGCACCAGTTGTGGCTGTCTTGTTCTCTTGCCACTTTGCGTCCGCCCAACAGGGAGACGTCATGTTCTTCGGCGGTACTCTGCTCTCGTCATCGCCCAGTACCAGCTCGCTGTTGTCCGGGGAGCTCGCGGAAAAGGGTGGAACCTATCTTGGAGTCGCTGGAGATGTCGTCGGCTTCAAACGTCACTTTGGGGTTATGGTCGAAACCTCCTGGAGGGCCAGCCAAGCCAGCTACTTTGGCTATGAAACCTACCGGCCCATCCTCACCGACTTCAATGCGCTGTATCAGCCCAAGCTGGGCAAAAAAGTCGGCCTTGACCTGTTCGGAGGAATCGGCGTCGATACGAATCGCTTCTACGTTCCTTTCGCGACCTCTTGCAGCGGATTCACCGGCCAGTGCATTAACTACACCAGCGACCACCATTTTATGGAAGATCTCGGCGCAGGCGTTCGTTATTACGTCTGGAAGCACCTGTTCGTGCGCCCCGAAATTCACTACTACCACATCGACGGTAACAACAACATCAGCACCGGGGGCTTCAGCACCGACAACGTATTCCGCATAGGCGCCTCGATCGGGTACACCATCGGCAACGATTAGGATTTTGACTCCGCCACGTGATCGTGTATTTTGGCTTCGGCGCTGCCAGTTACCAAAATCGGGACATTCTGGGCTCGACCATTACTGGGACCGGCGCGCCGAACGCCATTATTCCGGCGCATTGATTCCAATTCTGAATGAATTTAAAGGGGGCTGTATTTGAGAAGGCTCGCGCGCACAGTGTCCGCGTGTATTGTTCTTTTTTTCGCCACTTTCGCCGGGGCTCAAATCCAGCAGATGGACATTGCCGTCGGCTACGGCAGGCTGCTCGCCTTCAAAGACTTAAATGCGTCCCAGGCGCTTATCCCTCCCCAGGAAAAAGGCGGGGTCTTCCCCAGCGTTAGCTTCGACGCCTTTGTCAAGAATCGGCTCGGCTTCAACGCAGAAACTTCCTGGGAATATAAAAAGGTCAGCTACGATGGCTACGAAAGCTACCGCCCGATTTTTATGGACGTCAATGCGCTCTACGAGCCGCAAATCCGCAAGAAACTCAGCCTGGACTTAATGGCGGGCGTAGGAATTGACTCGAACCGCTTCTATCTGCCGGGAATGACGGGTTGTACGGGAGTTGCGGGCACCTGTTACGTGAGCAGCGACCACTTTATGGAACACGTCAGTTTGGGTGTTCGTTACTACGTTTGGCACCGCATCCCGCACATTTTTATCCGCCCCGAGATTCACTACTATCACATCCAGAACAACGTGGAGTTCTACTCCGACAATGTGTACCGCGCCACCTTCTCGGTTGGATATACCTTCCACAATCACTGAAACTTAGGACCAGCACTCCAATCTGCATCGCAGCAGCGGCGGCCAACAAGTAAAAAAGCGGCGTCTGTTGACGCCGCTTGAATTTTCATTGGTCCGGATCTACGGTTCCCGTTCGCACTCTTCTGCTTCGTGGATAGCCGCATCCAGGTGCTCAATCGCTTTGGCGCGATGGCCATGGAACTCGCCCTCGGCATGCGACATATGGTCCCGGGCGCTACGCATCGCTTCGATTGCTTCGTGCACTCGCGGGTGCGGAGGTACCGGAGTTGGGGCAGCCGCCGCTGGACTAGCGGGAGCTACCGCCACGGCAGCCGCCGGCGCCTTTGGACTAGCCGCCGCAGAGAAGGCCAGCGTTAACACGAGCATTGCCAGGATCACTAAACTCAAGAACCCAATTCGCTTCATATGTTCCTCCTCGTCCGAATTCGGCGCGGACGCCGCCTGTGAAATCAATGCCCTACGTCCCTGCACTCACGCCGGTACGCCCGAGGCACCCGCACAGTATAAGCCGCCACCCTCAGAATCCTGCGGTGCATAAGTTGATTCTTAAGGTGCTGCCTTAGATACTCGCGTCCTTCGATTTCTCCACCACACAATGGCGATAAATAAAATGAAGACTACGACCAGAACCTGGTCAAAGCGCTTCATGTAATGAATCAGGAGTCGCCAGCGGCCGCCAAAAAAATATCCTGCAAGTGAAATCGTGCTCACCCACAAGGCTGCTCCCAGCAAATTGAAAACCGCAAAACTTTTCCATGGCATGCGCAGGATTCCGGCCATCGGCCCCGCAATCACTCTCAGGCCAAACACGAACCGCGAAAACAAAATCGTGACCGATCCATATCGTTGGAAGAGCCTCTCGCCCCTCGCGACCGCACCATCACCAACATGAAATGCGTTTCGATAGCGTTCCAGCAGCGGACGCCCGCCATAGCTTCCGAGCGCATAGCCTAGGTTATCTCCCATCGTGGCCGCCGAGGTCCCCACCAGAATGATCCACGGCAGTTGTAGTTCCCGCTGCGAGTACGCCAGAAAACTCGCCAGCAACAGCACCGTTTCTCCCGGCGCCGGAACTCCTGCATTCTCCAGCAACAACACCGCCGCCACCGCCCAGTATCCGTAGTGCACCAGCGCGCCGCGCAGCACCGCAAGAATGTGGTGAGTCAAAAGTGTTTCTTTCTCATGTAGAAAACAGCCATGTAGGGCAATTGATGTGGGGACGACCGCCCTCAGCCGTCCATGCCGAGCAAAGCTCGGATCGCTTCCGATTGCGCCGAGCCAGTCGTGCTCCGTCCAGGTCTAATTCTTTGTCAGGAATTCAAGCAACGCACGGTTGAACTCCTCCGGACACTCTTCATAAGGCAGATGCCCGATTCCCGGAAGAACAATCAGCTCAGAATTCGGAAAGAATTTTCTCAGCGGCTCCGCCGACGAAACATACACCGCAGTATCCTCGCTCCCCCACATCAAGAGCGTCGGAACACTCGCCAGCCGCGGCAACACCGTTTCCAACTCGCGCAGATCCTGTGTCCAGGTGCGCACAATGCTCAGCGCGTGCTCAAACAATCCCGGCTTCGTCATGGGAGCCATGTACCCTGCCAGCGCATCCGGAGGAATGCGTCTCCGGTCGCCGTACATTCGCGAATGCCAATACGGATACGAAAAACCCGTACGCGCAATGGTCGCGCGGAACAACCCAGCGCCGAAGCTGCTCCCGAAAAATGGCGCCATCCTCCGCCCATGCGCCGAATAGGGATTCACCGGATCCACCAGCACCAGCCTCCGTAAGCGCAGCCGGCTACTCCCATCCAAACATTCTCCCGCGGCGAACATCGCAACCGCCCCGCCATGCGAAGTCCCCAGCAGATCAAACGACGTAATTCCCAACCCGGCAATGAAGCGCAGCACTCGCTGCGCCGTCCCCCGCATCGAGTGGTCGATCCCCGCCGGACGATCCGAAAACCCCGCTCCCAACATATCCGGCGCGTATACCGTGGCATATGGCGCCAGAGCCGGCATCGTAAATCGCCAGGAAAACGAATATCCCAACAGCCCATGTAAAAGAATCAAAGCTGGACCCGGTAAGACTGTGGGTGCGCCATTTCTCGCGTCCTTTGCGAGAAGTGGGGACTTGGTGCGCAAGTACCGCATACGAGCGCCGTCGAAATCCATCCAGCATTCTTCAACGCCCGGACTATATCCGGGAAACTGCGCGGTAGAATCTTCCAGCTGCGCCGCCGGACCCGTTAATTCCTCGACTTTCCGGGACAACTTTTTCCCCACCACCCGATTCTATCTAAATGAACATCGCCTCTGTTCGCTTCACTTGGGGAGCTTCGGCTCCCCGTTTTTTCTTGTCGCCTAATTACTTGTCGCCTAATAAGGATTGTCATCCGAGCGAAGCTGATGCGCAGTCGAAGGTTCCCTCTGCCGACACTGCGGCATTTGCTCCGCGTCCTCTGCGATTCAAGCTTTTGATTTCCTCGATACTTATCGAGAACCCCACTAAGCCGCCTTCCGCTTCTTCCTCAACAACTTCTTCAGCACCCGAATCCCCTTATCCACATGCTTCTCCTTCAGCAAATAAGGAGGCAAGAATCTCACCACCGTATCGTGCGTAGAATTAAACAAAACGCCCTCAGCCAAAGCCTCATCCACAATCGGCCGCGCCGGAATCTCCAAATTGATCCCTTGAATAAATCCGCGCCCCCGCACTTCCTTCGCCGCCGCGCTCTTCTCGACAATCGTCTTCAATTCCTGCTGCAGATAAGCCCCAACTTTATTCACGTTATCCAAAAGTTCTTCATCTTCCACAATCGAAAGAAACTCCAGCGCCACCCGGCAAGCCAGCGGACCACCCCCAAACGTAGTCCCATGCTGCCCCGGAGAAATCGCCGAAGCAAATTCCTCCTTAGCCAGAAACGCCCCCAGCGGCAACCCCGCGGCAATCGGCTTGGCAATCGCCACAATATCCGGAGTCACCCCAAAACTCTGAAACGCAAACATCGTCCCCGTACGCCCCAGCCCGCACTGAATCTCGTCAAAAATCAGCGCCGCCTTGTGCCGGTCCGCTGCCGCGCGGCACGCCTGCAAAAATTCCACCGAGCACTCGTAGATTCCACCTTCGCCAAAAATCGGCTCCAGCACAATTGCGCAAGTGGAGTCATTCACCGCCGCCCGCAGCCCCTCCAAATCATTCTGCGCAACAAAGGTCACATCTTCCAGCATCGGCTCAAATCCCTTGCGATGCTTCTCCTGTCCAGTAAGCGACAGCGCCCCAAACGTCCGCCCGTGATACGACCCCTCCAGCGCCACCAGCCGCGACTTCCCCTCCCCGCCCGCGCGATGTCCCGCCAGCCGCGCCAGCTTGATCGACCCCTCAATCGCCTCAGTCCCCGAGTTCTGAAAAAACGCCCGAAATTTTTCTCCTGAACTACTTCCTGAAGCCGCGCTCGCCAGCGTGCACAACTTCTCCGCCAGCGCCCCCTGATACTCGTGATAATAAAGGTTGGAGACGTGAATCAACTTCGCCGCCTGCTCCCGAATCGTCTTCACAATCCGCGGATGCGCATGCCCCAGCGCATTCACCCCCAACCCCGAAACAAAATCGAGATAACGCCGGTCGTCAAGGTCGTAAAGAAACACACCCTTCCCCCGCGTCAACACAATGGGATAGCGATTGTAAGTCCCCAGCAAATACCGCCGCTCTAAGTCTGCGATTTGTTCAAATGTTTTCATAGGAAGAATTGATTCTATAGGAAGAGAAGTGCAAGGGTTCCACTTCGGCAAACTCAGGGCAGGATCCGCCCCTGCTAGGAGCGCAGGGACAAGGACGGGGTAGGTCAGGTTTTCTCCGCCTGGGAAAGGCTGGCTATCTATTTCGGTTTGCAGACATAGACATTCGCTGCGCCGGGGACTGCCGAGCATTCGAATTTCGTTGCTGGATTCCTGTTAGAAAAGAACACCAGAGTGCCCGACACCACGGCACAAATAAGCAACGTCAGATAGAGGGTCAGAATGACGAAGCGTGGGTGCACATCACGGATGCGGAACTTCTGAATCTCGGAAAATCGCCCAAATCGATGAGCGAGAATTGCAACTGCAAATTCACGCCGTGCACGTGGGTCGTCCCCGCCACGGGCCAGTGACGCACAGTATAAGCTCAGCACGCGTTCGATTTTTCGGGAGTGCAGAAGGATCTTCGAATACAGCCACGTGTGATATCCATCGATAAAGGCGATCAGGAAGATGACGACAACCGCCAGGCCGGCGACCTTCCACTGCTGAGCTTGGAACGTCAATCCGATTAGAGCGGAAATTAACGCAATTCCCCAGCCCCGGACAGTAAAGCTGCTGCCGACGATATCCTCAATCAGTTTCGTCGTCTTGTCGTAGTCGACTTCCAGCAATCTTAATAACTCTTTTTGTTCGGCTTGTTCGGCGTCAGTCATTTTGGGATGAACTCCAGCGCCTTCTGCAATTCGGAGAGAGTTGATTTTGCTCTTTGTTCGATTTCTGGAAAGTTCTCGGCTCCTGCCCAAGCTGCGGCCCGCTCCAATAAGGTGGGCAGGTAATCATGGTGAAAGTTGAAAAAATCGGTCTTGCTGCCCTCCCCATAGGCCAGCGGCAGAAGGTTTGGATAGTTCTGGCAAAGATCTTCGAACAAAGTGATGAGCCGGATAATGACCTTTGGACCGTTCTGCTCCTTAAGTTCAAGCCGAAGCCGGATTGCGCTCTTCTGCGCCTCGTCATTGATGTGCTCAATCTTCTGGCCCATCCGGTTCTGAAAAAACTGGGCATAGAAGTTTTCGCAGAAGCTAAGGGCTGGCGAGGTGGCGCCCTTGAAGCCTAACTCGACCTTGCCCTGCTCGATATTTTTCGCATAATCACTGAGCAGATCGAACAATGCCGGCGCTACTGGCAGCGTCATGGATGCTCCACTCGCCCGGCCACGATCTCGATCGCATGCACCGCCTCCAGCATTTGTCGGCCAGCGGATTCATACGAGAAGGGTAGGGGCTCGGGCCGACGGTCCGTAACCAGACGGTAGAAAGGACGCAGCCGCGCGATGCTGTTTGTCACTGTGGCCAGGTCCGGATTCAGCTTCGCGAATCGCCCAAACGCATTCTCGCGGTTGAACTCAAACACACCACGCTTCGCCAGTCCCAACATGATTACGCCTTTACCAATGGAATACAAATGAGAGAGGCAAAATAGGAAGTTGTTGTTGAATCGCCGGGGGTCAGTGTAGGGCGCAAGTCTTGCACGGTAAACCTGGATTTCCCCAGCCACATCGACAACTGGGACGAAAGGCCGACCCAACAGGTCCTTTAGCAAATCCTTAGGATCGTAAAGCGCGACTCCCTCCCGCTGCAAATGGGCGATGAACAGAGCGTGTTCCTCGTAGAGCTTACGAAAGGACGAAGTTGGATAGTAAATAAGGGAGACACGGTCCTTGTCCTCAGAAAGCGCCTTCCGCAACACCGCAAGGCTTAAATCTGGGTCGGAAGCAACGACGACCAAGTCAATGTCGCTCCACTCATCGGCATCACCCCGAGCGACAGACCCGCCAAGAAGAACCGCGTCGATTGTCGGGAACGCCTCGACAAGCAGGCGCACGATGACTTTGGCATCTTGCATCGTCGGCGCGGCGTGTTCTGATTTCATGCCCTTAGAACCTCAGCTCGCTGCGCAACTCAGATCAACGCGGCCTACGTACACGAGGATAAAGCAAGACTTACGGCCAGCGCAAGGCGCTTTAGTGAGATAACCGCCATCCCAAGAACTTCCACAAGCCGCCTGCATCGTATCCCGATTCCTGCCACTCAGACGAAGAACCTTTCCGGTTATCCTGAACCGTAAGATGGGTGTATGATCGCCAGCGTTCTGAGGTGAACAAGCCAGATTCCAATCAATCATCAAGCATTTTGTCAGGAGCAATTATGGCTCAAGACAGCTTTATTCCGGTAACACCGAATGCACGCTCTCGAAACGACCTCGTCGAGCGCGGCTTTAGCCGCCAGCCGCTCCGACTTGACGCGGACGTAGCGCGCTCGCTGGAAGAGTTATCCCACGCCGCCTGGTCCATTCCAAGAGATAAGTACTATGAAGGAGGCGACAGGTATCGTTCCTTAAATCGTGTCCGGGCAGAGATCGTTGAGGGTGGAGTAAAGGTTTCCTTGAGCGAAGAGACCACGCCTTACGTGCAGCTGAAAAAATACAACACGACCATCGGCGGCCAGCCGCGAGAGTACGCTCCGCTGCCCCCGGCAATCGCCGGTTCCATTGGCGTTCGCAAGATGATTGCTCACCACCTGCAATACCTGCCGCTCTCGGCGGTGGGTACCAGGTATCTGGTCAACGTTCATCTCATAAGATTCACAGCTACGCCCGGCCGGCCCTGCGACACCAGCCCGCCGGGTTTACATAAAGACGGGGAGAAATACATCGCCACGCATCTGCTGGGCCGCTGCGGCGCTCACGGAGGCGAAGTCGTCATCACTGACAATGACAAACACGAAATGGATCGCTTCACCATGCGCGAAGCGGGCGAGTGTTACGTATTCGACGATGACCGCGTCTGGCATATGCTGACGCCGGTGGCAGTATTGGAAGGCAATCAGTTCGCCTGTCGCGACACGCTGGCATTCGATATGCTGCCAGAGGGCTGGGAACCCGCGAAGTGATTCTCTACGAAAGCATCCTTTTGCAAAAAAATAACTGGCCAGCGGTAGAGGTAACATGCGCCTCACGGCGCAAGTAACAGATTGTCTCTACCGCCGGTAGTTCCCAGCCGCAACTCCATCCCAACTTCTGCTTGTCAGCCTCATTATTCTTGAACCTAGGGCCGGCCGCTCTTTTGGGGTTGTCCATCTTGTGGTGAAGCCGCAAGGATTGCCTTTGCGGCTGCGATCATACTGGCTAGTTTTTCCTTGTACACGCGCTCCGAATATTCAAACTCTGACAACGCGGTTTCAAATTCTGCTGGTGTCATCGTTAGCGGCATGATTAGCGACCTTTCTGTGAGCAATTGGCTTGCAGGCAAGCGACGGAATCATATTCGCCGTGCCCGGCTAGCCGAAACGCTCGATTGCGAGATTTTTCCATCCCGCATGGTTACTGAAGTGATAGTGAAACCATCCCCAAGATCGTTACATCGTTTCCAATTTAAACTTGAGAAAGCCGATTGATGGACGATCGAGGCGACGAACTCCACAACTCTTCCCGCTCTCACGTGTTAAGACTTACGATCGTCGCGGCACGTAACCGCCGACATCAAATAAGACCACGAGGAACGACATGAAGAAATGGCTAGCCCTGACAGCCCTGCTCTTACCTCTCTCTCTGGCTGGATGTTCTCATCCACATCCAGTCTATGAAGAGCCGCCTCCGCCGCCCGAGTTTGCCGAAGTCGCCCGGCAAGGTTTTCATGATGGCTTCGCCGCCGCACGGCGTGATGTCGATGAGGGAAAGCGGCCAGATGTCGAACGCCACCCACGCTTCCGCAATCCTCCCGTGCCGCCGTCGGCCTTTGAGGATTATCGCCGCGGCTTCCGCAGAGGTTACGAATCGTTCCCCCATCACGGCTAAGCGCTCTGCTTCGCGGAGTGACCCACTTCTCGCCGCCTTTGCGAGAAGTGGGCGTCCATTTTAGATCGGGTGGGCCCATGCTTTCGCGTTCTTTGCGAAGGGCGGGACTCGCCGGTGCAAGCACTCACGCCGAAGCCAGTCGGAAGCCCGAAGCCGCTTCAGTACAATCCCTTCTCCCCCGGCGGCCGCGTCTTCCACCTCCGGTGCACCCACAACCACTGCTCTGGATACTTCCGCACATACTCTTCAATAATCGACGTAAATTTCTGTGTGTTGGCCTGGATGTCGGCCTCCAGATCGCCCGTACGCACTAACTCCACCGCCGGATCAAATCGCAGCCGGTATTTCCCAAGCTTCTTATCCCAGATCGTAAATGTCGGCACCACGGCCGCATCGGTGCGCAGCGCAATCCGCGCCAGCCCGCTCGCCGTGCATGCCGGAATCCCGAAGAAATCCACAAAGATCCCTTGCGGCGGAGTCATATTCGTATCCATCAACATTCCCACCACTTCTCCGGCATGCATCGCCGAGAGCAACCCACGTACAAAATTATCTTTGTCGACAGTTTTGTTACCGTGCATGGTGCGGTAGTCGCGGATCAGCCGATCCAAATACTGATTGTCCAGCGCCCGCATCACCACATGCATCCAGTGCCCGTGCATGGAATGCGTGAACGCGGAAAGCTCCCAGCCACCAAAATGCGCCGTCAGAAACAGCACTCCCTTGCCCCGCGCGTACGCCTGCTGATAATTCTCCAACCCGTCATACACCACAACTTGCTCAACATTTTCCAGCGTATATTTCGGAAAGTGGCAGACCTCCGCCAATTGACGCCCCAGCGAAGCAAACTCTCCGCGCAGAATCCGCGCCCGCTCCGCTTCAGTTTTTTCCGGAAACGCCATGGCGAGATTGCGCATGCCCACATGCCGCAAACGCACGTGCAGAAGATAAACGCCCCAGGCCAGACCAATACCAATGGCCCGGGCCAAACGCCGTGGCAAAATACCAAGGATTTTGATGAACGGCCAAGCTGCCGCGTACTCAAGTCGCTGCCGCATCGGGGGAAGCGTGACGGTACCACCGTCACAACCTAATTGCAAATAAGTGCGGACACAACAAAGCAACACCAAGGTTCACGAAGAACAATCAAAATCCTTCGTGCAACTTCGTGCCCTTCATGGTTCATGATGTTGTCCTGCTACTTCGCCGCTTCCTGCGCCCACTGCGCGAGCGACGTCAAGAACGCGTTCGATCCCGCCGGCGGCTCAATCTCTCCCGTCAGCGCGGTCTTAAACGGGACCATGCGTCCGTAAAAATCCCGCGTGCTGTCTTTGTCCTGCTTAATCACGGCTCCATTCAGACTCACGCCGGCGAATAACCCACGCGCCCGCGAGTAAGTCAGCACCTCAGCCCGCATCTTCCAATCGGTGTTCCCTTCGGCGTGGCGCCCCACCGGCCCGGCAGCCACGGAAGCGTCCGCTCCCAGCGCAAATTGACTCGAGAGCAAATGTCTCATGCCATCCTTATTCATGATCAGCATCACCAGATCCACCGCCTGCCCGCCGATCTGGAATCCAAAACTCCCACCAGTCACAACGAAAAATGCCGGAGCGCTCCATCCTTTCGGCGTGCGGCAACTGGCCAGCCCGCGCCCATACTTCGCGCCCACGATAAATCCGCCTTTCAGCATCGATGGCACTACGGCCACGCACTCCGCCGACCCCAACACTTCCTGCGGTATTCCTTTATCAGGCGCGCCTTGAATGTCGTTCAGTACCTGCGCGGCTGCTTCTACGCGGTCTGAAACTTTCGTATCCTCATCCGCCGCAAACGAAAAAGCACACACAGAAATAATCACAGCCAGCAACAAGAACTTTTTCATGGTTCCTCACCACACAAAAATTTTCTGGGATCTGTTGCTATGGATTGTAAACGAACATTGCCCCCACGTGTCAGGAACGCTTAACCAGGAAGGATCGACTTTAGAAGATTTAGCAGAAAGGAAACTCGGGCAGACAAAAAAATCGGGGCTGAAAGCAGTGACCCTAATCGCCACTCTCAACCCCGTCTCCCAGGTTCTGTGGTAGGTGAACCGAGTATGCCGCGCACTCAATTTCCCTGCAAGATTACTGAGGTCACGGCTCCAAAGTTACTAAGCCGGAAGCGCGTAGCCAGCAGCCAAAACCGCTCTACTTCGCCGCTACCAGCGAATGCGTGATCGCATGCACCGACAGCGCAATCCGATTCTGCACGCCCACCTTGCGCATTAACTTCGCCACATGAGCTTTCACCGTGCGCTCTTCAATGCCCAACTGGGCGCCAATCTCTTTGTTCGAGCGTCCCGCCACTAACATCTCGAGCACTTCTTTTTCGCGATCGGTAAAAGTCACGCGGCCTGCAGGGAAAATCCTCCCCGGCGCCGACGATACCCGCTCGATAAACATCGATAGCACTCTGCGCGGAGCCCACACTGATCCCTGGCTCACAATTCGTATCGCCTGCGCGAACTCCGCCGGCGAAGCCGCTTCGTCCACATAGCCCTTGGCTCCCGATGCAATCGCCTTCAGAATGGTCTCTTCGTCCACACCTGATCCCGTCACAATAATTCTCAGATCCGGGCGCGTCGCCTTCAGGCTGGCCATCACGTCAAACAGGTTTTGGCCGGAGCGGTTTCCGAGCAGGATCAGGTCCACATCCTGCAAGGTAGAAATTTCAGGCAGGCCTGCGGAAATGAGTTCGAACTCAGGCTCGGTATCAAACAAGGCGCGGAATCCCACAAACCGTAGGGGATCGCTTTCCACTACGGCAATCTTGATAATCGGTTTTCTCGCTACGGCTGCTTTCATTAGGTTTCCCTGTTGGGCGTAATTACGTAACAAAAGCATAGCGGCAATTGCTCGCAATGCAAAGAGAACGTGACCGAAGTCGAATTACGGGAGTAACATGAAAAAGCGCCCAAAAGGAATCTTTCACCGCCGAAATTGGCGGTTATTTATCGCACCAGTCATTCGCGGAGAAGAATCAGCATGGGAAAATGTTCTACTTCTTTGTTAGCCCTGACGATCGGCATTGCATTAACCTTAACCAATTTATTTGTGCTGGCTGCCCCGCTCGCCGCTCAAACTTCCACGTCAACCTACAAACCAAAATTTCCCGGCGACCCCGCCCGCTCTGATTCCGAAGCCGCCGCTCTCGCCTACATGCGCGTCGTAATCCGCGCCCAGCACCGCTTTCAGAAGCAGTACGACCACTTCGCGACTTCTCTGAACGAACTGGTCCACTCCGGCTCCTTCACCAAACGCATGGTCAATCCCGACCGCGGCGATTACCTGGCCAGCTTCAAAGGCAAGAAAGACAGCTTCATCCTGACCATGACGCCGCAGCATCTCGACGCTGAGCACCGCTCCTTCTACGCCGAAGACGACGGCAAAATCCACGCCGAAGAAGACAAACCCGCCGGTCCCGACTCGCCGATCGTGAAATGATTTTTGAATCTGTCGTCCTGCTGATATTTCTAGCTCTGTCATCCTGAGCGCCCATTTCCACTCTGTCATCCTGAGCGAAGGCAGTCCTTCGCGAATGCGAAGCATTGCCGCAGTCGAAGGATCCCTTGCACCAACGCGCTACCCGTAGCCCGGCGAGGTATTTCCATCACTGTCCACTCCGTAACCGAATCCTCGGTTTATGATGGAAGAGAAATTATTTTGGAATTGCATACGGAGGAACTATGACACCGAACGTCGGCGCGCCCGCGCCTGAATTCACACTAAAAGATCAGGATCAGAAAGAAGTAAAACTCAGCGATTACCGCGGCAAGAAAAACGTGGTTCTTGTTTTCTATCCGCTCGACTGGAGCCCGGTCTGCACCAAAGAGCACGCCTGCATGGTCAATGACAAAAAGCAATTCGATCAGCTCGACGCGCAAGTTCTTGGCCTCAGCGTTGACAGCGTTTGGTCGCACAAGGCTTATGCTGACAAGATGGGCATCCACTATCCCCTGCTAGCCGATTTCCACCCACGCGGCGCAGTCGCCGCCAGGTACGGAGTCTATCTGGAAGATAAAGGCATCACCGGACGCGCCATCTTCATCATCGACCGCAACGGCAAACTCGCCTGGCAAAAAAACTACGACATCCCCGTAGTGCCCGACATCAACGAAGTCTCCAAAGCGCTAGCTGAAGTGAAATAAATGGAGTTGAGTAAATACGGAAAAGATTTCATCCTGAGCGAAGATTGGTCCTTGCGCCTTAGCGCAAGGACCAACCGCAGCCGAAAGCTTGCCGGGTGCCCCATCCTTCTCGCGCCTTTTGCGAGAGGGTGGGGATTTTGACTTTCTTAAGTCCCCGCCCTAACCTCCCGTGCCTTCCCACCCTGATAATTCACCACCAGCGGCCTTCCTCCATTCGGATATCTCACCGTCTTGTCGTCCGACGAAGCCCCCGCATCCGGCACACCCATGCCCACCGCAAAAACGGCCTGCAGCTCATCCATTCCCGGCTTTATTTCATGCTGCTCAATCGCCTGCCACACATCGGGCGGCCAGAATTTATATAAATCATGCGGATCCTGTACATAAAACATTTCATCCGAATACATTTTGTACTGGCCGTCATCCTCGAGTCCGATCGGCACCGCATAGCTCTTCCCGTCTTTCTGAAACACCGCCATGACCTGTCGCCGGTTCCCTGCTCCACTGGGAATATCCGTCACCACATCTTTAATCTTCAACTGCTGGATCGGTAACAGCAGCCCAGCCTCGTGGCCAAACTCAACTTTCTTCCGAGCCGCATCATACGGATAATAGGTGTATCGATATCCTTCCTTCACCCAAACCGGCTGCTCCGTCAACTGCCTCGCCGACTTTAAATCAAACGGATACAATTTCTTTGGCGTCACATAGTATTCCGCATTCGAGTATCCAGCATTCTTCGCCACCTGCTGCTTCTGCGCCGCGACATAATCCTCATGCCGCTGATACAGGATGTATCCCGCCCGCGCCCCCGCCACCACAATAGCCAGGGCCAGCGCAATCTGAATCCTCTTCTTCGCCTGTTCGCTCATCATGAAATTGCTTTACCCTGTGATCTCTGTGGCCTCTGTGGTAAAGATTTTAAGGTAAACTGAAATGGACCTCATGCCCACAGTCACCGAACAAGACGTACTAAGCGCCCTGAAAAGTTGCTACGACCCCGAGATCCCCGTCAACATCGTCGACCTCGGCCTCATCTATTCCGTTCAGTTCGCCGCCGTGCCAACCGAGAGTCCGGAAGAAGCCAAACAAGACGTCACGGTCGACCTGACCCTGACTTCACAAGGCTGCCCCGAGCACGTGAACATCAGCGCCCAGGTAAAATCGCGCCTCGAGCAATTGCCTGGTATCCGCGACGCCAAAGTCAACGTGGTCTGGACTCCGCCCTGGACTCCCGAACGCCTCAGCCCTGACGCAAAAAAACAACTGGGCATCGACTAACCGACTACGTACACGCCTTACATCTCCTCCCATGCATCCATCGCGCTCTTCCCCGCTGCTTCCGTAATCCGTCTGCCTGCCCTTGCGGCCATTTCCATCACCTGCATTCCGCGATCAAAATAACCCGGTAAAGACTCCCGCACCTGCTCAAATTTTTCCGGATACTCCGCCGACAGCAGCGCCAATGCCACTCCACCCGCCATCACCCCCCCGGCATAGTTCTTCTTCAGAAACAGCACCGTTCGCCGCCGCAACCGACGCTGCCAGCACCGCTTTCTTCCAGCTATCCATATTCCCCCCGCGAAATTTTTTTCTCACGCGATTTTACCTCCGCTCCTTCACGATTTACCCACAGCTTTCCGATGCCGCTTTTCTCTCTCGCGTTGTCGCCCACCCCGCGCAGCCTCTGCCTCTTCCTCAGACATTGTCATTCCGAACCGGCCTGAAAGCCTGGCGATGGACCCGCTGTTAGTCCCGCAGCGGGTTCGGCGCAAACGGGCCAATCCTTTATACTTCCTCGTTCCCCGGAGATCCCCAATGTCCACCATCTCAATATTCAGCCTGAAGCCAACTCTGCTCGCACTAATCCTCACCCTACCCCTCGCCGCCTCCGCTCAAACCAAACCCCGAGCCCGCGATCTCGGAGTTCCGTTCGACGGCACTCCCGGACCCAACAACGCGATCACAGACGTAAAAGGAGTCGAAGTCGGCCAGACCACGCTCATCTCCGGCAGCGGCAAACTCGTAGTCGGCAACGGCCCCGTTCGCACCGGAGTCACGGCTATCCATCCCCGCGGCAAGTCCAGTAATGACGCTGTTTTCGCCGCCTGGTTCACCCTCAACGGCAACGGCGAAATGACCGGCACCACCTGGGTCGACGATTCCGGCTTCCTCAACGGACCCGTCATGATCACCAACACGCACAGCGTCGGAGTAGTCCGCGACGCAGTCATCGCCTGGAAAGTAAAACACGGAACGCCTGATATGGAGGGCTACTGGTGGTCGCTGCCGGTTGTCGCCGAAACCTGGGATGGTTGGCTCAACGACATCAACGGATTCCACGTCCATCCCGAGGACGCCTGGCACGCGCTCGACACCGCCCACTCGGGTCCGGTCGAAGAAGGCAACGTCGGCGGCGGAACAGGAATGATCTGCAACGAATTCAAAGGCGGCATCGGCACCGCCTCCCGCGTCCTAGACGCCAAAGCCGGAGGCTACACTGTCGGCGTCCTCGTCCAGTGCAACTACGGACGCCGCGACCAGCTCCGCATCGCTGGGGTTCCCGTGGGCAAGGAAATTCCCGAACATCCCGCGTACGGCGACGAAACCGCAGACTCCTCACGGTCCATGTGGGGACAGCCGCCCCCGGCTGTCCAGCGGCCCGAAGCGCCGTTCGCTGGCCACGACACCGGCTCCATCATCGTAATCGTCGCCACCGACGCCCCGCTCATCCCCACACAACTAAAACGCGTGGCCAAAAAAGTTTCCCTAGGCCTCGGTCGAGATGGCAGCTACTCCGGCGACGGCTCTGGCGACATCTTCCTCGCCTTCTCCACCGCTAACCCCGGCGCAGTGAGTCCAAAAAGCAACCAACCCAACAACGTTCACCCGCTCACAATGCTCCCGAACGATTCTCTCGATCCCATTTTCCTCGCCACAGTCCAGGCCACCGAAGAAGCCGTAGTCAACGCCATGGTCGCCGCCGAAACTATGAAAGGCATCGACGACCACGAAGTCATCGCCTTGCCCCACGACCGCCTCCGCGAAGTCCTGAAAAAATACAACCGTCTCGCGAAGTGACGTTTACCACTGCAACGCTCTGTCATCCTAACTTTGTCATCCTGAGCGGGGATTGTCCTTCGCGCCCAAGCGCGAAGGACAACCGCAGTCGAAGGACCCCTTTCACCCTAGCGTCACCCGCGGCCTCGCAAGGAGTGTCCACGACAAGCCCGTTCCCCTTTCGGAACTCCCCCTTCGTTACCTTCGCTGCCCACCCCTCGTGCCTTTTCATCCCCGACCAAAGGACTACACTCAATTCTGTGAAACGCCTCTACACCATCGGACGCATCAAAGGTGGCATGAAGTTCACCTGCTCGCACTGCGCCCACCACGTCACCACGCTCGACTTCGACCCGCGCGACGGCAACCTCCGCACCCAGGCTGCCACCGCCATCAACCAGCACGCCACCAAAGTCCACCACGAGCCCGTAATGTTCTCCTCGCTCGACGCCCAGCAACACATCTGGCGCGCCTGATTCTCCGCGCACACCACGCCTCCGCCATAAATTAGGATTTTCATTAAATTAGGCTTGTCATTCCGAGCGCGCCGCAGGCGGGCGAGAGCCTGCTCTGAGCGAGTCGAAGGGAACCTGCCGTTCGCGTTTGGGTGGCGCAGCGCTTCAGCGCTGCGATCCGGCCCACAAAAAATAAACAGCGGCTTCAGCCGCTGACCTCTATACCGGGACCGCGCCTTTCTCAGGCGGTGTCAGCGGCAGACCCAATCTCAGCAGCAGCGTCTTCGCCAGACTCGGAGGCTCATCTTCCAATCGCCTGGGCCCCGCTTTCTTCCGCTTCACCTGCGACGCTCTCTCCGGACGAATCTCCTCCCTTGCCACCGGCACCGGGCTCACCTCCCGAATCACCTGCTCCCGCTCAACCGCCCCCTGAACCACTTCCCCCGGAACTTCTTTACCATCGGCCTCTGCCGGTTCCTCCATCTCATCTTCTTCCACCGCTTCCGGCTGGTCCTGTTCCACAAAATCCCCCGCAAACCACTGCGGACCGTTAATGCAAGTCTGGCCCACCGAATTGCAGTCGATCACCACATCGGTCGCCTTCTCCGCCTCGAACTTCACATTCTTTAAATTAGCGCTCGCCGTCTGTAGCCCATAAAGCATCAATCCCGCCTTCTTCGCATCCATCTGTCCGCGCGCGAACATTTGCATCACTCTCATCAACGCCACCTGCACCCCGTTCGCGTCTTCCAGCAGCGGTATCTCAAACTCGTACTTGGCGTAAGGATCGGTCTTAAGCTTCACCCGCTCCGCGCGTGCCCCCTCGTGAAAATAGCAGCGCCTCCTCCGCCGCAGCGCCGGAGACCCACACTGCGTCCCATTCACCTTCACATGCTGACACCGTGGAACATCTTCCAGACTCATATTCTTCTCTCTCCCCCATCTTGTCTTCGACTACTGAACTCCGGGGTACCCTCCCCCTATCCCACGTGGTCTTTGGAATCGTGGAGTTAGCAGGAAATTCCCGGCAAAATCCGTTTGCCAAAGAAGTTAAGTATCAAAATCCGTGAAACAACGGACTTAGAGCCGTTACGACTTGGCTTCTGAGTGATTTTCACGGTATCAACCATCATTTCGGAGTGAGGCTGTGGAAGGCAAGGGCGGATGTCACATGCAGGATGAAATCGTGATTGGAGATTCTAAGCTCCGCGCCTACAATAATATTTATGGAAATTTCTTTGGCGCCTGAGCTTGAAGCGAGTCTCGCGAGAATTGCTTCCGAAGCGGGTAAGGCTGCGAATCAGGTCGTGGAGGAATTGGTCGCGGACTACCTGCGCCATGACGAATGGTTCAAGGGAGAAGTGCAAAAAGGGCTGGCCTCTTTGGACGCGGGCAAGTTCGTGTCGCATGAAGAAGTGGGCCGCAAAATCGAGCGCATCCTCAGGCCTTGATGACGGTTCGCTGGTCTCCCGAAGCCGCAGGCGATTTCGCGGCGATTGTCGAGTATATCCGCAAGCAGAATCCCGCAGCCGCCGAACGAGTGGCGCATACGATATACGAAGGGATTGCGTCGCTCGCATCCTTCCCGAGGCAAGGTCGTCCCGGCAGAATAAGCGGCACCCGTGAATTGGTGTTGCCCCTCTTCCGTTTATTGCTGTGTAACGAGTCGGGGCGGAAGTCGTGGAGGTCGCAAGAGTGCTGCATGGGTCGCAGCGCTGGCCGTAGTGCTGGAGGAGCGACGGCTGGCGGCGGGAGAATCCCCGACTCGGAACCTAATTGCGCTTAAGCTGAGCCGAGAATGCCATCGAAGCGAACAGGCAGTTACAATTTTCCTTCTCGGCGGGCCTTGGGAATGATCACAAAAACTGCAAGGAGAACGACACCCAGGCCAAGGACCGTCATCATGTCGTAGTTAAGGAAGTTGAGCCATTCGAGCTCCCTTTTATTCACAAAAACTAAGGTATTATAGGCGGCACCCACAGGATAAACTCGTTCGGTCGCCGGCTGCGCCGATCGCGGATTTGCGTTCAAGTAATAGAATGCTGTCACGATTCTAGCCGCTGCTGTAAAGAAGCCTATGATCGCAACGATCCCTATAAAAAGGTGTTTTCCCTTAAGCTTGCCAATGGTTCTCACAATCTCCTTGAACCTCCAATCTGGTCATAATGGTGAAACTGGAGCGAGGGGGTCCTCAGGGTTGGGGTCCATTGTCGGGTAGTGGCCAACCCAAGGTCCCGGCTGAGGTAAAGAAGGAGAAGGTGAGGGGCACGTTGTCTTTCTACCAGCGAACGGAGTAACCCAAGTCATAGTCGCATCAATACTTGAATCCGCGCCAGCTTCAACGCCAGCAGTCCCGCTCCATCCATCGACCGGTTTACCGCGATCGTATCCGTGATAGACGCTGGCACCGCCTCCTGGGCCAGCTCCAGCACTGCCGCTATATTCCACGAATGGTCCGCCGAACCCACATATGGTATCAGCGGTTGATCCACCAAACGTAAAGCCGAAGTAGGGCGGGTGGCCCAGCTTTCCGTGCTCTTCTTTCCCGTTCCGGAACAGTGGGTGCCCCGTCCTTGCGTTCTTTGCAAGGGCGGGCGGCGATGCTGCCTGTACTATTAGGTTTGTCATGCCACGCGGCCTGCATCGGACTTACGGCGCTCATCACCTGCACTTTATCACCTGTTCGTGCTACCGGCGATTGCAATTTCTGCGCAGCGCGCGCAGCCGCGATACCTTCCTTGCGATTCTGGAGCAGACTCGCGAGCGTTATCGCTTCGTAGTCGTCGGGTATGTCATGATGCCGGAACACATTCACCTGCTTTTGACCGAACCAGAGGTCGGAACCCCGTCTACGGTCATGCAGGTCTTGAAACAGCGCAGCGCTCGCGCTTTGTTGCCGAAGAAAAAGCGGGCGGACGCTCGGCAGGGCCGCCTGTTTGCAGATGCCATCCTGCGCACGCCTTTCTGGCAGGCTCGTTTTTACGACTTCAACGTAAGGACCACGAAGAAGCGCGTGGAGAAGCTAAGGTACATGCATCGCAATCCGGTGAAGCGTGGTTTGTTTGACGCGCCAGAGCAATGGCGTTGGAGCAGTTATCGCTTCTATCTTTTGGACGAAGCCGGGCCGGTGCGGGTGAACGAAGGCTGGGCCGAGATTTCGTTTCGGGATCGCGCTGCGTGATCAGCCCTGTTGTGCAGGCATTTCCGACTCCCGCCCTTCGCAAAGAACGCGAAGGACGGGGCACCCACTTTGCTGGTGATGCGAACGAGATCAAGAGCCTGGGCCACCCGGCCGATTCTTCAAAACTTACTAAAGGGTCAGACTATTCAAGACGCGGTTGGGAACACTTCAGCCTGGAAGGTGTTGGGAAACTCGAACGTCACGATCCGTAACGCAAAGTAGGGAGATCACATGGCAAGGTGGAGTGTATGTACTTTATTGTTGATTTGTGCTAGTTGGACGCTGGCGGAGCCACAGACTGTTGCAACTTCAGCGAAGCAGGAACCGCTGTTGCCATACGACCGCCTCCAAGTCTTGGAGAACTTTTTCAAAGCCGTTTATCCAGGCTTAGCTGACGGCCTTGGCATGTTCCAGGTGGACGTTATTTTCGACGGTGTTCGTGGCGCAAACATAAATCACCTGAGATTCTATCCGTGCTTATCGGGATCGGGAATAAGCGGGGCTGCCGCACCCTTGCCATTTCTACCATTCAAAGAAACCGCACCTGCGGCGTCAACCAAACCTCCTGTCCCGCCAACCTGCGGGGAGAGCCCTAGTCCTGAATTTGCTCGTTTCCTCAATGTTTCTCTTGACCTAACCGCGAAGCGTCGCAAGCACCCCATCACCAAATTTGCTGCCTCTGGCACTTACATAGATACCAAACTCGAGGAACTGCGGAAGCAGTTTACAGGCAAATGGTATCCGGCACACGATGAAGTGCTGCAAGCACTGCGCTCAAATAAGCCGAACTATGGGCCGGATAACAAGCAAGAGTTTCTGGCAACTCTGCCGCTGCGGAAAATTCGAGAACTGACGGGTTGCAGCTTGCACCCCGACACTGCTACCTTCACCGCAGAACTCACAGACAATTCACTTCATCTCCCACCAGACGTACAGTGGCATCTTTTCGGCACCTCCGCAGGGTCAAGGAGCATCGGCAGCTGTAGCGCCGCCTTCGAACCCTTCGAGGGACGCCTTACATTATTCATGGATTAGAAAAATTCTTGGACAGGTGCTCCCTGGCTCAAAACAATTTGCCAGATGAATCTCCGTAATTGTCGATTTCCCCTGCCTGAAACGAGAGGCGCGCGAATGGCGAAATAAGGCTTGCATCAAGCAGAAAGCCAATCGAGAAGTTTAGCTCGGAGGGGTGGTCTGACAAGAACCAGCCCGCAACTCTAGCCCGTGGCACGCTGTCGTATCAGTTAGTGGGGATGTTCAAGAACAGCTAACCCCGTTCTCCACCCGTTAATTTGCCGCAGCGTTCGGCTCGTGTCGCAAGATTTCAGCCATTTAGTCTTGCGCTGCCAGTTTCGTGTCCTCCATTGCGGGGGTGTAGCCCTCAGGCCTAAGCACTTCAGTCTCAATCTAACCGCTTTAAGCGGTCCCACTGTACGCGATCCGGGATGGCAGGGGGATACCGGCACCCGCGTTTCAAAAACGGGGTCGGAATCCGTGTAACTGGCTCCCGCAAACTCAGCAGGCTAGCGGGCGGGTGGCCCAGCTTTCCGTGCTCTTCTTTCCCGTTCCGGAACAGTGGGTGCCCCGTCCTTGCGTTCTTTGCAAGGGCGGGCGGCGATGCTGCCTGTACTATTAGGTTTGTCATGCCACGCGGCCTGCATCGGACTTACGGCGCTCATCACCTGCACTTTATCACCTGTTCGTGCTACCGGCGATTGCAATTTCTGCGCAGCGCGCGCAGCCGCGATACCTTCCTTGCGATTCTGGAGCAGACTCGCGAGCGTTATCGCTTCGTAGTCGTCGGGTATGTCATGATGCCGGAACACATTCACCTGCTTTTGACCGAACCAGAGGTCGGAACCCCGTCTACGGTCATGCAGGTCTTGAAACAGCGCAGCGCTCGCGCTTTGTTGCCGAAGAAAAAGCGGGCGGACGCTCGGCAGGGCCGCCTGTTTGCAGATGCCATCCTGCGCACGCCTTTCTGGCAGGCTCGTTTTTACGACTTCAACGTAAGGACCACGAAGAAGCGCGTGGAGAAGCTAAGGTACATGCATCGCAATCCGGTGAAGCGTGGTTTGTTTGACGCGCCAGAGCAATGGCGTTGGAGCAGTTATCGCTTCTATCTTTTGGACGAAGCCGGGCCGGTGCGGGTGAACGAAGGCTGGGCCGAGATTTCGTTTCGGGATCGCGCTGCGTGATCAGCCCTGTTGTGCAGGCATTTCCGACTCCCGCCCTTCGCAAAGAACGCGAAGGACGGGGCACCCACTTTGCTGGTGATGCGAACGAGATCAAGAGCCTGGGCCACCCGGCCCGACAGACCATGAGTATTCGGTCCAGCCCCTGTGACATCCAACCTTGCCATCCACAGCCCCAACCACCGATCATGACAACGAAGGCAGTCTGGCACCGTGATCCGTCGTGGGCCACTGCAGGCCAAGTCCTTTGCTTCACGGATTTTGACCTCTAAGCTCTTCGAAAAACGTATTTTGCGGATAATTTCCTGCTAACCCGATGATTCCCCATAGACCACGGAATAGGGGGAAGGTACCCCACGAACCAAACTCCGATGCCCGAACAGGGTCGCGGGAAGATTGGCACCCGTGCAGATGGAAAGAGGCGGACAAGAGTGTCCGCCCCACACGAGCTGCTAGGTACCAGGCACTCGGTACTAGCAACTAGCCCACAGCCTTATCCGTAATCTCCAGCCCGCGATCGATAATGGCGAACGCTTCGCGCAGCTGCTGCTCGTTGATGCACAGTGGAGGATTGGTGAAAAAAGTGTTCCAGCGCACAAAAGTGTAAAGCCCCTGCTCGCGGAAGAAGCGCCCGAGCGCGGCCATTTCATCGGACGTGCCATTAAACGGAGCCATCGGCTGGCGCGTCTTGCGATTGCGAATCAGTTCGACGATGCCAAATAATCCAATCGACCGCACCGCTCCCACCGACGGATGTTTGGCCTGCAGTTCGGTTCCGAGTTGCGTCAGGACCGCGCCCATTTTTTTCGCGTTGTCGATCAGCCCATCTTCTTCATACACGCGAATGGTCGCCAGCGCCGCCGCGCAGCCCATGGGATGGCTGTTGTAAGTCAGCCCGCCATAAAAAACCTTGTCCTGAAAATGCTGCGCGATGTAATGACGCATGCCAACCGCTCCCAGCGGCAAATAGCTGGAGGTCAATCCCTTCGCCATGCAAAGCAGATCGGGAACAACCTTCCAATGATCGACCGCAAACCACGCGCCCGTGCGACCGAAGCCGGACATCACTTCATCGGCAATCATCAGGATTCCGTACTTGTCGCAAAGCTTGCGCACACCTTCGAGATATCCATCGGGAGGAACAAGAATGCCATTCGTTCCAGTAACTGGCTCAAGGATGAACGCAGCGATTGTGTGCGGACCTTCCAGCTGAATCGTCTCCTCGATCATGGCAAGCGAAGAATCCGCCGATTCCCATCCGCGCTCGATGCCGTGATAAGGATCGAGCACATGAATCACGCCCGGAATGCCAGGCTCCGCGGCCCATCTACGCGGATCGCCGGTAAGACTGATCGCTCCCGCAGTCGCGCCGTGATAAGAACGATAGCGCGCAATGATCTTGTGACGTCCGGTGAAGAAGCGCGCGATCTTGATGGCGTTCTCGTTGGCGTCGGCGCCGCCGTTGGTGAAGAAGAAGGTGTCGATGTCGCCCGGAGTAATTTCGGCGAGCTTCGCGCCAAGGCGCGCGCGAACTTCGGTGGCCATGAATGGATTCGCATACGCGAGCGTCGACGCCTGGTCGGTGATCGCCTGAATGACGCGCGGGTCGCCGTGTCCGATGTTGACGGACATGAGCTGGCTGTTGAAGTCGATGAAGCGCTTGCCTTCCGGCGTGTAGAAGTAAATTCCCTTGGCGCTGGCGACGGGTATGGGATCGACCTTCGACTGCGCGGACCATTCATAGAGCGTGTGCTTGCGCGAGAGGTCGACGATTTCTTTGCCAGTCATCTTTTGTGTCGCGGGATTAGCGAGCGTCGTGGTCATGTTGAAGACTCCTCATCTTTGAGCGTCGTGCACGGCCGGGCAAAGCAATTAACCACTAAGGGCGCGAAGGTTCACGAAGGAAAACTAAAACTTTCTGCTGTGCTCTTTGGCCCAGCGTTCGACTACAACTTTCTTATCGGTGTAGAACTCGATGGCGTCGCGGCCTTGTCCGTGGAGATCGCCGAAGAAGCTGTTCTTCCATCCGCTGAAGGGGAAGTAGGCCATGGGCGCGGCGACTCCAATATTGATGCCGATATTTCCTGCGGGCGCTTCGTAACGGAAGCGCCGCGCTGCGGATCCACTCGACGTGAACAGCGACGCCTGATTCCCGTATGCGCTGCGCTCCAGAAAGGCGAGAGCATCATCCATGCTGTCGGCGTGAACGAGGCTTAGGACGGGACCGAAGATTTCTGTGTCGTTGAGATCGCTGGTTGCGGGAACGTCGTCGAGGATGGTTGGGTTCACGAAGTTACCTTTCTCGTGGCGCGGAACGTTGGCGTTGCGGCCGTCGAGCAGAACTTTTGCACCTTGCTTTTCGCCGAGAGCGATAAGCGATTCGACGCGCTCTTTACTTTGCGACGTGATCACTGGTCCCATCTGCACATCTTTATCGAGGCCGTTGCCGACCTTTAGTTTGGAAGCAGCGTCCGCAATGGAGTCGCGGAAAGTTTTCTGCGCTTCTCCGATCGTGACCGCGACTGACACGGCGAGACAACGCTGGCCGGCGCATCCGAAAGCGCTGTCGCTGATGATTTGTGTGGCCATGGGCATGTCGGCGTCCGGGAGAACGATGACGTGATTTTTCGCCCCGCCCTGGCACTGCGCGCGTTTGCCGTTTGCGGCAGCTCGTGAATAAACATATTTCGCGACCGGAGTCGATCCGACGAAGCTGATCGCTCGAATCTTCGGATGATCGAGAAGCTCGTCCACTGCGGCTTTGCCGCCGTTTACCAGGCCCACTACACCTTTGGGCAATCCGGTTTTTTCCAGCAGTTCGTAAACATAGCGCATCGTCAGCGGGACGCGCTCGGACGGTTTGAGGATGAATGCGTTGCCTGTGGCAATTGCGTATGGCAGATACCAGAACGCGATCATGCCGGGAAAATTGAAAGGAACAATCGCGGCGGTGACGCCGAGCGGCTGACGAATCATCATCTCGTCGATGCCGCGGGCAACGTCTTCGAGGTTGTAGCCCTGCATCATCATGGGAATGCCGCAGGCGACTTCGACGTTTTCGATAGCGCGGCGCATTTCGGCTTTGGCTTCGGTGAAAGTCTTGCCGTTTTCCTGGGTGATGATGCGGGCGATGTCATCGATGTGATCTTCGAGCAGCATCTTCAGTTTGAACAGCGGCTGAATGCGGTCTTCGGGAGGGGTGCGGCGCCACTCGGGGAAGGCAGCCGCCGCGGCTTCGACGGCTTGATTGACTTCGGCTGCGTCGGCTAGCGGGACTTGAGCTAGCGTTTCGCCGGTCGCGGGGTTCACTACATCGCGCCATTCTTTCGCGGACGAGTCGGTCCAGCGGCCGTTGATGTAGTTGGTGAGCTTGATGACTGGCGGAGCAGCGACTGTCGTCATGGGAGTCCTCTACTATCGCGAAGATGTCTGAAAAGTCATTCACCACCAAGGGCACTAAGGTTCACTAAGGGAAATCTACTGCCCTTCCGCTTCAAACTAATTGAGCTACTGCGCTCTTATTATCGCAGACTGAAGCCAATGCAGACTCGAGCACAGCGAGCCCTTCGTCCATTTGCTCATCGGTTGCAACCAGCGGCACAAGGACTCGAATCACGTTGGAGTACGAACCGGCAGTGATCGTGATCAAGCCGTGCTCGTAGCAATATTGCGTGATCTGTTTGGTTTCTTCTGTTGCGGGAATCTTCGATTCCGCGGACTTCACGAGTTCGATGGCTTGCATGCCGCCGAGGCCGCGCACGTCGCCGATGATCGACCAGCGGCTCTGCCATTCGCGGGCGCGGCGCTGGAAGCGGTCTCCGAGTTCGTTCGCACGGGCGAGCAGGTTTTCTTTTTCGAACAAGTCGAGCACTGCGAGCGCTGCGGCGCAGGAGAGCGGATTGCCCGCAAATGTTCCGCCGAGTCCGCCGGGAGCGGGTGCGTCCATGATTTCGACGCGGCCCGTAACGGCAGCTAAAGGCAATCCTCCACCCAGTGATTTCGCAGTGACGAGCAGATCAGGTTCGATGCCATAGCGTTCGCTGGCGAAAAGCGCGCCGGTGCGGCCGAAGCCGGATTGAATTTCGTCGGCGATAAAGAGAATGCCGTGCTTGTGGCAGAGATCGATGAGAACTTTGAAGTAGTCAGGAGGGGGTGCGACGAAACCGCCTTCGCCAAGCACAGGCTCAGCTATGACCGCCGCGACTTCTTCATTGGCCACGACGCGCTTGAAAGTGTCTTCGAGATGACGCGCGCAATAAAGATCGCACGACGGATATTTCAAGTTGTACGAGCAGCGATAACAGTAGGCGAAGGGGACCCGGTAAACCTCAGCTGGAAAAGGCGCGAAGCCTGCTTTGTAGGGATGAGTTTTGCTGGTAAGCGCGAGCGTCATCATGGTGCGGCCATGGAAAGCATCTTCAAAGGCGATGATCGCGGGGCGTTTGGTATAGGCGCGCGCGATCTTGACTGCGTTTTCAACGGCCTCAGCGCCGCTGTTGACGAACAAAGTTTTCTTGGAGAATTTTCCCGGCGTGACCTGGTTCATGCGCTCGGCGAGTTCGATGTAACCTTCGTAAGGCGTGACCTGGACGCAGGTGTGGAGAAATTTGTCGAGCTGCGCACGCACCGCATCGACTACGGGTTGCTGGCGATGGCCAGCATTGGCGCATCCGATGCCGCCGGCGAAATCGATGTAACGGTTGCCGTCGACATCTTCGAGCCAGGCGTCTTCGGCTTTGGCGACGTAGATGGGCGTGCCGTGAGAAAGGCCGCGGGGCACGGCTTTTGCACGGCGGGCGGATAGCGCCTGGGAGTTGCGGCCAGGGATTTGGGTGCGTAATTGGATCGTGCTCATTTCAGTTTCTCGGGAGAACGCCTTGAATCCGCAGCGGCGGCGAATGACGGCAGGGATCCTTCGACTGCGATTGATCTTCGCGCTCTGGCGCGAAGATCAATCCTCGCTCAGGATGACAGGAATTTTGAGATCGCCTCTTCATTCTTGAATACCCCGCTATCAATACCAGCCGATTGGCTGCTCGTTCAGATTGATGTAGACCTGTTTGGTTTCTAGATATTCTTCGATACCCCAGGGGCCGAGTTCGCGGCCGAAGCCGGATTGTTTGTATCCGCCCCAGGGTGCTTCGACGTAAGTGGGCTGCATGTGGTTTACCCAAACGATTCCTGCGCGCAGAGCTTTGACGGCGCGCATCGCTTTGAAAATGTCACGCGTCCAGACAGCAGCGGCTAATCCGTAGGGTGAATCATTGGCGATTTTTAGCGCGTCTTTTTCGTCCTCGAATGGGATTACGGCGGCGACGGGGCCAAAGATTTCTTCGCGAGCGATGCGGGCGGAGTTGGAGACGTCGGAGAAAATCGTGGGCTGGACGTAAAAGCCTTTGCCGATTTTTTCCGGACGGCCGCCGCCGGAGGCAAGCTTGGCTTCTTTCTTGCCGATCTCGATGTATGAATTCACGCGGTCGTATTGTTCTTTGCTGACCAGCGGTCCCATCTTGGTTTCGCGATCGAGCGGAGGACCGAGCTTGATCTTTTTTGCTTTCTCGGTCATGGCTTCGACAAATTTTGTGTAGATGGATTTCTGCACGAGGATGCGGCTGCCGGCGGAGCAGACTTCGCCTTGATTGATGAATACTCCGAAGAGAGCGCCGTCGATGGCAGCTTCGAAATCGGCGTCGGCGAAAAAGATGTTGGGGGACTTGCCGCCGAGTTCGAGGGTGACGCGTTTTACCGTGTCGGCGGCTTGTTTGACGATGATCTTGCCGACGGCGGCGCTGCCGGTGAAGGCGATCTTGTTTACGTCGGGATGCTGAACGAGTGGAGCGCCACAGGTTTCTCCGAAGCCGGTAACAATGTTGACGACGCCTGGAGGCAAGCCGCAGTCTTCAAAATACTTTGCCAATTCAAGCGCGGTGAGCGGAGTTTGCTCTGCCGGCTTTAGTACGCAGGTGCAGCCGGCGGCAATGGCGGGCGCGAGCTTCCACGCAGCCATCAGCAAAGGATAATTCCATGGAATAATTTGTCCGGCTATGCCGACTGGTTCTTTGAGCGAGAGAGACATTGCATTGTCGGGCACTGGATTCACGTAGCCGACTACTTTGGTGGCGAGGCCGCCGTAGTATTCGAAGCAGGTGGCGGCATCGTTGATGTCGAATTCGGCTTCGACGATGGGCTTGCCGGTATTGCGGCATTCGAGTTCGGCGAGTGCAGGAAGATTGGCGCGAATTTTTTCTGAGAGCCGGAAGAGGACGCGGCCGCGTTCCTGTGCGGTTGAAGTTGCCCATGGTCCTTCCTCGAAGGCGGTCTTCGCAGCGGCTACGGCGCGGTTTACGTCGTCGGCACCGGCTTCCGGAACTTGGGCGATTACCTCTTCAGTGGAGGGATCGTAGACCGGAAAAGTTTTCGCGGATTTGCTGGCGACCCATTCGCCGTTTATATACATTTGATAAGTGCGGACTTCTGTGGTGACTCCGCCGGGCATTGTTTCGACCTCCTGATTGCCTCGGGGGCTAAAGCCCCGGATCAAGTAGCGCATTATTGGCACGACTAAAGTCGTGCCCTTCCCGATCCTTACTAGTCGCTTAATGGCACGACTAAAGGTGCACCGTCCCCAATCTTCGTTTGTGGCGCTTTATGGCGGCCGTAGACGAAGAAGAAGAATGCGGCCAGGCCGATGAAGAACAGCGTTCCGCCGAACATCCATAATTCGTACGACCATAACGAAGTGATCTGCTGCGCCGGAAAAAATACCAGTGCGATGCCGAGCATCGTAGTGACCAGTCCGCTGCTGCCCGCAAGCAACATGGTCACGCGGCTGTACTGGCCCTGGGGCACGTTTTCTCTCACCGCAAATAAGAATGAGCGCAGCCGAACATATAAAGAAATGGAACCAGCTGCAGCACGACTGCAAGTGATAGAAGTTTCTGGAATACTTCTCCGGCTCCGGCCGGACTTAGATACAACTGCGGCAACAGGCCGAGGACTCCCATCAGCTTGTCCCAGAACCACCAGCCATAAAAATTTCCTAACACCAAAAGCGCCGAGACAATTCCCTGGACGATTAACGCGGCGTAAGGGGTAGCATAGCGAGGATGAATTTTTCCGAGCCATGAAGGCATGTAGGAATCAAGGCCGGCGACAAAGGGAATGCGGGCCGAACCGCCCATCCACGCGGAACCGATGCCGGCGATGGAAAGGCTGAGCATGAGCGCGAAGGGAACGATGATCCAGCCAAAGCCGATGCTGGCAGCCATGTGGCTCACGGCTTGCACGATGCCCTGCAGCACGTTGACATTTTTTCCTACGGCGATGAGCAGGGTGAGCGTCGCACCGACGTAAAGAATGCCGGAGATGAGACCTCCCCAAGCGACAGCGCCGGGCAAGGTGCGGCGAGGGTCTTGAATTTCATCTCCCATGACGGAGGCGAGTTCGAGACCGACCAGACCGAAGCAGATTACGCCGAAAGAATTCAGGACGAAGCGCGGGTCCGCGGGAATCTTGAAATCAGCGGCGGTGATGGTGGTGCCGAAGCGCGACCAGATTACGATGCCGAGACCGATCAGAACTGCGGCGGCGATGAATGTTCCGATGGCGCCGAGGTTATTGATCCACTTGCCGACGCCGAGGCCGACAATATTCAGAATGGTAAGAAGAACAAGAAGAAGCAGCGAAGTGCTGGAAGCGAAGATTTTGTTATCGGCGAGACCGAGGTGCGTGGGGCCGAGGACATAAACGGAGACGCCGACGAAGTAAAGCATGACGGTCGGCACATACAGCATGTTGTTGGTCCAGTAGCACCAGCCGGAGAGAAATCCGTGGAAGTCGCCGAAGACTTCTTTGGCCCAGAGATAGACTCCGCCTTCGCCGGGATAACGATGCGCGAGTTCGATGACCGCGATGCCTTGCGGCCAGAAGAAGAGAAGAAGAGAGATGATCCAGAGCCAGATGGTGACGCCGCCATTGGCCGAGATCGAGGGAACAACGTTTAGGTTGAACACGGCGACAACGAAAAGCAGAACGAGATCGCGGCGTCCGAGTGCGCGAATCAGGTGAGTCTGAGTGTCGGGTTGGGCGGTGGTGGACAAGCTTCTTCGCCGGCTGCAAACATCAGCTTCCTCAGCGGGTTTCACCCGGTTCGGAATGACAAAACTTTTATAACTGCATGGCAGGGCGGACGACGGCGTCCGCCCTCCACGAATCTAGTGCGCGACCGCGACAGGCGCTTCGCGTTCCTGCTGCGCTTTTGCTAACGAAGCAGCGATGTCATCGAAGGCAGATAGATGCTTGTCTATATCTGCTTCGGTGTGCTGGACGGAAATCGTCCACTGCTCGTCCCACCAGTAGGGCTGCGCCATCACGCCACGGTTTACCATGGCGAACCAATAGTGGCGCCAGAGGTCGATATCGATTGTGGTCCAGTCGCGGTAGTTGCGAATTTCTTTCGGATAAAACATCAGTGCGCCGTTGGCACCGGCTTGCGCAATGTAGGCTTGCAGTCCGACCTTGGCGATCGTTTTGCGATATCCGTCGGCGAGTTTCTTGCCGAGTTTATCGACGTGAGAGTAATTGTCGCGAGTGAGCACTTCGCGGAAGGTCGCGAGCCCCGCGGCCATCGAAACAGGATTGGTATTGTAAGTGCCGCCGTGGAAGACTTTGTGTTGCGAGATGAGATCCATCACAGACTTGCTGGCGCCGAACGCGGCTAGCGGAAAGCCTCCGCCGATCGACTTGGCGAGACAGATCATGTCGGGCTGAACATTGAAGTATTCGCTGGCGCCGCCCCAGCCGAGTTTAGCTCCGGTTTTTACTTCATCGAAAATCAGCAGCGCACCGTATTTGCTGGCGAGGTCGCGAAGGCCTTTCAGGAACCCGGGCTGCGGGATGCACAGTCCAACGTTCATGAGAATGGGTTCGAGAATGATCGCGGCAATTTCGCCGGGATTTTCTTTGAAGCGGCGCTCGACGGTGGCGAGGTCGTTGAAGGTTGCGATCTTTACGTTCGCGATGGCTGACTTCGGCACGCCCAATCCGCCCGTAACGGCGATGGGGTTATCGATGTCGCCAAACTCCGGGGCGTGAGGTTTCACGCTGACCAAAGCGGAATCATGCAGGCCGTGGTAGGCGCCTTCGAATTTAATAATCTTATCGCGGCCGGTGGCAGCACGTGCCAGGCGTATCGCGTGCATGGTTGCTTCCGTGCCGCTGTTGCCAAAGCGAACCATCTCTACGGGAAAGCGATTGCAGATTTCCTCTGCCAATTCCCATTCCATGTCATGCGGCATGCCATACATGGTTCCGGTGGACAGGCGTTTTTCTACAGCTCTCATAACGGCGGGATGACAGTGCCCCGCCATGAGCGCGCCGAAAGTCAGGTTGTGATCGATATATTCGTTGCCATCGAGATCGCGGAATTTGCTGCCACTGGCTTCTTTTACAAAGATTGGCCAAGGGTCGTAATGGCGATAGTTGCTGGCCACTCCGAGTGGAATTCGTTTGAGATTTTTCTTGTATGCTTCGGCAGATTTAGGGGTGCGGCGCTCGAACGTGTCGAGTTCCTTCTGTAGTTCGGGATACATCGGACTGCTCCAGGATCGCTCAAGCCGCCGTGATCTCATCTGGAACGGCGGCCATTAGAATGCCGGGCGGAAGAACCGCCCGGGTGTTACTTTAAGTCTAATCCTCCACGCTAAAAGAAATACTTCAAAGCAAACTGCAACAGGCGCGGATCTCCCGCCGATGTAATCTTGCCGAATTCCGTTGGACCGTCCGAATAACCGCCATCGGGATTCGAGAAATTTGTCCGGTTGAAGACGTTGAAAATCTCGGCGCGGAACTGGAAATATTTGTCTTCACTAAACGCGATCTTCTTATGAACCGAGAAATCCCAATCGGCGAGTCCGGGACCGCAGCAGATGGTGCGTTGCGTTCCGTTGTTGAACTGGCCAAGCGGCGGATCGGAGAACTGGTTGTAGTTGAGGTAGAAACCACCATTTGTTTTGGGATTCAGAATCTGCAACGGACCGTTCAAGCTGGGAGCCTCCGTCCCGAGGAAGAACAGGCTGTTGATAAGCTCGGTGTCATCCTCGGTATTTAGACGGATGGGAAATCCACTCTGAAATTGCGTGATGCCTGAGATCTCCCAGTCGTCAAGCACTTTGCCGGCAAAACCCTGATATTTGCGAATCGGCAGCTCGTAGTCATAGCTGACGACGAAGCGCTGTTTCGAGTTAAAGATCGAGAGCGCGCGACTGGCATTAAAGTTAAACGGATCCAGAGTTTCTTCGAAGGTAGAACCGGTGTCGATCGACTTGCTGAAGGTGTAGGCCGCCTGAAATTGCAACCCGTGAGAGAAACGCTTCTGCACCATCATTTCCAGCGCGTTGTAAGTGGAATTGGCAATGGTGTCTTCGGCGAAGATATCGGTGAAGACTGGTACGCCGTCGACGGGACAACCGGTTCCGGTGTAGGGATTGCAATTTGGAGAAGAGTAGGGACGAAGGCCGACGAGGTTCAACCCGTTAGGGGCAACAGAGCTAATAGGTGTGCCAGCTGGGATAACAGTGGGGCCGTTCGGTCCATACGGCACGTGAAATCCTCCTGGAGGAGCAACCGCGCCTGGCCCAATAATGTATTGGGTATCTTCCGCAGTTGGTCCGCAGTTCGCTTGAGCGCCGAAGGAGGTGACGTTGGCCGGATTCGCGGTAGTGACGCTCATGATATCGAGACAAGTCTGCGGGGTTGAGGGATTGATGTCATGCGAAGCCAGCAGACGATGGCCCTCGGAGCCGACGTAGCCGATCTGGAACATCATGCTGTTGCTCAACTCGCGCTGAATTGTCAGGTTGTACTGACTGGTATATTGCGACCGCAAGTGAGGCTGAAATTCCCCATAAAGAAGAATTGGGCGAAACAGAGACAAGTCCGTAGGCTGATGCTTCGTTGGCGTGATAATTCCACCGAAGGGATTAGGAGTTTGAAAGTCTCCCTGATTCACATACGGAGTATTGAAAAAGACATCGGAGAGCGAGGAACTGCCGCCGAATGGCGGTTCGGCGCCAAACTGGGCCAAGACCAATTCTTCGATCGGATTATAAAAAAGACCCCAGCCCGCGCGAATGCTGGTCTTGCCGTCGCGGCCGGGACTATACGCTATGCCGATGCGCGGGGCAAAAGCCTTGTAATAAGTTGAAGTCATTCCGGCAGGGACGCCCGGATCGCCGGGAACCACGAGACCGGTTGGTTCCGAACCGGTGTTGGCGCAGGTGGGATTCGCTACCCCCAAGCCCTGCCAGTACGAAGTGCTGTTCGTGATTCCGCAAGGATACACTGTGGAGTTTTGTCCGGGTCGGAATGTCTCAACGTGTCCACTGATGTCGGTTGGTGGAGGAGTGTATTCCCAGCGCAGACCGTAATTCAGGGTCAGGTTCGGTTTGACCTTCCAACTATCCTGGAAAAAGGGATAGATGGTGGTGGTTCGCACATCTTCGCGCTGGCCAGACCCCTGAGTATAGCCATCCGCCAGCCCAAGCAGGAATTCCGCGTATTGGTCGCCATCTCCGGGAATAATTGCGTTCGGGCCGCTGTTATCGAAGGTAAATTCGCCGTTCACATCGAAGTAATAAAACTGATCGAAGCGGTAGCGGCGAGCGTCAATGCCAAACTTGAAAGTATGGGTCCCCTTCACCCACGAGAGTTCATCGCTCCATTGAAAACTATTTCCAACTTGCGGCAGAAAGCCTTCGAAATTGTTTCCGAACGACGCACCACCCGAAATGTTGACGAAAGGAACGCCGGTAAGATTTGCCGGCAGCCCCGGAGTTATTCCCAAGTTCGGATTGGTGCCGAAGCCAGTCGGCGGCGGAGCAGAAATTGCCGACGAATCTGACCTGCCGGTAAAGCAATAGGCGCTCGCTGCCCCAGAACAAGAAGCTGTAACTGCGTTGGACGTCTGGTTCTTCAAGTATCCGAGTTCGCCTTCACGCATGTAGGTGAAGTGGGCCTCATTCACTAATGCATTGTTGATTGTCCAGGTATGGTTTATGTCCCATTGCTGATCGCGAGCATTGTTGTAGCTGCCGAAACCGGGAAGTGTGGCACCTGCCTCTTCGAAGGTGTTGTAGGGATCGAGTTCACGGCCGTCGTTGAAATAGTAGTAGATGGTCAAGCTTTGATGATCGTTGATTCTATGATCGAAGCGCGCGGTAAACTGATCGGCATCGATGCTACCCGTGGGCACGACCTGATACTGGTTGGCTCCCGTATTGGCCGCGGGAACGTAGCGCTGCAGCAGGCTGGCGGCCACAGGGTCCTGGCACGCAGTTGGAATCACGCCCGTCGGAAAGACTGATGACCAGGCTACGCCCGCCGCTGGTGCAACAGCAGTGGGCACTGCGAGAATCGCGTTCGTGCAGCCCGACCGGCCGTTCAGGACACTGGCTACGAAAGGAGAGGTGATCGATCCGCCGTTGGCAAATCCGCCTACGTCGGAAAAGTCTCCGCCAAACTCGCTCGCGCTCGGTACATTCAATAATTGTCCGGGCACGCCATCGCGGATGCGGCGTCCTTCATAGGAAAGGAAAAAGAAGCTGCGGTCCTTCTTAATGGGGCCGCCGAATGTTCCGCCGAACTGATTCTGATTCAGTTGCGGCTTAGTGGTATCGGGATAGCCGCGCGCATCCAGAACGGTATTGCGGAAGTATTCATAAATATTTCCGTGGAAACCGTTGGTTCCGGACTTGGTGATCACGTTGACTACGGAACCGGAGTTGCGCCCGTATTCGGCGTCGAAGGTATTGGTGATCATGCGAAACTCTTCCACGCTATCGGGCGTGGGTTGGATAGTTGGAGTGTTCACGAACTGGTCGTTGGCGTCACCTCCGTTTACGTTGAAGTTGTTGGCGCGAGTACGGCCGCCATTCACGGAGACGGAGCCAACGTCGCCAGTACCAGCAAATAGGGTGCCGCTCGATCCAAGCTGGGCTTGTACTCCGGGCTGTAGTTGCAGGAATTGATAGGTATCGCGAGTATTGAGCGGCAGTTCGTTCACCGAGCGATCATTGATGACGGCACCAAGTTGAGTGCTGGTGGTATCGACCTGAGGAGCTTCTGAGGTGACCTCAACGGTTTCTTGTGACGTGCCAATTTGCAGGGTGGAGTTGAGGGTTACGACCTGATTGACGTCGACGATCACATCTTTTTGAACGTTCTTCTTGAAACCCTTCAGCTCGTACTGGAGCGTGTAGGTTCCGGGAACGACTTCTACGAAATTGTAGTCGCCGCTGTCATTGGTTAGGCCATCGCGGCTGATGCCAGTCGCCTCGTTGAGTAGCGTGACCTTCACGCCTGCGAGAACGGCGCCGGAGGGGTCGGCAACGCGGCCCAGGATTCGGCCGCTCGCGCCTTGCGCGGAAAGCAAAGTTGGGAGCAGAAGAGAAAGCACGAGGGCAAGGCAAAGGGCGGTCCAGCGGGCTCGCAGTGACGGCATGGAACCTCCAAGCATCTTTGGCAGAAGTATTTTTCTTGAAAGCGACAGCTTGTGTGCAGCCACAACCTTGCTATAATCCCGCAAGGTTAGAGAAGAGGTACGCGTACTGTCAAGGATAAAAACGCGCTGCCTCGGATAGAAAACTTTCATACGCTGCCGGTAAACGATGAATTCGTCGAGCGCTGCACCTTACTTAAAGATCGGAGATGTGGCTCGGCGCGTCGGCGTTTCGCCTTCCGTGATCCGGTCATGGGAGAGTTTGGGTCTGACACGCCCGCGGCGCACGGAAAGCAAATACCGGCTCTATACGGCCGATGATGTCAAGCTCCTGAAGCGGGCACGGTTCCTGCGCAAGGTGCGTGGGTTGAACGCGGCGGCGATTGTGGAATTGCTAAGGCGCGAAGGCCGGGCACGTCCGGCAGCGGACGGAAATGCGGGAGCGATTGGATTGCACCTGCGGCAGTTGCGCGCAAAGCAGAAGCTCTCACTGGCGCAGGTAGCACGAGCGGTTGGCATCTCGGTGGGATTCTTGAGTGCGCTGGAACGTTCGCAGATGAGCGGGTCGGTGGGAACCCTGCGCAAGCTGGCGCGTTTTTATAAGACCAACATTCTGGACTTTTTCGATGCCACGGGCGCTAGCACGCGGCAAGTACGCCCGGCGCAAAGAAAAGTTCTGGAAGCTGGGCCGGGTGTGCGCATGGAATTGCTGGCGTGGGGAAATACGGTGATGGAGCCGCATCTGTTTCGGGTGGCGCCCGATGCGGGCAGCGGCGATTCTTATACGCACGAGGGTGAAGAGTTCCTCTACGTGTTGCGCGGTCAATTGACGATCACTTTGGAGAAGGACGAATACCTGCTCAAGGCGGGGGACAGTTTTTATTTTGAGAGCGCGACTCCTCATCACTGGAGAAACCCGGGGCGGACGGAGACCTTACTATTGTGGGTAAATACGCCGCCGACTTTCTGAATCGCATCTTCTTGTTGTAGTCGGCGGCTCGGGCAAGGTCGTTACGAACTGCGAGGGAATATGGATTTCCGACGGGCGCTGATACTACGGGCGGTGATGCTAGCGACGCTTGTGACGGTGAGCATTTTCACAGGTTCCTGCGCGAAGAAGACTCCAACGCTGAATCTGCTGGTATGGGAGGGCTATGCAGATCCCTCGTTCGTCAAATCTTTTGAGGAGCAGCATCACTGTAAAATCACGGCGTCCTACATGGGATCGAGTGATGAACTGGTGGCAAAGCTGCGCGGTGGCAGTGCCGGGAACTATGACGTGATTTCGCCGTCGAGCGATGTGGCCACGTCGATTGCCGCGGCGGGACTGGCGGCCCCACTGGATTTGACGAAACTTCCGAGCTACGGGCAACTCTCGCCACAACTTACTTCCCTGCCGCTGGTGCGCATGAAGAGTCAGGTTTATGGAGTGCCGTTTATGTGGGGGCCGGATCCGCTGATCTACGACACTACTGTTTTCGCGCAGGCGCCTGACAGTTGGAATGTGTTGTGGGATCCGAAATACCGCGGCAAGATTTCTGTGTGGGACGATCTGTCGACGATCTATATGGCAGCGCAGGTTCTGGGATTCGACAAGCCCGATCCGTCACAGCTTTACAACCTGAGCGATGAACAGTTGGAGGCGGTGAAGAAGAAGTTGCTGGAGTTGAAACCGAATATCCGAAAGATGTGGTCAACGGGTGGAGAGTTGACAAACCTGTTTCAGAATCACGAAATCGTCGCCGCGATGGGATGGCCGCTAATGACCAATCAGTTGCGCAAGATCAACTTTCCCGTGGGCGAGACGATTCCGAAAGAGAATACGACAGGCTGGATCGATCACCTGATGATCACGGCGGGCAGCGAGAACAAGGATCTTGCTCACGAATTTCTCGAATACATGATTGAGGCGCGGACGCAGAAGAAGATAACCGACGTTACTGGATATACTCCGGCGAATCCGCAGGCGGCGCAGTTCATGACTCCTGAAGAAGTGAAAGGCCTGCACTTAGACGACGTCGATAATTATCAGAAGCGACTTTACTTTTGGCAGAATGTGCCGCGGCGCGCCAAGTACAACGAGATATGGAACGAAGTGAAAGCCGCGCAGTAAAAGCAGCTTCCGGCTTCGAGCTTCCGCCCTCAAATAGTTGGACTGATGACTATCTCCGAGATTGCCATGACGTCTGTTGCCGATGCCGCGGGTCGAGCGCCGCTGCTCAGAATTCGCAATGTTGCCAAAACTTTTGGCAAGAACGCGGTGTTGCGCGATATTTCGTTGGATGTGGCGGAGGGAGAATTTCTCACAATCCTGGGAGAGAGCGGATCGGGCAAGACGACGCTGTTGCGAATTATTGCTGGGTTTGAGACGGCGACTGCGGGCGAGGTGTGGATGGGAGATGAGCACTTGGATCGTCAACCACCCTACCGCCGCCGCGTGAATACGGTGTTCCAGTCCTATGCGTTGTTTCCTCACCTCACGGTAGAGCAAAACGTGGCTTACGGGCTGCGCGTGGCGAAGAGGCCGGAAGCGGAAGTTGTCTCTCGGGTTTCGGAAGCGCTGGAAAAAGTAAAAATGTCGACGCACGCGAAATCGAAGCCCGCGAAAATCAGCGGCGGACAGCAGCAGCGGGTTGCGTTGGCGCGGGCTTTGGTGAACCGCCCGCGACTGTTGTTGCTGGATGAGCCGCTTTCCGCGCTGGACGCTAATTTGCGGCGGCAGATGCAGGTGGAGTTGAAATCACTGCAGCGCGAGGTGGGCATTTCGTTCATCTTCGTGACTCACGACCAGGAAGAAGCGATGGTGATGTCAGACCGGATCGCGTTGCTGCGCTCCGGCGAACTGGAGCAGGTGGCAACGCCCCGGGAGATTTATGGACACCCGGCAACCGCCTACGTGGCGCAGTTTATCGGGCACACAAATCTGTTGAAAGGCGAAGTGAGTGACGGAGTTGTGAACTGCGGTCCCTTGATCGTGGACAGCGGCGTTGGCGGATGGTCCGGCTCAGTTCTCATTGCGCCCGGAAAATATTCGGTTGGCTTCAGAACATCTGCACGAAGCCGGCAGCGTTCGCGTCCACGGAAAAGTAAGCCATCAGGCATTTCACGGAGCGACGGAGTTAATCCGTGTGGACTGCGGCAACGGGCTGATGCTCGTGGTGCGGATTCCAGCCAGCGGTGTAGCAATGAGCAACGTCGAACTGGAATTCTCGCCCACGGATGCTGTTCCAGTGCGCGAGTCGGCAGAAAGAATCTGATGTTTTCCCGCGCTTACAAAACCGCGGTGGCGCTCCCACCCTTAGTCTGGGTGACGGTGTTTCTGCTGGTGCCGTATTTACTGATGTTCTGCTACAGCTTCTGGTCGGTCTCGGCATCGCAGACCATCGTGCATTCGTGGAATCTCGATAATTACCGCCAATTGCTGCGGGTTGAGGTCTACTGGCAGACTTTGCTGCGCTCGATGTGGATTGCCGCGCGGGTGACAATTTTTGCGCTGCTGCTCGGGTATCCGGTGGCTTATTTTCTTTCCTTCTACGCGGGAAGAAAAAAAGATCTCGCTGTATCAATTGGTAATCATTCCGTTGTGGGTCAGCTATCTGGTGCGGGCCTATGCGTGGAAAACGATTTTAGGCTCGGATGGCGTGCTGAATACTCTGCTGCAGTATGTGCACGTGACCAGGCATCCGCTGGAATTCTTGTTGTACAGCCCGTTTGCCGTGGTGCTGACTCTGACGCACATCTACACTCCTTTTGCTTTCTTGCCGATTTACGCTGCGCTCGAGCATATTCCGCGCAATCTGGTGGAGGCGTCGCACGATCTGGGCGCAACTCCCGGACAGACATTCTGGAAAGTGATTTTTCCGCTTTCGATTCCCGGAGTAGTGGCGGGAGCGACGTTTGCCTTCGTGTTGAGCCTGGGCGATTTTCTGGCGCCGCTGTTGCTGGGCGGTCCGAGCGGCATCATGATTTCAAACATCGTGGTCAGTCTGTTCGGCGCAGCTTATAACTGGCCGCTGGGAGCGGCGATTTCTCTGTGCATGCTGCTGTTGGTTGTGAGCCTGCTCTTTTTCTCTGAGCGTCTGGAAAAGAAATGGAGTTTCTCGTGAGCGAGAACCATCTTGAATCGAGCTCACGCTGGCTGCTCTTTCATGCCGTAGCAGTTTTCGCGTTCCTCTATTTGCCGATTGCGATCCTTATTATTTATTCGTTCAATGGCGAAGGCGTTGGCGGGTTCCCGCCGCACCATCTCACTCTCGATTGGTATCGCATGCTTTTCGCCGATGGGCCGATCTGGGATTCGGTGCTGAACAGCTTGCAGGTGGCATTTGCCGCGATGGCTATTTCGCTGATCTTCGGAGTACCGGCCGCACTGGCGCTGGAACGGGCGCAGTTTCCGGGGAAAGCGTTGTTCCGGCGATTGGTGCTGCTGCCGCTGATCTTGCCGGGGATTATTACCGGACTATCTCTGCTGATGTTATTTAACGTGATGGGAACGAAGCTCAGCTTGATGACGATCATTCTGGGACACGGAACTGCGTTGATCTCCGTGGCAACGACAGAAGTATTCGCCGGGCTGCAGAAGCTCGATCGGGCGCAGGAAGAGGCATCGCTCGACCTCGGCGCAAATTACTGGCAAACATTCTGGCGCATCACGGTGCCGAACCTGAAGCTGCCGATCATCGGCGCGGCACTGCTGATTTTTACGCTTTCGATGGATGAGATCGCGGTCAGCTTTTTTCTGATCGGGCGCGACAATACTTTGCCGCTGGAAATCTGGGGCCGGCTGCGGCGCGGCATCACACCGGAGATCAACGCAGTCTCGACGATTATCTTTTTGTTCTCGCTGGTCGCGATTGTGCTCTGGTATCGCTTGCGCATGCGCGGTGAAGCGGGAGCGGATGCGGGCGTCGAAATTGTCGAAGCTGTGGAAGGGAATGCGGGATGAGCGCGAATCGCAGGGACTTTATCAAATTTGTAGTTGCGGGAGCGGTGACGGCGGGATGTCCCATCGATCTCTCATTGGTGGCGGCGCAGAGCGATGATGCACAGAAAAATCATGCCGCTGATGTCGAGGGCGAAGACAATCGAATCTGTCATCAAGTGCGAGATAAGGGCAATGCATTCTTCACCCGTCCTCCGGCTTCGGCCCGGCATGACGTAGTGATTGTCGGCGGCGGAGTGAGCGGACTGGCAGCGGCTTATCGTTTACAGCACCGCGACTTTCTTCTGCTGGAGAAAGAACCGCACTGGGGCGGCAATGCCTATGCGATGGAATATGAGGGCAGCACCTACGCAACGGGATCGGCGTTTTTGACGAAGGACGAATACGCTTACCACTTCGCGAAGGAAATTGGACTGGAGCCGCTGCCGGTTAACAGTTCGGATGGAAGTATTATTCGCGGCGAATTGATTCTGGATACCTGGGGCGACGGCCTTAACAGGCTGCCCTATGCGGAGCCGGTTCGCGAGAGCTTCAAGAAGTTTAAAAAAGAAATGCTGGCGATTGATGTAGAGAAGCGCAGTCAAGGAACTTTTCAATCAACCATTTTCCGATTTCCTGAAGGGATATCCGGAAGAGCTGAAGCAGTGGTGGGATAATTTTGGGCCATCCAATTGGGGAGCGACCAGCGAAGAGACGGCGGCAGCTCTGGCGATTGAGACGTTGCAAGAGATGGCGCAAGAAAGCCGCGTGGACGATCGCTATACCTGGCCTGGCGGTCTGGGCGCGATCACCAAGAAGCTGGCGGGGATTCTACAGACGAAATATCCGGACCGCATGCAGGCCGGCGCAACCATCGTGGCCGTGGTCCCAGAAAAACAAGAAGTGCAGGTGACTTATATGCTGGGCGGCGAATTGAAGACGGTGACCGCTAAAGCGGTGATTATGGCGACGCCCAAGTTCATCACGCGGCGCATCGTTGATGGCTTGCCCGATAAACAAAGCGACGCCATGCAGCAGATTCGCTACATTCCTTATCCCGTGGTGAATTTGATTTTCGACAAGCCTGTTTTCAATCATGGCTATGACACGTGGTGCCCGGGCAACAGGTTCACCGATTTCGTGGTGGCTGATTGGGTCATCCAGAAGCAGCCGGGATACCGGCAGAAGTTCAACATTCTCACCTGCTACACGCCGATGAAAGAAGAGGAGCGCAGTCAATTATTGAGTGAGAGGGGGGCACGCGCAATCGCGGCAAAAGTGCTGAGTGATTTTCAGAAGCTGATGCCGGGATTAAATGTCGATCCGGTGGAAGTACACATTTACCGGCGCGGGCATCCTTTATATATGTCCACACCGGGTCTGTACACGCAGATTCAGCCGCTGGCGCGGCATTCCATGGATCGTGTTTTCTTTGCCAACACGGATTCCGAAGGTCCGGAATCCACCACCAACGGAGGAATTCGTGCCGCACAGCGCGCTGTGAAGGAAGTGGAGGCGCGGCTGGCGGGCAGGCCCGCACCCAAACGAAAGGCAGTGGCTGGTTAGGCAGCGGGGGCGCGTATTGCGGCCGAGATGGCACCGGCGTCCTGCAGGCTCTCTCAAGCGTCTGATGGTCGAACGCCGCTGGGAGGGCGGCGCTAGTTTGTTGGCGCGATCTTATCTACTGGGAATGCTCCGCACATAGTAAAGTTATAGATAGGACATTCCGCCGCGGAACCCATGGCGATTGCCCGTCAATCCGATCTGTCAGTAAAGGAAAACCCATACTTTGAGTTTGAGCATTCGCAATATCGCCATCATCGCGCACGTCGACCATGGGAAGACCACGCTGGTCGATGCCATGCTGCAACAAAGCGGCACCTTTCGTTCCAATGAGCACCATGTCGAACGGGTGATGGATTCGAACGAACTGGAGCGCGAGCGCGGCATCACGATTCTCGCCAAGAACACGGCCATTTTTTATCACGACGTCAAGATCAACATTGTGGACACACCCGGTCACAGCGATTTTGGCGGCGAAGTCGAACGCGCGCTGAAAATGGTAGATGGAGTGATGCTGCTGGTGGACGCCAGCGAAGGTCCCCTGCCGCAGACACGCTACGTGCTGAGCAAAGCTCTGGAAGCGAAGCTGCCGCCAATTGTGGTGATTAATAAGATTGATAGGCCGGATGCGCGTCCGCAGGAAGTGCTCAACGAAATCTACGATTTGTTTATCGACCTTGATGCGAAAGAAGATCAACTCGACTTTCCTGTTCTTTATACGAATGCGAAGGAGGGAACGGCATCGACGGATATTCAAGGCGGCGGCGAAAACCTGCAGCCCTTGTTCGACGCGATTCTAAAAACGATTCCGCTTCCTCACGGTGATCCGGCCGGCCCGCTGCAGATTCTCGTCGCAAACCTGGACTACAGCGATTTTCTCGGGCGCTTGGCGATCGCACGCGTTTTTAACGGGACGATGTTCACGGGCGAAGACGTGGTGATTGCGAAGCTCGACGGAACGATGCACAAAACCAAGATCACGAAGCTGTTTTCGTTTTCCGGGCTGAAGCGAACTGATATCACGGAGACCGTGCTGGGAGACATTGTTGCCGTAGCCGGGGTTGAAGGCATCACAATTGGCGAGACGATAACCGACGCGATCAATCCTGCGCCTTTGCCGCCTATCGTAATCGACGAGCCGACGATCGCGATGACCTTCACGGTGAACACTTCGCCCTTCGCTGGACGTGAAGGAACCTATGTTACGTCGCGCAATCTCCGCGAGCGATTGGCGAAGGAACTACTCACGAATGTTTCTCTGCGCGTGGAGGAGATGGGCACCACCGATTCGTTCAAAGTATTAGGCCGCGGCGAACTGCAGCTTTCGATCACCATCGAAATGATGCGGCGCGAAGGTTATGAGCTTATGGTGGGCAAGCCGGAGATTGTCACCAAACGCATCGACGGCAAGCTGATGGAACCGGTGGAGCATCTTACGGTGGACGTGCCCGAAGGATTCGTCGGCGTGGTCATGGAGCAATTGGGCTCGCGCAAGGGCGAGGTCACCAATATGCACAATCACGGTTACGGGCGGGTGCGTATTGAGTTCAGGGTGCCTAGCCGCGGGCTGATTGGATTACGCAGTCAATTGCTTACCGACACGCGCGGCACGATTGTGATGAATTCTCTGTTCGATGGATATACGGAGTGGCAAGGTGAAATTCCGCATCGGCTTACCGGTGCGTTGATCGCCGACCGTGCCGGGCTATCGACAGCGTATGCGCTGTGGGGTCTGCAGGAGCGCGGAGAGCTTTTCGTTGGGCCGGGCGTTGAACTTTACGAAGGCATGATCATCGGCGAAAACGCGAAAGACGATGATTTGGACGTCAATGCAGTGCGGGAAAAGAAGCTCACCAACATGCGCGCTTCAACCGCAGACGAAGCCATTCGTCTGGTTCCCTTCCGGCAGTTGAATCTGGAGCAAGCCATCGAATTCATTGCGGATGATGAATTCGTGGAAATCACACCGAAGTCGCTGCGCCTGCGAAAAAAATTCCTGCAATCGAACAGTCGCAAGAAACGGGCCAAAGAGGCATTGGAAGAAGCGTGAGGTCTCTGCCCACCCGCAAAGTCCCGGTCGAGCTTCTTATGTTTTTGGGCGAAGCGCTAGCCAAGCATATTTCCGGCCATTTAACATGGCCGGCTTGACAAACCTGCTATACTTCTCGCCGCATTCGACTGTTCGCCGGCTCCGGTCTCGATTTCCAGGAAGGTGTCCCCAACCTGCCAGTCCGCCCATCGAGCTCGCACTTCGACAGCTCAGTGCAGAGGAAGACGCTTGAAGAATATCTTTGTAGGAAATTTGAGCTTCAACACATCGGAAGACGAACTCCGGCAGATGTTTGAACCGTTTGGGCAAGTGGACCGGGTCAGCATTATGACGGACCGCGACACCGGACGCTCGCGCGGCTTTGGCTTTGTGGAAATGGCCAGCAACGAAGACGGAGAAAAAGCCATTACCGCATTGAATGGATCGCAAGTGGGCGGACGCACGCTCAACGTAAACGAGGCACGTCCAAAAACCGAGCATGCCGGCGGTGGCGGACGCGACCGCGGCGGCCGCGGAGGAGATCGCGGTGGCGACCGCGGAGGCCGCGGCGGCGGTGGCGGGGGACGAGGTCGCTATTAAGGTCCAGAGTTTGTCGCTGCATCGCGTTGATGCTTCTCAACCCTGCATGTAAACTGAAGCTACCGGTGTGCGCCCGTAGCTCAGATGGATAGAGCGATTGCCTCCGGAGCAATAGGTCGGGAGTTCGAATCTCTCCGGGCGCACCATTCACTCCCAGATCCTTCGCCTGAAACCCCAGGCTCAGGATTTCGGCTGCGGGCTCCCGCTGCGCTCACGCCCGCAAACGCCTCAAGTTCGAATCTCTCCGGGCGTACCGGGTTTCTTTTCATTCCATACCTGTGCGGTTATCGCCAGTCTGCAGCGCTCGACGGCGAAAAATTTTACAAGTCTTTATAAAACTCTTACGCCCAGTTCGATAGAATTTACGGCGTGCCGCGCTTCACTGAAGAGCGAATCAGGCGGCTTTGCGGTGAAGCGGTTGCCGCGAAGACGCACGAGGACGTTGAACGCGTGCTAGCTGAACTCCGTGTCGCGCTTGAAGAGCACATACGGTTGGCTAGGGAATCTTTGAAATCCCGTTTCATACCCCTTCCTGGAACCGCTTCCCGACCGAAGAAATCAACTTAGCTTCTGACGCAAGGTTTCGTATTCCTCGGAACACAGACTTCCTGAGATGCTGCGCTTACTACTTGATCGGCGGCAAATACGGAATATAGCGGGCGAAGAGCCAGCATAAGAAGAACACGACTGGGATGTGAACCATTAGCTGCAGCACTCCGTAGCCCACGATGTCACGAGCTTTTAATTTCAATATTCCGAGGAGCGGCAGCATCCAGAATGGATTGACCAGATTGGGCAACGCCTCCGCCGCATTGTAGATTTGTACCACCCAGCCCAGATGAACCTGATGCAAGTTTGCGGCTTGCAAAACGTAGGGAGCTTCGATAACCCATTTGCTGCCGCCGGAAGGAATGAAGACTCCAAGCACGGCTGAATACATTGCCACCAGCAACGGATATGTGTTGTGAGTGCTGACGGAGGCGAACAGTTTTGCCAGAGCTTCGGCGATCCCGGTTCCCACGATCATTCCGAAAATCACTGCGTAAAAGGGGAATTGAATGATCACTCCGCCGGTGGCTGGAATGCACTCGGAGACGGCGCGCATGAAACGCTTTGGACGCCAGTGGAGTAAAAGACCTACTGTGATGAACATCAGGTTGTAGGTATTGAGGTCTAACGCCGCGAGCGCGCCTTGCGGGGACGTGCGGAAAACGTCAATCAGATACCAGAGAAGAAGCGCGACTACTAGAATCGTGAGCAGCGGACTATATTCCAGCCACTCGCCGGGTTTCGTCTTCTCTTCCAAACTGGAGCGAATCGGTTCGTACTCAATGCCATAGGATTCGGCGGTCTTGGCATTCTCTGGCGAGGGCGTGGAGAGGTAGGCGATCAGAACCGACAGCACAATCAGGATTGCGGTGGTCGCGATGCTTTGCCAGAGGAACAGAGTCTGAGTGAGCGGAATCAGACCGCTGATGTTGAACAGTGTTGGTGGCATGGCGGACTTGGTGGCCATCAGCATGGCGGCGGAAGATGAGAGGCCCATCGCCCAGACTGCTCCCAAGCCGAGATATGCCGCCGCGCCAGCGGCGCGATAGTCCATACCTTTGACCCGGTGAGCCAACTCGCGGACGAAGAGTCCACTGAAAATCAGGCTCAGCCCCCAGGAGATCAACGACGTTAGCATGGAGAACAATGCAACCATGGCAACGGCTTGCCGCGGCGTTTTGGGAATTCCAGCGAGGGCGCGGATGGCTCGATAGACGATCGGCGTGGAGGCGACGACATAGCCGCCGACGATGATCATGACCATTTGCATGGTGAACGGAACCAGCGACCAGAAATTCTTCCCCCCCTGTATGGCGAGCTTGCTGGGACTTTGATGAAGTAGAAGACCGACCACGAAGACCACCACGATTCCCAGTAGGGCGAAGATCAGCGGATCGGGGAACCACCGCTCGCTCCAAGTGGCGAGGCTGAGACCAAAGCGAACGAGGCCTTGTTCCTGAGTTGCAGTGCGCTTTTCTGGCGGCATAAGCCATCCTTTCGGTTCCTGTGGCGATCATAATTAATAGCAACCGTCGATTCACGACGCATGGCATTGTAGCTCTGATTTTGCGTGCCGCAAGCTATTGTGCGCGATTCCAGAATGGGTGTAGGATGCCCTCGATTGGACCGGCGGACGCCACTTCCCGCAGGCCCTGGAGCGACCGAATGAACACTTTCCCGGTTTTGCTGGGCGCATTGTGCATTTATGCCCTCGGCTACCGCTACTACAGCGCATTCATTGCGGCAAAAGCTTTGGTGCTCGATGATCGGCGCACCACTCCGGCACACATGTATCCAGATGGACATAATTATGTTGCTTCGCCAAAGTGGGTACTTTTTGGACATCACTTCGCGGCCATCGCGGGCGCGGGGCCATTGGTGGGACCGACTCTGGCCGCGCAGTTTGGCTTTGCGCCGGGCTTCCTCTGGATATTAATCGGAGCTGTTCTGGCGGGGTGTGTGCAGGATTTCACGGTACTCGTGGCTTCGGTGCGTCATCGCGGACGCTCGATCGCGGACATTGCTCGCACTGAAATCAGTCCGTTTGCCGGATTGGTAACCATGATTGCCGTTCTCTTTATTCTGCTGGTCACATTGGCCGGGCTCGGCATCGTGGTGGTGAATGCGCTTTCGAACAGTCCGTGGGGAGTCTTCACCATCGGCATGACGATTCCCATCGCCGTCATCATGGGATTCTGGATGTTCAAAAGTCATGCGGGGAAAATTACCGTTACCGGGCCCAGCATATTTGGCGTCGTGCTTCTCATCGGCAGCGTGATCGCTGGACACTGGGTGGCGCAAACCGGTTGGGCAACGGCGCTGACTTTCACTCCGCATCAGATCACGTTCCTGATGGCCATCTACGGCTTGATCGCTTCGGTTCTTCCCGTCTGGCTGGTGCTGGAACCACGCGATTATCTCTCGACCTACGTGAAGCTGGGGACCATCGCTGTGCTGGTCATCGGCGTGTTTGTGGTTCATCCCAACATTCAGTTTCCAAACTTCACGCAATACGTTCATGGCGGCGGCCCGATCATCAAAGGGAGTCTATTTCCATTTCTCTTCGTGACCATTGCCTGCGGAGCGATCTCGGGCTTTCATTCGCTGGTGTCATCCGGCACAACACCGAAAATGCTGGATAAGGAAACAGATGCCCGCTTCATCGGATACGGCGCTATGGTTGCGGAGTCGCTGGTGGGCGTACTCGCGCTGATTGCGGCTTGCTCTCTTTCTCCGGGCGATTATTTTGCCATCAACACCACGCCGGCAGTTTTCAGCCATCTGGGATTAAGCACAGTCAATCTGGATATGTTCTCGCGTGAAGTCGGAGAACAATTGGCGGGGCGCACGGGAGGCGCGGTTTCACTCGCGATTGGCATGGCGCAAATCTTCCGCGGCCTGCCCGGCATGGCTCGCCTGATGGGCTATTGGTATCACTACGCCATTATGTTCGAAGCACTTTTCATTCTCACTACGGTGGATACGGGAACGCGCGTAGCTCGTTACGTTCTTCAGGAACTGATGGGCAAGGTACACAAGCCATTCGGCAACAGCGCGTGGCTGCCAGGAAACCTGATTACCAGTTTCTTTGTGGTATTGGGCTGGGGATACCTGATCTACACCGGAAATATTTCGACGCTATGGCCGTTGTTTGGAACTGGAAACCAGTTGCTGGCAACCATCGCGCTGGCCGTGGCCACGACTTTCCTTATCAACATGGGCAAACAGAAGTATGCCTGGATCACGGCAGTTCCCATGTGCTTCGTGGGCGTGACCACGCTGACGGCAGGAGTACTTTCGATCAAGAATATTTTCTGGCCATTGACCTCCAAGCCCGGGCTGGTGTTCACCGGCTATCTGGATTCGATCCTCATGGTGATCTTTATCCTCGGAGTAGTGCTGGTTGTGTTCGATGCGGTACGGCGTTGGATTGCGGTGGCGAACGGTGCGCCCGCGCCAGTGGAGGCATTTGGGCCGCCACTCACGGTGGAGGGCGAAGTGAAAATGGGTTGCTGTTGATGGTTGCTCTTAGATCGTTGCTCCTAGATTAAGGATTGGCGCGAGCGAAACGGTAGTTAAAAGAAACGCTCGCGTAGGATGGGATGCGCACTCCGACCACTTCCTGGAGGTCGGAAGGATAAAAGTTTTCTGTTGTCTGTCCGGTGTATCCGCTGGCTAGGAGAAAACTTACTCCCGCGGTCATTCGGCCGTTCATGAATGGCCGGATGACTGCGCCGCGAAATTCCTTCACCGGCGTTCCGGTGCATTCCGCATTGAAGCTCGATGGGTTGCATCCCGTGCCCAAGGGCTTAGTTCCGACGTATTCGAATTCTCCTCGCGCCTGCAGATGAAGCGGTAGTTTCCGGATTGTTCCCAACAAATCAAAAATGGTTCGCGGCGCTTCGGGCGTGGGCTGGCCTGTGTCAAGGTCGCGTGCGTCCGCTTTGGAAAAAGTTGCCAACAGCGAGCCTTGGCTGAAGTTTCGTCGCGCTGCGATGGTGATGAATCGAAGCCGGCTCGGGCCTTCGTTGAACTGCAAGCCGGTATCGGGATCAAGCTTTGCCAGTTCCGCGCTGCTGGTAACGTGGCCCAGGGTGAGGTGCAAATCCGTTTTGGCGACGGTCTTGCTGGCGACCATCTGATAGGAATGCGACGTCGCAACCGGGCTTCCAGCTGCGGTTCCCGTACCGATGCGAGGATCTTCGGTAAAGAACGCCTGACCAAAACTGAGGGAAATAAGCGGAACGTACCACGAATCCTTCGGGAGAAAAGAAACGGTAGCCTTGGGGGAATTCACACTAACCCATTTCTGAAAAGAATTTTGGGCGTGCAGAAGATCGTCATTGTCGACATCGATTTCATCGCGGCGCCAGCCCAGGTAATAGCGGAAATAGTGTGCCAGAGCGCCCTCGGCGGCAATGTAAGGGGTGAGCGACCCGATGGTGATGTTATTTCCGTCTACGGACGTGAAGGGACCGTAATAGGTGGGGATGCCGGGGTTGAAGAATCCGTAGTGATCAAGGTCGTCACGCCGAGGAGCCTCGCGGTTATATTCAAACCCTGCCAACAGCGATAAATATTCGGCAAATCTGTTCACATAGTTCGCGCTGCCGCCGGCAACCGTACGGAACTCGCTTTGGCGGATCAAGCCCTGACCAAAATCTGACAACAACGAAAGATTGTAAGTGCGAAAAAATCCGGAGAACTGCAGTTGCTGGCTCGAACTGAGTTGCCATTCATCATTCACGGCGATGAGCGCGGTGTGGGTCTGATCCTTCTGGCGGGGATCAATGGTATCGCCGTAATTCGGGAAGTTGCTGTCGTATTGATTTTCCGGAAAGATTGGGACGAGTCCAGGAACATAGGAAAATCCGTAATATCCAATACCAAAAAGCGTGAGCCTGTTGTCGCCGATGTGGAACAATCGTTCGCCATTCAATTTGTATTGCTGGCGATGCTCCAGTCGATCGAGGAATCCGTTTCCATAGGAGGCCTCAAAGGCCATCCAGAAATCGGGCGAGGGACTCAAGCCGGTGACTAGATCGATGTCCCGATAGTCGCCTGTGAGCGTGACGAAGGGATCGAAACGAGAGCGGTATCCATAAGTCGCCGCGACATTGACGGAGTGATTTCCTTCGCGAACGTTAAATGCTCCGCCATCGACCTGAACACTTTCCAGAACTTCGGGAATAAATATATTCGGGTCAGCATATCCGTTGCCGTGCGCATTGGCCGACAGATTATTCGGCAGCAGGTAACTGCCCACCGCGATGTACTGGGCAATGGGCTCGCCATGATCTCCCGCAACGCCCGGCGCAAAATATTGCGGGGCTTTAATGCCGCTGGAAGCGGTTTCAATGGGGTATCCGGGAATGGACACGGGAGCGCCGGGGCGTCCGGGATTCGCGTCCAGAAGTTCCTGACGGACGAAAACTTTTTCACCGGGATCGGGAGAGAGCAGATCGGTTTCGTTCACGTCGGCGGTGACGGTGACATTTTCGATTTGAGAGGAAAGTTGACCCATCCGAATTTCGATCGCAGAGTTGCCACTTGCCCGAAACGTAACTGGCTGGACAACGGGACGAAATCCGGGAGCCTCGGCCTTGAGTGTGAATTGTCCGGAGGATTTGAGCCTGGCGACGAACTGACCGTCCGAAACAGAGATCGCTTCAGCAACTTTTTGGTCCTGGCTGATGATTTGAATCGAAACGCCAGGGAGTGCCTTTCCTTGGGGATCGATGGCGCGGCCGCGGATTACAATCTCCTGCGCGTGCAGCACATGCGGCGTGAATAGCAGAAAGAGCAACAAGGAGATTGAGGTCAACCATCTTTGCGGGGAGGCGAAGCGATAGAAATAAGGCCGGGAAAGTTGGATCGTTATCGCGGCGTCCATTGCGGGTGGCCGGAAAAAAGTCCATTGCCGAAGCCGATTTGATAGGCGAGGAAGAGGCCAAAAGCCAGGCTCAACAAGCCGGAAGCGAATCCCAGGTAATGGGAAAAGTTTGCGTGCTTTTTCCCGAAGAAGTTAAACGCGGAAGCGATGCTCATCGTAATCAACATCATCCCACCGATTGTGCCAACGCCGAAGACCAGTAAGTAAACCATCGCCCAGTGCGGATTGCGAATGGTTGTGAGAATGAGGAGTGCGACCGCGGCGGAACCAGCAAGTCCGTGGACGATTCCGACGATCAATGGACGCAGTTGTTGATAGAGGCCGATTCTGCCAAATATTCGGTCGAGCCAAGTCAGCGGAGTTTGATGGCTGTGGGAATGAGTTTGCGGCCCGTGACCAGGAGCGTGGTTATGGATGTAATCGCCGTGAACATGGGGATGGGAATGAACTATTTCGGAATCCACCAGGTCTGAATGAACTACGTCAGATTCCGCGGCGGTGGGAACCATTGCGCGCGTGGTGCGCATGAAGCTGGCAATATTCATGCCGCCTAATATGATCAACATGAGTCCGACGGAAAGTTCCATCGAAAGCCCGATGCGCGCGGGGATGACCACGTCAAAAAGAATAATGGCGCTGCCTACGACGAAAATGGTCAAAGTATGGCCGACGCCCCAAAAAATGCCAGTGAGCGCGGCTTTCAGCAGATTGCGCTGGCGGCTGACGATGGTAGTCACGGCGATGACGTGGTCAGGATCGGTGGCGTGGCGCATGCCAAGAAAAAATCCCACCGCGATAATCGACAGAAAACTGATCATGGAATTTTGATTCGTCCCGCTAGATCACTTCAGCCATGCGTGATTCGTTTAAACGCTTCTTGAGGAAATCGAGATATTCATCCATTCCTTCGCCAGACTTCGCGGAAAGTTTGAACACCTGCATTCCCGGGCGCACGGCCTGGATATTACCGTAGGCGGTTTGCCAGTCGAATTCAACTGCATGAGCCAGGTCCATTTTGGTGACCACGGCCACGTCGGCGCTGTTAAAAATTGTAGGATACTTCAGCGGCTTGTCTTCGCCTTCCGTCACCGAGATGAGCACAAGGCGAAGATTCTCGCCAAGATCATAAGATGAGGGACAAACCAGATTTCCCACATTTTCAATAAACAGGAAATCAAGTTCACTGAGATTCCAGTCCTGCAGCGCATTTTGGACCATCGCAGCTTCCAGATGGCAGAGCGTGCCAGTGGTGATTTGTTTGACCGGGACCTGGCTTCGGGCGAGGCGGACAGCATCATTCTCGGTGGCAAGATCTCCGACAAGTGCTGCCACGCGATAATTTTGACGCAGCAGCGTTAGTGTCTTTTCCAGAAACATGGTCTTACCTGAGCCGGGGCTGGATACAAGGCTTACAACAAACACGCCAGCCGCTCGGAATTGGTCGCGCAGCGAACGCGCGATTACATCGTTCTGCTTCAGAACGTTCTTCCGGACTTCGATTAAACGGGGATGTGATCCCATTCTTCAATCTCCAATGCAACCACTTCGAGTTCCTTGCCCTGCACCACCTCGCCCGATCGGGTGCCGCATTCCGCACAACAGAATAATTGCACGGAGCTGATGGGTCGCTGGTCCTGGCAAGTTTTGCAATAAATCAGAACGGGCAACTCCTCGATTTCCAGCCGCGATCCTTTCAATGGAGTGTCTTCACATGCCATTTCAAAAGAACGCAACAGAGCTTCTTTAACTACGCCAGACAGAGCTCCCAGCTTGAGATGCACCGCACTTACCTGAACCCCACGGCGCGCCGATTCCTCCTGCGCCAGTTCGACGATGCTCATCGCGATGGAAAGTTCGTGCATAACCGGTTTCAATTTAAGTCGGTGAACGCCGCCAACGCCGCCTGCCCAAGGCTGATGCCGCCGTCGTTAGGAGGGACGGAATGATTCGTCCAAATCTCGAGATGTTCGTCCTGCAACAGCGCCTTCATATCTTTCAAGAGTAACTCATTCTGAAAAACGCCCCCCGATAGAACTACGTGATCCAGGTCGTAGCTCTTGCAAACGCTAAGAACTGCATCGCGAAGGCCGCGAGCCAGGCCGAGTTGAAATGCACGGGCAATCTCCGCCAGAGACCGGCCACGGATTCTGTCGCGCACGATGGATTCCAGCAACGGCCGAAAATCCAGCTCTTGCTCAAGGTATGGAAACGGATACGGCTCCGTCATTGGCACGGACGCGGCAAGTTGCTCCAGCCACACCGCGGCCTGCCCTTCAAACGTAACCTCGCGCGTAAAGCCTAACAGCGCAGCCGCCGCATCGAAGAGCCGCCCGACAGAAGTGGTGGGAAATGTTCGGACATTTTTCTGCACTAGATAGACCGCTTGCGAGTATCGCTGGGGAAAGTTGAATGGCGGTGCCGTCAGATTGGGCAGGTCGTCGACTTGCGCCAAAAAACCTGCGGCAGCCTGAACCGGATATTCCGCGGCTGCATCACCACCCGGAAGCGCAGCGGTGCGCAAATGAGCGATGCGATCGAAACCATCTTTAATGCTTCCGACGAAGATCTCGCCGCCCCAAATGCCGCCGTCATCGCCGTATCCGGTGCCGTCGAAACTGACGCCTACTACGCGCTTCTCCCATTCGCCGCGCTCCGCCAGCACGGAAGCAATGTGGGCGCGGTGATGCTGGACCGCGAGTCTCTGGGTCACGTCGAGCGTTAAGGCATGAGATGTAGAGAAGTATTGCGGATGCGAATCATGCACCACAAGTAATTCCTCTGGCCGAACTTCGTACATTGAGATCAAATCCTGAATTGTCTCTTGAAAGGCGCGGAGCGATTCATAGTGCGCCAAATCACCGATGTGCTGACTCATAAAAGCCTGGCCATCGACAACCAGTGTGATTGAATTTTTTAAATCGGCACCGACGGCCAAGATTGGGCGTGTAGCCGGTAACGTCGCAACCGAGCCCGGAGCATAACCGCGTGCGCGCCTAAGGATGACAGGGCCAAACACTCCAACGCGAGCCACCGAGTCGTCGACTCTTCGCGCAATCGGGCGCTCTCCGATCAGGAATGCGTCGGCAATTCCAGAGAGACGATCCAGCGCCTCTTCGTCTTTGTAGGCGATCGGTTCACTCGATCGATTTGCACTGGTCATCACCAACACTTCCGGCGCGCCCGCGGCGAAGAGCAAATGATGCAGAGGCGTGTAGGGCAGCATTACGCCGAGTTCGCTATTTTCAGGAGCAACCCCTGGCGCTACGCCGTTTGTTTTCGACGGCGCGAGCACAATGGGTCGCGCAATGGATGTCAGCAGGTTTTCGACCTCGGCGGAGAGTTCAACGAGGCCGCGCGCAACGTTTATGTCTCGCGCCATGATCGCAAAAGGCTTTTCTTTGCGGAACTTGCGCTCCCGCAAAGCCGCAACAGATGCGGCATTCGAAGCGTCGCACGCCAGATGATAGCCGCCAAGTCCTTTCACCGCGAGGATGCAACCGCTGCTGAGAAGCTGTGCAGCGAGGCGGATATTCTCGTCGCTTCCGTGCACGTTGTTAGCATTATCTTTACCTTTATCGTTTTGGTGCAGATAGTAGCTTGGTCCGCAAGCAGGACACGCAACCGGCTGAGCGTCGAAACGGCGGTTCTCTGGATCGTGATATTGCGCGGCGCAGAAATCGTCGAGAGGCCAGTCTCGCATTGTCGTATTGACCCGGTCGTAAGGGAGGTTAAGAACAACCGTGTAGCGAGGACCGCAATTTGTACAGTTGATGTAGGGATACCCATACCGCCTGTCAGCTGGATCGAACAATTCCTTCAGACACGCATCGCAAACTGAAAGGTCTGGAGTAATGCGAACGGTAAGGCGTTCGCTGCGCTGGCTCTCGCGAATCGTGAATCCACTCAGGCCGACAGGGCTGGCGCGATGGACTTCGATTTCCGTGATGCTTGAGGCGGGAGGAGGCTGCGATTGCAGGTTGTGTACAAATGCCAGCAGACTTTTTTCGGCACCTTCGAGAAAAATCTCAACTCCTTGCTCGCCATTCAGAACCCAACCGGCGAGCGTGTTGGCGCGAGCCAGGCGATATACGAATGGACGAAAGCCAACACCCTGCACCACACCACGCACGCGAATGGAGCAGGCGCTGGGCATTCTTAGTCCACATCCACGAAGCAGCTGCGGCCCTGCCAGCCGATTTGGACTACCTTGCCATCTTCTACCAGCACGGGCACGGCGCGCTGTCCGGCGGCGAGTTCGCGCATGCGCCGGCGCGCGGCGGCGTCGGCTTCGACATCGTACTCAACGAAATCGCTGCGCTTCCATTCCAGCCATTCGCGCATTTCCTGCGTATGCGGACAACGCGACGTGCCGAAGAGTTCAAGCTTGGCCACGAGTGAGCACCTCCAGGGTTTCGCGGACGATGTGATAGATGGAGGCTTGCACTTCCTGAATGCGCGGTATGTAGTCGCATTGGACAACGAGCGGAAAGTCGGCCAATTGTTTGCGCCGAATCTCGCCGCCGTCGTAACCGAGAAGCGCGACCGTCAGCAATTTTCGTTTGCGGGCTTCTTCCAGCGCCATGACGATGTTGCGGGAGCCGCCGCTGGTGGAGATTCCAACGGCTATATCCTCGGGACGGGCCTGCGCGATGAGTTGACGCAAGAAAATTACTTCGGTGCCCACGTCGTTGGCGATCGCGGTGATATTTGCGGGCTCCACGGAAAGGGATATAGCCGGAACGGGGTGATAGCCAGCCGGGGGCAAAACACAATCGATCGCGAAATCGTTGGCGTCGGTTGCCGATCCGCCATTTCCGAAAAGAATGAGTTTACCGCCTTTCGCGAGGCGCTCGTGAATCGCGAGTGCAGCGCTGCTAATCTGTTCGGCTTGCTCATGCGCCACTTGCGCCCGCAAGTTCGAATCATCCTGAACTTTCATGCCAATCGAGGTGGCAACTTCTGTGAGCAAGTTTGGGGTTTGTTGCTTTTCCTGACCGAGGTAGGGATAGAGAAAGCCGGCATCGCCAATGTCGTGGCCGAGTTCGCGGTGCTCCAGAAACACGTGAACACTTTCCCATAGGGTGTGGTAGAGAATCTCGATCATTTCCTGATGAATGAAGGGATCACGAGTAAACGCCTCAACGGCGTAGGAGCCTTTCGCGCCGGGAAGAGCGAAGGTCAAGGCATTTCGCGAGTTGGCAAATTCAAGGCTAGAGCGAACCTCGTCGTCGCCCTCAGGGGGACCGAATCCCATTACGATATCTTCAGGATGAAGAATCGCTTCCAGCCACGGACGGACGAGCATGGAAAGATCGAGGGCCGGGAGTGCGCGCTTGCCGACGATTACGGGATGAACAAATTCCACGGAGACGTGCTGGGCATCGGTGGCGTAGGGACCGCGTCCGAAGGCGAGCAGGCGTGCTCCGCTGAGGAAGCGCTCCGACATGGATTGGCAGGCTTCCGCCAAGCGGGGGGCTTCGCGGGAAAAGAACTCTTCGACAATCCGGTTACGCATGAGCAGGCGCTCTTCCACTTGAGTCGCGAGCCCACAAACTGTGGCCATCGCACTAACCTTTCCCTAACAAATGCGGGGGAGCGGATCGCCAACCAGCATATCCACGATCCGGCTGCCGCCGTAACGCGTGGTGACTAAAACCGCGCCTGACGGCTGTTCGCGGACTTCGCCGATCACTTGCGCATCCTGACCGCCGGGAGCGAGGCTCAAGGCATTGAGTGCGGCGTCAGCGTATTCCGGCGCCACCACGGCGAGGAACTGGCCTTCATTGGCGATGTGCAGCGGATCCAATCCCAACAGCTCGCAAGCGCCGCGCACAGCATCGCGCACGGGAATCATTTCTTCCATAAGAACAATACCCAGCCCACAATCGCGGGCGAGTTCGTTCAGCGAAGTAGCTACGCCGCCCCGGGTTGGATCGCGCATCCAGCGGACGCCGGGGCCTACCTCGTGCGCAAGCGCCTCGACCAGCGGCAGAACGGAACGCGTATCCGAATGCAGGTCGGCTTCGAGATCGAGTTCTCCACGGGCCAGAAGAATCGTAATGCCGTGATCGCCGATGGGGCCAGAGAGCAGAATTTTGTCACCCGCACGCACGGAGCGTGCATCGATCTTCAGGCCGTGAATGGGACGTCCGATTCCAGTGGTGGTGATGTACATGGAATCGGCTTTGCCGTGCTCGACAACTTTTGTGTCGCCGCCCGCGATGGTGACGCCGGCTCTGCGGGCCGCATTTCCCATGGCGCGCACTTCGGCTTCGAGAACGGGCGTGGGCAGTCCGGCCTCGAGAACGTAGGTGACAACCATGGCTTCGGCTCTGGCTCCGGAAACGGCGAGGTCGTTTACGGTTCCATTCACGGCAAGCTCTCCGATGGAACCACCGAGAAAGCTCAAAGGCTTGACGACGAAACTGTCGGTGGTGATGGCGATCTTGGTGCCGTTGAAATCAAGGTGGGCGGCATCTCCCAGAGGCTCTGTTGAGGATGCAAACAGAAGCGGAGCGAAGAGACCTTCCACCAGCCTGCGGCTGGCTTTACCTCCAGCGCCGTGAGCCATCTCGATTTGCGGCTCGCGGAAACGAATCTTCGGAGAGATCTCAGGAGGGATCTCAACCGAGGCAACGTCTACGCCACGGACGCTATGTTGGTCACCATTGCCGTTTTGCGGTGTTCGTAATTGAAGTACGCTGCGCATGATCCCTCGGATGAAACCATGAGTGCGCCGACCGGATGTTCGGGCGTGCACTCGTTGCCAAAGAGCTTGCATTGATGCGGCTTCAGCACGCCTTTGAGCACTTCGCCACACTGTGCCGCTTTAGGATCGGTGACTCGAACTCCCGGAACATGGAAACGTTGTTCCGAGTCCCACTCGGCGTAGTTTTCGCGCAGGCGCAAGGCCGACTGAGAAATAAAACCGAGTCCTCGCCATTCGAAGTACGGACGCAATTCAAAAACTTCTGCCATGGCGCGAAGCGCGGCACGATTCCCTTCCCATGGAACGACGCGCTTGTATTGATTCTCGATCTTCGCTTCATCCGCCTTAAGTTGGCGCAACACCATGACGATGGATTGGAGAATATCGAGCGGCTCGAATCCGGAGACGGCGACCGGCTTGTTCTCATTCTTCGCGATCCATTCGTAGGGGCGGCAACCAATCACGGTGGATACATGGCCCGGACCAATGAAAGCGTCGATACGCATGTCGGGAGAATCGAGGATGGCGCGGATGGCGGGAATGATGGTTACGTGGTTGCAGAATACGGAGAAATTGTGGACGCCTTGCGCCTTCGCTCGCATGAGCGTAAGCGCGGTTGAAGGCGCGGTGGTCTCGAATCCAATGGCAAAGAACATGACGTGCTTGTCAGGATTCTTTTCCGCCAGCTTGAGAGCGTCGGCAGGAGAGTAAACAATGCGTATGTCCATGCCGCGCGCCTTATGCTCCAGTGGACTGCCTCGCGTTCCGGGAACGCGCATCATGTCACCGAAAGCGGTGAAGATTACGTCGGGATTTTGTGCGATGGCGAGACCATCGTCAATTCTGCCCATGGGAAGAACACAGACGGGGCAGCCAGGACCGTGGATCAATTCGATATTCGAGGGAAGCAAATCTTTCAAGCCGAAACGGTAGATGGCGTGAGTGTGTCCGCCGCACACCTCCATGATGCGGTAATGGCGATTGGGATCGGCGAGGCGGCGAATCTCGGCCGAGGTTTTGGTGATGACCTCGGGTTCGCGAAACTCGTCGACAAACTTCATGCCCAGTCCTTTTTTACGCCTGGCATTGAGGCGCCGGGCGACGGTTGCGGGTTCTCGGCATTTTCCATTCCATAGCCTTGCACTTCCTGCATGGCCGCTTCCGCCTCGCCCAGCGCCCGGAGTGTGCGCATCTGGTCGATGGCATCGGCTTCGCTGATCTTGCTCATGGCGAAGCCCACATGGATGAGAACCCAGTCGCCTTGCACCGGCAGATTATCCTGCAAAAGTCCCAGGTCAACCTTGCGGCGAACACCAACCACGTCTATCACCGCGGTATTCGGCTGATCAGGAAAGAGTTCAACGACTTGTCCGGGAATGGCGAGACACATGGGATTAGTCTTTCCTCCGAGCCAGGATATTAAACGAAAATTTTAATTCGTCTTTGACCTTGAGCGCGCCTCCGGCAACCGTGACCAGTTTCAGATCGTAGTCCGTCTGCAACAGTGAAAAGGTTCCGAAAGTGCGCAATGAATCGCCGGTCATGGCCACTCGAGCGGTCACGGGCTCGGTGCGGGTGATGCCATGCATGGTGAGATCGCCGTTGAGGGTTACGGAATATTGCCCTTCGCCTGCTTTATTGGCGCTGATCTTCGAGCATTCATAAACGATTTCAGGATATGCGTCCGTCTCGAGAATTTCCATTTTCATAGTGCGCTCGATCTCGCGCCGGTCTTTGTCCGAGATATCGTCCCTGACGGCTAACGAATCTGGTTTGATCGTGACCTTGAGAGAAGAATGTGTAATGTCGTCCAAGTCGACTTCTGCTGCGCCTGAAAAATCGCGAATCGCGATCGTGGGACTGTGTCCGAACGCCGATAGCAACCCACCGGCAGAAACTTGTACCGTGAACTGGCTGGCTCTGGCATCAGTCACGTAGTGAACGCGAGTTTCGGTTGCGGATCCCATTCGGCGTTGTAGTCCCTTACATGTTGCGGAGCTTTAAATACCTGTCAACATCGGGTAAGGCAGCGGTTAGAAGACTTCCTACTCCGATTTGCCCGAGGTAGCGTCGAACGGTTGGGTTGGAAAGAATCAATCCAGTTCCGAACAGAATAAGGGCAGCTCCGCTCAGCATGTATAACGTTTCCTTGTCGGTTCCGAAGTGATTTGTATCCTCAGACAATCGCATCGCCATGGCAGTCTCCTCTCAATGAGTTTGGTTCGCGGTCGTTAGGTTTTATATTCTTTGCGACAGAGTTCTCAGTCAAAATTTTTTCAATCAGCGACTCGACCATTTTCACGGCATCGTCCAGCACTGCTTCAATCGGTTCGCTCAATCCCATCTGGCCTTCCTCGGGGCCAAGGGTTTGCGGCTCACAACCCACGAGCAGCACGCGCTTCAGCGGGCCCATGGAACTGGCGAGCCGCAGCACGTTCAACGGATTCATGCTATGGGCTTCAACGGCGCCCTGTTGTTCTTCCGGGCCGCCAAGGTTATTCAAGTCAGGCTCAATCACGTAGAGAGTGCCCGCAGCATCGCCGCGCGGGCAGGCATCCACAAGAATGGTTGTGTCATAGCCGTCGAGTAAAGCATAGGCGAGATCATAGCCTCGGATGCCGAAGTCGGTCACTCGAACCGTGTCGGGGTGCAGGTGGGCGGTGAGGCGGCGGACTACTTCGACTCCGAAAGCATCATCGCCAAGAAAAATATTACCGATTCCGGCCACGAGAATACGGGGCCTTTTAGGTGCACGAGTTTTATCGTCGTCCCCAGGGGGCAGCGGTTCCACTTCTTCCGCAGTAAAGAAGAAGCGATGGCCGGGTTGGCGCATCAGGCCGATATCTCTGCCAGGATCCTCGTCGACGACGACGCCGAGATGAATTTTTCCTTCGTAATCCTGTTCTACCGATTCGATGATTGCTTCTTTGCCAGCAAGCGCGATGTCCATGATGTCGCCGCCGGAGCGGGGACGAAGCCGGACGCGGCTGCCGGGGCGGACCTCAACACCGGAAATGCGTAGATCGTCGACCGGCTTTTTGGCTTCGAGGAGTTGCCATTCCCATTCATTCATGGCGTGGCCTCTTTCAACGAATGTAACTCCCGGAGTGTTCCGTGAAGCTTGGCGAGATGCTCCATCGGGAGAGCTTCGGTTCTTTCGAGAATCTTGCGGGTGCGATCGTCGGTCATTCGCATTTCGCGTTTCTCGTCTTCTGTCATGGTCATAATGCGCAGCGCGAGAATCTCGTCGATCTCGGTTCCGTCGAACAAGTCGCCTGGGCTTTCCGGCGCGATCTGCGGGTAATCATAGAGAATAATGGGTGAGGCAAGCATCGTATCGCGCTGGCCTACTGCTCCAACCAGAACCGGCCATGCGCCGATGTTCTCGCAACTGGCGGCGAGATTTTTGAGACTTTCCGGCGGCTCGAGCAATGATACGAATTGAGCATTCACCACGCCCAGTACCGTGTGCGCGGAGACCAGCGACTGCATCAAAGCTGAGTCGCGACTGGTCTGATCGGGATTACCCTCCAGCGGGGTCGAGTTCTGCACTCGCACTTGCAGTTTGAACAGATCGGGTGCGACGCGGGTTGCGTTGACCAAGACGGTGCCTTGAAGAGATTGCTGGCTGCGATCGATTCTACCGGCGATTTCGCCGTTTTCATCTCGCAAATCTTCGCTTTCTTCTTTCGCTGCGAAGCCGAAATTCCACTGCAGGGGAGTTGCAACCAACGTGTCCAAATTCTGCGGCGGAACGACTATTTCGCATTCAATCGCTTCTTGCCAGGGCGCGGATGTTGTCTGGGCGATACCATGCGAGTTGCGAGCCACCAGCTTCAGGAAACGCACTCTTATTTCGATTGCAGGAGTTTCGGTCGCTGGAGCTTCGACAGCGGGGGAAGCCACTTCCACGAGGCATTCGGTCTGCATGCTCCAGGCATCGGAACCAGTCTGCGCCTCGCTGTAAAGTTTCGGGTAGAGCACACCAAAGTTGAAGCGCTGCCGATTTTTTACCGACGACGCACGGTAGGGATAGAGCATGTATCCCTCGTAGAGCACGGTCTTCGCGATGGCGTCGATGAGACTCGTGTTCATCGCTTCACCGTTTCTAATTCAGGAAGGAGGCTCTCCAGCGCCTGCTCCCAGGTGGGAATTCCGCGCTCGACTTTGTATTGATACATGCGCTCGAAAACATCGCGACGCAAACAGAGCCAGGCGGTATTGGGATAATAAATCTCCATCATTTCGTGCCAGGCTTTTACGGGCAGGCGGAAACGAGCTTCTTTATCCCACGGGATGGGGGCCACCTGCAGCGATCCGCTTTCATCGGCGTAAAAAATGGTTCCACTGAAAAGAAAATTTAGAGGGACATCGCCGTCGGCCAAGCCGTGAAAATATTTTGTTGCAGCCACATTGAAATCGAATGTGCACGGGACAGGGACATCAACAACCGCAGTGTCCTGAAACGCAGGGGCGACCACGCTGGCGTGAGTCCAGAGCATGGTCTTGAGAGTCTGACTCCAGCGATCCGCCTCGCCGAACAGATCTTTCAGGTGAGACTGGTCCTCAGGAGTGTATTGTCGTCGAGTCACCTCAAGTTGAATCTGACAGCGCAACGCGACCGAATGCACAGTCTCATCAGCCGCGGCATTGGTGATGCGGAGCTTGAACAGCAGCGTTGGCGCGACGGTGAAGCGCTGTGGTTCTGCTTTCTCGATTTGAAAGCTCAGGTCAGGCATTCGCTTCTTCTTTCACTACGGTGGCTCGTTGCTTCAATCCATCGAAGAACCGACCAATCTCCTGCCAGACCTCGGTTCCACCCGATAAGCCGCGCCAGTTCGCGCGAATCAGGCCGACTAGTTTGTAGCATTCATCGACAGGAAGCACGTAATATTCAGCGGCGGTAAATCCACGCGCGTGTCCAACCCGGTTGACCAGAAGAGCTTCGACGTCAGGCTCCATTTCGCCAAGGACCGGATTAGCGTCTTCGATATCCTTCCAGGTTTCGAGGGGGAGCAAAGATTCGGTTGCGCCCGCGGGGCTGGGATAAAATGCGACCACTCTTGCGTCGGGCGTGCTGCGAAAAAAGAACGCCATGCTGATGGGCACCAGCAAGCTCTCCCACTGGCCGTCCGAGAGATTGAAATTCTGAAGCGCGAGCACGCGGCGCGGCACGCGCTTGTATTTGGTTCCCATGCCGCTAAATAAAATTGCGCAGGCATTGCAGGTGCAAAGGAGCTTTCTGGTGCCGGGCTCGATCAGGTGCGGATGACTGGGGGAGACTTCGGCACTGCATAATTCACAGCGCTCCACATCGCGCTTACGCGGACGGATGAACTGCCGTAACGCTCCGAAAGCATCTTCGTATGCTGGCTGAACTGTTTTCATTTCTGACTCGCGATTCAAACGCCGAACTGGTTTGGGAGTTCCAATCAAGACGGCTTGGTCATTACGGAGAGGCCGCGATTACTCCGCCCAGTTTGCCCAATGGCACAAACCCTGCGGAGCCCGATTCATCTTCGAGCCCCTCGATCACTAACGATTGCAAATCGGGAGCAGCTTCGTAGAGCGCTTCCTCGACAATCGACTTAAGAGTATTCGCCGTAGATCCGCAGGCGTGTCCGGTAATTTGCAAATGCAAACGAACCACCCCACCCTGAGAACCGAGTAACTGCAATTCCCCTCCGCTCTTGCGAATACGGGGCTGAATCCTGTCGACAGTCACGGCTACGCGGCTGTCAATGTCGAGGGGATGAAGACCGTAGAGAATCAGCAAGCTGCCGACGAGAGGGTCCTCACCCAGTTGGTCGATGGTTCGCTGTCCGGTATCTCCGCTGGCGGCGACGACTTCCATAACGCGTTCGAGTCCCGCCGAATGCAAATCCAAGAGGAGCTGCACGAGGGCCTTGGCGCTGGCGCGGGATTCCGGATCTGCAATATTTTCCAGGTCGTGGACTAACTCGCCGATGCGCTGAACCTTTGCCTGAAAATGTTTATCGTTATCGTGGGCCATATTGGTCATTTCGCCATATTGTTTTTCACGAACAATTTCATAACAGACTGCTAAGGAGTGAAGGCCGGTTGCGGCCCTCACTCCTGTCGTTTTCCCGCCTGACCCATGATCAACGCGGCACTCCAAACATTGGAGAATGCTGGGTCTTCAGAACCTTTCCCCCACCCAGGTACATGTGCACGCCGCACGGCAAGCAGGGATCGAAGCTGCGCACCGCGCGCATGATATCGATGCCTTTGAATTTATCCGGGCCATTCTCCTCGAAGATTGGCGTGTTCTGCACTGCATCTTCATATGGACCCGGCGTGCCGTAGATATCGCGTGGATTGGCATTCCAAGGAGTTGGCGGATACGGATGGTAGTTGGCGATCTTGCCTTTGCGGATCACGACATGATGCGAAAGAACGCCTCTCACGGCTTCGTGGAAGCCGCATCCAATCGCCTCTTCCGGAACTTTGAAATCTGACCACGTCTTGGTCTTGCCGGCGTGAAGCTCTTCCATGGCTTTTTCGGCGAAGTGAAGAGCGCAGGCGGCGGCGTAGGCCTGGAAGTACGTGCGAGCTCGGTCGCGCTCGATGGCATTGCTCCACTTCGGAACCTTCCATTCAAACTCAACCTCGGGCTTTGACATGGTTTTCGGCAAGTAGATTTTCACGCTGTGGCCGGTGGCTTTGATGTAGCCAATATCCACCAGGCCTGCGAGCGCCGTTGACCACAAACGCGCGATCGGACCACCACCAGTGTCGAGTGCGAGATGATCACCGGTACGTTTATCGAGCCAGCGGGGCGACATCACCCAGGTATATTTGCCGTTGAAATCGCGCTTCTGCGGACGAGGAATCGTAGTTTGGTTCCAGGGGTGATTTTTGTCGACTGGATTTCCCAGCGGGTCAGTTTTGACGAAAGTCTCGGCGTTTTTCCAATCGTCGTAATAGGAACTGCCGAGGAGAATCCGGATATTCAGATTAATATCCACAAGATCGGTAGTGACCAATTTGCCGTCGACCACGATGCCCGGGGTTACGAACATCTTGCGTCCCCACTCTGTCATGTTCTTGTAGGTGTAGTCGCAGTACTCGGGGTCGTTGAACGATCCCCAGCATCCCAGGAGAATGCGGCGGCGGCCAACCTCCTCATATCCCGGCAATGCGTCGTAGAAGAAATCGAACAAATCGTCGTGCAGGGGGAGGACTTTCTTCATAAACTCGACATACTTCATGAGACGGACAATGTAGTCGGTGAAGAGCTGAACCGTCGGAACGGTTCCCACGCCGCCGGGATACAGCGTGGAAGGATGAACGTGCCGCCCTTCCATCAGGCAAAACATTTCGCGCGTCATGCGGCTCATCTGCAGCGCTTCAAGATAAAAAGATCCCGTGAAGGGATTGAGCGCCCGCATGATGTCGGCGATGGTGCGGAAGCCGTGAGCGTTGGCGTGGGGGGCCGGAGTAGATTCGGCTTTTGCCCAAACTTTTGGATTGGTCTCCTTGACCATCTGCTCGCAGAAATCCACTCCGACCAGATTGTCCTGGAAAATATTGTGATCGAACATGTACTCGGCGGCTTCACCGAGGTTCACGATCCACTCCGCGATATGCGGAGGCCTGACGCCGAAGGCCATGTTTTGCGCATAAGTCGCGCAGGTCGCGTGGTTGTCGCCGCAGATGCCGCAGATGCGGCTGGTGATGAAGTGAGCGTCGCGCGGATCTTTGCCCTTCATGAAAATGCTGTAGCCGCGAAAGATGGACGATGTGCTGTGACACTCGGCAACCTTTTTGGCGTCGAAGTCAATTTTGGTGAAGATGCCCAGGCTACCGACGATGCGGGTGATCGGATCCCAATTCATCTCCACCAGATTTTTCGGTTTGCTGGGAACGTCTTTCGTCGGGGCAGTGACGGTGCTCATAGTAATCGCTCCTTATATTTTTGCAATCGGTCTCGCTTTAGTAGCCTGGTCTCTTTAAGATCGTTTCCTAATAAGATCGTGGGTGGTAACCGGTGGTAAGCTCCGCGCGCGGATGCCGCCATTTCGGTTCTTTATTCACTGTCTTCTGAGTGATGGCACGCAGCGAACGGATGGCACGGCCGTAGACACTTATGCCAGTGCTGGAGACGTGGGCTCCCGGTGGTTCATCCATGAACGGCATGAACTTGTCGGGAAATCCTGGCATGGTGCAGCCGATACAAATGCCGCCGACGTTCGGACAACCGCCGATACCGGCCATCCAACCGCGCTTGGGGACGTTGCAATTTACGACCGGACCCCAGCATCCAAGTTTCACGATGCATTTCGGAGAGCCATAGACCTCAGCGAAATCGCCCTGCTCGTAGTAGCCGGCTCGATCGCAGCCTTCATGCACAGTTTTGCCGAATAACCACGTGGGGCGAAGCTGATCGTCCAATGGAATCATCGGAGCGAGTCCCGCGACTTGATACAGAAGATAGAGGACCGTCTCCATGAAGTTGTCAGGCTGCACCGGACAGCCGGGGACATTCACGATCGGCAGTCCAGCCTTGGAGCGCCAATCCCAACCGAGATAATCGGCCAGGCCCATGCAGCCGGTGGGATTCCCTTCCATCGCATGAATGCCGCCGTAAGTGGCGCAGGTTCCGATGGCGATGATCGCAAGTGCCTTCGGGGCTAGGCGGTCGATCCATTCATTCGTGGTGATCGGCTGCTTGGTGATCGGGTCGGTGCCGAGAGCGGCCCAGTAGCCTTCTTTCTTGATATTTTCGTTTGGGATCGAGCCTTCGACTACCAGAACGAACGGTTCCAGCTTTCCTTCTTCGGCTTGATAAAAAAACTTCATGAAATCATCGCCGTTTTCGTAGGCCAGGACGGGATTGTGCAGATGCACTTTCGGCAAGCCCGGTATCGCGCCTAGCAGAACATCTTCGACGCTTGGCTGAGTGGCTGCGGTAATCGAAACGGAGTCTCCATCGCAGCCCAGGCCAGCAGTGATCCACAATATATGAACTTCTTTTACGGCAGGCGCCTTTTGCGTAGATCGACCATATGGAACGGGAGATGTGCCCATAACTGGATCACTCCTTTTGATCGGCGTAATGAATTATTCAGATCGAAGTTCAGAATCGACCCGTGATCAAAATGCGACAAGAGCAGTGACCCTATTTATCTCGCAAAGGAAATCCTAGAAATGACATCGGGGAATCCCCTACAGGGAATCAATCGAGGAAGGGAGGGCTGCGGTGAAATACGGCAAGAGAGCTGGCGCTCAATTTAATTGGGAGTAGTCGTCTTCTCGCGGACGTTCCATTCCACCGCGTGCTGAACCAGTTCGCGCGCACTTCGCAAGCAAAGTTTTTCTTTGATGTGTGCCTGGTAGGATTCGACGGTCTTGATGCTGAGGTGCAGAGCTTCGGCGATCTGCCGGGTTCCATGGCCATCACCGATCAGACGGAAGACCTCCAATTCGCGGTCAGTCAATTCGGCGACTGATGAGTGTTCCGAGGGATGAGCGCCGTGAACATAGTGTTGCAGCATGCTGTTGGCGATCTTTTCGCTGACGTAAATTTCGCCGCTAAGGATCCGGCGCAACGCCACCAACACTTTCTCCGTGGCCTCCTGCTTCATAATGTAGCCATTTGCGCCGGCTCGAAGGGCGCGTTCGGCGTAGATAGATTCATCGTGCATCGATAGGATCAGAACCGGAAGACGCGGGGAAGTGATGCGAATGTTCTTGAGCAGCTCCAACCCGTCCGGGCCATTCAGCGATATATCGACGATCAAGATGTCTGGGTGAACCGCATGAATTGCCGACAAAGCCGAGTGCATCTCTTCCGCTTCCCCGCATACCTTGAGATCGGATTCCTGGTCGATGAGGAGTGTCAGGCCCTGACGAACGATAGGATGGTCGTCAACTACGAAGACAGTTTTTTTTCTCACAACGGAATTGCCGCTGACCGGTCTAGCGATCATGGGTGGGCCTCTTCCATTCTCAAATTGGGTTCGGGAAGTGGAAATTCGCAAGTAATCGTAACCCCAAACATTCCTCCGGGCTGGACGGTGAGAGATCCACCAATCATGCGGGCTCGATAGTTCATGATTTGCATGCCCATGCCTGAGTGGTTCATGGCGTTTTCAGGCAGAACGGAGCCATCATTTTCTATCCTCAGCGTACCCTCTCCCCTCCGCGCGGAAAGGCGGATTTCGATATTCTTGGCTTCTCCGTGCCGGATCGCATTGTTCACCGCTTCCTGCGCGATGCGATAAAGATGAGTGGAAACGTTGGCGTCATAAATGAGCACGGGATTGTCCACGCGCAAGCGACACGAGATGTGAAAGAGATCCTCCACTTCAACGGCCCAGCGCTTCAGGGCCGACATAAGACCGTGGGCGTCGGACGCAACCGGAAGTAAGCCATGCGCCAGTTGCCGAGTTTTATTGATTGCTTCATTCACTAATCCGACGATCCGGGCTGCCTCACTGGCCTCGGCAAGCCCTTTATCGGCAAGTTTTTGTTCCTGCACTTTACTCATGAACGCGATGCCGGTGAGGTGTTGACCTAAACCATCGTGTAAGTCCTGGCCGATGCGGCGCTGCTCCGCCGCGCTGATTTCGAGGATGGCCTTCTCCAGACGCTTGCGCTCGGTGATATCGATTCCAGTGGCGATAATGTAAGCAGGAGATTCGTTTTCGGCGGGAAGAATTGTGCCGGACCAGGCGATGAGTTTTCGCATACCTTCGCGCGTGACCCAGGACATCTCGTAATCTTTGCCGCTGTTCTCCACCCGCAATTGATCGACGATCGATTTGAAGCGCTCCGCCTCTTCGGGAACGACGCACAGATCCCACAGATATTTGCCTTCGACCTCGGCGAAAGAGTATCCCGTCACCTGCTCGCAGGCGCGATTGAAGCGGACGATCCGGTTTTGCGGGTCGAGAACCACGACTAACGAGCCAACCGTATGCAGGATTGCAGAAACTACGTTGCGTTCCTGCTGGAGTTCTTCTTCAATCTGCTTAAGTTCAGTAATATCGAAGCCAATGCCGTGGATGAACCAGGGACGGCCGTTTTTCTTGCGAATCATTTTGGCCTCGCAATGGAACCAGACCACTCTGCCATCGCGAGCGATCACGCGGTAGGCGGAGCGGAGCGGCGTACCGGAAAGAAACATCTGGGCGGCTTCCAGGCTCCAACGTTGCTTGTCATCGGGATGGATTTGCTGATACCAGCGAATGGGATCTTCCAGCCATTCTTCCTGCGAAAACCCCAGACTCGCTTCAATTTGAGGACTGACATATGCTTCGCCAATGCCGCGGTCCAGGTGAGCCATAAAAATCACGGCGGGAATCTGCTCGACTAATGCGCGATAGATTGCGTCGGCCTTCGGGAATTGTTCTTCCTGATCTTCAGCATCCCCATTCGCCGAGTCGGGCGCGGCGGATTGTTGAGTGGAGTTGTTGAGAAATACTGCGGCAAGCTCAACAAGTAGAGATTCGGCCTCGGCAGGAGTGATGATCTCTGCGGGGCTGGAATCGACCTGGCTGAGTTGGGAAATCAAATGCTTTCTTCCGCGAACAGCGTTTGCTTCTTTTCTACTTTAAATTTCTCGCGGCTCCGGACTTCTGACGTCTACCTTCGCCGCCTTATGTCGCCAACTGGGCTCTTTGTTGAGCGAAGCCTGGGTAAATCTTCGCAGCGCGTGAATCGCTCTGCCATAAGTCATTACTGCGTTGGATGACAAAAGCGAGCCGGGGGGCTGGTCCATAAAAGGCATGAATTTGTCGGGAAATCCGGGCATAGTGCAGCCGATGCAAATCCCACCGACATTGGGGCAACCGCCGATGCCGCCCATCCATCCCCGCTTGCCCACGTTGCATTGCACCACCGGACCCCAGCAACCGAGCTTAACGATGCAGAGCTTGGAGCCATATTCCTCGGCAAATTCTCCTTGCTCGTAGTAGCCGCCGCGATCGCAACCTTCGTGGACCGTGGCACCAAATAACCATGTGGGACGCAGCGCGTCGTCCAGCGGAATCATGGGAGCGCGTCCGCCTGCCATGTGTAGGAGATAAAGCAGCGTCTCCATGAAATTGTCGGGCTGGACTGGACATCCTGGAACACAAACGATCGGGATGTTTGCCGTCGACTTCCATTGCCATCCCAGATAATCGGGAAGCCCCATGCAACCGGTCGGATTGCCTTCCATGGCATGGATTCCGCCGTAGGTCGCGCAGGTTCCCGCTGCGATCACGGCCCAGGCTCGGGGCGCGAGCCGATCGATCCATTCACAGGTCGTGATCGGTTGACCGGTGTTCTGGTCAGTGCCCAGCGACGCCCAATAACCTTCCTGCTTGTTGTGCTCGTTGGGAATCGAACCTTCGACGACCAGAATGAAAGGAGCAAGATTGCCCTCGGCGGCGAGATGAAAGGGCTTCAGGAAATCGTCGCCGTTCTCGATGGCGAGAAAAGGATTATGCAAATGGACCTTGGGAATCCAGGGCATTGCCCCGAGGACGATGTCTTCGATGCTGGGCTGAGTTGCCGCGGTCATGGCGATGGTGTCGCCATCGCAGCCCAAGCCAGCGGTGATCCAGAGAATGTCAATTTCTGGAATCGAGTGCGGAGCGGTCGAACTGGCTTCTCGAATCTTTGTGGTGTCAGCCACTCGATTTACTCCGGAGGAATCAGTAAAGCAATAAGAAAGCGATTCGGTGGATCCCGCGGATCATCGTTCTAAGCGCGGATTCTGTTTCTCAGCGCGTATTCTACATAATTCGCCGGGCAGCGACAGAGAATTAGAGGATTAAGGTGAGGCCGGCAAAGGTGGGATCGACAAAGCGAAGATCTCAGAGCGCAGCCAGGCGGCGCTGCACCAGCAGGAAGTAAAGGGCGAGGAGAACGAGCAGAAATCCGTTCACCCCGACGACAACTGGCGCGGTGAAGACGGGAACCAGCCATCCGGATAAAAGATTCCCCATCGGCATGCCTCCGCGGAAGGCAACGTTGTAAACGCTCATGACGCGCCCGCGCATCTCGTTTGTTGTGATCAACTGCACCAGAGAATTCACCGTTGCGAACACCGCCATCATGGAAGCGCCGACAAGAACCAGGAGGGTGCCGCTGAGCGGCACTGATTTGGAGAAGGCGAATCCGGAAATTCCCGCGCCCAGGCAGATTAACGCGAGCAGCGCCACTAGTCCCTTGCGCTTGAAGTTCCCTGCGCTAGCGATCATCAGCGAACCGAAGATCGAGCCCAGTCCCATGAGCGCCAAGAGATTTCCATAAGTCTCCGGACCGCGATGGAAGATGTCTTTCACGAACACTGGGATGTAGGTGCGCATGGGCATCCCCAAGGCGGTCATGCAGAAAGCCAGCAGGATCAAGGCTTCCATCGAGCTTTGCTTGCGGGCAAACTTAATTCCCTGCTTCAGACTGAAGAACATGGACTCGGTGGTCCTAACCGGCAGAAAGCGTGCAGTGATGAGTGAAAGCGAGACGATGGGGGCGAGGAAAGAAAGCGCATTCAGGCCGAAACACCATTTTTCGCCAAGCTTGGCCAGTGCTTGGCCCGCGAGCGCAGGACCGACCATGACGGCCACGTTGAACTGGATCGAATTCAGCGCAATGGCATTCGGCATGTCGTCGATTTCAACCAGCGTTGGAATCAGCGCCTGGTAAGCCGGACCGCCAAAAGACTGCGCCAAGCCGGAAATAAATGAGAGGCAGAGGATGTGCCAGACATGGACCACGCCGGTGGCTACCAGAATCGTAAGCAGGCCGGCAGTAGCCATCTGAACATACTGCGAGCCGAGCAAGATTTTTCGCCGCTCCACGCGATCAGCCACGACGCCGCCGATCAGGGAAAACATAAAGATTGGAATCCCGCCAAGAAATTGGTCGAGAGCCAGCAAAAAAGCCGAATGGCTGAGGCGGTAGATGAGCCAGCCTTGCGCGACGATCTGCATCCAGGTGCCGATGCTGGAGGTGCAGGCGCCAATCCACATCAAGCGAAAATCGCGATATTGAAATGCTTTAAAGACCCGACGGATCACTCAGGCGTCCTCACTCGCTTCCGCAAAAGCCTAACATGCGTCTTCCGCGATTCGCGAAGAGCGGCATTTGGCAATGAGGAGCACATCGTGAGACGTTATAGATGATTGAACGTCAACCTTGGCTCCAGTTGTTGCCGGGGAGTTTTTGTAATGTTTCTTGAATAAATCTTTCTTATGAACTTCGATGTGAATTCTGACGTGAATTCTGTTAGGAACTACGACGCGATTCTGGTTGTTTCCTTCGGCGGGCCGGAATCTCGAGAAGAGGTGATTCCCTTCCTCGAAACGGTGTTGCGCGGAAAGAACATTCCCCGCGAGCGGCTCTTGACCGTGGCAGAGCACTACTACCATTTCGGGGGAAAGAGCCCGATTAACCAGCAGACTCGCGATCTGATCGCTGCATTGAAAACTGAACTGGAGCAACACGGGCCTCGGCTTCCAATTTATTTAGGGAACCGGAACTGGCATCCGCTGCTGCCGGATACGCTGCGGCAGATGAAACAGGATGGCGTTCGCCGCGCTCTCGGCTTCATCACTTCGGCCTACAGCTCGTATTCAGGATGCCGCCAGTATCGCGAAAATATTGCGCGGGCGCAGAGCGAAGTTGGGGCCGGGGCGCCGGAGGTGGATAAACTGCGAGTATTTTTTAACCATCCTGGATTCATCGAAGCGACTGTGGAGCGCGTCCGAGAGGCACTGCAGGCTATTCCGGCGGATGTGCAACAGAATGTGCAGATTATTTACACCGCACATAGCATTCCGATGTCCATGGCGAATACCAGCGATTATGTTGCGCAACTGGAGGAAGTGAGGAGACTGGTTTCGACAGAAAATGGCCAGACAAATCACGTTCTGGTGTATCAGAGCCGCAGCGGCGCCCCGGGACAGCCTTGGCTGGAACCGGACATTCTGGATTACCTGCGCCGGGTGAAAGCGGACAATCTGGCATCGGCTGTAGTGCTGGCTCCAATCAGCTTTCTCTCTGATCACATGGAAGTGTTGTATGACCTGGATATCGAAGCGCAGCAGCTTTGCGAGTCATTGGACCTGCCGATGAGCCGTGCCAAAACGGTGGGGGTGCATCCGAAGTTTATTGGGATGATTCGAGAACTGATTCTGGAGCGGATGAATCCGGGATTGGAGAGGCGCGCGCTGGGAACAATGGGGCCGCGCGCCGATGTTTGTGCGGAAAATTGCTGTCCTGCACCGCAACGGCACGGACGGCCGCAATCAACCTAGATGGACGCGGTAGCTTTCTGCGGATCGTAATCCGTCGCTTTTGGACGGCCCTCGATCAAGTGCATGGTGTAGAGAATTGTTTGAATCACGCGTTCATCTCCTAGGGCCGTGTTGATCATCACGTGATAGAGGGAACGAGTGGGCCAGGCCGCGTCGAAATAATGTTTTACGTAGGCGATGCGTTCGCGATCCACGGTATCGACCAGAGCCTCGGCTTCCGATTGCTTAGCCCCATCCCGAACCAAGCGCCGCAGTTTTTCCGCCCGAGGCGCATAGAGGAATACGTGAAAAGCCTCCGGGTGTTCGCGTAAGAAGAACGGCGCTCCGCGACCGACGACGATGGAGTTCCCTTCTCCAGCAATTTTGGCAGTGATTTCTTCCATCATTGCCATCATGCGGTCGGTATCAAAGGTTTGACCGCTAAGCTGGGAGCTGCGTTCGTAGCTGCCGCGCCAGAAAGTTTTAGCCATGCGGTAGAAGCGGCTGTCCATGCGCTCGTCGCAGCGCTTGACCGCGGAAGGATCAACATCCGCGAGGCGGGCAATTTCCTCGGTGAGCCGCCGGTCCCAGAGAGTCCATCCCAGTTGCTTCGCCAGTTGCGCGGCAATCGAGCCGGCGCCACTGCCGTACTCCCGCTCAATGGTGATGAGGCGAAACATGGAACCCTCCTCTCTAGTGTACCGCCATCCCGCCGGGCCGGCCTTTTTTCATCAAGAACACCATGGGGATCATGGCCAGGATAGCCCATCCCAGGAAGCGAAAGTCATCGATATAAGCCAGCATAGTGGCCTGCCGCTGCACCGTGCTTTCGATCAGAGCGTAGGCCTGCTGAGTGGCATAGGCGGCGCTCGCACCATGCGCCTGCATAGCCTGCGTGGCTCCCTTCAGCGCTGACTGGAAGGCGGGATTGCTGGCGCTGAGATGACTGGACAAATCATTCGTATGGACCTGGGTGCGGCGGTCGAGCATGGTGGTGACCAAAGAAATTCCAACGCTGCCGCCAATATTACGCGCCAGATTCATCAACCCGGAAGCGGCATTATTTTTATCCCGCGGTAGATAGGCATAGGCCGCCGTATTAATGGGAACGAACAGAAATGCCATGCCAGCTGCCTGGAGCACGCGAGCCATGGCGGCGGTGCGGAAATCAATCTGCAGGTCGAAGCTGGTCATGTGAAACAAGGAAACGGAAAGCATGACGAGGCCGAAGACCAGCAGCCATCGGGGACTATAACGCGAAAGCAGAAATCCCACCAGGGGCAGCAAGAGCATGATGGTGAAGCCGCCAGGCATTAAAGCCAAACCTGATTTCTCCGCGGTGTAGCCGAGCAGGGTCTGCATAAACAGGGGCAAAAGGAGCGTGCTGCCGAGCAAAGCAAATCCCAGCATGAACATCAGAAGATTGGAGATCCCAAACGTGCGATCGCGAAAAAGATGCAGATCGATGATGGGATCCTTATTTTTCCACTCCCAGAAGATCACGAAGATCAGTGACGCTACAGCGATTATGGTAAGTGTCAGGATAAAGTGCGATGCGAACCAATCATCGCGCTGCCCCTTGTCGAGTACGACCTGCAAGGTTCCCAGGCCCAGGGCTACAAAGCTTAGGCCGACGTAGTCGATGGTCGTTTCCTTAAGCTTGCGGCGCTTGAAATAAGGTGGATCTTGGATGAGCCGCGAAGTGAGCAGAATGGAAATGATGCCGACCGGAATGTTAATAAAGAAAATCCAGCGCCAGGTAAAGTTGTCGGTGATCCATCCGCCGAGAGTAGGACCGATGGCTGGAGCGGTAACTACAGCGACACCATAGACTGCAAAAGCCATGCCACGCTTCGCCGGAGGAAAAGTGTCGGCGAGTATTGCTTGCTCGCTGGGCTGCAACCCGCCACCTCCGGCGCCCTGCATCACGCGGCAAATAATGAGCGTCGCCAGATTTGGGGCCAAGCCGCACAGGAAAGAGCTGACCGTGAAAAGGGCCACGCAGCTCATGTAGAAATTCTTGCGGCCCATGATCGACGACAGCCATCCGCTGAGTGGAAGGACGATGGCATTGGAAACCAGGTAGGAAGTCAGAACCCAGGTGCTCTCATCCTGCCCAGCGGATAGACTGCCAGCGATGTGCGGCAAAGCTACATTGGCGATAGAGGTGTCGAGCACCTCCATGAAAGTGGCCAGCGTGACGGTGACCGCTATGATCCACGGATTTACTGCAGGACGCCAAATCTCAGCATTCTCCAGCGGCGGCGCGGCAGCACTCATTGCCGGATCCACACCTTCGGTTCCACCGACATACCGGGGCGTAGCAATTGATCTTTGTTTTCGCCGGGATCGAGCACGATCTTAACTGGGATGCGCTGCACCACCTTCACATAGTTTCCGGTCGCGTTCTCCGGAGGCAACAAGCTGAATCGGGCGCCGCTGGCTCCAGCGATGCTATTCACCTTGCCGTTGTATTTCCGACCGTAGGCATCCACTTCAATGGTGACAGGTTGGCCAACCTTCATATAGCGGAGCTGAGTTTCTTTAAAGTTGGCGGTAATCCACACATTATTGAGCGGGATCACTTTCATCAATTCCTGCCCGGGAGCCACGTTCTGCCCGACGTCAACGGTGCGGTCGCTGACGATGCCCGCGACTGGGGCAGTAATCTTGGTGTATTGCAGGTTCAGTTGTGCCTGATCGAGGGCGGCTTTCTTTTGCAGGACTTGCGCTTCGGCAGACGCGGCACGGGAGCGGCTGATCTGCATTTGCCGTGGTGCGGTCTGGGCGTAGCTATAGTTGGCCTCCGCCTGTACCAATTTTCCTTGCGCTTGCGTTACCTGGGATTGAGCGGCGTCGGCCAGGGCGCGAGCGGAATCGACGGCGGCGGCGCTGGCTCTAGCGGAGGCTACAGCTTGATCGTATTGCTGTTGGGAAATCTCCTGCTTGTCGATCAGTTGCCGGTAACGTCCCAAATCATTTTGCGCTTTTACGTCGTTTGCTTCGGCTTGGGCGAGTTGCGCCTTGGCTGAAGCGAACTGCTGCCTGGCGGCGGCGATTCCTGCCCGCGCACTGGCCACGTCCGCTTCGGTGGAAGAAACCTGGCTGGTTGTATTCACTGAAGTGATTGGAACGTTCACGCCGGCAGCGGCAGCGGCAGCCTGCGCATCCTCGAAGTCAGCACGCGCCTTCTCATAGGCAACTTGATAATCGGCTGGATCCAGTTCAACCAAAACGGTTCCCGGCTGCACAAGTTGATAATCCTGGACGGCCAGCTTGGTGACGTGTCCAGAAACGCGGGCGCTCATGGAATTGATATAGCCATCAACCTGAGCATCATCCGTATCTTCATAACTAGTCACGTAGCGGTAGACGAAGAATCCGACCACCAGAAGAACGACGATGCCAATGATAATGGCGATGCGGAACCCAGGGCTGGCAGTGCGGGCAGGGCGGCGGAAGTCGCGCTCGGTGGAGGGCAGCGGCTTGTTGCGCGATTCGCCTTGATCCGGCTGAGTCTCTGGGGGAGGTTGCGTCGGGCTTTGGGTCGTCGGTTCCATAGTCGTCGGTTCCATAGATATCGATTAGTGCTGGCCTTTCAAGTACCTTTCCACTCCTTGTTCAGCATCGCCGATCGCGCGCGCCAGTTCCACCTTGGCCAGGTTGTGCGCGTACAGGCTCTGGATATAACTTTCATGGGCGGCCGCGACAGCCTCCTGCGCCTGGACCACTTCCAGATTATCGGTGACACCCGCGCTAAAGCGATCGCGCGACTGGGTAAGGGTTTGCTCTGCCAAGTCGACGGAACTGCGGGCAACCTCGACCTGATCCGCGGCGGAGTTCAAATCAAGCAGTGCGCTGCGAACTTCATAGTCGATGCGGCCGCGCAGATCACCCAGCTGCGAACGAGCCTGCTTCAATTGAGAGTCAGCTTCCAGCAGATCGCTGTGGACTTTTCCTCCAGCGAAGATCGGAATATTGACTCCTCCATTCACTTGCCAGGATCCGTTGGATTGGGCCGGGGTAACACCGATGTCGCCATAGTTGGCGTCGAGGCCCACAGTCGGATAGCGACCCGCTGCCGCGGCGCGATGCGCCAGCTCCGCGGCCCGCACCTGCGCCTGCGCTGCCTGGTAGTCAGAGCGCGAGCTATAAGCCCGCTGCAAATACACGTCGATTGGCAAAGGAGTCAAAGCCTGATATGGAGCTTTCTCGGTCAAGACAAACTCCTGGCCCGACGGCAAGCCAATGATGCGCCCCAGCGACAGCTTTTGCTTGGCGAAATCATTGCGTGCCGCAATCAACTGCTGCTGCCGCGTTTGCAACTCAACCTGAGAACGCAAGGCATCAATGGCCGGAGTGAGTCCGGCCTTCTGCTGATCGGCCGCCTTGTTATACAACGCCTGGGCGTTGCTGACCTGCGCCTCCGCCGTTTCGATGCGAGCGGCACTGGCGATGGCCAGCAGGTAAGCGTTTCCCACGGCCAGAACGACTATTTCTCTCGCATCTTTGTAGCTGTACTTCGCGGACTTCAACCGCTCCGAGGCAGCACGTTCCTGCTCAATATCCCTGAAATTGAAGATGGATTGACTTACTGTAGCGCGCGCATCGAAGTAGTTGAAGGGACCAATCACACGGGGAAGAGGAAAGGGGAAAAGATTACCCTTAAAGCCCAGGGCAGTCAGGCTCTGAGTTTGAACATCTTCTTGCAACCGAGCTTCCAGGTCTGGTAACAGGTTGCTGAGTTCCTTCCATCTTTCGCCGCGCGCGGTAAGGGTTTGATCCCCAGAAAGAAGAAGACCTAGATTATTGCGCAATCCGCGGTCGATGGCATCCTGAAAACTGAGTTGCAAGACCTCCGCCGTAGCTGTGCCCTCGGGCTGACTACCCGTGAAAGGACTCTGCGATCCAGGCAACG
>CAWEYI010000006.1:0-68740 GCA_963813205.1 uncultured Acidobacteriaceae bacterium | reverse complement strand
TTACTCTTACCAATCTCGACACCGGTGCCAAGCAGACGGCAAACACGTCCTCCACCGGCGCTTACCGCTTCGCATTGCTGAATCCGGGGAGCTACTCGGTTGCTGTAACCGCCTCGGGATTTCAATCCGCTCAACAAAAGACAGTTGTGAGTGTTGGCCAGGCGAGCACCTTGAACATAAAACTCGAGTTGGCCTCCGCCAATACTACGGTGGTGGAAGTAAGTGCCGGCGGAAACGTAGTTCAAACTGAAAACGGGAACGTTTCCACGAACATCACTCCAGAAACGATTGCGAACATGCCCAATCCGGGCAACGATCTGAGCTACTACGTCCAGACAGCACCTGGCGCCACGATGAACACCCAGGCTGGCTACGGTAACAGCGCCGTCTACGGTATCTCCGCCACCTCGAACCTTTTCACCGTGGATGGCATGAACGAAAACGATCCCTTCCTCAACCTGAACAATTCCGGCGCGACCAATCTGTTCTTGGGATCCAATGACGTTCGCGAAGCCACCGTGGTCAGCGACGGCTACTCGGGCGAGTATGGGGAGTTGGCGGGCGCCAACGTTAACTATGTGACTAAGTCCGGCAGCAATCGTTTTCACGGTAACGCGGAGTACTTCTGGAATGGGCGCGTTCTGAACGCCAATGATTGGTTTAACAATCACACGACGCCTGAAACTCCACGCCCGTTTGACAATGCGAACCAGTGGGCGGCCTCGATTGGCGGTCCGATCATAAAGAACAAAACGTTCTTCTTCATGGATACCGAAGGGTTGCGTTTGCTGATACCCACCGCTCAACCGGTGAACGTCCCCAGTGCGGCCTTTGAGTCGGCGACCATCGCAAATCTCAGCACGAATCCCCTCACGGCAGCCGAAATCCCATTTTACAACCGGATCTTTTCCATCTATAACGGCGCTTCCGGTTATAACCGTGGTGCGAACGTTTTACCCTCCGGAGGATGCGATGGTGGCATCACGTTGGCAGGTGGCGCACCCTGCGCGCTGCAATTCCAATCCAACATCGACAATCTCACCGATGAATGGCTTCTGACGGCTCGTGTTGATCAGAACATCGGAAACAAAGACCGGGCTTTTGTGCACTTCCGCACTGATCATGGATTGCAGGCAACGTATACCGATCCGCTGAACCCGCTTTTAAACGCGGTCAGTCATCAACCCCAGTACGAAGGTCAGTTTCAGGAGACCCACACGGTTGGGAACAATGGCATCAACCAGTTCATAATGTCGGGATCCTGGTACAGTGCGGTTTTCGCCACCGCCAGTTTGCCGGCCTCGCAAGCCCTCATGCCCTATGATTTGGCGTTCCTTGGCGGGGAGCTGCAGAGTCCCGGTTCTCCGACTGCAAACCCCTTGGAGTACTCCGAATGGCCCCAAGGTCGAAACGTGACTCAATATCAGATTTCCGACGACTACTCTTGGATGAGGGGTAAACATAACTTTAAGTTCGGTGTGAACTTCCGCCGCAACGACATAACCGATTATTCGCCGGGTGGATTTGCGGCCACTGTTCCCATCGCAGAATTTGCGAATTTAGGGAGTTTCTTTTCCGGTACCGTTGACACCTACGAACAGGCCTATGCCACCCGCCCAACCGAGCCCCTCGCTCTTTATGCTCTTGGCCTCTACGCTCAGGATGAGTGGGCCATTAAGCCCCATCTGAAGATTACGCTGGCTCTGCGCGCGGAACACAATTCCAATCCAATCTGCCAGACGAATTGCTTTGCCCGCTTGAGCAATTCGTTCGACAGCATCTCCCATGACCCGTCGCAGCCTTATAATCAGGCGATTGTTACCGGTCTGCACCAGGCGCTACCCAACTACCAGAACATCAGTTGGGAACCGCGACTCGGATTTGCCTGGCAACCGTTCGGAGACGGAAAGACGGTATTTCGCGGCGGCGTTGGCATCTTCGCCGATGTCTTCCCCGGAACCATTGCTACTTCCTTCGACACAAACTCTCCTTTGAAGAACACTTTCGTCGCCAGTGGAGGTCTGCTTGCTCCCGGCCTTCCGGGAAGCGCCCAAACCGCTACTACCGCATCCAACACGGCGTTCACGACAGGCTTTAGCTCAGGACTGAACCTTGCTCAAATCAGCGCTGTTGCTCCACTGTTCAGTCCGCCGGCCGTTACTAACTCTGCGAATAACATTCATTACCCCACGTACGACGAGTGGAACTTTGAGGTCCAGCAACCGCTGGGACCGAAGATGTCGTTCTCACTCAACTACGTCGGCAATCACGGAAGTTATCTCGCTCTCTTGAATCCGGGTCTCAACAGCTATTGCAATGGCGCTTGTTTAGGGGCCCTGAGCACGGCGGCGGGCACGCCGGTAAGTGCATTTGTAGGTATGCCAACTGCCCCGCTGGATTCTCGCTTCTCGGTAGTTACCGAGGCTTCGAACCCCGGCGTCTCGAATTACAACGGGCTCACGGTCGAATTCACGCGCCATGTATCGAACTCTCTGCAGGTGCAAGCGAGTTATACCTGGAGCCACGCTTTGGACGACATCTCCAACGGAGGTTTTCTCCCCTACAACTTCGATACCAACACCAGCATTCTTGCTCCGCAGGATCCTTACAACTTCCGCGCCTCCAATTATGGCAATGCTGATTACGATACACGCCATCAGTTCCAGGCGAGCTACGTTTACAACACGCCGAACTTGCGCGGTTTGTGGGGCGCGCTTTTGGATTGGACGGTTTCAGGGACTTTCTTTGCGCGAACCGGCCTTCCTTTCACGGTAATAGATTCGGGCAGCACGGGAGTACTGAATGCCTACAATTACGGGCCGGCGCTCGGTCAGGACTTGTTTGCCAATTCCTCGGTCGGGCCGCTCTCATGCAGTTCCTCGGCGGCGACCACGCCGTGCTTGACTTCATCTGAGTTCAGCTCAGCGATCGGGCCCGGCGGGGTTGCAAGTTTTGGAAACGAGCGCCGCAATCAAGTCTACGGTCCAAGGTATTTCGACACGGACTTGACGCTGATGAAAACGATTCCTGTTCCGCACTGGGAGGGAGCGAAATTCCAGTTCGGCGCGCAGGCCTTCAACGTCCTGAACCATCCAAACTTCGACCAGCCGATTGGTGACATCGCGAACTCACAATTCGGATCGATTGTTCGCACTGTCGCTACGCCGACCAGCATCTTCGGCTCATTCCTGGGCGCAGACGCTTCGCCTCGCGCTCTGCAAATCAAGGGCGAGATCACCTTCTAGTTCCGTTGTTCTGTTGTATTGCTCGCGGTCCGGTTCCCTCCGGGCCGCTTTTTTCTTGTCGAAGGATCAAAGTCTGATCGTTACTTCAGTACCGCCTCCTCCAGGCCATTTCTCTCGACACTATTACTGAGTACGATCAATCTGCCCGAATCTATCGAGCACCATGTCTTAAGAGTAGGTCTTAAGAATAGAAGGCTTAGATCAATGATTACGAATTCCCCAGAAAATGTGACCAGGCGAGATTCTGATCGGCACATCATCTTCAAGCCCGAACCGCGCCATTATCACCCCATCAAGCCGGTAGCTGTTCCGGAAGGTGGCGCGACAATATTTTTCGTCCTGGCTGCCCTAACGGCGATGGGATGGGCAGTATGCAAACGCTACGGAGTGCGATTCGGGCAAAACCCCATCGTGCGCGGATAATCGCTCAAAGGTAACTATTAGAAATCTCCAAAGGTCGCTATCCGTTGGTGATCTGGTTGTCTGCTGGCACGCGGGATAGAGTCCGGCCAAGGACTCTCCCTTTGAGCGTCCTCTTGAACGCTTTCAAGAGGTGATGGATGTTTACCCCCCTGTCCGGCCCGCCGCGTAAAAGGTGTCCGCATCGACCTATTTTGCTCCATTGCGCGGCCCTGATCGCCCTCCTGACCTGGCTTCTCATACTCAGCGCTTGTTCCGGATTTTCTGTCCCTGCCGCCAGCGGCAGCACTCCGCCACCGGCAACCAACTCAACCGCTGCACTCACGATCTCGAATACACTTCCTTCGGGCACCGTCGGCGCGGCGTATAGTGCCGCTCTCAACGTGAGCGGCGGGACTGCGCCCTACGTCTTCTCGCTCGCCTCCGGCCAACTACCCACCAGCTTGGCGCTCAACGCGAACAAGGGAACCTTTTCCGGAACACCGAGCACCGCCGGGGCCTTCGGCTTTGCCGTTTCAGTTACAGATTCGAAGGGCGTATCGAAACAGCAAGCCCTGCAAATTACGGTCGCGAACACTCCGGTTTCAAATCCTGGAAACACCTTTTCCAACCTGCAGCAAAGCGCTGGCTGGGGAGAATACGGGCAGGGACCGCCAAGTTTCATCGATTGCTCGCCCTCGCCATGCGACGGCATCAGCTACGCCATGACCCAGGGAATTAAGTCTCCGTCCATGAGTGGTTCGGCAACGGAATATGACCTGGGTGGAACCGCAGTTTATTCCGACGCACTTTTTAACAACCACCTGATCGGCGCATTTTCTTCGCAAGGCATGCCTGACTCCAATCAGACTTTGGTTCCCACCTATCACGACTTTACTTACGACGTCTATTTCTACGGAACTAATCTTGAACTCTCGCAGGCCGTCGAGTTCGATATCAATCAGTTCTTCGATAATCTCGGTTTCATCTGGGGCCACGAATGCCGCATCGCCGGCGGCCACGAGTGGGATGTCTGGAACAACGTAACTGCTCACTGGACTCCGACAGGCATCCCTTGTTATCCGCTCGACAATTCCTGGAACCACTTGACGATCAAGGTGCAACGTACCTCCAATAATCAACTGCTCTATCAGTCCATCACGTTGAATGGCGTAACCAATACCCTCAACCAGTACTACGATCCCGGTTCAGCGGTGAATTGGTATGGAGTAACGATCAACTATCAGATGGATGGAAACTATCAACAGGCGCCCTACACCGTCTATCTCGACAATCTTACTTTTACTTACGAGTGATATCTTTTCTCCGGCTGGAATCGGAAATAAAAAAGCGCCGGAAGATTTTCCGGCGCTAAGAGGCTCGCGAGATGCGGTCAAGCGAGTTTGTAAAATTGAAATATCTTATTTGCTCTCCGCGGTCGGGCTTGCACCGACGTCGCGTCGGCCATTTACTGCCGTGCGAGCCGCGCGTGTGGCGGGCATGTTAGCGGCGGCCGCTCCGTAGCGCTCCAGAAGCACCGGCGCCATGGTGTTCTCCGCTTCCTTCACGAAGATCATCTGCGCCTCCGCTGCCATATCCACGCGGACAAAATCTCCCAGCTTTACCTGACCAGTCGCAACCAGGTTGGCCAGCGGAAATACCAGATGGCGTTCGATCGCCCGCTTCAGATGACGCGCCCCATATCGCGGATCAGTTCCTTCTTTGAGCAGAAACTGCTTTACGCCTGTGGTGCAATTGAAAACAAACTGGTTTGCTCCCGCAGCCATTAAAACCCGCTGCTGCACCATGCCGAGTTCGATCTCAAGAATCTGAGCCAGATGCTCATCCCGCAGCGTTTTGAAGACTACCGTCTTGTCGATGCGGTTCATGAACTCCGGGGTAAACTTCCGCCGCGCTGCTTCCACCGCCGTGCGCTGAATCTTATCGTCGAAATTGTTGTCGACTTCCACCACCTTCGGCGCGAATCCAAATCCGCCGTCGACCAGATTCGTCATCTCGCTGGCACCCAGGTTCGAGGTCAGAATGATGATGCATTGCGATAAGTCAACGCGGCGATTGTCGCCCAGTGTGAGCGTCGCCTTGTCCAGAATCCCCAGCAATAACTGCCAAAGCGAGTCCGAAGCTTTTTCGATTTCGTCAAACAATAAAATCGAGAGCTTCAACTTCTCGGTGAACCACTGGTTCAAGGCTTCCTGTGTCAACAGGGGATGCGTCTCCCGATGTCCCAAGTATCCCGGAGGCGAACCAATCAGCTTCGCAATCTCGTGTGAATGTTGGAACTCGGCGCAATCGATCTTGATGCAGGCCCGCGAATCGCCGAACAAAGCCTCGGCCATGGCTTCTACCACGCGAGTCTTTCCTGAGCCCGTCGGTCCCAGAAAAAGCAGGTTTCCCACCGGACGCCCCGGCGCATTCAATCCCGCCAGAAACATCTGGTAAATCTCAGCTACCTTTTCGACGGCTTGGTCCTGCCCCACGATCTTGCGGCGCAGGGTGGCTTCAAATTCTCCAGCATCGTTGCTGCGGCGGTTGGGGTCGAGCACGGTTGCGAGATTCGTTCTCATAATTGAATGATCCGGCTTGCACCGGGAATCAGGTTCCTTTTCCAGGCCGTTTCCTCGGCCCTTTGCCTGCGTCGAGGATTCTCCGGGCCTTCTTCGCGACTTCCCAGTTCTTTAAGATGACAAAATTTGTCATTTGGAGACCGTCGCTCGCCAGCCCCGGTAGCGCTTCCCCGGTACTCCCAAATAAGCAAGCCGCTGGCCACCGCCAGGCAATTCGTTGTGGAAACAAAAACCCTCGATTGGCAGGAGTTACGGGCCCAGCCACGAGATTAGAACAGAGGTCGGTAAAAAGTGAAAGAGCCGCAAGGGAAATACTTTGCGCACAATGGAAGCTTAGGAGTCAGGAGCTCATGGTTCTGAGGATTGAACGGATTCCGGAGTTACCCATCGAGGTCCAGTTGACTGGGTCCACTACCATGTTCCCCGTTCGAGGGACTGTGCCGGTCTCGGTCCTAATCAGCCGCTCTAGCCTGTGGTCCCCTGTGCTCTCTGTGGTTAAGATTTGGCTCTCGCACCGCCAACGGGGAGATGACCGCTAGTAACTAGCGGCTCTATTGCCTGCGGGATAGCATCGCGATCAGGCCGGTTCTCGGAGGCTACTTTGCGTCGCTCGTCTATTCTCACAATCTCTGCGTTGTCGTGTGTTCTCTTTGGTCTGGCTGCGGTTCGGCTAAACTCGCACTCATCTTCCGCGGAGGCAGCCCAATCCCCGGCTGCGCAATCGCCGCAAGCTGCGCACCTGGAACCGGTCAGCACAACTGTCCCCACCGTAAAGCCGGCGGACATTCCGCCACCGCAGCCCTCGTCGTCCCCTTCGACGTCGCTCTACACGGCGAAGCGCGGAGACACGATTCCGGCTCTTGCCCGCCAATACTTAAAGAACACCTCGTACCTGACCTCGTCGGAACTGGCGGGCGCCATCCGCGGATTGAACGGAAATCGCTCGGGGAACATTCTTAAGGCTGGCGAGCAAATCACCATCCCCGGAATTCTGCCCGCGCCCATCATCGAGCAGACCGTCCCCGTCGCCAAGGATTTTGAAGTCCGCGCCATCTACCTCACTGGCATCATGGCCGCCAGCGATCATGGGATCCGCATCATCCGCCACTGGCGCGAGGTCGGGGGCAATGCTGTGGTCTTCGACATTAAAGACTCCGATGGCAGCGTAAATATTCCGTTCGAAAACCCGCTGCTCGGCAAGCACCAGGTCTATATTCACGACTTGCCAAAGTTCGTCCACTTTCTGCACTCCGAAAACATGCACGCCATCGCCCGCATCGCCATGTTCCGCGACGAGCGCATGGTCGTTCAGCATCCCGAGCTCGCCGTGCAATCAAAGAAGACGAAACAGCCCTGGCGGGAAAACGGCAAGCTGGTCTGGACCGATCCTTCTCAACCCAAAGTGCAAGACTTCGACATCGCTCTCGCGAAATTCGTTGCGCAATCCGGCGCTGATGAAATTCAATTCGACTACGTCCGTTTCCCTGCGGAAGGCGATCAAAAAGACGCCAGCTTCCTCTACCAGACCGAGCACGCGAACTGGCAGCGTTCCGACGTAATCACCGACTTTCTGAAGAAAGCTTACGCACAGCTGCATCCCACCGGAGTCCTGCTCTCGCTTGACGTCTTCGGCGTGATGGCTTGGCAGCGCCCTGTCGATCTCTCGCACACCGGACAAGACATCGTCGGCATGGCCAAATACTGCGACGTTCTTTCGCCCATGATTTATCCCTCGCACTTTTTCGGCATGGATGGAATCGAGCATCCCGGCGACGCCCCCGAGCACTTCATCGGCGAATCCATGCAGCGCTTCGAGTTGATCACCAAAGGCAGCGGAGTCGTCATCCGCCCCTGGCTGCAAGCCTTCCGCTGGCGCACCAAGACTTACTCGCCCGAATACATCAAAGTACAAGTCGCGACCGCGAAAGAAAAAGGCGGAATCGGATTTTTGTTCTGGAATGCAGCCAACGACTACTCGAAGCCTTACGAGGCGATGCCCGAAATGAAGGCTGCCAAGGAAAAGTATTTTCGCGGTGATGAGCTACCCACTGTTACCGTCAAAGCCACTCTGACCCCGGCAAACATCACCACCCCTTAATCGTCACCACACGAATGTCCGCCTGACGCGGGCGTTCGTTTGGCCGCCACACCTTTGCAGCTATTTCCGCACTTGCAACTTCTCCAATTTCTTCGCCGCCGCGGACAAAGTCTCCGGACGCTTGCAGAACGCAAACCGCACCTGACGTGCCCCATCTTTCGGATCCCGATAAAAGCTCGATCCCGGCACCGCTGCCACTCCAATCTCTTTTACCAGATAGTTCGTGAACGACACGTCATCCTCAAGTCCAAACTTAGAAATATCCGTCATCACGTAATAAGCGCCGCGCGGACGAAAACATTTAAACCCCGCTCCCTCGAGCGCGGGAATCAAATGATCACGCCGCGTCCGGTATCCTTCCGCCAGCTTCGCATAATATTCCGCCGGCAAGCTCAACGCCGCAGCGCCCGCTTCCTGCAGTGGAGCCGGTGCTCCCACCGTCAAAAAATCATGTACTTTGCGGATCGCATTCGTGATCTTTTCTGGACCAACTGCCCAACCCACGCGCCATCCTGTCACGCTATAGGTCTTCGACATCCCATTGATCGTTACCGTCCGCTCCCGCATTCCGTCCAGTGATGCCATCGAGATGTGTTTCGTCCCGTCATACAAAATGTGTTCGTAAATCTCATCTGTAATGGCGAGCACGTCGAACTCCACGCACAAGTCGCGAATCAATTCCAATTCAGCCCGCGTGAACACCTTGCCGGTAGGGTTGTTCGGCGTATTGACAATGATGGCCTTCGTATTCTTATCAAACGCTGCACGCAGTTCCTTTTCATCGAATGTCCACTCGCCACCGTCGTGACCCGGCGGCCTCAACTTTACAAACCGCGGCCGCGCTCCACTCAACACCGAATCCGGCCCGTAATTTTCGTAGAACGGTTCGAAGATCACCACCTCATCGCCGGCATTGCACACCGCCAGCAAGGTCGAGATCATCGCCTCGGTCGATCCGCAACACACCGTCACTTCTTTCTCCGGATCGACCGAAATGCCCTGCCACACGCCCATCTGCCGCGCAATCGCGTTCCGCAAATTCTTCGCGCCCCAGGTAATCGCGTACTGGTTCACGTCTTTCTCGATAGCGTCGCGCGCTGCTGCTTTGATTTCCGCCGGAGCCGCAAAATCGGGAAATCCCTGCGCCAGATTCACCGCGCCGTGCAGCATTGCTTGCCGGGTCATCTCCCGGATCACCGACTCGGTAAAATGCGAGACTTTGTCGCTTAAAAATTGTTTGTTCGGAATGGATAGAGAAGAGATTACGTCCGCCATAGCTGGCAGATTAGCACAACAAATGAAGATCGTTGATTGCTGATTGTTGATTCAAAACCGTATGCCCAAAAGGCTTTTCAATCAATAATCAGCAGCCATACATCAACAATTGCTCTACGCCCGCTGCACTCCCCCCAACCCTTGAAGGGCGGACACAATTTGCGATGACCACTCCGCGATCTGCTCGTCCCGCAGTGTCCCCTCATCCGATTGCAGGTGCGCACGTAGCAGAATGGAGTACTGGCCCGCACCGATCGACGCACCCCGAAAAGTCTCTGCTGGGCTGAAGTCGCGCAGCGCCTTCAGGCGCAGCCCCATCACCGCCCGCCGCATCGTCTCAAATTCCACATCGTCGGAAAAGACAAAAGAAAAATCGCGTGCCACAGCCGGGTACTTTGCCAGCGGCGCAAACTTCACCGTACGCAATCCTTTTACACGCAATCGCTCCAGATCGATCTCGGCCAGGAATACATCTTGCCGCAACTTCTTCGCGATCCTGATGTCATCTGAGATCTGCCCAAACTGCGCTACCACGGCCCCATCCATCAGGACCCGCGCCGAGCGTCCGGGATGAAAATATTCCGCCGTCTTGCGATCGAAACTCAGCTCACTGTATTCGAATGCCGCGAGCAGATTCTCCACGTCGCCCTTGAACGAACGAAACACCTCAGACGCCTCAGCGTGTTCTCCCTTGCTCACATCAACCACGCCTGCGGCGGGCAACGAACTCTTCACTGCAGCCGCTGTTGCGCCCAGGCACAGTCGCGCTGGCTCGACCCGATCCGCGCCGCTCATTTCGTAGACCCGCCCCATTTCAAACAGCCGCACGCTTTCCAGGTCTCGATTCAGATTCCACACGAGCATGTCGAGCATGCCCGGAGCCATTGAGGTCCTCATCACAGATGCTTCTTCGCTCAGCGGATTCTCCAGTTCCAGAACGGAAGCCGAAGAAAATCTTTCCGCATCCGCATGGGAGATAAAAGTCAGCAACACCGCCTCGTCATATCCCAGGGCCAACGCTCGCGAGCGCAAAGTGGCGTCCATGGCCGCATGCGGCAGGTCCCGGACCGCTCCGCTGTAAGCCGGCAAAGTATTTTCGAACTTGTCGTAACCATGCAGCCGCGCGATCTCTTCGATCACATCGATTTCACGCTCCACGTCCAGTCGCCAGCTTGGGATGTGGACGCGAAACTGCTCATCTGCTTGTCCCTCAGGAATCACGCCAAATCCGAGCTTCTTCAGGATGCGAAAAATCTCTCCCGAATCCAAATTCCCGCCTAGAATGCGCCGCACTTCTGAAAGCCGTAGCACCACGGGAGCCTGATCGATCTTTCTCGAAATCACATCGATCGCATGGCCAACCAATTCTCCCCCACCCGATTGCAGAATCAAAGCTGCGACCAGATCGCAGGACAGAATCGTCGACTCGAAATCTGCACCACGCTCAAACCGGTGCGAGGCGTCCGTGTGAATTCCGTGTCGCCGCGAAGTCTTGCGCACGGTGAGCGGATCCCACCACGCCGACTCAATCAAAATATTTTGCGTCTTCTCGGTGATCATCGTGTCGTAGCCGCCCATCACTCCCGCGAGGCCGACCGGCTTCTTCGCATCAGCGACAACCAGGTCTTCTGGCGTCAGCGTGCGTTCGATGCCGTCAAGTGTCTTGAGCTTCTCTCCATTCTTCGCTTTTCGAATGATGAGACGCCCGCCCTCGAGCAAATCCATGTCGAACACATGCGTAGGCTTTCCCATCTCCCACAAAACATAATTTGTGGCATCGACCGCATTGCTGATGGGCCGATGGTCGAGCAGTTGCAACCGGTGCGCAATCTTTTCCGGAGAAGACTTGATGCGAGTGCCGTGAATCGCCCGCGCAGAAAAGCGCGGACAAAGCTGCGGTTCCTCCACATGAATGGGGAAATTTGCCTCTCCTCTGGATGAGGGTAGTTTCGGAGTGAGAACCTTCAGCGGCAAGTCGTATATCGCTGCCGCCTCCCGTGCCACGCCATAATGATTCATGGCATCGGGACGGTTCGTTCCTATTTCCATCTCGAATGCTGCGTCAGAACCGGTGCCGTTAATTCCTTCGACGGCCATCCCGACAGCAGTCAGGTCCTCTGCCAGTCGGCGATCATCGACCGCGAGATCTACGAAGTCGCGAATCCATTGTGGCGATAGTTTCATTTATGGCTTTGGTGCTAGCGCTCCAGCTTTAGTGCAGGGCTCCTTCGGCGCAGAGAACGCGCCTCAGGATGATTGAGGGCGACCTGGGCATTACGCCCACTGCTGCAAAAACCGCACATCTCCCTGAAAAAACAGTTGGATATCATCCACGCCATATTTCAACAGCGCGATCCTATCCGCGCCCATCCCGAACGCAAACCCTGAAACCTTCTTCGGGTCATACCCGTTGTCCTTTACAAACTCGAACACGTTCGGGTCGACCATGCCGCAACCCAGAATTTCAATCCATCCGGTCTGCTTGCACGGACGGCACAGCGCGTTATCCGGCCCGCGCCTGCCGCTCCCACCGCAGATGAAGCATGAAACATACATCTCCGCGCTCGGTTCAGTGAACGGAAAAAACGACGGACGAAAACTCGTTTTCACGCTCGATCCAAAAAATTCCTTCATCGCGTGATCAAGCGTTCCCTTCAAATCGCCAAACGTAATATTGGTGTCGACCGCCAGCCCTTCGATCTGATGAAACATCGGAGAGTGGCTCGCATCGGGAGGATCGTTGCGATGCACCGTCCCGGGAATCACGATGCGAAGCGGCGGCCGCATCTTCTCCATCGTTCGAATTTGTACCGGAGAAGTATGCGTGCGCAACAACAAGCGGTCGCGCTGCGCTTTCGACTGCTGACCCGCGATGAACAAAGTGTCCTGCGTATCGCGGGCCGGATGATTGGGCGGAAAATTCAGCGCCTCAAAGTTGTAATAATCGGTCTCGATCACTGGGCCCTCGGCTACGGAATAGCCGAGCTTTTGAAAGACGCGAACCATCTCGTTCGTTGTCTTGATGACCGGATGCTCCGCTCCGATCGGACGCCGAAGTCCGGGCAGAGTAATGTCGACGCGCGCCTCCTCTGTCTTATCGTCACGCGCTACGTGCGCCTCCTCCACCAATTCCTGAATCCGCGCCTTCAACTCATTCACGCGGATTCCAGCTTCACGCTTTGCATCCTTGGGAGCGCCCTTCAACCACAGATCGTTGATCTGCGTCAGGATGCCGTTCTTGCGCCCCAGCCAGCGATCGCGGCAGGTTTTCAGCTCCGCCTCGTTGCGAACCGCAGCGGATTCTTCCGTACATGCACGAATGCACTCCGCGGCGGCCTTCTCCAGCGCCGCGGCCGAATAATCCGTCAACTTGGAAACGGTATAGTCCACTCTAATCAGCATCAAAAAGAATGTCGTCCTGAGCGGAGTGAACCGATTCGCGCTTCTTCGCGAATCGGTTTACGAAGTCGAAGGATCGCTATCGGCTAAATGAAGCCGCGAGGTGGCAGGGAATTTCTACCACCGCATGCGAAAGCGGATTCCTCGCTTCGCTCGGAATGACAAGTTGTAAATTAGAAACCAGCAATCGGCACGGCTGAAGGCCGTGCCCTTCCCGGTCTCGCAAAGACTCGATGACTCGAAGCTTACGCCAGCGCGGTCTTCGCTTGCTCGGCAAGAGTCTTAAACGCCGCCGCATCCCGCACCGCTAAATCCGCCAGAATCTTGCGGTCCAGTTCCACTCCAGCCACCTTCAAACCGTGAATAAACTGGTTGTAGCTCAAGCCGTTCAGCTTGGCAGCTGCGCCGATGCGCACGATCCACAGCGATCGATATTGCCGCTTGCGCTGCTTGCGTCCCGAGTAAGCGAACTTAAGCCCGCGTTCGACCGCTTCTTTTGCGGAGCGGTATAGTTTTGATTTTGTGAGGAAGTAACCGCTCGCGCGGTCTAATATTTTCTTTCGCTTGGCGCGGCGTTTGGTTCCGCGTTTTACACGTGGCATAGTTTTCTCCTTTTTGCTTTCACTTTAGCGGCTGGAGGCAGGATTTGCCTCTTCACTCGCTGCGGCCGAGCTCTCGCTGTCAGCCTTTAGGCGCTTCATCCTTTCCATCGTTGCATCTACCCAGCACTCCTTGAACACATCGTGCCCGAACTTCTTGTTGGCCGCAGAAACGACTACTTGGTTGTATGCTCTTGAGTATGGGCCACTTATTATCGGTTATGACGCAGCCTTTGGGCTGCACATCGATGCCGTACCGACGCAGGAGCAACGCTCTGTATTCGGAAAACCCGAGTGATGGAAGGCCGTACTGCAATATCTTGTAATGCCCGACAGCTACATCATAGCGGGCTACCACCTGGCCTCGAACTCCCGCCGTGATCCACCAGATCGTCGGCGACACCACAATCGCAGTAACGACGATGAGAACGTTCCTGCGATTGAAAAGGCGACTCACTGTTAAGGTCCTAGCTGGTCGTTAGTCCAGAGTCCAGCATCTACTGATACGGAATCATCCGCTTCACTTTGTGAAGATCTCCGGGGCTCACCAGCGTAGAGGTGCCCAGCTTGCGTTTGCGCTTGTGCGCCTTGGACGTCAGCATATGGCGCAGGCCCGAATGTCCCCGCTTCACCTTGCCGGTGGCAGTTTTCTTGAAGCGCTTGGCCGCGCCTTTGTGTGTTTTCAATTTCGGCATAGTTCCTCGGAATCAGGTGCAGATCAGTTCTCGACTGCACCGTTGTTTTCAATCACTGCTTCAATTGCTTTGGAATTGTTGGCGCGATTGACACCTATCCTCGGCGAACGCTAAGCGTGCGAACCAGGATTCGCGACTTCCACTCCTGCTGCCACTGGTGACTCTTCTTTTTTCTCCGGCGCCAGCTTAGCCTGCGCCATTTTTTCCTGCAGCATCTTTTCCTGTCGTTCGGCTTTCGCTTTTTGCTTGGCTTCTTTCTCTTTCTCTTTCTCGCGTTCCGCCGCCGACTTTTTGGGCGCCAAAATCGCGTGCAGAGTATTGCCTTCCTGGCGCGGCCGGAATTCCACAATGCTCTGCGGTTCCACGTCCTTAATCAGTCGCTCCAGAATGGTTCGGCCAAGCCCGGTGCGGGTCATTTCGCGGCCACGGAAGAAGATGGTTGCCTTTACCTTATCTCCCTCATCCAGAAAACGCAGCACGTGATTTTTCTTCGTTTCGTAATCGTGGTCGTCCACATTGATGCGGAACTTGACCTCTTTTACGGTGATCGTCTTCTGGTGTTTCTTGGCCTCGCGCTCTTTCTTTTCCTGCTGGTACAAATATTTCCCGTAGTCCATGATGCGGCACACGGGAGGCTGGGCAGTGGGAGAAATCTCGACCAGATCCAGATTCTTACTGCGGGCTAACCTGAGCGCTTCGAATGGGGGCATCACGCCGATCTGTTCCCCTTCATCGCCGATCACGCGAATTTCACGTGCCCGGATGCGGTCATTGGTTCGGATAAAACGTTTATCGATACGGCCCTCCACGCCCCTAAGCGATTGAGAATACAAGATTATAACATGGGGAATCCCGCCGAATGTCAGCTCGCCGCGTTTCTAGTTTCCCCGGAACATCAATTCCTCCAGCGCCATGCGCCGCACTTGCCAATGGTCGCGCGGTTCTCCGTTGACATTCAACTGGCACTCACCTAGATCATTAAATGTGAGCGTGACCTCAAACATCTCGACGCCTTTGTCATCCCGAACAACAATGGCGTGCTCGGCCAGGACGAATCTAACGGCCATCTCCAACTCTTTCGCTTTCAGAATAACTCTGAAGCCATCATCGTTATCGGCAATCGAGAATTCATAAGGAGCATTGTTGGGCCGCAGGGAGTTGCGGGTCTTTACGTCCTGCTCAATTTGCAATCTGAGTTCTTTGAATATATTGGGCAGAGAGCAGGCGTAACGCTGCGTAATCCAATCAAACTTGGATTGCTGCTTTTCTTTTTCCTTGTTCGGTTCGTTGTTACTTTTTGTTTTGTCGGTGTCGTTCACGGTTTCGCCTTCAAATGAATTTCAACGACGAACGTCAGTGTCCGGAAGTTGGACTCATGGACCGGCGTAGATAGAATGTTGGCTCGATTCAGAGAAACAGTAAAAATCTGAACGTCACCGCCTATATACCCTCCGCCGATCCCGCTGACACTGTTCGTCTTCGTTAGAGTCCGAACCTGGACCGAGCCGAGGCAAGGTCCGGGATCAGGCTTTAGATGCGGTTTTCGGTAAGTTGCGGCTACGTAAATTGGATGGGACCATAACTTTCGCGGGTGGGATGAGTTCGTACGGTACTTTGCGGACGGCGAAGCCCGTTATGCAGGATTCTGCGACTTTCTTAACTTTACGATTTTGCGTGATGCAGTGGATGGCGTAGGGCTTGCACGATTAGACCGAACAGTGCATACGTAACTGTGTTCGCCGCCAGAACCTCATAGAGACTGACAGGGTGATGCCGGCCAGCTGTCGCAATGGGGCAGGTTAAACAGACGAGAGTCCATGCATCCCGCATTCTTTCGCTCGTAGAGGGGAAAGTTGCGATTGCGAAAAGTGCCCAGAAGACCGCAACCAGCAGGGACGGAATGTCAGGTGGAGGAAAGCTTGTCAGGTTCCCGGACACATCGCCCTTTTCCAAGAACGTCGTGATCGACGAGAATTTGTCCGCACCGCCGATCGCGTCCACATACCTGGCAATCACTTGATCCGCGGTTACCCCCTCATTCTGACCCCAGGCGCTGACTTGCAGATGGGCAGGAGTGCTGCCAAACCGGTTGCCGTTAAGAACAACTTCGGAAAGAACACACTCCCTCGCTGAAAGCGCTCTGTTCACCGGAATCCTATCATCTTCACGGTACGGTTAAGCTAATCCTCGCGAATCCAAAGCTGAACTGCGAGGCCTTTCAGTTCCACTGCGGTCTGCTTGTTTTGATTAGTAGAATGGAGAGCACTAACTGTTGTTATCGGGGCGTTAGCAGAAGCTTGTGCCGTTTGTTCGCAAGAAGCGCGCCGGCTTCCTTTCGAGCTTGTTTCGCATCTGAGCTGCATGATTCCCGACCTGCAGCTTCGAACGCTTGCGAACCTCCCTCTTAGCCTCCGCCAGCCTGCCGAGCCGATGCCGCCGCCGATTAAGGAACCACCTTCTCCCATGGAGAATCCGGACGCGCCCGTGCGCGAGCCTGATCCCGAGGAGCCAGAGCAGATTTGATTTTGCGTTAGAGGGACGTGGTGGCCGATGCGAAAGTATCTGCCAATTTTAAGGGGACTAAACCAGGGGGATTAAACCAGGGCTTGGGGGTAGCGTAGAAACGGCCACGCTTCCCACGAGTGCTCCATCCTCCACTGCCGCGATGTCTGCCCTGATCCAGCGATTTGCCTCGTAGCGTCCTTTCAAAAATACCTTTTGATAGTTGTCGGTAAGGGCTTCGGTGAGATCGCCGTTGAGTCCCTTCTTCATCGCGCTGAGTGTGATCGCTTCCAATCGCTTTCCAATCAGCGACTGCATGAACATTTGCTTTTTTGACGAGGCCAGGTCGCGGAGGATTTGGTTGCGCTCGCGAGCGAGATGAACTGGGACTTGATTCGACATGGCTGCGGCGGGTGTGCCGGGGCGCGCGGAGTAAGTGAAGACGTGCAGATAAGTGAATGGCAGCTCTTCGATGAGGCGGCGCGTGGATTCGAATTCGGCGTCAGTCTCGCCGGGGAATCCAGTCATGACATCGGCACCAATAGCCGCGGTGGGCATGGCGGCGCGAATCTTTTCAATTTTTTCGCGATAGTGCCACGGCCGATATTTGCGATGCATGCGGCGTAACACGGCGTCACTGCCGGATTGCAGCGGAACGTGGGCATGTTCGGCGATGCGAGGTGAAGCAGCGACGAGCGCAATAAGTTCGTCGGACCAATCCATAGGTTCGACGGACGAGATGCGCAACTTTTCAAGTTTGGTTTCCCTGAGAATGCTGCGGATTAAATCCTCGAAAAGCAATTTGCGGGAGCCGGATGCCGAAAGCGGAATCTCCAGATCGCGTCCCCAACGGCCCAGATTGATGCCGCTGATGATCACTTCGCGGTAGCCCGCGGCTACGAGGCTATTCACCTCGTCAATGATCTGCGATGCGGGAAGAGAACGGCTCTGTCCCCGGACGCTTGGGATCACGCAGAACGAACAGCGGTTATCGCATCCGTCCTGGACCTTGAGATTTGGGCGCGTGCGATCGTGTTCGTGAACGCCGATGTTGCCAGCGGATTCGAAAACCGGCGCGGCGAGAAATTCGGTGTGGGCGAAGATGTCGGAGACGAAAATTGAGTTCTCAGCGCGCAGTTCCCGGTTCTGAGTCAGCGTGCTGATGGGAAGAAAGGCTTTGCCCGCTGCGAAATTTTCGCCGAGCACTAGATCGGCGAGCTGGTGTTTATGAGAGTTGCCAATCACCGTGTTAACGCCAGGAAACGAGGCGACTTCTTCCGGAGCACGCTGAGCGTAGCATCCGGTAACGATGACCTTTGCCAGAGGATTCTGCTGCTGGATGCGCCGTACGGCGGCACGTGCGTCTTGGTCGGCGGAATTGGTGACGGTACAGGTGTTGAGGATTATCAGGTCGGCTCGATCGGCAGGCGCGGGGACGAGGCCGCGGAGCTGGAACTGACGCTCGATAGCGGCACCATCGGCTTGAGTGGCGCGGCAGCCGAAGTTCTGTACGTGGTAAGTCGACACCCGATCATGGTAGCGCACTTCGGCGGAAATTTGCCGATCCCTCGCACGGCACACCTCGGCAGGATTCGGGTTCATGCCAGGATGTGCGCCGTCATCGGGGGGATGAAACGGTCACGCGGTAGCTACATTTCTCTTTTGCGTGAAACATTCGCGACAGAGAATAGGCCGGCCCTGCGTGGGACGAAAGGGCACGGTCGTATCTTTGCCGCATTGTGAGCAGGTGGCGCGGGTTTCAACCCGGGAGTGGTAGTTCCCGTTTCCTGGTGCGTGAGGCGCGGTCAGGACAGCCACGCGCTTCGACTTGCAGGTTTTGCAGCGCTTGGGCTGGTTCTTGAATTGTTTGTCGTGAAAGAACATTTGTTCCCCGGCGGTAAAGACAAAGTCAGTGCCGCAGTCGATGCAGGTCAGTACTTTATCCTGAAATTCCATTGAGGACGGCTCCCTTGTGCCCGGTTTGCAGTCGCCACACGCGGGGAAGGCGATGGCAAAAGCAAAACAGGTTGTCTACATCCCCCCTCAAACTGCCCCTGGACTCGGCCCGCCACGCGCCTGGAACGGAGCGTGGATACAGCTTTTCCTGCTTGAATGCCGAATGAATGATGAGTAAATGAATGATCCCAGCTGCAACTCTTTTCTGGTGGGGGCCAGATCGAGCAGGGCCGCCCCGGGAAAGGGACGACCCTTCAATGCGGTGTTACTCCTTACAGGTCTTACTTAGAATCTCTACTTCAATCCTGCTCTTTGCGAACCTTCTTACGAGCACGCTTCCGAGCTAGAGCCGCCTTCACGCGTTTTTTCTCACCCGGCTTCAGGTAAAAGGAGTGGCGCTTGACCTCTTTGATAATGTCTTCCTGCTGCACTTTGCGCTTGAAGCGGCGCAGAGCGTTTTCGAGGGACTCACCCTCCTGTAGTCGAATTTCCGCCAAACAGACACACCCCCAAACCCGTCCGGAAGGACCGAATAGTTATTACAAGGATTCTAACGGAAGTCAAGGGAAGAGCGGAAAAAAGTTGCACGTATCGCGTGTAGCCGAGGGCAAGAGCGGCCCCCGGCTCCATCGACGCGTGGGTTCGTGTTAGGCACCAAGGTATTGCACATGGACGTAGGTTCCCAGCCTTACGTTGTACGCGAGGTACCAGCCGGGGTGGTCGGGATCTTCGTAGATGACGATGTCGTCGGCGTCCCAGAGCCAGTCGTTGCAGTAGCCGATGTCGTAGGGTGCGACGCTGAAGTAGAATCCGCCGAACCAGAAACGGTTGGGGCCGCCTCCGGCGAGCCGCCAGAGGTGACCGCGGCCAAAGCCTCCGGTGAAGCGTCCATGTTCCCAGGGATGGTCGAGGTGGTAGTGGGGATCGTTGGGGCCGGTATCGTGACCGATCCACTTGCCATTCGAGTGGACGTGCGGGGCATCGGGATGGCCAGCCTGGTCGTTAAAGTGACGGTTCTCCTGGGCAGGTGCGGGATGGGATGCGGGAGTGGGCCGCGGGCCGTGGGAGGGAATGTTCTTGGCTCCGCCGCCGACGTCGTGATGTTGCGCGAATGCGACAATCGAAAACAAAAAGCAAACGGCGATGACTCCGGTGAGCTTTTTCATGGATGTCCTTTCTTAGAAATGTCCTTCCTCAAAAGAACACGGAAGATTGTAGTGGCGCGTAGCGGGCGGACGCAATGGAAGGCGACGGCTGCGTTGCGCGGTGCTGCGCCAGTGTTATACCGTAAACAGTCCGCTTCTATTCCACTCATGGCTGATCGCAGTGAAATTCCCGTGTCCTCTGCTACACAGGCGTCCAACGTCCTGGCAACTAAAGTCGATCCTACCTCGGCTCGCTTCGAGGCCAACATGCGGTTTCTGGCAGATCTCATGTCCCAGGTGCGCAACGAAGGCGAAGCGATCTGCGAAGGTGGTGGGAGCAAGGCCATCGAGAATCAGCATGCCAAGGGACGCCTGACCGCTCGCGAACGCATTGAACTGTTGGCCGATCCTAAAACCTTCTTCGAGTTGGGCCTCTACGCAGCGAACGGCATGTATGAGGAGTGGGGCGGAGCGCCCGCCGCCGGGGTCATTACCGGCTTAGCTCGCATTCATACTCGCATGGTAATGATTATCGCCAACGACGCTACGGTAAAAGCCGGCGCATTCTTCCCCATGACGTCGAAGAAAGTGATTCGCGCCCAGAACATCGCCATCGAGAATCGGATTCCGACTGTCTATCTGGTGGATTCGGCAGGCGTTTTTCTGCCGCTGCAGGAAGACGTTTTTCCCGACACAGACGATTTCGGCCGTGTGTTTCGCAATAACGCGGTAATGTCGGCACTCGGAATTCCGCAGACGGCAGCCATCATGGGCATGTGCGTGGCGGGCGGCGGCTATCTGCCGGTGATGTGCGATCACGTTCTGATGACCGACGGCAGTGGACTATTTTTGGCCGGACCTGCGTTGGTGCAGGCGGCGATCGGACAAAAAGTTTCCGCAGAAGAATTGGGTGGGGCGGCGATGCACGCGGGTATCAGCGGCACCGTCGATTTTCGCGAAGCGGACGATGCAGCCTGCCTGGCGCGCATTCGCTCCATCGTTGAGAAGTGGGGATACCGGCGCCAGTCATGCTGGGATCGCAAAAAGCCCGTCGAACCGGCGCTGGCGGCTGAAGAAATCTACGGCATCTACGATTCCTCGCCTGCTCGACCCTACGACATGAAGGAAATTCTGGCGCGCGTGCTCGATGGCAGCCGCTTCGACGAATACAAACCGGAATATGGCAAGACTCTGATCTGCGGCTACGGGCGCATCGGCGGATTCGCCGTGGGCATTGTTGCCAACCAGAAGATGCACGCTCAAGCTACCGACCACGAAGGCCAGAAGCGCACCGAGTTTGGCGGCGTCATCTACACGGAATCGGCTGAGAAGGCCGCTCGCTTCATCATGGATTGCAACCAGAACTTGATCCCCCTGATTTTCTTCCACGATGTGAACGGCTTCATGGTAGGCCGCGACGCGGAGTGGAGCGGCATCATCAAAGCCGGCGCGAAGATGGTGAACGCAGTATCGAACTCAGTGGTGCCCAAGATTACGGTGATTGTGGGTGGTTCGTTCGGCGCGGGACATTATGCGATGTGCGGCAAAGCGTTTGATCCGCGGTTTGTGTTTGCCTGGCCAACAGCGCGTTACGCCGTGATGAGCGGAGACGCGGCAGCTGGCACATTGGTGGAAATCAAAGTGAAGCAACTCGAACGCGGTGGTACGAGGCTGAGCGAGGAAGACAGGAAAGAGTTGTACGAATCGACAAAGCGCACTTATGACGAGCAAACCGATCCGCGCTATGGCGCAGCCCGGTTGTGGATTGACAAGATCATCGATCCCATCGAAACCCGTGACGCGATCACCCAGGCTCTGGAGGCGGCGGCACTGAATCCGGATGTATCAGAGTTCAAGGTGGGAGTGCTGCAAACATGATTTGCCATCAGATTTGACGGATCGTGACGCAGTGCACAATTGCCGGTTATCAGGTAAGTTCTCAAACCGTCTGGCAGTCACGCAACGAGTCCGTAAATCCGTCACTCATGATTTGATATGACTGATACTGTCAAATTAATCGAATGTCCGCGCGATGCCTGGCAAGGGCTGAAAGGTCAGATTCCGCCTGACATCAAGCGCGCCTACCTGCAGGCATTGATCAGCGCGGGATTTAAGCACATCGATGCGGTTTCATTCGTATCGCCGAAAGCCGTCCCGCAAATGGCGGATTCGGAAGAAGTGTTGAAGGAACTCGATCCGCCGGACGACGTGGAGATCATCGGCATCGTGGTCAATGAAAAGGGCGCGCAGCGAGCGATTGAGACGCACGCGGTACACACACTGGGATTTCCTTATTCGATTTCCGAAACCTTCCTGCGCAAGAATCAGAATCAGTCTGCCGAGGATGCGCTGGAAGAATTGGAAAAGATTCAGACAAAGGCCGACGATGGTGGGCTCGACGTGGTGGTTTATATCTCGATGGCGTTTGGCAATCCATACGGCGATCTGTGGAATGTAGATGAAGTGATCGAGGCCATCTCGCTGATGGAGGTCGACAACCTGCGCATGATTTCCCTGGCCGACACAGTCGGGATGGCGACGCCCGAACAAGTCAGCGACGTGGTCGGCGCAGTGATGGCGAAGTACGATTACCTGGAGATCGGCGTGCACCTGCATAGCCGCCCCGAACATGCCGAGGCCAAGATTCTTGCCGCGTATGATGCCGGCTGCCGGCGCTTTGATTCCGCGATCGGCGGCCTGGGAGGCTGCCCCTTCGCACAAGATGCCATGGTCGGCAACATTTCTACCGAGAAAGTGATTGAAGCTTTGAAGCAGCGTGGCGCGGAGTTGCCGCCGCTGAAGCCGCTGGACGCGCTGTTGCGCGCGACGGCAGAAATTGGCGCCCGATATACGAATTCCGTCGCTGCCGATTAGCATCGGACCACGCAGTATTTTGAATGCGCGTATGTAACTTGGATCGTGAAGGAGAATCAGTTATGTCTCGCCGTGTGCTCCTGATCGCTGCCGTCGTCTCAATGACAACCTCCGTGCTAGCGCAGCATGAGACGAGGTCCCATCTGAAACTTGTTGCGCCATTGGGGCCCTTGTTCGAGTCCCTGAGGACGGCGAACGTGTCGGGATCCCTTGAATTTTCCGGACGTTGCGGCCCCGAAACACCGGTGAACTGGCCGCACTGGCGCATCCCCCCAGCCAGCGGGGAATCTCCTCTTCAGGTCGCGAAAGAGACATTCGCGGACGATCCGAGCATTCGGGTGACGCAGGACGCAGACGGGACAGTACGAATGATCCAAAGTGATGTCCCAACGGACCTGCTCAACCTTAGGATCAGCCACGTCTCGTTTTGGAGTGGCGGCGTACCCTCGCAGTATGCTGCATTCAGCGCGAATTCTGCCGTGCGCCATGCAATATTGCAGACTCCAGAGGTGACGGCTTATATGAAGGCGCACAACATCGCAGTGGCAATGGGCGGAGCCGTGCCAGGCAATAACGCCCCGTTCCCCATTGACGCGCCGCACATCGAGCGCTCGATGGAGAACTTAACCGTTTCCCAGGCGATGGACCGAGTTCTTAAGACCTTTCCGGGCATCTGGGTTTACGAAGACTGTCTTCAACCTGACAGCAAGAGCCGATTTGTCGGGTTTATATTTTTCAGTTCCCGCGGCCCCGGATTTTATAGCGAAGAGTGACGCTCCTTCTAAGGTATGGACTACAAAACGATTCATCTCTCTTACGATTCGCGCATTGCGACGCTTACGCTGAACCGCCCCGACAAGCGTAATGCCATCAGCTTCGAATTGATCGACGATTTGCTGCACGCGCTGCAGGAGGTCGAGAAATCCGACGCGCTTGTGCTCATCCTTACCGGCGCGGGCAAGGCTTTCTGTTCCGGCATGGATTTGGAAAACTTAAAGGTATTGCTGGGGCGGTCGCCTGGGCAAAATCTTGAAGATTCCCAAACGATGGTCCGGCTGTTCCGGTCTCTTTATGAATTTCCCAAGGTCACAATCGCGGCGGTGAACGGTGCAGCCATTGCGGGTGGCACCGGACTGGCTTTGCTGTGCGATTTCACTCTTGCGGTGCCGGAAGCCAAGTTTGGCTATACCGAAGTGCGCATCGGATTTGTCCCCGCCATCGTTTCCACTTTTCTTCTGCGTCAGGTCGGAGAGAAGCAGGCTCGCGATCTTTTGCTGACCGGAAGAATTTTCGAAGCAGACGAGGCAGCACGAATGGGGTTAATCAACGAAATCGTCGCGCCCGAAAAATTGTTGGCTCGTGCGCGTGAGTTGGCTAGGCTCCTGATGGAAAACAGCCCAGCTTCGTTGCGCGCAACCAAAAAACTACTGAACGATCACGCCCGCGCCGGACTGGATGCTCAGATCGATGCTGCTGTGCGCGAGAATGCCACCATCCGTAACACGGCCGACTTCCGGGAGGGCATCGCATCATTTCTGGAAAAGCGCAAGCCAGTATGGAAGGGCGAATGACTTCTAAAAATCACGCGGTCAATGAAACCCGTCTGCGCGTGCGCTACGCCGAGACCGATCAAATGGGGGTAGTTTACCATTCCAACCATTTCATCTGGTTCGAGGTAGGCCGGGTCGAACTGCTGCGGCAGTTAGGCTTTTCCTATCGAGATATGGAGAACAAAGACGGACGCTTCATAGCCGTAGCCGAGGCCAAATGCCGTTATCGCGCCCCAGCACATTATGATGAAGAGATTGTCGTACGCACTGAAATGTTGAACGTGCGCGATTCTGTCATCCACTTTGGTTATGAGTTAAGGAGCAGTGACGGCGGCACGCTCATCGCGGAAGGCGAAACCACACACATCGTCACCGATGAGCAGATGAAGATCGCGGTGCTGCCGGAAAAATATTTAAAAATATTTCGCGCCGCGGTGGGAAAACGAAACGGGAACCCTTCTTGAACGCATTACACCTTAACGGCAACGATCTCACTCTGGAAGCGGTGCGGGAAGTCGCCGATCAACATCGTCCTGTACTTTTGTTAGCTGAGGCGCGGGCGGCCGTCGACCGGGCGCGCGCCATCGTGGATGAGATCGTCGCAGGCGACAAACTGGCCTATGCGATCACGACTGGTGTGGGCAAGCTCAGCGATGTGCGGATTGCTGGCGACCAGATTCGCGAACTGCAGGTCAACCTTGTGCGCTCACACGCAGTCGGCGTGGGAGAACCACTGTCGATCGCAGAAACTCGCGCCATGATGCTTTTGCGCGCCAATTCTCTGGCGAAAGGTTATTCAGGGGTGCGCGCGATCGTCATCGATACGCTCTGTGAAATGCTGAACCGCGGCGTAACGCCGTTTGTGCCGTCGCAAGGCAGCGTAGGCGCGAGCGGCGATCTCGCTCCGCTTGCCCATCTGGCGCTGGCTTTGATCGGCGAAGGCGAATGCGTTGAGGCAGAGGGTACGCGCGTTCCCAGCGACGCCGCGCTGAAACGGGCGCAGATCAAGCCACTGGTGCTCGAAGCGAAAGAATCCATCTCGCTGATTAACGGAACGCAGGGCATGCTGGCCGTGGGAACTTTTGCACTGCTGGCCGCAGAGACGTTAGTCGATTCCGCCGACGTGTTGGGAGGCCTGTGCTGTGACGCGCTGAAGGGAACCGACACAGCATTCGATGAACGCATCCACAAAGCGCGCCCGCACGGCGGACAGATGAAGAGCGCCGCGAATTTGCGGAAGATGCTGGAAGGCAGCCAGATTCGCGAGTCACACCGGGAATGCGGGCGCGTGCAGGACGCTTACTCGCTGCGCTGCATCCCTCAAGTTCATGGCGCAGTGCGCGATACGCTGGCGCATTGCCGTGGGGTATTTGAAATCGAGGCAAACTCGGCCGTGGATAATCCTCTGGTCTTTATGACCAACGCCGACAAGACGGAAGGCGATGTTATCTCCGGCGGAAATTTTCACGGCGAGCCGCTCGCCTTTGCTTTGGATTTCCTGGCCATCGCTTTAAGCGCTCTGGCTGGCATCAGCGAACGCCGCATCGAGCGACTGGTGAATCCCGCACTCAGCGAAGGCTTGCCGCCCTTTCTGGCTGAGTTCGCAGGATTGAATTCCGGTTTTATGATGGCGCAGGTTACGGCGGCTGCGCTGGTCGGCGAAAACAAAGTGCTGTCGCATCCCGCGTCGGTCGACTCGATTACGACTTCGGGCAACAAAGAAGATTACGTCTCCATGGGCATGACGGCCGCGAATAAGTTGCGGCGCATTGTCGAAAACACGCGCAACGTGTTGGCCATCGAAGCCATGGCCGTCGCGCAAGCAATCGACTTTCTCGCACCACTGAAAACCTCGAAGCGTGGACAGGCGGCGCATGCGGCGATTCGGGCAGTGTGCCCTACCGTGGGTAAAGATCGCGTGATGTACAAAGATTTTGAACGGGTTGCGGAGCTGATTGGGAGTGGGAAGATAGCGAGTGTGATCCGCTAGTGCGATCTCGGCATAGATAAGCGAGCCGGGCGCCGGCGGACAGCCGAGGGCGGCAGCCCCACACAAAAAACGGCTAAGCCGTTTTCGCCGCGCTTCCATCCAACCCCAACTCCCCAGCAATTCCTTGCAGCGCCGCAATGCAGAAAGCAATGTGCTCGTCCAAGTCCACGCCCAGGGCGGCTGCGCCGTTTACGATATCGTCGCGGTTTACTTTTCGGGCGAAGGCTTTGTCTTTCATCCGCTTTCGCACGGATTTCGCGTCCACCTCAGCCAACGATTTTCCCGGCTTGATCAGCGCGACTGCGGTGATGAAGCCGGCAAGTTCGTCGCAGGCGAAGAGAGCTTTTTCCATCGGCGAATCGCGCGTCACGCCCGTGTATTCGGCATGCGACATAATGGCGCGGCGGATTACCTCCGGCCATTCGCGCTCCATGAGAATTTCGTCGCCCTTGTAGGGATGGTCTTCCAGGCTGGGATATTTTTCGTAATCGAAATCGTGAATCAGACCAACAAGCCCCCACAAATCTTCTTCGGACATTCCCTCAGGGGCTGAAGCCCCAGATGATGAGGGCGGATTGGCGGCACGAGTAAACTCAAGCCCTTCCCGATCGTTTTGCCCGTCTGGAGCGTGATCTCGGTCAGCAAACTTCCGCGAGCAAGCGCGCATGCAGGCCTCGACCGCCAGCGCATGCTTGCGCAAACTTTCTGACTGGGTGAACTCAGTTAGTAAACACCACGCCGACTCACGATCAATCATTGCTTTTGCCTTGTCTGCTGCGGGATTTGGCCGTGTGCTTTCGGTTTTCGCCGGCAACACTTGCGGTTCTATGCATTTTAACCTTGACTTCCACAGGCCTTGTACCGCAGATTGTCTCTGCAGTCGGAACCTTCCCCCAATTTTCAGGTTCCAGGAGAGCCGGCTCTGGCACTCCCACAACCCGATGGCCACGACTCTTGCCCCAGTAGATTCCAGGGAAGTCGTCCGTTGCGATCACTGCCTGTTGGTTCAATTCCGTACGGTCAATAACAATTGCCGACGCTGCCACTCGTCCTTGGACGAGGAACCCGAGCCCGAGCCGGTGGTGATGGCGCCACCCGTAATGATGCCCATGCCCGGATTGGGCCGTGGACACCTGAACCTGGCAACCTCCATCCGCTCGCTGCGGCTGCGGAGTGGATTGAGCCAGCGGCAATTGGCCGGACGCATGTCCGTGCCGCGAACCTACGTTTCAAAAATTGAAAACGAGAAAGCCACACCCACGCTTTCGTCCTTGGAGCGGCTGGCTCGAGCCCTGGAGGTGACCGTGCCGGAACTGCTGAGTGGCGGGGAAAAGAACCGCCAGGATGAAATCAGCGAATTGATGAAAGATCAGTTCATCGCGGAGATCCTGCCGTTTGTTTCGCAGCTGAACGGAATGCAGATGTCGAGCATCTTGACGCAGGTGCGGGACTTAACATTGCGGCCACGAAGAACCGCGTAGAGGTTCATGCCGGGACAGCCTCCCTCGGCCGTCCGGCCGGCAAAGCCGGTTGCTCTCTTGGGCAAGTTTATCCGGGCAAACCAGCCAACTCAAGCCGGAACCAAATTTTTGGTTCCGGCTTTTTTCTTGCGCGCTGCCAGATGAATCGCAAGAAGATCGACAGACATCTATGCAGTATGGATTTAGAAGAATCTGGGGAAGTGGTTTCGGCTTTGCCGGCCTTGAATCGGTCTGAAGTAAACGCCTGGGGAGACGACCCTCCGCGCGTTGCCGTTCCTTCGTCAACGAATGCATCCGCTGACGCTCGACTGATGGATGCGTACTCTCGCGCGGTAACTGGCGTGGTGGAAGTGGTCAGCCCTTCGGTGGTGAACATCGAAGTGCATCAATCCGCGGGGCGCACGCGTTCAGGCGAGCCGCGCGAACGGCGCGGCGGAGGGTCGGGGTTCGTATTTACTCCCGATGGGCTCATTCTCACCAACAGCCATGTGGTGCATGATGCGCGGCGCATCGAAGTCACGCTAGCCGATGGCCGGCGTATGCCGTCGACTGCGATCGGCGACGATCCGGCGAGTGACCTGGCTGTGGTGCGAGTCGATGAGCCTGGACTTACCATGGCCGCTCTGGGCGATTCGCAGCAGTTGCGCGTGGGCCAGCTTGTCGTGGCCATTGGGAATCCTTACGGATTTCAATCGACCGTGACCGCAGGAGTGGTAAGCGCACTGGGCCGTTCGCTGCGATCGTATTCCGGACGCCTGATCGATGATGTGATTCAGACCGATGCCGCGCTCAATCCTGGCAATTCTGGCGGACCGTTGGTCGATTCCGCGGGCCGGGTGGTTGGAGTGAACACGGCTACGATTCAGCCGGCGCAGGGAATCTGTTTTGCCATTGGCATCAACACGGCAAAGTTCATCGCCAGTCGCCTGCTGCGCGATGGGCGAATTCGCCGCAGCTTTATCGGCGTCTCCGCGCAAACGGTTCCGATTCACCGGCGCGTGGTGCGCTTCTACGATCTGGTCAAGGAATCTGGTGCGCTGGTTTTGTCAGTGGAAGAGAAGAGTCCAGCGCAACGCGGTGGCCTGCGCGAAAACGATGTGATCATTGCGCTGGAGGGTCAGCCTGTAGCTGGAGTAGACGATCTGCACCGCGTGCTGACGGATGTTCGCGTGGGCGTGAGTTGCTCGCTGACCGTGCTGCGGCATACGGAGAAGCTGGAGTTGAAGATCGTGCCGGAAGAAGCGAAGTAGCTGGTGCGGCGCGACCTTCGGCCAGCGGAGCGGAAATTAGCAGTCACCTAAGGAGTATGACTTTGGGAATGCCCGAATATCTACGCTTCTTTGGCGCAGTAAACTATACTGAACAAGTGATGGCAAAGTCGGCTCCAAAGTCGAAATCCGCGATGGAGAATCTGGTCGATTCGTTTAGCGATTTGGTCACAGAGGCGAAGGAGCGGATGTCTCCCGAAGAGTTTCGCTGTGCAGAAAAGGAATTCGAGGAGATTGTAGACAAAGCTAAAGCCCGCGCTTCTCGCGCCGGGCGTCGCGAAACCGCATAATCCAAGCTTTCAGCTCTTGTTTGCCAGGGTCTGGCTTGAATTTTTTCACGGCGGCGACGAATTCTTCCTCAGTCCCGTACTCCACGGCAAAGGCCAGTTTTTCTGCGAGTTCCTTGTTGCGCCGAATCGCCTCCGCGTCGGTTCGCTGCTCTTTCGGTGGTTTCCATCTCCCCGCCATCTTTAGCCGTTTTATTAGCTGTTATTGGATCGGGCTACGAAGCATTCTGGCGCTGATTGTTCGAGCGGACACAAGCGTTTATATAGCCTTATTCTGGGCGTGGCAAGCGCAGCGCCGGATGTGTTCGACGAAGGCTGCGCGGGTTATTTGTCCGAAAGCCGCCCACTCCCCGTCATTGCCAGCCCCTTCCCTACTGTGGTAGCGTCAACATTCGGAAGGGGATAAGCCTTGCAGGCAAAAATTCCCGCCGGGCTGGATCGTAAAGAGACTGAAATCTACCGGCAGCTTGATCCAGCGCGGCTCCCAAGACACATCGCGATCATCATGGACGGCAACGGGCGCTGGGCAAAACGGCGCCACATGCCGCGCGTGGCCGGACATCGAGCCGGGGTAGCCGCCGTGCGCTCGACGGTGGAAACGGCAGCACGAATCGGCGTGCATGCGCTGACGCTTTATGCTTTCTCGGAAGAAAACTGGAAGAAGCGGCCTGCGAGTGAAGTTGACTTCCTGATGCGCCTGTTGAGCCGCTATCTGAAGGCGGAAGTTCCCACGCTGAATAAGAATAATATCCGGCTGGAATATATCGGCCGGCAGCACGAATTGCCAGAAGATGTGCAAGAGCGCATGGAATGGGCGCGCGCGAGCACAGCGCACAACAGCGGCACGGTCCTCACTTTGGCGCTGAACTACAGCGCCCGCAGCGAACTGGTGGATGCGTTTCGCTCGATGGTCAACGCAGCTTCGCAGAACGGCGGCGTGGAACACTTGCGCATTGATGAAGACACCGTGGCCAAACATCTCTACACTCGTGATTTGCCCGATCCTGATCTGGTGGTGCGCACCTCGGGCGAGATGCGGCTCAGCAACTTTTTGCTTTGGCAGTTGGCCTATGCGGAGATCTACGTGACTTCAACTCTGTGGCCTGATTTTCGAGGTGTGCATCTGCTGGAAGGGATCGCCGAATATCAGAAGCGCGAACGGCGCTATGGTGGATTGAATCATTCCGGCTAGATTATGGCGAAGTGCACGCACTCCGAAGCAGAGAAGAACAGCAGGTTCCGCACCGGGCCTTCGGCCCGATTCGGAATGACAAGAATTGTTTAGGGATCGAAGCTGACTTGCTGAAACGCATCGCGACTGCCCTAGTCCTCATTCCGGTTGTGCTGCTGCTGGTGCTGCGCGCACCGGTTCCGATCGTGGCCGCCGTATCTGGAATCGTCGCGCTGATCACAGTTCACGAATTCTTAAAGCTCACCGAATCCTATAACGTCCAGCCGTTGCGCCTGCCCACCTATATTTTTGTGGGATTGTTCTTTCTGCTGTTGGCGGCGAGCGGCTCCGGCGAAAGTCCGCAGCTTTCTGGATTGAAGTTTGTTCTGGGGATGGGATTCGCCTGCGCCATTTCTCCATTTATTTTTCTGACGATCGCGATGCGGCGAACGCAGATGAGCGAAGCCTATCCGGCAGCGGCAGCATCGGCTTTCGCTTTCGCTTACATTGCGCTCCCCATGGGAATGCTGGTGCAATTGCGTCAGCAGTGGGCGGGCGCGTTCTGGATTCTCTATCTTTTCTTTGTGGTGTGGGCGGGCGATATCTTCGCTTACTTCGTCGGCCGTTCGTTGGGAAGGCACCTGATGTCGCCGCGGATCAGTCCCAAGAAAACCTGGGAGGGCGCCGTTGCTTCGCTGGTAGCAAGCCTTGGGATTGGGATTCTGCTTTTCGATTACTCGCTCCAGATCAGTTCATTCCTGCTGCGCGTGGGACTCATCGGGCGACGCGACGGCCTGTTCGGGCTGGAGAAGCCCGAGATGTGGCCGATCGTTCTACTGACCATCGCCTTGAATATCGCAGCACAGCTTGGCGATCTGGTGGAATCGCTGATCAAGCGCGGAGCGGGCGTAAAGGATTCCGGATCCATTCTTCCGGGTCACGGAGGCATGCTCGACCGCATCGATGCCCTGCTCTTCGCCGCACCGGTGCTGTGGTTTTATGCGGTGTGGCGAGTCATGCAGTAGCTGCCTGCGCTGCGAAACCCAGTGAATCACCAAAACGCGTAAAATATGAACTCATCCTCATGAAGCGTATCGCCATCCTGGGATCGACGGGTTCGATCGGCCGCAGCACTCTGAGTGTGGCCGAGTCTTATCCAGATCGCTTTCAGATCGTGGCTCTCGCTGCCGGGGCGAACCTGGACGCTGCATTCGAGCAGGCGCAGCGTTGGCGTCCGAAATTGTTTTCTATGGCTGCAGAACGCGATGCCGATGTGTTGCGGGCGCGTCTGAAGCAGGCAGGCCTGGGTGAGATTGAAGTGGTGCATGGTCCCGCGGGTGCGGTTAAAGTTGCAACCCACCCTGAGGTCGACTTTGTGGTCAGCGCCATCGTAGGCGTGGCCGGACTTGAATCCACGTACGAAGCGGTGAAGGCAGGAAAGACGGTCGGCGTAGCCAATAAAGAATGTCTGGTCGCAGCCGGTGAGTTAATCACGGCTGAGGCGCGCAAACAAGGCAAGCCTTTGCTGCCTATCGACAGCGAGCACAATGCAGTGCACCAGTGCCTGCGGGGCGGCAGGATGGAGGAAGTGGAGCGGATATGGCTGACGGCTTCCGGCGGACCTTTTCTGAACACGCCACGCTCGCAGTTCAACTCCATCACCGTGGAGGAGGCTCTCAACCACCCGACCTGGAAGATGGGCAAGCGAATCACTATCGATTCGGCGACCTTAATGAATAAGGGGTTCGAGGTAATCGAGGCCTGCAGATTGTTTCACATGCCGCCGGCAAAAGTGGAAGTGCTTGTCCATCCCCAATCGACAATTCATTCCATGGTTGAGTTTATCGATGGCAGCATACTTGCTCAAGTTTCGGTGACGGACATGCGCCTGCCGATCCTGTACGCTCTAACATATCCCGAGCGAATTCAGTCGGATATGCGCTTTCCAGTGGGTAACTTGCGTCATCTGGACTTCTGCCCCCCAGACATGAATAAATTCCCTTGTCTCCGTTTGGCGTATGAAGCGGCTGAGGCGGGCGGGGCCAAGACGGTAGCGCTGAATGCCGCCGACGAAGTGGCAGTGGCCGCGTTTCTGGAAGGCAGCATCGCGTTCGATGAGATTCCCAGAATCATCGAAGAGGCGGTTTCAGCATCTAATTCTGGGAAGCTGGGTTCTATCCAGGAAGTGCTTCAAGCCGATGCGGAAGCCCGCCGATATGCTCAAGAGCGAGTGGTCGCGTTGAGTCGAGCGGGACGGCCCCGGGCAACTTCTTTTATCTAAAGGCCAGATTTTGGAATCTAACGCAAAGTGGAGTACGTATCTCAATCATGCCTGACTTTCTCATTTCGCTGGTTGCAATGCTGGTCATCCTTGGCTTCATGATTTTGATCCATGAGTTTGGGCATTTTGCCGTGGCCAAGTCGCTGGGTGTTCGGGTAGAGCAGTTCGCTATCGGATTCGGGAAGCGGCTGGTCGGATTCCGCAGAGGCGACACGGATTATCGGATCAACATCCTGCCACTGGGCGGATACGTCAAGATGAGCGGCGAGAATCCCATGGATGAGCGCACCGGCGATCCTGCGGAGTTTCTCTCGCACTCGCGCTGGCATCGTTTTCTGATCGCCATCGCCGGTCCCACGATGAACATTATGCTGGCCATCTTGCTGCTCACCAGCGTTTACATGGTGCACTACGAATACCCGGTTTTTATGGATAAGCCGGCGGTGATCGATGGAGTAAGGGCCAACTCCGCCGCTGCCCAGGCCGACCTGAAGCCTGGCGATCGCATCATCAAGATTGACGGCATCACCAATCCCACCTGGGAGCAGGTGCAGCCCCGGGTCATGATCAGCCCCAACCAGCCGCTGGCGGTGACCATCCAGCGCGGAAACATGGTCCTCGAGAAAACGATTGTCCCGAAACCGATAACCTCATCGGAAATCGGCTCCGCCGGATGGTATCCTTCAGAACCTGTCATCGTTGGCCAAGTTGAGGCCGATACACCCGCAGCCCATATCGGGCTCAAGGAAGACGACAGAATTGTGGCGCTCGATGGTCAGCCGCTGGTATCGATCGAAGCCATGATCGACCGCCTGCAGCAGACCAAAGACACGCCGGTGGATATCACTGTGCTTCGCGGCAACCAGACTTTGGATTTCCATGTAAACCCCGTGCTGTCAAAGACGGAAGATCCGAAGGAGCAAAAGTATCGGCTGGGGTTTCTGAACAAAGAGGACACCGTAGTCAAGCGCCTGCCTTTCGTGCAAGCCGTTGGTCTCTCCCTACAGGAAAACCGCAAATATTCCATGCTGCTTCTGGAACTGGCCAAGAAGCTGGTACAGGGAAAGGTTTCGCCGCGTATGGTTTCCGGCCCCATCGGCATCGCGCAGGAGGCTGGCTATGCGGCGCAGCAAAAAGGCTGGACGCCGCTGTTGGCGCTTACCTCCGGTATCAGCCTGAACCTTGGCGTCTTCAATCTTCTTCCCATCCCTATTCTCGATGGAGGCGTGATCTTCTTCCTGCTCATAGAAAGCTTAATGGGCCGTGATATCAGCTTGAGCATCAAGGAGCGCGTCTATCAGGCAGCGTTTGTCTTCCTGGTCTTGTTCGCTGTCATGGTCATCTACAACGATCTGGTGAAGACGATTCCAGGACTGGCGAACCGTCTACAATAACTTTGCTTGGCGAGCATCATCTGGTCTGGAGGCAATAGCCAGAATACCCGCTGGTCGCGCCCGACTTTGGCACCATCGGGGAACTGTCTCATTCGACGTTTTGATCGGAGGGACGGTGCTTCAATTTCGAGGGCTGCTAGAGAGCGATGCCCCAACCGTGAGGCCTCAGTACACCGAATTCCCTGCGTGGCTGGTGTGAATCTCTCCGGCCTCCACTGAGATTGAGTATGCCTCGCCACCCTCGCCGTTCCATGCTCGGATATCGAACCTGGCGCCGCTAGGCGCGTGATATACCGCAACGTTGTGCAAAGTTAGAGGCTGGCTGGGCTTGCACACTTCCGGAGGCTCCGTGATCTGCAGGAAGTACGCTCCCGTTCCCGTTCCCACCACTTTGGCTCGACCATCGACTTCCACCAGCACAGCCGATTTCTCATCGATGGCAATTTCGCGCGGATTCTTCGACCAGCCATCGGCCACGATGCGCGCCAAGAATCCCAAGCTACGGCCCATGCGGTCGCGCTTGGCGAAGTGACTGTCTGTAAGTGTGTTATCGAGACCGGGCGTTTTCAAGAAATCGCGCACCAGGGTCACACGTTTGTTGTATGGATCGGTCAAAACTTCGCGCGATGTAAGATCGGCGTCGTTTGGTTTGTCTTCGAGGCAGGCGTAGACAAACTGGCCAAGCACCGCCAATCCTGCACTGGTTCCTCCGATCGGCTTGTCAGCAATCACGTGTGCATTGAGGGCGTCCTGCACCGGAGTTCCCTTCCAGAAGTTGACGTAGCGGGCCTGATCTCCGCCCGCAATGAAAATTACCGTCGCCTTGCTGATGATCTGCGCTACCCGGGGCTCCTGCGCTGCTTTGCGATTGGGAATGATCAACGTGGCCACGGAGTTCATCTGGCACAACTTATTCACATACTTGTTGTAATCGTCCTTCCCATGAGCCCGCACAATCAGGAAATCTCCGCCGTTGCCCTTGCCACAGAGCCAGCGGAACGCTTGATCCAGATCGGTGCCGCCTCCCATCATGGCGATACCGGGATCGGTATGGGTTTGCGCATCCAGTTCGCTACCGAGGCGTTTGTACTTATAGGAGGCCGACCGGCCGATGGCGGAGGCATCGACACAACACAATAAACAAAGAAGGAGAACGCTCGCGAGTTTCATGACCCGACGAATATACCTCAAGCGTGATCGGAGTAAGAAAAAGGAAAGTCTGGAAACCGCTCTGGATACAATCACGGACAGGTGGAGCGCCACCCCTATCAATTGCCAATTTCCAATTTGCGATTGCCAATTGGAAATCGCGCATTCATGACATGGGTAATAGCGGGGTCCCATCGACAATTGGAAATCGGCAATCGAAAATCTTTTACTTCGCCGGTTCGACGAATACAGCCGTGCCGTAGGCCAGAACTTCGGTGACGCCCTGCATCACTTCTGTTGCGTCATAACGAGCGCCGACAACGGCGTTGCCACCCAATTCGGCCGCATGCGTCAGCATCAGGTCGAAAGCCTCGGCGCGGGTTTTTTCACATAAATTCGTAAGCAGAGTAATGTTGCCGCCAACCAGAGTCTGCAAACCGGCTCCGATAGTGCCAAAGATCGAGCGCGAGCGCACCACGATGCCGCGCACCACTCCCAGCGTGCGGGTCACGCGGAAGCCATCCAGTTCGAACTGCGTGGTCACCATGTTATGCGCCACCATCCGTCCACCGCCTGTGTAGCTGGCCGCCATTGCCTTTCCTTTCTGCATCTCCACGGGATTGTCCTCGATTAGCAGCTAACTATACCGCGAGTGGCGGCTGGGACAAATTGCCGACTTCCGATTTTCAATTGCCCATTGAGGGACCTGAATTTCACCTCGTCACTCCAGATCAGTCGTGATGAAAAACTCCTGCGCTGAGAGATCGTACTCCACGTGCAGCACATTAGGCTTGCAGCAAACCTGACAGTCTTCTACGTAGTTTTGCCGGCGCCCGGCGGATTCATCCACAGACGTGATATTCCATTGCCCACAGCCTGCGCACTGGAAACCTGCTTCCATAGCAAATTATCTCAATAATCTGCGTGGAGAGATTTATCGTATCCGTCTCGCGCTCGCGCGGCGGGTGAGCCTCTCCGGACGGCCACCGGGACGGCGGCGCTGCTTTGAGCCCTATAATGACGGGGCTGTCATTTTCCTTCTCGGAGGGTGCATGATTTCGCGCAGGCGGTTTCTTGAAGTGGGAGGAGTGGGGGCAGTCGCTGCGTTATCTCCACTCGCGCCTTCTGGCTTGGCTCAAAACGAAAAGCCTGACGAGTCTCCCTTGCCGCCATCCCTGGCACGCTTGAAGTCTCGAAGAGAGGAAGCAACTCCCATTACCCGGCACGAACGGTCGGGGCGACTGGAGCGTGCCCGCCATTTGATGAGCGCGAATGCAATCGATGCCATGGTGCTCATGTCCGGCACTTCGTTGAACTATTTCACCGGAATTCATTGGTGGGGTAGTGAGCGCATGTTTGCCTTCGTGCTGCCGGCAAAGGGATCGGCGTTCTACGTGTGTCCGGCCTTTGAAGAAGGCCGCGCCCGCGAGCAGATCGCGAGTGCTCCAGATGGAGAACGTCCAGATGTTCGTACCTGGCAGGAAGACCAGAGCCCTTATCGCCTGCTGGCCCAGGGTTTGAAAGAGAGCGGCATGACCACCGGCAAGCTGGGCATTGAAGAAACCGTGCGCTTCTTCTTCGCCGATGGCGTTGCGAAAGCGGCGCCTCAGCTCAAGCTGACCAGCGCCACTCCGGTCACAGCCGGTTGCAGGATGATCAAGAGCGCGCATGAAATCGCACTCATGCGTCTGGCGGCTCAAGTGACACTAAGCGCGTATGAAGCGGTTTATCACTCGCTCCGCGAAGGCATGACACAGCAGCAGGTCGAATCTCTGATCGCAGCAGCATACGGCCAGCTGGGGTTCCCCGGCGAAGCCAGCGTGGAGGTCGATGAGTTCACAGCTTATCCCCACGGATCGAGCGTGCCGCAAGTGATCCGCGAGGGCTCGATTGTAATGATCGACGATGGCTGCACCGTGGAAGGATACTAGCGACTGCGCGTCCGGGTGTGGAGTGCGGCGCGGTAGACACGGCGGCGCGAAAAGTAATTGTCGACGCCGGCTACGGACCCGATTATAAATATTTTTCCCACCGCCTGGGCCACGGCTTGGGAATGGATGGCCACGAATGGCCTTATCTGGTCAGAGGCAACGCTACCAAGCTTGCTGCGAACGTGACCACCAGCAACGAGCCCGGCATTTACATTCAAGGAGAATTCGGCATTCGCCTCGAAGACGACATGCACATCACGGAAAACGGCGCGGAGTTGTTCACTCCGCAAAGCCCGTCCCTGGAAAATCCCTTCGGGTAATTGGTTCCGTGGCGCTGTCGAAGTGCAACGCCTTCCGAATAGTCCTGAGAATTCTATTTCGACGGAACTACTTGCAGGTTATTGGTCACCGAAAATATTCCGGGCACAGTGTTTGCCCGAACGTTTGCCAGATTCTTGTCGGCCTCATTATCGACAACGCCTTCCAAGGTCACGCGGCCGCTCTTCACAATGATGCGAATCGGCTTCTGCACACCGAGAGCGTATTTTTCCAGCGGGGCAAAGTCGTAGATCGAGCGATACAAACGAATCCGTAAACCGTCATCCATGGGCGACGGCGGAAGAATCTCGATCTGGTTATCCACCTTTTCGACGCCTTCAATGTGCTTCACGGCATTCTCTGCGTCGGACTTCAGCACCGGACGGACTACTTGTCCCAACAGGGTCACGGTCGAGCCGTCCACTTTATAGGCGATGCTATCGAACACGCCAAAATAGGGCAGCATGAGAAGTTCGTGGCGAACCTCCCGGGTGATCCGCTCTTGAGATCGCGCCGACTGGTCACGGTCCTGCGCCAGTGCCGCGGCGGCGAGCAACAACAACACAATCCCAACCACCGACTTGCTTTTCATACTTTCTCCTTGGTTGACGTTTTTTTCGCCGGAGACTGCGACAGTAAACGCCAAAGCTGATTTCGCCCAAATTCTACGCTCACACAGAGCAGCGCGGCTTACTGTATTTCCTGTAATTTTCGGATACTCCGAGTGTGCCCTGGCGGTTAGCATGGGGCGCAGTTTCCATTGCGGGAGCTACTAACTTCGCTTATGCTGTAGGCATCCCCCGGGAAGTAGAGGCTGGTTCTTGAGCCACGTGTTGCAGACTGACCCCCCGGTTGCGCACCCGGCGCTCGCCGCTAAACCGACGCGGCCCCGGGCGTGGCAAAGCATCGCCCTCGGCAGCTTGCTGCTCTGGCTGTATTTCCCCACTCTTTTCCACCTGGTTGTGCAGTGGTGGCAGGATCCAAATTTTTCCCACGGCTTCTTCGTTCCGCTTTTTGCAGGATTTGTAATCTGGCAGGAACGCGCCCGGTTGGCCCGGATAAAATTGCAACCTTCATGGTCTGGAGTTGCGATTTTAGGATTCGGTTTATGCGTGCTGATTCTTGGCCAAATGGGCGCGGAGATTTTCCTTTCGCGCTTTTCTTTACTGATTGTGCTGGCCGGGTTGACCGTACTCTTTCTGGGATGGACTTTCTTCCGCGCCGTTCTTTTTCCATGGGCGTTCCTGCTGCTGATGATTCCCATTCCCGCGATTGTTTTCAATCAGATCACTTTCCCATTGCAATTGCTGGCGTCGAAAGTGGCGAGCATGATGTTGCCGTGGTTGGGCGTGCCCGTTCTGCGCGAAGGGAACGTAATCATGCTTCCGGCCATGTCGTTGGAAGTAGCCGACGCCTGCAGCGGCATTCGTTCCCTGATGTCGCTGGCAACGCTGGCCGTCATCTATGGCTATCTAATGGAGCGCAAGACGTCTGTACGGGTGCTGTTGGCCGTTGCTTCCCTTCCGATTGCTGTCGCCGCAAACAGCCTGCGCGTCGTAGGCACAGGACTGCTGGTTCAGTACTGGGATCCGGATAAGGCGCAGGGATTCTTCCACGAATTTCAGGGTTGGCTGATGTTTGTCGCATCGCTGATCATGCTTTACCTTCTGCACCGTGGTATTCGGATGATCTGGCCCGAAAACGAAGCGTGAAAAGCAAATCTGAGAACAGGTAATGGGGAGCCGAAAGTTGCGGTCCCCGAACGAGGCCCTATACGGGACTTGCAGTTTTTCTCGCGGGATTAAAAAACGGAAGCGCGGTTACTTTCACACTCGTCTTCAGACGGATGGCTTCGATCGTAATTTCCATCTGCAATTGAGTCCCAAGCTTCGCGTGCTCGGCCTCCACGCTGGCCAGGGCGATCAACTTTTTCAGGGTTGGCGACCAGCTTGTAGTCGTTGCCTTGCCCACCTGCTGTTCTCCCAAATACAACGGCACTGCAACGCGCGAAGCCTGGCTGGGAGCTGCCGGCGTGAGACCATAGCGTTCGTAGAGCGCCTCCACATCCGTCCAGTCCACTTCGATGCCGACCAGTTGCCGCGGCACGCCATTCTTTGCATCCTGCTCCAGAGCCCGCTTGCCGATGAAATTTTCTTTTTCCAGATGAACCATCTTGGCGAAGCCCAGTTCATAAGGCGAATACTTCTGCGACGGAATCAGAGCCTTCTTGGAACTGCTGTAATCGACTTCGATCAACAGCAATCCGGCTTCGACGCGTGCCACATCGAGTGCCAGCATACCAGCAGCATGCAAATCAAATTGTTTTCCCTTTTCCGCAAGAGCATCCCACACCTTCACGGCGTCATTGGCTTCTCTTAGTGGAACCCAGATTTCATATCCCAGATCGCCGGTATATCCAGTCCGCGAAATATCCACTGAAACGCCAGCAATTTTGCCGTGCGTCACGCGGAAATACTTCAAGTTCGCAATGTCGGCATCAGCAACGGTCTTCAGCAGCTTCGCCGAAGTCGGTCCTTGAAGAGCCAGCGCTGCAACTTTTTCGGAGATATCTTCGACTAGCACGTCCATATTCAGGCCATTCTGCCGAAACCAGCGCAGGCTCGGATCGGCGGCCGTCCAGCGATAAACATTTTCTTCCAGCCGCGAAATCGTTCCGTCGTCGATGACCTTGCCCTCTTCATCGCACCAGCAGCAATAAATCACCTGCCCCACCTTCACTTTGTTGATGTCGCGCGTGATCACGCGGTTCACCAGCCGTGTCGCGTCTTTGCCCGTGATCAAGTACTTGTAGAGCGGCGAAATATCGATCAACGCCGCCGCATTGCGGATGGCGTTGTACTCGTGCTCGTGGTGCACCTCATACACGCTCACCGTGTAATATCCCGACCACTCGCGGTAATTCAAGCTCTGGCAAAGCGGAAACGTTCTCTCGTGAAACGCGGTTCCAATGGGCAAAGGGATAACCTCGAAAAAGTTTGGCTCGAATCGGGATTATACGCCGGAATCCTCATCAGAGGCGTCATCCCGAGCGGAGCCGCTTTTCAGGCGGAGCGAGGGATCTCGTGCGCAACAAATCTCAAGCGCTGGTTGGTAGTGGACTACTATGAGGCGCTACACTCGCTTGTCGAATGGATTCAGCCGGAAAATGGCGAACCACGCCGCTGCCACGGCCCTCAATTATTTCGCGTACAATTTCATCAAGATTCACCGTACACTCGCACTCCCCGGCTATGGCAGCGGGTGTGTCGGAACGGCTGTGGAGCGTAGAGGATTTGGTGGCCCTCTGGGAAGCCTACGAGCAGCGGAGGGCGGAAGAGCGGCGTGAACGCTAGAATCGTGATTTAAGTGGCGCGTGAACTCTTCATACTCTTTTTTTGTGCGACGATCGCCTTCCTCCTTGGAAACGGTTATTACAAATCCTTTCGCAGTGGTGTCCTTACTACAATCAAAGGCCGCACCTCTCGCCGGGACAAGGAACCGATCAGCTACTGGATTGGCATGGCTGTAGGGATTTTCGCATTTCTCGTCTTGGTGTCCGCGACTGCGGTTATGGCGTTCCTGGTATGCGTGGGTTTATCCGGGGCTTCAAAGTAGCCCACTACCGCGCCGGCCAATCTTGCAGACAAAACGGCCGCATTCCCGATAGAATGACCCTTCGCGTCATGCGTTCACTAATCCCAATCCTATCGAACGTCCTCCGCAGCTGGAGCGTCCTACCCAGCGGCCTCTGATACAAGCGCCCTAAAACTGCGCTACCATTCTTCGTCCCCAATCTCAACCCACCAAGCTCGCAGCTCAAGGCTCAAAGCTCATGGCTAATCAATACGACGTAATCGTCATCGGCGGCGGCCACAACGGCCTGGTCAATGCCGCGTACCTCGCGCGCGCCGGGAAAAAAGTTCTCGTGCTCGAACGCCGCCACATCCTCGGTGGCGCTGCCTGCACCGAAGAAGTCTTTCCCGGCTTCAAGTTTTCCGTCTGCTCCTACGTAGTCTCGCTGCTGCGCCCGGAAATCATCCGCGACCTCGACCTCCCGCGCCACGGCCTCGAAATCCTCCCGCTCGACGGCACTTTCACCCCGATGCCCAGTGGCGATTATTTATGGCGCGTGAACGACCACGGCAAAACTCATCGCGAGATCGCCCGCCACTCGCGCGTGGACGCGGAAGCTTATGACGAATTTGGCAAAGCCATGCAGGCCATGTGCCGGTTCGTGAAGCCAATTCTCAGCATGGTACCGCCTGATCCCAACACTCTCAACCCGCGCGAACTGATGAAGCTGCTCTTCATCGGACGCCGCTTCCAGGGCATGTCGAGCAACGACAAATACAACCAAGTCCAGCTCATGACCATGAGCGCCATCGATTTTCTGGATCAATGGTTCGAGACCGACGTTCTCAAAGCAACGATGTCAGCATCGGGAATCATCGGCACTTTTCTCGGCGTGCGCTCTCCCGGCACCGCCTACGTTCTGCTCCATCACTACATGGGAGAAATTGACGGCGCATTCCGCGCCTGGGGATTCGCGCGCGGCGGCACTGGCGCAATTTCCAACGCTATCGGCGACGCGGCCCGCGAAGCCGGAGTGGAGATTCGCACGCAGGCCGCCATTGCGAAAATCATCGTCAAGGACGGCAAGGCCAAAGGGGTAGTCCTAGCCAACGGCGATGAAATCTATGCCGAGACTATTTCCTCAAGCGTCGATCCGCGACTCACGTTCAACAAGTTCATCGAAGCCGACCAACTTCCCGCCGACTTCCTCGAAGACATCAACCGCTTCAAATATCGCGGATCGTCCGGCAAGGTAAATATGGCGCTCGACGGACTGCCGAACTTCAAAGCGATCCCCGGCCCAGGCGCGCACTTGCGCGGCGCCATTTCTATTTCACCGTCTGTCGAATACATGGAACGCGCCTACGACGACGCCAAGTATGGCAATTTTTCGCGCAAACCTTACATTGATATGGTCATTCCGTCGCTCACCGACCCGTCCGTTGCGCCTCCGGGCAAGCATGTGCTTTCTTGCTTCGTGCAGTATGCGCCTTACAAGCTGCGTCCCGGGCTCAATTGGGACGATCAGAAAGAAGCCTTCGGCGACACCGTGGTGAATACGATTGCCGAATATGCGCCCAACATCAAAGACATTATTCTGCATCGGCAAGTGATCACTCCGCTCGATCTGGAACGCGAGTGGGGATTGAGCGAGGGCAATATTTTTCAAGGCGAGCTTTCGCTGGAACAACTTTTCTTTCTGCGTCCAGCACCTGGTTACGCGCGCTTCCGCACACCCATTCAAAATTTATACATGTGTGGTTCGGCTACGCATCCTGGCGGTGGAATCATGGGCGCGCCGGGACGTCTGGCGGCTCTCGAAATGCTGAAAGACAGCAAGGGAGCGGCCTAACCATGCCAGAAAATAAATCTGACCGACGTGACATCGTCATCATTGGCGGCGGTCACAATGGACTGGTCACCGCGTTCTACTTGGCAAAAGCGGGATTCAAGCCGCTCGTCCTCGAACGCCGCGGGCAAGTTGGCGGCGCGGCGATCACCGACGAATTTTATCCTGGCTTTCGTTGCTCCACGCTGGCGCACAGCGCAGGTCCGATTCGTCCAGATATCGTCCGCGACATGCAACTGGAGAAACATGGCGTCAGGTTCATCAGACCAGAGACTTGCGTGACTTCGCTCTCGCCCGACGGGCGCCCGCTTTCGCTTTCTCAAGACACAAACAAATCCGCTGAGGCCATTGCTGTCTTCTCGCGAAAAGACGCGGCGAAATATGCTGAGTTTGAACAATCTCTGGTCAAGATCAGTAAAGTAATCGCCGAAGCGCTGGCTACTACCCCGCCCAACATCGATCACCCCAGCGGCCGCGATCTTTGGAGCATGCTGAAAACCGGCCGCGCCCTTCGTAACCTCGGCAAACGGGACATGTACCGTGTCCTACGCTGGGGGCCGATGGCTGTCGCTGATCTCGTAGCCGAATATTTCGAAACCGAATTGTTACGCGCGGTGATCGCGGCTCGTGGAATTTTCGGAACATTTCTGGGCCCGTGGTCGGCGGGCAGCAGCCTGCAATTGCTGATTCGCGCCGCCAGCGATTCTCATCCCGCCGGCTCTGCGTTTTTTGCGGCGGACGGGATGGGCGCCGTCACGCAGGCGATGGCCGCCGCCGCGAAAGCGGCGGGCGTGGAAATTCGCACCGGAGCGGAGGTAATTGAAATTCGCGTCGAAGACGGCGCAGCTACGGGCGTCCTGCTCGGCACCGGTGAGGAAATCGGTGCCAACGCCGTTATTTCGAATGCCGACCCCAAGCGCACCCTGCTCAAGCTCACTGATTCCACGCATCTTTCTCCTGACTTCGTGCAGAAGCTGCAGCATTTTCGCGGCAACGGAACGGTGGCGAAAGTCAATTTAGCGCTATCCGGCCTGCCGAGTTTCACTGCCCTGAAGAACGGATCTGGCGAGGCGCTCAAGGGACGCATTCACATTGGACCCGAGATCGATTATTTAGAGCGCGCCTTCGACGAATCGAAATATGGAAACTTCTCACGCCAGCCTTATCTCGAGGCTACGATCCCTTCGCTAACTGATCCCACGCTCGCGCCCGAGGGCAAGCACGTGATGTCGATTTACATGCAATACGCGCCCTACAAGCTTAAGGGGGACTGGGAACAGCAGCGCGGAGCGCTGGGACAAACTGTGGTCCAGACGCTCGCACAATATTCACCGAATCTTCCAGAAATGATTTTGCATCACCAGATCATTACCCCGCAGGATATGGAAGATGTTTATGGATTAACGGGCGGGCAAATTTTCCATGGAGATCTCGCACTGGACCAATTTTTTACTATGCGGCCGCTGTTGGACTGGGCGCGATACAAAACACCGATTGAGAATTTATATTTGTGCGGTAGCGGCACGCATCCCGGCGCTGGATTGACGGGAGGCTCGGGCGCGAATGCTGTGCGGGAGATATTAAAGCTAGTGAAGAAATAAGGACGCTCTCATGAAGCAAAGACCGAAATCTGGCAAGGCAACCAAAGCTCCAAGGACAGTCGACGAATACCTGGCACGCCTGTCCGAGCCATCTCGTGGCGCCTTGCAGAGGGTTCGCACGATCGTTCGCGACGTGATCCCTCCGGAGGCGACCGAGGTTATCAGCTACGGCATTCCAACTTTTAAGTACAACGGAATGCTGATGAGTTTCGCGGCATTCTCCAGTCATTACAGTGTTTTTCCGGGAGCGGGTCCAATCGAAGAGTTCCAAAAAGATCTGAAGAATTTCAGAACAGCGAAAGGGACCATCCAGTTCGCGCCCGAGAAGCCCCTACCCTCCACTCTTCTGAAGAAGCTGGTAAAGGCGCGAATGGAAGAGAACGAACGAAAGAAAGGCAAATAGCTGCAACACACGACCACTCCGGTGGCAGTCTTTCTATTTTGGGTGCGTGGCGGAATGCTCCTTCCTCGCGCGGAAGTTCATGCACTTCCGGGAAGCGAACGTCAGCGCTTAACAGTGTCGCTCCGGTAGTAACTTGCGACATCGGTAACATTCCTTTTTACTTAGACAGCAGTAAAGAATTTTTCCAAATAATTGGGAGAATCTCGCTCGCGGAGCGTGCTTGGCCGAGGATCTTAAATTTGAGCTGGCAATCCTGGCTACAGTCCAGGGTTTTTATCAGAAGCTGCTGCGCGATCTGCTCGGCGGCGAGGTTCCCCTGCCCGGCGGCCTCGACGAATCTGCGCTTCGCCATATCGACCGGGATCTGCCGGAAACTCTCTCGCGGATGTATCGCTGGCTGCATGTGCTCGACATGGCAATTACGCCTGCCATGTTGCGGCAGGCGCTGACGCCGGATACGGATTCGGAAGTCGCCGAGGCGCTGCTTCGCTACTTTGTGCGTAGGCGCGAGCCCAGCGAGATCAACCGCGACAAGACCGATTTGATTTCAACTTTTCTCTATCGACATCCGCGCGTACAAGGCCAATGGCAGCAGCAAGGCTACGGATTGGACGGGGCGTTACCTCTCTCTCCGTTCGAAATCGCTTTGATCGAAATCCTTGCCGACACTGACGTGCCGTCATTGCCGGAAGAGCATGTGCAACTGCTGCGGAACTTTGATCCACTGCGCGAAGAGATCGCACGCTACCGCGATTTCAATTCGCTGATGGATTCCGGCATCGTGTCGCGGGTGCGTGAGTTGAAACGCTGGCTGGATTCTTCCTTCTATCATCCCGGGGTGCTGGCTACGGTCGCCGCTCACAATGCCGCATTCGGCGCGCGGTTTGATGAGCTCTTTACCAAAGCTCTGGGCGAGATCAAACAGTTCGCGCAGGCTCTGGACGAGATGGGAGGCAGTATCCTGAGCACGGTCGACGGAGTAGAAGTGACAGTCGAACATGTGGCCGCGATCGAACAAAGAGAAATGCTGCAGGCCGATTATGGAAGCGCGCTGGAAAAATTCCGGCGAGTTTCGAAGTTGAAAAAAGAACTCGATCGACGCCCGCCGATTCGTAAGTCTTTGCTGGCGCCCAGTGCGGGGCGCGGTATTCCTGCCTCTGGCGGGGCAGCGGCAGCAGCCAAGCCGGCGCGAGCGGCGGCGACAAAAACGGCAGCTCCACCGCAGGCGTTTCAACCTCCTGCGATCACGGCTCAGCAAATCTCGGTTGAGGAAGGAAAATTACGGCGCGTCGAGGAATCCATTCGTGTCTTCGTGCGGGTAGCCGATCCCAAGTATCGCCAGATTGTGCCGATGCGCTTCTTCAATCTGACGCTGACCGCGCCGGAAGCCGATGCCTACAATGCTGGATTCCTTGAAGAGAAAAGTCTTCGCGCTGATGTGGCCCGTACTCTGATTCGGCTGGTTTCCTGCGTGGCCCGGGTGAATACGGAGCTCGAAGAACTCAAACGCAGCCAGAGCATGTCCTCATTGTGGAAACTTCACGCAGATGCGCTGGTCGTGTTGCTCGACATCGCCAGCACCGCCACGGAAGAGGCCGCAGGCGTGGCGAAGATGGCGGAGAGCGGCGATGCACCATCGGCCAAGGCAATTCACGCCACCGTGCAGAAACTGCGCGAACGTTCTGATCTCGCGGTGAAGGCACTCGCGCACCCGGGTAGCTAGCGGCAGTTCTCGGTTTCCGGTTCTCAAGTGGCGATGAAAAAAGCTTCAAACCCAAGCTGACTGGGCCTTGAGCACACGCCGGTGCAAGATTTCACCGCTAGGGTCTTTTAACTCGGCTGGCAACTTCGGGCCCGAACATACGAAAGTGCCTCTGGTTGTCGGTGTAGATGGTTTCCGCCTTTGCCTTGATCGCGCATTCTACCAAGAGCGCATCGTAGATCGTTCCACCCACGATCCCCTTCGAAGCCGCCTGTTGAATGGCCGTGAAGTACTCGGAAACGTCGAGCGACACGATTGTGAGGTGCTCACGGATATCAGTGAGGAAAAGAATTGCTTGCTCGGGACTGGCGCGAAATTCGCCAGGCAGTCGCGTCACCGTCGCATAGACCTCGGCCAGGCTATGAGCGCCACAGCATGCGACCCGTTTGTGAGACGGAGCATAAACAGCCAGACAGCGGTCATGATCCGCGTGGCCTTCCAAAAACGCTGGAAGCAACACCGAGGTGTCAAAGAACGATTTCAACTCGTTTTCGCGGCACGGCGTCGAGAGGGGCGGAGAGACCTGACATCGATCCGCCCACGTTCGTTGCGAATTTTGCGAATGGTTTCGTTGACGACTTCCGCGGAAAGCGACTTACCAGTTCTCATCACCCAAACACCCTGTTTTTTTTGCAAGGTCGCGGCTCCTCGCACTGGCCGTAGAACGATTTGGTCTTCTGAGCTCTCCAGTTCCAAGGAATCCCCTGCGGCCAATTGAAGTTCATCGCGCACCGGCTTTGGCAAAACCAGGCGTCCGGCCCGATCGATCGTTAAGGTAATCGTCATGGTATGAATCCTACCATAAGAATTACCATTGTCTGTGGTATAAAACAATTCCTCCAGGGCTCGCGACGATGATTGCAGCCGTATTGCGCTCGGGAGTGATCGGAGTGCAAAAAAAGACGGGCTGGAATCGCCCGTCTTTCCCGTTAAGAAAGTGATCTGACAGCTAGTTGATGTCGAACTGTTCCTGATGCAGCGCGGGATCACTCTTCACAATGATCGTCCGCTTGGTGAGTTCTTCCATTTCGTTCAGCAGGCGAGCATTGTTCCCCTTCAACTCTTTCGCCACATCCGGATTCACGCGTAGCATGACGTCTTCATGTTCCAGATGCTTGGCGATCTTGCGCATCTCCACGTAAATTTCGTTCACCACTGTCGTGAGTGATTTCACGTAGCCGGTGGACTGGCAATAAGGACATGGAGCGCCGATGGTGCGTTCCAGAGACTGCTTTACGCGCTTACGGGTAATGGCTACCAGTCCGAAATCGTTGAACTGGAGAACTTTTGACGGCGCGCGGTCGTGACGAAGCTCTTCTTCGAGGGCCTGCATCACGCGCTGGCGGTTGCGGCGCTCATCCATGTCGATGAAGTCGATGATGATGATGCCGCCGAGATCGCGCAGGCGAATCTGCCGAACGATTTCCTTGATCGCGTCTACGTTCGTTTTAACGATTGTGTCTTCCAGGCGCGAGGTCTTCCCAACGTATTTGCCGGTGTTGATGTCGATGGCCACAAGTGCCTCGGTCTGGTTGATCACGATGTAGCCGCCGCTCTTCAGCCAAACCTTCGACTTGAGTGCTTTATTCATCTCTTCGGCGAGGCCGAATTGTTCGAAGAGAGGCGTTTCTTTTGTGTAGAGTTTCACGCGCTTCACCAATCCCGGCTGGAAGCGATTGAAGAAACGCAGAATGCGTTCGTACTCCGGTTCGGTATCGACCCAGATCACCGAGAAGTCTGAGGTGACTTGATCGCGAAGAACGCGCTCCACCACGTTGAGATCGTGATAGATCAACGCCGGTGGTTTCGAAGCCTCAGCGCGCGTCTTAATGTCGTTCCACAGGCCTTTCAGGAAACGAATGTCGGCGCGCAATTCTTCTTCGCTCGCGCTTTGCGCTGCCGTTCGGACGATGAAGCCACCATGACCGTTGTCGCGTTCGCTCATCACGATCCGCTTCAACCGCTGGCGTTCTTCATCAGAAGCGATCTTGCGCGAAACGCCGGTATGGTTCACCGTGGGCATGTAAACCAGGAAGCGTCCCGGCAATGCGATGTGGCTGGTGATGCGCGCACCCTTCTTGCCGATGGGTTCCTTGGCAATCTGCACCAAAATTTCCTGGCCTTCTTTCAGCAGATCGCTGATTTTCGGGATTTCATGCGACTCGCGACGCGGGAATCGACGTCCACCTCCGCGCCGTCCGCCGCGTTGCCGATCAAAACCAGGTCGAGGACGCGGAGCCCGCTGGGTGTAACCGGCCGTTGCCGCGGGAGCACGAACCTCAGCGCGCGCATCCGCCGTGCCAGTTTCCCCGGCTTCAGCGGCGAGCAAAGCCTCCGCCTGCGCTTGCGCTTCCTCCAGTTCCATCTCTTCGGAGTCTTCCTCGCTTTCCGCTGGAGCGCCTTCCGCGGCTGGCGCCACTCCAGCTTCGGCTAACGAAGACATATGGATTTCATCCACCGTAGCCCGGACATCAGAAAACTCATTTCTGCTATCGGAGCCTTGCTGGCCGGCGGCCCGGGTTTCCTCCTCAAATTCCTCATAGCCTTCATCGGAAGATTGTTCATAGCGAACGGTGCCCGCTTCTTCTTCGTCGATCGTCTCTTCTTCCAAGGTTCCAGGCGATGCGAAAGCGACGACCTCTCGAGCTGCTGCAGCGACCGCTTCCTCAGAAAGTTCAGGAATGACTCTTCCCTGGTCTTCTTCGTCCAAAGCCTCCTGTATCGCCTCGGGAATCACTGTTCGCTCGACGTCTCGCCGATGAAATTCGCGGTTCCAATCCACAGACGTTGACGCGGACTCTGGAGCTTTTTCGTGATCACGCTGCGCATCGTCGTGTTCTTCCCTGACCTGGGGTCGTGCCGCCGTTTCAGGGCTGGCAAAGATGGGTTCGTCGTCCGGGAAAGTAGCAGCGATAGGAGCGGCGGCTTCGATGCCGGATTCCGGACCTGCCTCAAATTCCCGATCGCCTTCCCGATCTTCGGGTCGATCTCGCTCTCCTCGATCTTCAGGCGCTCGCGATTGTACCGGTGCGGGCGGCTGCGACAATCCCCGGTATTTGGAAATCGATTCTCCGGGAAGGATGATCGGCTGGTATCCCGCTGGCGGTCCAAACTGCTGGCTTCTGTTCGATTCCTGATGACGCGGAATCGCCGGAGGAGGTGCACTTTCCAATACAGGCGCCGCAAGGCGAGCCTCAGGTCCTCGTTCGCGTCCATCCCCACGGGCGTCATTGCGGGCGTCATTGCGAACATCGCCGCGTCCGTCGCGACGTCCGCCACGGCGGCGGCGGCGGCCGCGCCAGCCTCCGCGCTCCGAGTCTCGACCCGACGAGGTCTCTGGGCCTGACGCTGCTAACGATGGTGCAGTGCCCGCAATTCCTTCTGCACTCTCGCCCCCACTCGATGTGCCTTCGAACTCTTCCGCTGAAGCCGGACTGTCTCCGGCCGCTTGCGCCCCTTCAGATGCATTCTCGGGTCGTACTGGCTGGGGACGCATATCCTGCACGCCGCGATTCGCCGGAACGACGTCAGTGACATCCTCATCATGCTCTTCCAGTTCCATAAAATCGGAAACGTAAAGGAAGGCGTCGCGCTCCAGGCCAATGTCGACGAAGGCCGATTGCATGCCGGGAAGAACGCGAGTTACGCGGCCTTTGTAGATGGATCCGGCTAAGGTGTATTCATTTTCGCGCTCGAGGTAGATTTCCGCGAGCAGATCATCCTCCACCATTCCCACCTTGGTTTCATGTGGGGTGGAAGAAACAAACAACTCTTTATTCATGGACACTCCGGTCCCGCAGACTCTTTAGAAAGCCGCGCGGGGTTCACCGGTGTGAGGCGAGAAAGGAAGCGGGAGAATTGAGCGTCGCGATGCTGGCCCCTGATAAGGGACGGCTAGGGTCTGAGAGGTTGCTCCCAGACCGAATCCGCTGCACAAGCTTGGGTATCTTCTGCACTATTCGCTTTCGTCTGCCGGGTTTGTGACCGCACTCTCAGACCGTTTCCGGTCGGGGGGCCGTTTCCCTGCCAGCAGCTTTTGTTGCTTCAATCCTGCCCGGCCTTCGATTGCTCGAATCGCCGGTGAAATGCCCTCTTTTCGCGAGGGCGATCGATATTTTTGGGGCTGCACCTAGTGGCGCAACAAATCTCTCTACCGCCTTACCATTTCCACCTTCCGCTGCAAACCTTCATGATCCCTTAGCTGGCTAACCTAATCTTGGCTAGAATCCTTGGTTGACCCAGCCTTGGTTGACTAGCTAATTCACAAATCGGCGCATACGAACATTCATTACCATCCCCAGCGCCAGGAACATGAACAGAACGGAAGACCCACCGTAACTCATCAGCGGCAGAGGTATTCCGGTGACCGGCATAAAGCCAACCACCATGCCGACGTTGACCAGGATATGGAAGCTAAGCACAGCCACCACACCCATCACCACGAACGTGCCAGCGCGGTCGGGCGCTGTTTGCGCGTTCTGCGTCAAACGCATCAGCACAATGAAGTATAACAGCAGAACCCCCAGCGCGCCCACGAATCCATGCTCCTCGGAAAATGCCGCGAAAATGAAATCCGTTTGGGGAACGGGGAGGAAGGCCCCGTGCGTTTGCGAGCCTTTTCCGCCCCATAAGCCGCCGGAACCTACCGCGATCAGGGATTGCTCAACTTGGTACCCCGATCCTTGAGGATCGTCCTCCGGGTGCTGATAGCTCGTAAGACGCGCCTTCTGATAAGACTTTAGAACGTGAACCTGAGGAACGTAAAACACCGCTCCAATTGCGATCCCGGCAAGCAGAACGACCGTGAGCCCCTGTTTCCATTGCATCCCGCCCAGAAAGACTCCCATGATCGCGATCGGAATATACGTCAGAGCCGTTCCCAGGTCCGGTTGCTTCAACACCAGGAGCATGGGAATCACGACGATGGCTCCGGCTTTCATAAAGTCGGGCCAGGAAAGTTCGCGGTTCCGCAAATCGGCGAAAAACTTCGCCATCGCCAGAATAAGGATCAGTTTTACCCATTCGGAAGGCTGGAAGTGGTTGCCCCCTGGCATCTTGATCCAGCGCTTTGCTCCTAAATACTTCTGCCCAAAAACCAGCACGGCCATCAGCGAAGCGACCCCGGCAATATAGAACCAATGGATTCTTTCCAGAAGCGCCTGGTAATTTAACAGGCTGATGAGAAACATCGCTCCCACGCCGGCCGCGACCCAGTACATCTGCTTAATATGCGAGCCGGCAAACTTGGTATGCATGGTGGCGCTGCGGATCTCCATGACCCCCAGACCGCAGATCATCAGCACAAAGACCAGCAGCAGCCAGTCGAAATCGCGAAATGAAACGTAACGTGACATAAAAGCGGCTTCTAGCTTTTAGCTTTTAGCTTTTAGCTTCTCCGCGCAATCCTTTTCGTCCAACGCAGCAAAGCCATTGCTCCGCCGATCATCGCGGTGTAGAAAACGGCGTTAACTCCAAATACCCACAAGAAACCTACCCACTTACCCGGCCCCGCATGGACTCCGAACGCCATTATCCATGGAAAGATGGCGGGAAGGAGTGCCCAGGTCACGTACCTTAGCCCAGACCATCGACTCATAAACATCAAGGCACTAGTGATTGCACCCGCACTGACGAACGCCAGACGAAACCGACCTGAGCGAATCGCGGCCATGATCGCTAGTAGAAGGGAAACGGCAACCGAAATAGCTGTTCCCCACCAAAACAGGGATTGATTCCTATCGGCTGAAGGAATACCCCATCCGACACGGTCTGCGTTGAAATAGTAAGAGCGGGAGAACCACAACGCGCTGATACCCGCAATCAGCGCAAGCAAAGTTCCTACCACGGTCGACAAACCAAAGCGCTCGGAAGCGCCTCTCGAAAGAGAAGTCATTGATACATCCCCGGCGCGGCGGTCGCCAACGCCGATGGTCTGTTGGGCAGCTCCAGGGAAAAGCGTCCACCTTCCAGCTTGTCACCTTCAGGCGCGGTCCAGAGCGCGCCCATTTCGACTTTGCCATCGCTCTTCGGCTTCTCCGCCACCTTATTGGGGATGCGGCGCTGCTTGTCGACGTAGGCCTTGAGCACCTGCGTGGCAATGCGGGCCGCTAGCTTGCCATGTTCGCCGCCTTGAAAAAGCACGCATATCACGATGTCGGGATTCCGCCGCGGGGTAAAGCCAACGAACCAGCCGTTCTGTGCGAGATCTTCGCTATTTTTGAATTTGGCGCGCGTGGCCAACGAAACGATCTGCGCCGATCCGGTCTTACCGGCGATATCAATCCCAGGGATGTGCGCCGAGGGAGCCGTACCTTCCGGCAGGAGAACCCGCGACATCGCATCGGTGATGAACGTCCATCCGTTGGGATCGATGGGAACATTCTTCGTTTCGGTGACGTGGCTGGTCTCGACGTATCCGCTGGGCAGCTCCTGCGGATCGACCACGTGTGGCACGACCATTCGCCCACCCACAGAGATCGCCGAGATGGCGCGGAGTAATTGCACGGGCGTAATCGCGATCGCTCCTTGTCCGATACCGACCGAAATCGTTTCCCCGGCGAACCACTTCTGTTTGAAGTTGCGGATCTTCCACTCCTCCGAGGGCATCACACCAGCCACTTCGTTGGGTAAGTCGATTCCGGTCTTCTGGCCCAAGCCAAACGCCGTCGCGTACTTGGCAATCCGGTCGATACCTAACTTTTCCGCCAGGGTGTAGAAGAACACGTCGCAAGATTGGTAAATGGCTTTCTCCAGAGTGACCGGGCCATGCCCGGTTTTCACCCAGCAGCCAAAACGGCGTCCGTAAAACTCCGCGCCGCCGGTGCAATTCACATGCAGATCTTGGGCGATGCCTTCCTGCCAGCCCGCGACCGACATGATGATTTTGAAGGTCGAACCGGGTGCCAGCTGCGCCTGAATCGCCTTGTTCAGCAGAGGCTTATCGGGATCGGTGACCAGTTTGTTCCATTCATCGCGCGAAACGCGGACAGCAAAATCGTTGGGATCGAAAGTCGGGCGGCTCGCCATCGCCAGGATTTCTCCGGTATGCGGGTCCATAGCGACGATCGCGCCGTTCTTCCCTTCCAGCGCTTCCTCAGCGGCGATCTGCAGATCAATATCCACCGTAAGCTTTAACTGCTTTCCGGGGATCGCATCCGTTTCCCCCAACAGCCCCACTTCGCGGCCATGACTGTTCACCAACTCCCGCCGCGCGCCATTCGTTCCCATCAAGGCATCGTTGTATTGCCGCTCAACGCCAGAGACTCCCACGACATCGCCGGGATTATAGAGTTCGAACTGCGGCTGGTTGAGCATGTCCTCCGTGACTTCGCCCACGTAGCCGATCAAATGCGCCATGAATCCGTTGCGCGGATAAAGACGCCGATCGGCCCTGATCGTATCGAGTTCGGGCAGTTCGTTGCGATGCGCTTCGATGAAAGCCTGCTCGTCTTGAGTGATGTCTTCCTTAAGAAAAATCGGCTGGTACTGGGGCATAGAGGCGAAGTGGCGAATGCGGGTTCGCACTTCGTTGGCATCCAAATGCAAGCCTTCGGCGATCAGATCGGCGTCAGCATTCAGATCGCGCGAGGAATCGCGCAGCAGCAGCGCGGAAAACGACGGATAGTTGTCTACGATGATGCGCCCTTCGCGGTCCAGAATTTTGCCGCGGGGGGCGAGGATCGGCACATTGCGGATGTTGTTTTTTTGCGCCAGCGTCGCGTACAGGTTGGTTTGCATCACCTGCAGCCGCCACAATCCGTAAGCCAGCACCAGGAAAATTGCGAGGATCAGGTACTGTGCCGCGGTCAGGCGGATCGCCGATACTTTTTCATCACGACCGAACATCAGGCCTCGGGCTTCGATCTTCCGGAGTCAGACGCAGTAGTGACCATATCCGGAAGTGGATGCCTTTTTCCTCTCGGGGAATTGCCTTTCATTGTAATGCGTAGCTCACGTCAGCGGAGTCCATCCGGATAACGAAGGTCACCGGTAAAGCTGGCTTGTGCCGCAGCCGGAAGGTCGCTTATGTTCTCTGCTTGAACTTATCCAGCAGAAAATACAGTCCCACGCCCAGAAAGGCATTCGCCAGCCCAGCCAGGATTCCATGACTCCAACTCCAATTCAGAGTCATGTTCACCATTCCCCGGGCCACGGTGAAATAGACTGCGGCATGCACCAAGTAGAATCCCAGCGTAACCAGGAAGCGGGCGCCGGCATTTTCCACGTCCAGCTTCGCTCCGAGTGATGAGGCGAAGTATCCCACGACGGTCTTGGCGATGCCATAGATTCCAATTGGATAGGCACCGAGCATGTCCTGCGCCAAGCCAATCGCAGCTCCGGTCAACAGGCCTGAAATCGGATTGCGCCGCGCCATGGCGAAAAAAATCGTCACCAGCAGGGGCAAGTCGAAAATGGAAAAGAACGGAAACCGCCGAGGTACGAACGCCTGCAGAAACAATGCCAACAAAGGAACCCCGACGGTTACCGGAATGCTGAACCGGTAGACCTCAATCTGCTCGCCCGAAGTGTAAGTGATGGGCACGCTAGTGGGGATCGTCTGCCGTGGCAGGCGCCGGCGCAGCAGGCTGTAAAGCCTGAGGCTTAGGCCGTGCCGCCGGTGGTGTGGTCGGCGAATTTGCAGTCTCGGATCCAGTCGCAGTCGGAGAAATCGGGGTCGGGACGGCGCCGTCGGGATCCGTGTTGGGCACAGATTTCCTTGGAACGTTTACCGCGTTTGGAGCCACGGTGGTACTCGCTACCGGGATCGCAGCGGTGTGTTGCACGACCTTGGGATTCGCAGAACTCTCAGTCGCCGACACAGACTTCGCCCCACCCTTAATGCTTTGCCCTGCCGCAGCGGGCTTTGTCGTAGCCGCTGTTCCAGGTGCGGGTGCGGGCACCGCAGGCTTCTCCGGCACCGAGGGCAGGCGCTGCGCCAAAATGTCGGCGGCGCGCAGGTGCGCTCCGCCTTCGACGACTGCGTCTTCTTCCTGCTTTTGCGTGACCACCAGCACTTCTTCCAAGCGGCTTAAATCGGCCGCTGGTTTCACCTGGATATTTAAAAACATATCGTGGCCGGGGCTGACCTTACTCACCGTTCCCACCGGCAGTCCCTTGGGAAATATCCGGTCGCCGCCGCTGCTTAGCACAACGTCACCCGGGGCGACTTTTTCATCGCTCATCACCCGCTGCAGAACGACCTCGCCATCCGGCGTTCCCTTCAATACACCCTGCAATCGCGATTTCTCCAGCATCGCACCGACGCCGCTGGTCTGGTCGTTGATCAGCAGCACCTGGGAAACGCTGGGAAATACTTCTAGCACCTTACCCACAATCCCGTTCGCCGTGATCACCGCGAAATCCCGCTTGATTCCGTCGTTCCCGCCCTTATCGATAAAAACGATCCGCGAAAGATCACTGCCGCCGGATCCAATGACTTGCGCGGGTACGGTCTTAGCGACGAACTGCTCGCGAAAACCCAGCAACTGCTGCAAGCGGTGCGCCTGGTCGGCGTCTTCGCTCAGCCGCACCTGCTCCAGGCGCATCTGCTCGATCTGTTGTTTGAGCTGGCGGTTTTCCGCGCGCACTCCGCGCAGAAAAAAATAGTTGTGCCACAGGTTGGTACTGCTATTCTGCGCCCAGACCAGGACGCGCTCGAAGGGGGTAATCGTATCCACCGCCCAGATGCGGATCAAGCGCGTGTGCTCGGGCGAATCGCCGCTGCGTTTGACTTGTACCGCGAGTCCCAGGACCTGCAGAAACAAAACGCCTACCAGAATGGTCAGATTGCGGTAACGGCCAAGTACGGATTCCATGGATGCAATTTCAAGTTTCCAGTTTCCAGTTTCTAGTGAACCCAGCGCTTCGGAAACTGGAAACCAGAAACGAGAAACTGAAAACTGTTTTTATTCAATCGAAATCTTCCGCAGCAGCTTGAAGTCGCTGAGCATCTTGCCCGTGCCCAGCACCACGCTGCACAGTGGATCGTCGGCGATCGAAACCGGCAGCCCGGTTTCTTCGCGGATGCGCTTATCGAGATTTTTCAAGAGAGCCCCACCGCCCGTAAGCACAATGCCGCGATCGCTGATGTCGGCCGAGAGTTCCGGCGGCGTCCGCTCCAGTGCGACGCGAATCGCATTCATGATCGTCGACACACATTCGCTCAGAGCTTCGCGAATCTCGCCGTCGTCTACTGTAATGGTTTTCGGCACGCCTTCGATCAGGTTACGCCCTTTGATCTCCATGGTCATCGGCTTGTCGAGCTGATGAGCCGACCCAATTTCCATTTTGATCTGCTCGCCGGTGCGCTCGCCAATCAGTAAATTATATTTCCGTTTCAGATAGTTCATGATGGCTTCGTCCATCTGATTTCCCGCCATCCGCACGGAACGCGAGTAAACGATGCCGCTCAAAGAGATCACCGCGATGTCGGTCGTACCACCGCCGATGTCGACGACCATGTTTCCGCTAGGCTCGGTGATTGGCAGCCCAGCGCCGATGGCCGCCACCATGGCTTGTTCCACCAGATGCACTTCACTGGCCTTGGCGCGATAGGCCGAGTCCATGACAGCACGCTTTTCCACCTGAGTGATTTCCGAAGGCACTCCAATCACAATGCGCGGATGCACCAGCATCTTGCGGTTGTGCGCCTTCTGGATGAAATAGTTCAACATCTTCTCGGTGACTTTGAAATCGGCGATGACGCCATCTTTCATCGGCTTGATGGCGACGATGTTGCCCGGCGTGCGGCCCAGCATCTCTTTCGCTTCCTTGCCCACGGCTTCCACTTCGCCGGTGTTCTTGTTGATGGCGACAATGGAAGGCTCGTTGACTACGATGCCCTTGCCGCGCGCGTACACCAAGGTGTTGGCCGTCCCCAGGTCGATCGCCAGATCGCTCGAGAACAGGCTGAATAACGACCTGAGGTTGTGGGAACGTGATGAATGAAAGCCGTTGCTTGACATGACGAAGTCTTCTCTCGCTTTTGCCGATTCGAACCGTTGAATTTCCGGGCGAACCCGGTTTTCCCAATCTCTTACGCGAACTTCTTAGCGTATTTACTGAATAATTATTTTCTTCTGCTGCGTATTCACTCCGCCCTGCGAGGTCTGCGCAGTTACCGTAATTACAGCTTCGCCCGTCGCTAGTGGCGGGGTAAAATAGTGGAACGTGCCATCCGTAGTAACCATCGGTACTTCCCGCCCATTCACCATCACCCGGGCCCCCACCTGGGTCTTGCCGGTAACTTCAATCACGTGCCCGTGCTGAATGAACGGATCCAATTCCAAGTCAATGGCTTCCGACTGTTTTCCCTTGGGAATAATCGTGAAGCGATTTTTCTCGCTCTCAACCGACTCTTTTCCGGACGCTTCGTACGACTGTACCATCCAGTAGTACGCACCTTCGCCCAGACTTGTAACCGTAACGTCTGCAGTGTTTACTCTTTTGTCTACCAGTGTAGAAGAAAAGTAGGGATTTCTCGATATACGAAGGCGGTAACCCGCGGCATTCGCCATAGGAGTCCATGAGAACTCCACATCCTTGGTAGTTTCACCCGACGTAAAGATCGGCGCCATGTTGGCTGGAGAGATTGGGGTAGGCGGCCCGGTGCCCTTTGCTTTTTCCATGTGCGGCGAAGCTGCCTGGAAACTTACCTTCTCCCAGTTCGCCAGCTGCACTGTTTCTCCGTTGCGGGTAACTTCGCCACCGCCTTTTTTCATCAAGATCTCGTGCTGATCGAGTTTTGGATCGTTGTGCACCTGCGCGGTCGATTCGGGCGAGAGCGATGCGGTTGCACCATCCACGATCACCTGCGATTTCGACCCTTGAGAATAAGTGGCCGTAGAAAGATCCACCGTTCCAGTACTCACCGCCACGGCCACGTTAGTTTGTTGTTGATCGTTGGCCGAGTTTTCTTCAATCACGATCAGCGAATCCTGTTTCACGGTATAGCTGGTGCCGTCGTTGAACACCACCTTCGCCATTCCTTCTGAGCCGGTCTGGACCACATCGCCCTTATCCAGCGGCACGTTGTAATCCGCTGCCAGCCAACTGTTGCTGCTACCCTTTTTCACTCGCACCGTGCCGTCGAGTGCCGTGAAGTGGGCTTGCTGCGCCATTGAGACGCCGCTGCCCGCGGCCGGAGCCATCCCCGCTACCCGCTCCAGGATCTTATTGGCCACATCGTCTGCCGTCTTGATGCTGTTTTCAGTAAATTGCGGGAAGGTGAATCGCATCGCCAGCAGCAACAGGAGCGCACCGGCCAGGACCATTATGGCCACACTGCGGTAGGTGACCGTTGTCCATGCAATGTGAATACCCGGTTTGCGAGTCGACGAAGACACGTGGACGAAAAACCCTATTTAAGCCTTTTGAATATGCGGTAGTTCAAACGTTACCACAAGCCTGTCAACGCCAAGAATAGGTAATCAACCAGGAACATTACCTTCGTTTGGTATGAGCTTTCGTAGACACGATGGACCTTTCGGCATCTTCCACTTTGCGAAGTTGGGTCGACCAATTTTCCGAGTTAAAAAAAAGGTTCGGTCCGTCCGTGACAGACCTATGGCCGTCCGCTATTCTTCTTCACTCATAGTTAGCCTTCACCAACTGTGTCTTGTTCCAGCCGGGACCATCGGTTATTTCTGGCTTTAGGGGTAGTCACAAATTGATTAATGCTCTTCGCAAAACGCACTTCAACTCGCGCTCGAAAGCACGTATCAGACTGACACAACAATCGGCGCCGGTTTTGTTAAGCCCGCGATATTCCTTGCCTCCCTTGACATCGCAACTCCTGGTCATCAACAATTCATCTGCAGTTCGAAAATCGTTTCCGAAATCATCGGACTGAATCGTTCCGCCCGTTCCGAAAGCTTCCCCGACGAGGTTATTCATGTTATTAGCAGCTCGAGTAGCGATCTTCGTTTGCCTTCCATTGGTGCTCGCAGCGGTTCTCTCCGCGCAGAAAATTACCGTCTCTCAGCCCACCATCTGGGCCAGCAAGCCGGACGTTAGTGCTTTCGAGAAAATCGAAAATGACCGCCTGGCCGCTGGCCAGCGTTCTATCGACAATCTACTCGCGGCCAAAGGCCCGCGCACCATTGAGAACACTCTTGCCCCGCTCGATGAAGCCTTCCATCAGATCAACACTGCGGCATACTTCGCCGGGCTCATGGAACAAGTTCATCCCGACGCTACGTTCCGCGACCACGCCACGGCCATGCTCACGAAAGCCACCGCTGCGCAGACAGCCATCGCCCTCAATCACGATGTTTACAACGCCCTCGCTGCGCTTGATCTTTCCAAAGTCGACTCGGCGACCCGTTACTACGTAACCCGCCAGCTTCTCGAATTTCGTCTCGCCGGTGTCGATAAGGACGATGCTACGCGAGCTCGTCTGAAAAAGTTAAGCGATCAAGCGACAGAAGAGCAGTCCATGTTCGACCGCAATATTTCCGACGGACAAAAAACCATCGAGGCTGACCCTTCCGAACTCGACGGCCTGCCGCAGGATTACATCGATCGCCACAAGCCCGGCGCAGGTGGAAAGATACACCTCACCACCGATTATCCCGACTCGCTTCCCGTCTTCAGTTTCGCCAAGAGCGATTCCCTGCGCCGCCGCATGGCCCTCGCCTTTAATACTCGCGCCTACCCGAAGAATCAGGAAGTCCTCACCAGCCTGATGAAGACTCGTTATGAAATTGCGACCCTGCTCGGCTATCCCTCGTGGGCCGACTACAACGCTGCCGACAAAATGGTTGCCAAAGGCCACAACATTGCCGATTTCATTCAGCAGGTGAACGACGCATCCCGCGCTTTGTCTGAACGCGAGTTTCAAATGTTGTTAGCGGAAAAACAAAAGACAGATCCTGGCGCTACAGAAATATGGGATTACGAACGAGGCTACCTTTCCGAATTAGTTCGCCGCACCAAGTACAATTTCGACTCTCAGTCCGTGCGTCCATACTTTCCGTTCATGGAAGTAAAACAAGGCATTCTCGATACCGCCGCTGATCTCTTCCACGTCAGCTTTCAGCAGGAACAAAACGTGCCCTCATGGGATCCCGCCGTAGAAACCTGGATCGTCATCGACAGCGGAAAACCCATCGGCCGCTTCTATCTCGATATGCACCCGCGACCCGGCAAATATAGCCACGCCGAAATGGCTCCGGTGCTCGACGGCATTCGCGGCAAGCAATTGCCGGAAGCCATCCTGGTTTGCAACTTTCCTGCGCCCACCGCTACCGATCCCGGCCTGATGGATTATGGCGATGTGCAAACTTTCTTCCACGAATTCGGTCATCTCATGCACCACATTCTCGGAGGCCAGCAGGCATGGGCCGGGATCAGTGGCATTACCATGGAATCCGATTTCGTCGAGGCTCCGTCGCAAATGCTCGAGGAATGGATCAGCAGCCCGCAGGTGCTGGCCAAGTTTGCACGCCACTACAAAACCGGAGAACCGATTCCCGCCGAGCTCGTCGAACGTATGAATCGTGCTTCCGCTTTTGGGCGCGGCGGCTGGGTGGGGCGGCAAAATTCTTTCAGCGCCATCTCTTATGACATCTACAAAACCAAGCCGGAGAATGTCGATCTCGACAAAGTGACTCTCGATGACGCCAGTCGCTACACTTTATTCACTCCGCTGCCGGACACGCATCAATGGGCTTCATTCGGCCATCTCGGCGGCTATTCGTCCGCCTATTACACCTACCTCTGGGACAAAGTAATTGCCGAGGATTTCTTCCTGCAGTTCGATCACAACAACTTGTTAGCCGGCGACGCGCCGATGCGCTATCGCCGCGTTGTTCTCGAACCCGGCGGATCGATGTCAGCGAACGATCTGGTAAAGAACTTTCTCGGGCGCCCGCAAAATATCACCGCATTACAGCACTGGATGGCAGAAGAATTCGATACCAGAACTGGAGGCACGAAAGCCGCAGGACAGTAGTTGCTTTCGCAGCTTATGTTAATTTTGCGTTAAATTCGCCTAACTCAATTGACCGCCGTACAGAACGCCATTAGTCTGCAAGCCATGACTGCGGCAGACTTAACCTCGGCAGACTTGGATCGATTACGTCTCGCTTACAAACAGGCAACTGATAAGTGGGTTGATGCGATTCGCGCTGAAGAAGCCTTAGCGACTGTCGACCATTCCATGATCGCGATGGAAAAATGGGACGACGCCCATTTCCGCGAAGAAGACGCACACGCGAAAGCTACCCAATCCCGCGACGCCTACAAGGACGCCCTCCGCGCCGTGAACTACGGCATATAGACCGCTTCCTCCCATACGTGGCGACGGCGCAGTCATGGCCAAGACTAGTGTTTAGGATTTAGCGTTTAAACCTCGCACGACCGCTCGAATATCCCAGGTCTCCAGAATGCTTTTCGGATAACCTTCTCGAGCCACGCCTAACATAGCCTGTCCAATCTCCTTAGTCGTCAAAACCGAATCTGGAAACGCCCACCGTACCAGGGGTAATAACGGTTTTCCCAGAATATAAAACGCTCGATATAGCCGCGTCTTCGACCGCGCTCCATGCACTGGTTCAATCACTCCCGGACGAAACATGTACGCCGCGGCAAACGGCATCCGCAGCAGCGCGTTCTCCGTCTTCCCTTTCACCCGCGCCCACATGCTCTTTCCCCGCTCTGAGCTATCGGTCCCGGCGCCGGACACATAAATAAAAGTAAGGCCCGATTTGCCGTGGCCAGATTTGTTCTGATTTGTATTCACGCGGCACAATATCCCCGCCGCGGCCGTCGTGATCCCATACGTTACCCGCTCGTAATCCTGCTCTGTCATGCCGGACGAAGTCTGGCCCAGACAAAAAAAGCAGGCATCAAACCCGGCCAGCTCGCGCTCGATCGATTCGTAATGAAATAAATCGGAATGTACCACTTCCCGCAGCTTCGGATGCTGAATGCCCGTCGCAGTCCGCCCGACCGTCATGACCAGCTCAACATCCGGATCCAGCAGACACTCGCGCAATACTCCCTGCCCCACCATGCCCGTCGCTCCAAAAATCAAAACCTTCATGAATTTTCTTCCTGGACGAAGATTAGCAGGAACGTTGACGTTGTTCCGGGGACGCAATGCAGTGCAGTCTAAAGCAGAGGTAGAAGCTCAGTAGCGCTGCTGAATAAACTCGCTAATCGAAGCGTAAGCCTTCGTCAGCGTTTTTTCATCCGGCAGGAATACGATGCGAAAGTGCTGCGTCCCGGGCTTTTGACCGAAGCCGGAACCGTGCACCAGCATCACATGTTTCTCGCGAATGAGTTCCTTGACGAAGACCTCGTCGCTCTCGGGAATATCGATGCGTGGGAAGGCGTAGAAAGCGCCGCGAGGTGCAACGCAACTCACGCGAGGAGTCGCTTCGCACCACTTCTGCGTCAGATCGCGTCGAGAGCGCAGCTTGCGTTGCACTTCGACAAGATGGTCCTGCGGACCTTCGAGGGCGGGCTTGATGGCATATTGCTCGGGATGATTCGCACATAACCGTGCCCGCAGCAACCGGTGAATGCCTTCGATATAAGGCCTCAGGGCCGCAGCATCGCCGGAAACTATGCCCCATCCGATGCGCCAACCGGGAACCAGATAATTCTTCGACATGCCGCCGAAAGTAATGCAAGGCACATCGGGCGCGACCGAAGCAAACGCAATGTTCGGCGTACCTTCGAGAATTAATTTGTCGTAGATCTCATCTGAGAAGACGACCAGGTTATTTCTGCGTGCGATCTCGGCGATCTGCTCCAACATCTGCCGCGAGCACAGCGAGCCCGTAGGATTGTTGGGATTAATGAGAACAATCGCGCGCGTACGCGGCGTCAACTTGCGTTCAATGTCCGCCAGTTCCGGCTGCCACGCGTCTTCTTCATTCAGATCGTACGCATTGAGCGGAATCCCGAGCTTGCACAACACCGCCGAATACAGCGGGTAGTCAGGCTTCGGGGTCAGAATATCCTCGCCCGGATTCACCAGCGCAGAGATGCAAAGATCAACCGTTTCACTTACACCAGATGTAACGAAGACATCGCGAACGGTCGTGATGCCCTTGCTCGCGGCTTCGCCGCGAATCGCCTCTAACGCATCTGGAATCCCGGGTGATGGGGCGTATCCGTTCTTGCCGTCGCGCATTGCGTTGTAGGCGGCTTCAATGATGTGAGGTGGAGTTTGGAAATCGAAATTGAGCGGATCGCCGACGTTCAGCGGAAGAACTTTGTGTCCCTGCTGAATGACTTCGTCCGCCACGCAAGCCAGATCGCGAATGGCGTAGCGAACGCTGTCGAGACGGGCGGCTGCGTTGACTTCACGGGCTTGTGTGCTGGGCATTGAGCTAGGACCAAACCGTAAACACAGGGGTCACGGAGGGTCACGGGGTAATTCTAACCGATTGCCTTACCCTGTGTTTCCCCGTGTCCCCTGTGTTAAATGCTTTTATTCCCCGCGATCGATCTGAGCTTTCTGCAGAGTATCCGAATAATCGACGTAGACCGACTTCCATTCAGTATAGAAATCAATGGCGCCGATGCCGCCTTCGCGATGGCCGTTGCCGGTGGCTTTCGTGCCACCGAAGGGCAGATGGACTTCCGCGCCGATGGTCGGCGCGTTGATATAGGTGATGCCGGTATCGAGGTCGCGAATGGCTGCGAAAGCTTTGTTCACATCTTTAGTGTAGAGCGCAGAAGAGAGCCCGTATTCGATACCATTAGCGATTTCGATGGCGTCTTCGAGATCGTCGCAGGGAATGACCGATACGACGGGACCGAAGATTTCTTCCTGTGCGATACGCATCGTAGGATCGACATCGGAGAAGACCGTCGGCTCCATGAACCAGCCATATTGATAATCGCCTTGGTTAAGGCGATTACCGCCGCACATCAGCTTCGCGCCTTCGTTCTGGCCGATGTCGACATAGCTGAGATCAGTTTGCAGCTGCTTTTCGTTGATGGCTGGACCCATCTCCGTAGTCTCGTCAAGACCGTTGCCAACTTTGAGTTTCTTGGCGCGAGCGACGTAGCGCTCGAGGAACTCTCGATAAACGCCTTTCTGCACGATGATGCGGCTGGTCGCGGTGCAACGCTGGCCGGTGGTGCCGAATCCTCCCCAGAGGCCGCCTTCGATGGCAAGGTCGAGGTTGGCGTCATCGAGCACGATCATAGGATTCTTCCCGCCGAGTTCGAGCGAGCAGTGTTTGAAGCTCTTGGCTGCGATGCCGCCAATGATGCGGCCTACGGCGGAAGAGCCGGTCAGCGAAATAGCGCGCACGTCGGCATGTTCGGCCAGCGGCGTGCCGACCTCGGGACCGAATCCGGCGACGATGTTGATCACGCCTTTCGGCAGTCCAGCGTCGGTGAGAGCGCGGACGAGATTAAATGTGGAGAGCGGAGTATCCTGCGCCGGCTTGATGACGCAAGTATTGCCGCAGACGATAGCCGGCAGCAGCTTCCAGGAAGAAATCGCCATGGGAAAATTCCACGGCGTGATCATGCCGCATACACCGATGGGCTGGCGCACGGCCATGGCAAACTTATTGGGCAGCTCCGACGGAACAGTAGGACCGAACATACGGCGGCCTTCGCCAGCGTTGTAGTAGGCGGCGTCGATGGCCTCCTGCACGTCCCCGCGAGTTTCGTTCAGCACTTTGCCCATTTCGCGGGTCATCTCGCGGGCATAATCTTCTTTACGCTCGATGAGAATCTCAGCCGCGCGAAAAACCATCTCGGCGCGGCGCGGCGCGGGCACGAGTCGCCATTTGGCGAAGGCTCGCTTCGCCGCGTCCACGGCGGCGTCGACATCGGCCTTGGCCGACTTCTGGAAGATGCCGACTACGTCGCGAGTATCCGCGGGATTGCGATTTTCGAAAGTCTCGCCGGTCGAGGATTCGACCCACTCGCCGTCGATAAAATTCTTGAGAACTTTGGTGGGAATTTGGCCAAGCGTGGCCGGGGATGCCAGAGTGTCGGTTGCCATAATTGCTCCTTATGAATGCTCATTATTGATGCTACAGAAGGGACGGAAGGTGCGGCAAGGGAGCGGCGCTGCTTCCGGATAATCTTCGATCGCGGCAGGTAAGTTCAAGGTCCATTGTTTGGCGGTTATGGATGAAGTTCAGTCCAAGCGGGAAGCTGTGCTGATCACCAAGCGCGGCAAGCCGGTGGCGAAACTGGTACCTGCGGGCGAGGACAAAGGTAAGGACGAAATTTTCGGCTTTATGTCCGGTAAGGTCAAGATTGTTGGCGACATTATTGCCCCTGCATTTAGCCCCGAAGCCTGGGGCGACCTATATTGATTCTGCTCGATACGCACGTGGTGATCTGGCTCACCGATGACGTGACTCGAATCTCGAAGAAGGCAGAAGCTGCCATCGTGCGAGCGCGCCAGGACGGAGATGGTCTCGCTATCTCCGCAGTCACTCTTCTCGAGTTGGCCATGCTCTCCAGTAACGGGCCGCATTCAACTGAAGGTCAGCCTGGAATTATTCATGAGCAACGTCGAGGCGCGCTTTCTGGTTCTGCCGATTACCGGCCGCATCTGCGTTCAAGCTTTTGATCTGCCCACGAATTATCCGAAAGATCTAGTGGATCGAGTCACTGGAGCAACGGGCATGGTGGGAGGGCTCTCATTAGTCACGGCAGATCGCGCAATTCGAAATGCGCGGGCGCTGACTACTATTTGGTGAGGGAACGGCGTCCTCCGAGTTCCACCGTGGCTTGACCAAAGCCAAGATCCCTGGCTCGGGATGTCAAGCCATGGATGCAACGCTTTCTCTTTCCCCGCGAATCTGCTTAAATCAATTCAAAGGCGAAGCCCATTTGGGCCGCTTGGTTTTCTACAACCGTGGTCGACATTCACTCTCACATTCTTCCGGAAGTAGACGATGGATCGAAGTCGTGGGAGATGTCCGTCGCGATGTGTCGGATGGCTGCGGCGGACGGCATCACGCACCAGGTGGCGACTCCGCATGCCAACGACCGCTATCATTACGACCGTGCGTACCTGCAGGGAGTGGTCGCGCATTTGCAGCAGCTCGTGGGCAACGCGCTCACGGTGAGCCTGGGCTGCGACTTCCATCTTTCTTACGACAATTTGCAGGATGTGCTCGCAAATCCCGAGCGTTATGCCATCGAAGGCACGCATTACATGCTGGTGGAACTGAGCAACTACAGCGTGCCGCAGCAGACTACCGACTGCTTTATGCAACTTGGCGACCGTGGGGTCACGGCGGTGATTACGCATCCTGAACGCAACCCCATTCTTCGCGAAAGTCCGCAGCGCGTGGTGGAGTGGGCAGAGCAAGGTTGCGTGATTCAGATGACCGGCTCAGCGCTCACCGGATTTTGGGGAGAAAGGGTGCGGCGCGCGGCACACTGGTTGTTAGAGCACAATGCGGTTCACGTGCTGGCCACCGATGCGCACGACACCGACAAGCGGATTCCGATTCTCTCCACGGCTCGTGACGTTGCGGCTGAGATCTGCGGGGAAGAAATTGCCGACGCGCTGGTGCAGGCGAATCCTCAGGCCATTATTCAGTCGCGGCCCCTGCCTTATTTTCCGAAACCGGTTACGAGTGGGTATCGGAAATCTTCCGGCGATTAGAACGGAGACCAGCAACAACAATGCCAAGGCAGCGGGCGGGGGCGCCCGCTCTACACGGACTACTGCGGGCTTTGTGCATCGTGGTCAGGAGATGCGGGAAGTGATTCTGAGGATGGAGCCGGGGTCGGACCCAGGCGCGGTCCCGGATCTGCACCGTGCGAGACTGGGCTCTGGGAGCTCGAACTGACCGGAGCGGCTGCATGGGAAATATTAGGAGCCGTGGTCATGGCACTTTCAGGATTCAACAGGTGATCGTTGCTCGGACCGAGCCCGAGGCTGATGAGCGCGCGCGAGTCTGGAACTTCCTTCGATTGCCATCCGTGATCTGCCTGATAGCGGCGCATGGCGTCTTCGCTGGCCTGGTTCCAGGTTCCCGTAGGCTCGCCGGTGATGTAATGTTCGCGGATCAGCGCTTCCTGAATCGCCTGGGCCCGTTCGGAATCAATTTTCTGCTGGCCACGCGGCTTTCTTTTGCTCTTGCGCGAACTCGCGTACCTCACTTTGCCTTTGTGAGCGGCCGAGGTTGTAGTCGATTTCGAATGCTTGACCGCCGCGGGATGCGAGGGGGAATGCGCTTTCGCCGGCGAGGACGCTTGCTTCTCAGAACCCGTGCCCTTCGGAGAGGCAGCGGGTTTGGTTGAAGAGGCAGTAGTCGGGGAATCCTGCGCAAGTCCTGTGGCGGGCAAGAAACAAACGCACGCCGCCGCCAAAGCACAAAGAGCGCCCAAACGTCCATTTACGATTTTCGCGCGATGTTTTGGCCCCAACGGCAAACCTCAGGTTTCCGCCAACGCGACCCGGCCTAAATAAGGGCCAAGCGGAACTGGCATTGACATCATCCTCTATCGGATGACGCAATGCCAGTTCCCGTTGGCTGATTCCAGGTTACGGAAGTGTTCCAGGCACGAAGATGGTTCCATCCTGCCGGGAAGAACCACGCGGGCGAACCAGAAATACCACATCCTGGCCGCTCTTCAGGCCGGCTTCCACTTTGGCGAAATCTTCTTCGCTGTTGACCGGCTGTTTGTTGACCTCCAGAATGACGTCGCCACGGCCCAGATTAATGTCATCGGCAAACGACCCCGGCTTTACATCCCGCACGATCACGCCTTTGCCTGCCGGTATATCAAGCTTCTCGGCAATCTCCGGTGTGAGTTTCTGCACGCTGATACCGAATTTGTCCTGCTTAGGCGTGCTCTCGTCGTTACCACCCTCATCTTCGTTCAGCCGTGCCGCGAACAGCTTTGCCCGGTCTGCAATGGTCACGCTTGCATCCTGCTGTTTGCCGTTACGCACGAAACCGAGTTCCACTTTCGATCCCGGTTTGCGCGAGGCGATGTCGGCCACTAGCTCAG
>CAWEYI010000005.1:0-56978 GCA_963813205.1 uncultured Acidobacteriaceae bacterium | reverse complement strand
ACCTCACCGAACGATTTACCGGAGAGAGTGATGCGCTGCATCCGCAGTGGGTGGTAATCGACCTCGCGCAAATTCAGCAGGTAGACAGCATTCGTATCGCATGGGCAGAACCCTACGCCCGGCATTATGTGGTGCAGTACTGGACGGGCGAGGATCCCCTCAAGACCGTCACTCGCGGCGTCTGGCAGACATTTCCGCAAGGGACAGTTGCGGACGGCAAAGGCAAGACCGAGACAATTCGCCTGAGCGCCGTTCCCATGCCCGTCCGATTCCTGCGAATCTGGATGACCGAATCGTCGAACACTTGCGCCGCTGACGGGCCTGCCGACCCGCGTAATTGCGTAGGTTACGCCATTCGCGAACTCTACCTCGGCACCGGCACGGGCGATGGCGCGTTTCACGACGTCATGCGGCACACGCCGGATCAGGAACAGACAACGACCTACAGCTCGTCGGTTGATCCCTGGCATCAGCCCTCCGATCTGGGGTCGACGAAGCAAGCGCAGATGGGATTTGATCTGTTCTTTACCAGCGGCATTACGCGCGGGCTGCCGGCCATGGTACCGATTGCGATGCTGTACGACACTCCTGAAAATGCAGCCGCGGAGATTGCTTATATAGAAAAGCGCGGATACCCCATCTCCTACGTGGAGATGGGCGAAGAAGCTGACGGGCAATACATGCTGCCAGAAGACTACGCCGCACTTTATTTGCAGTGGGCGACGGCGCTGCATCGTATAGATCCGAAGCTGAAGCTGGGCGGGCCGTCGTTTCAGGGAGTAAATAAAGACATCGAGGTCTGGCCAGACGCGAATGGGAAAGTTTCTTGGACGGCGCGGTTCATTGATTATCTCAAGCAACACGGGCGGATGAATGATCTGGCTTTTTTCTCATTCGAGCATTATCCATTTGATCCCTGCAGAATTCCGTGGGGCATGCTTTACGATGAGCCCGAGTTGGTAAGCCATATCATGCAGGTATGGCATGAGGATGGAATTCCGGCCGACATGCCCATGTTCATCACGGAGGGAAATCTTTCTTCCGCCGCGAGCGAAACTTACCAGGATATTTTTGCCGGAGTCTGGCTGGCGGATTATATCGGATCGGTTTTGAATTCCGGCGGCAATGCCGTTTATTTCTTTCATTATTTGCCGCTGCAGATGGAACCGGGATGCAACAGCTCTCCGGGAACCTTTGGGATGTTCACCGTCGATGCCAATTATCAGATTCAACAACCCCTCGCGCAGTTCTTTGTGGCGCAGTTAATCAATCTGGACTGGGTGCAGGCGGACGGCGGCGAACATCAGGTTTTTTCCGCAAAGAGCGATGTGCAGGATGGCGCCGAGCATGAATTAGTAACGGCGTATGCGGTGAAGCGGCCGGATGGCACATGGTCGCTGATGCTCGTTAATCGCGACCAGCAGAATGCACACCGCGTGCGGATTGAATTTCATGCGGCGGCGGATAAGAACGTTAGCTTCTCCGGGCCAGTGGAGGTTTCAACTTTCGGCAGCGCCCAGTATCAATGGCATCCAGCACAAACGCGCTTCATGGCACACGCGGAAGCCGGTGCGGAACATACAATCGTCGCAACCAGCAAAGGCTGGGCCGATCCTGATGGGCCGATTGCTCATACGAAACTTGATGCTGAAAAGGACACTATGTATGAACTGCCGGCGGAATCGGTGGTCGTGATTCGAGGAAACATCGGCGACATGAAGGAGTAAGGCAACGTACTTGCGAAATGAATTCGGACGGACGAAGGCGTCCGTCTCTCCATGGCTCGTGGAGGGGCGGACGCCTCCTCCGCTCCAGCCCCGTCTCAGCTCTGTGCGATCTGGCGAAATCCCTACATCAGCCAAATCGCGTCCACATCCACAATCACCTGCGTGCGGGGAATTTTGTGCAGCGCGGCATAAGCCAGCATCGCGCGCAACGTAGCGTTCAACTTTTCGCGGCTTTGTGATTTCAGCACGAAGTGGTACCGGTAGTCGCGCTTCAGTCGCATAATGGGTGCGGTTGCCGGCCCGAGGACGCGCACGCCTTCGTGCCGAGTCTGCTCAAACCATTTTCCCAGCGTGCCAGACCATTGCAATGCTTCGTCGAGCTTTGCGCTGCGAATGAGAACATTGGCTAGGGCGGCATACGGCGGATAATGCATCCAACTGCGGAAGCGCAGTTCCTTGTCGTAGAACCCGGCGAAGTCGTGATGCGCCGCATATTGCACCGCATAGTGATCCTGAAAATAAGTTTGCAGAATTACTTTGCCGGGAGACTGACCCCGGCCCGCTCGTCCGGCGACTTGTGTGAGTAACTGAAATGTGCGCTCGGCGGCGCGAAAGTCGGGCATTCCCAACGCGCTATCCGCGCCGACTACACCGACCAGAGTGACGCCGTGAATGTCGTGACCCTTGGCGATCATCTGCGTGCCGACGAGTACATCGAGTTCGCCCTGGTTGAGCGCATTCAGGGTGCGCTCGAAATCTTCGTGACCGCGGACGGTGTCGCGATCGAGGCGCGCAATCCGCGCTTGTGGAAACATACCGTGCAGCAACTCTTCCAACTTCTCCGATCCGGTGCCGATAAAATAAACGTACTCGCTGCCACAGTGCACGCAGGCTTTGGGCACGGGCGCGGTGTAGCCACAGTAGTGGCAGATCATCTTGTGCTCGCGCTTGTGATGAGTAAGCGCAATCGCGCAGTTCTGGCATTCCAGCTTCTTACCGCAGGTGCGGCACAGCACTACGGGAGAATATCCACGGCGATTCAGCAGTACCATGACTTGCTCTTTGCGTTCGAGGCGAGCCTTGATTTCGGCTGCTAGCTTCCGTGAAATGACCTGCTCCTGTCCGGTCTCCTGGAATTCCTGACGCATGTCGACGATCTCAACCTCTGGGAGAGGACGCTGCTCCACGCGGTCAGGCAGCTCGATGAGCGCGTATTTGTTTTTCTTTGCATTGAAATACGATTCCAGCGATGGAGTCGCCGACCCGAGGACAACAACGGCGTTCGCCATCTTCGCGCGGACAACCGCCACATCGCGCGCGTGATAGCGCGGAGTTTCTTCCTGTTTGTAAGAAGAATCATGTTCTTCATCGACGATGATCAGCGCCAGATCGGAAACCGGAGCGAAGACCGCCGAGCGCGTGCCGACCACCATGCGCGCTTCGCCGCTTCTGATGCGATGCCACTGCTGCGCGCGCTCCTTGTCGGAAAGTGCCGAATGGAGAATGGCCACCTCCTCCCCAAAGGTCTGATGCAGGTCGGCAGCGATCGCCGGCGTGAGTCCAATTTCAGGGACGAGAAGGATGGCAGATCGCCCAGCTTCAAGTACCGCACGCATTCCTGCCAGGTAGACCGCGGTCTTGCCGGAACCAGTAACGCCGTGAAGAAGGACGCCAGAGAATTTTCGCTTCTCAACGGTTTCTCGCAAACGGTTCAGTGCGAATTGCTGGGCTGGGTTGAAATCGAATTCGAGGCGCGATGGCCGCGGCTTGCTACGTGAAACGGCGAATGTCGCGGGCTCGTCGACGATTTCAATCAGATCTCGTTTGACCAGCGTAGTGAGAGTCGTCCGTGGAATTTCGAGCGCCTGCAACATCTCAACGGAAACCTGGCCTCCGGAGGCAGAGAGGGTCTCGACAAGCTTTCTCTGGTTGTCGTTCAGTTTGCCTTCAGCCGACTTAAGGAGCGCGAACCTGATAGTGCGCGTGGCATCTCGGGCATTGGAAACATCCTCCCGTGCAAGCCACTTCTTCCGCACCATTCCACTCAAGATCGATTTTGAAATGCGAGTCGCGGAACGCAATCTTTCCTCTCGCACTGATGGACTTTCTCCAGGTGCGGCCTCATACGCCGCAAGGTAGTCGAGTACACGAAACTCAGCGGCTTGCTCATCCGGCGTGCGGTGAGAACGCGCAGATGATCCCGACATTCCAGCCAGATGCAGCGCCAGGCGGCCTTCCGCAGTGATGCAATAGGCAATGGCGCGTTTGAACTCAGCGTTCAGCGGCAGCATGGTACGGAAGACTTCACCGAGCGGAGCAAGATAGTAGTCCGCGATCCAGCGGCCAAGGCGCAAAAGTTGCTCATCGAGCGCTGGCGCAGTATCGAGTACATTCAGTAGAGGTTTAATCGTTACCGACGGCTTACGATCGTGTAGCTCAACCAAAACGCCCGCCAATCGCTGCTGGCGGAAGGGCACGAGCACGCGGCCTCCGACCACGGGAGTTGCCTCGGCGGGAACACGGTAAGTGAAAACCATGTCGAGCGGCACGGGCAGAGCGACGTCGCAGAACTCGGGCATTGATCCCTGAGAATAACAGTGACACTACGCAGCCGCGAAGCTGGGACTTATTCGGCAGCTTTTTTGGGAGGTTCGATCCCGAGATACTTCATTACCATCTGCAGATCCTTCCAAGCCTCGCCCTTCTGGCGCGGGTCGCGTAGCAGAAACGCGGGATGATAAGTGACGGCGAGGCGCGCTCCGGACCAGGAAGAATCGCTTCCCGCAGGCTTAAAGTCGTACCAACGGCCGCGCAACTCGGACATTGGCGCGTTGATAGCCAGTAGATTTTTCGCCGCGGTCGCTCCCAGTGCAACGATCGCCTTGGGCTTGACGGTTGCGATCTGCCGCATGAGAAATGGCGAACAGGTTTCGCACTCATCGCGCTCCGGTTGGCGGTTGCCGGGCGGCCGGCACTTGACGATGTTTGCGATGTAGACATCTTCGCGTCGCAGGCCCATCGCCTTGATCATATTGTTGAGCAGTTGTCCGGCACGACCGACGAACGGCTCGCCCTGCGTGTCTTCATCCGCGCCGGGGCCTTCGCCCACAAACATCAACTCGGCGCGCGGATTGCCCACACCAAAGACGATCTGCTTGCGGCCTTGCTTGTGAAGTTTGCAGCGCGTGCAGTCGCCGAGATCTTCGCGAATCAATCGGAGTGCCGCGGCGGGATCCGTCACTCCCTGCTCTGGCCTCGGCGAAATAATCTCTAAGACATTTTCTTCAACGACGGCTGAAGCGACAGCGGATTTTCTTGCAGCCATTTTCTCTCGCAGTTCTGACTGTGGTAAAGGAACGATTGCGGACCCGTGAGATTCAGCTTCCGTAAGCAGTGAACCCTCTGCGCCGCGCCGGTAAAAATCGTAGATGCCCATCTCCTGACAATAACGAACGCGCTCGGTGAGCGCACGTCGCAATTCCGGATCGAGAGTAGGGGTCATCGGTTTCCAGGGTAGTAAGGAATCTTGAATCAGTGCTCCACATCAAAGAAAATCTTGGTTGTCGCCCGATAGAGCAATACCTTTGCTCCATCCAGTTGCATGTCGAGCGAGTCTACATGCGCCCACTTGATGCCGCGCACGGTCTTCGCAGCCTCAGCTACTGCATTCTCCGCAGCCTTCGCAAAGCTGTCCTTCGACGTTCCAATCACTTCGATAATTTTCTGCGTCATTGCACGCTCCCGTAAGATGTTTGACGGAATTGTACGCCAGGTGCGAAGAGCTCGCGTTAGGCTTTCACCAAAGACTTCCGCTGCTGGCGGATGCGCACGACCTGGTCGAGGACGCGCTGCGCTACTTCCCATTTTGTGGTTTCAGGGACGTCAACAACCTCGCCGCGTGTAATGATAGTTACCTGGTTGCGATCGGAATCGAATCCGATGCCTTCGCGGGAAACGTCGTTGACTACGATGGCATCGAGTTGTTTGGCTCCCAGCTTCTGACGGGCGTTCTCCAGAACATTTTCGGTTTCCGCCGCGAAGCCCACAATAATCTGCGATTGCTTGCGCGAGGAAATTTCCTTAAGAATGTCAGCGGTCGGTTCAAGTTCCAGAGTTAGCGGACCTGTGCGTTTAATTTTTTGCGCGGACGCCGACTTCGCGCGATAGTCGGAAACTGCGGCGGTTTTGATAACGATCGTGGATTGAGGCAATAGGCGGAGCACAGCATCGCGCATTTGCTCGGCCGAGTCGACACGCGTGACCTCAGCAGCTGCGGGCGGAGTCAGCGACGTGGGGCCGCTGACCAGAAGCACGCGCGCACCCCGGCGCAAAGCAGCTTCGGCCACGGCGTATCCCATGCGTCCGCTGGAACGGTTGGTGAGATAGCGGGCGGGATCGATCTTTTCACGAGTCGGGCCGGCAGTAATGAGCACTGTTTCGCCGCTAAGGTCCTGCGCCGCGCCCAGCGCTTCGAGCACCGATGCGAGGATAGCCTCATTCTCGGCTAGCCTTCCATCGCCGGTCATGCCGCAGGCCAGGTAGCCTGAGCCCGGTTCGACGATCTTCACACCGCGCTGGCGGAGAATTTCCAGATTCGCCCGGGTCGCGGCGTGATGCCACATATTCACGTTCATCGCGGGTGCGACCACGACGGGAGCCGTGGTGGCGAGATAGAGCGTGGTGAGAAAGTCGCTGGCAATGCCCTGCGCGAAGTGCGCCAGAACATCGGCGGTGGCAGGGGCAACCAGCAGCGCATCAATCGATTGAGCAACTGCGATGTGCTCGATGGCGGAATCGATGTTGGCAGACTGCTCTCCAGAGGGAGAGGAGAACATTCCCGTAATCACTTCCTCGCCGGAGAGCGCGGCAAACGTCAGAGGTCGGACAAACTCCTGAGCCGCCCGCGTCATGACGACTTGCACGCGAATGCCGCGGTCTTGCAGGAGGCGCACAATCTCTGCCGCCTTGTAAGCCGCAATTCCGCCCGTAACTCCCAGAGCAACTTTCATGGTTTGCAATGTTCGCGCCTGACAGATCAACCGATTCTGCACTTCGGAAGGCCTGAAGGCATGCTCTCATGCTAGCTCGCTTCAGCGATCTGGTTCAGCCACCCGGCTAAGCGTCGTGTCCGAATGCCTGGTCCAGAACTTCTGCGGCCTGTTCAGCGGCGCTGCGTGTTTCAGGAATCTCCCATTTCACTTTGCCGGCTCGGATTTCATCCTGCGCAATGCGGCACGGCTTACGCGAATTTGTTTGCACCACTGGCGGAGCACCGGACTGCAATTGCCGGGCGCGGCGTGCGGCGACCAGAATGTATCGATAGTTGCTGTCGAAGCCTTCGATCAGTTTCATGGATTTCTTCTCCGTGTAACCGGGACCAATTTTTGGATTGCCGAAAGTTAGAGTGCTTCGTTCTTCGCCAGCGGAAGCTAAGAACTCCGCTCCTATTTTCCCATGAAACTCAAAGTTGCGGGGGTTCCAGCCCTCCATTTTGGTTACCGAGGTCTATCCCGTCTCGGATCTCCGGGCGGCTTGAAAGAATCCAGAATCCGCCTCAGGCGGTCGCGAACGTTTGCCAGCCGGCAGCAATCTGCCATGGCCACGATCTTTTCTTCCTCCTCAGTTAGCGGACGGCCCACGCGTAGCAGCCGTTCGCCGCGTACGACCGCACGCAATACCTTGATTGAGTCTTCCAGCTGATCGTTGATGAGAATGTAATTATATCGGTGGTAATTTTCAATTTCGCTGGTGGCTTTATCCAGGCGCCGCTTGATCACTTCGTCGCTATCTTCACTACGCTTGCGCAGACGCTCTTCCAGAACCTTGCGGTTCGGGGGCAGAATGAAAATACTGGTTGCGTCCGGCACTTTGTCCTGGATCTGTTTGGCGCCTTGCACATCGATATCAAGTAAAAGGTCGCGCCCATTTTGTTCGGCGTTCGACAAAAAGCAGCGGGCCGTTCCATAGTAATTTCCAAAAACTTCCGCATGCTCGAGGAACGCATTTTCTGCGATCATCTTCTCGAACTCAGGCCGCGAAACGAAGTAGTATTGTCGGCCATTGACTTCGCTGCCGCGCGGAGCCCGGGTCGTATAGGAAATGGAAAATTCCAGATTGCTGACCTTTTTTAATAGCTCGTTGACCAGCGTCGATTTCCCCGAGCCCGACGGGGCTGAGATAATGTAAACCAGTGGCTTGTGGGGCGGAGCACTCATTCCAAGTTCTGCACCTGCTCACGCGATTTTTCGATCTCTGCCTTCATGCTAAGACCGGCTTCGGTAATCTTCAGCGCTTCGCCGGCCAGGCCTGAGGTCTTCGAGAGCAGAGTGTTGGCCTCGCGGTTCATTTCCTGCAGCAGGAAGTCGAGTTTCTTTCCTACTTCTCCTTGCTGGTCGAGCAAATCCAGAAAATGCTGGACGTGGTTTTCCAGGCGAACGATTTCTTCCTGAATGTCGCTGCGGTCAACCAAAAGCGCCGCCTCCTGGAGCACACGCTCCCGGTCGGGACTGGCTCCCAACAATTCCTGCAGGCGTGACTGCAGCCTTTCCGTGTAAGTTTGCAACATTGCGCGCCGGTGATCCTGTACAACCTTCACGGCAGCACGCAGGTGATCCATCCGTTCGCGGAGTTCGCGCTCAATGCTGCGCCCTTCCTGCTCACGCATCTGGTTCAGCCGCTCGAGCGCTTCACCCAGATTTGCCATGACAGCCGGCTCCAGCGCGCCATCTACGCTATTGCCCGCGGAATCGAGCGCACCAGGGACGCGCAGAATCACGTTAAGATCAGGCTCGGCGGGAACAGAAAATTCACGGGCTGCGGCGCGAAAAGCCGCGATGTAGGCGCTTACCAGCGGGCGATTCAGGGCCAAGGCTTCGCCCCCGCCGCGTTCCAGACTAAGTGTGACTTCCACATGCCCGCGCGCGATCTTATCCTTGAGCAGACGTCGAAGCTGCATCTCGATGGAGTCGGACCCCGAAGGCAGCCGAAAATGCAGATCGAGAAAACGGTGGTTCACCGATTTTAAAGAAAGCGAGAACGCAAGCCGGCCGTTGCCCTGACTGGAGGAAAGCTCGCTCGCTTTCGAGCCGGCGCTTCCACCAGACTGACCTGCGAGTTCGCCTTTGACTTGCGCGAAACCCGTCATTGAGCGAAGAGGCATAAATATTTTTCACACTTACAGCCGACGTCAGCTCGGTTGAGCCGGCTCTAGTTTGTGCTCGAAATCAGCGAACTGTAAATCATACAAACGGCGGTACGTCCCCAATTTTGTCATTAAATCTTCATGAGAGCCAATATCGGCAATGGCGCCATTTTCAATTACCACGATGCGGTCGGCGCGGCGCACGGTGGAAAGCCGGTGGGCAATCACAAATACGGTGCGTCCGCTCATAAGATTATGCAATGCAGATTGCACCAGAGCCTCCGACTCACTGTCGAGGGCCGATGTGGCTTCGTCCAGAATCAGAATTGGAGCGTTCTTCAGAATCGCGCGGGCGACGGCGATGCGTTGGCGCTCTCCTCCAGAAAGCCGTACGCCGCGCTCTCCGATCACCTCATCGTATCCCTTAGGCAGCGCCTGAATGAAGTCATGCGCCAAAGCCGCCCGGGCCGCGGCCTCCACTTCTTTGAGCGGCATATGAGGCTGCCCGTAGGCGATGTTGTTGCGAACCGTGTCGTTAAATAAAACCGTTTCCTGGGTGACAATTCCGACCTGCTCTCGCAACGACGCAAGAGTAACATCGCGCACGTCATTTCCGTCGATCAGAAGGCGTCCCTGAGTGGCGTCGAAGAAGCGTGGAATCAAGTGGACGAGCGTACTCTTTCCCGAACCGCTGGATCCGACAATGGCGACGACTTCGCCCCTGCGCACCTCAAGATTAATATCGTGCAACACGCGAGCTTCCGCGCAGTCGCCTCCATAAGTAAAGCTCACATGATCGAACTGGACTGCTCTGGAAAAAGCCGGCAAGCGTCTGGCATGCGGCTTCTCACGGACATCATCCTCAACGTCGATGAACTTAAAAATTTCGCTGGACGCGCCTAGCGCCTGCTGAAAATTATTATTGAACTGGGCAAACTTGCGGACGGGATTGTACAGGCTGAATACCGCCGTAATGAAGGCCACGAAAATTCCTGGCGTCATTTCACCGTGCTTGACCTGGTTGCGGCCCAGGTTCAGGAGAAGCACGATTCCGATGACGCCGAAAATATCCATAAGCGGCGAACTGATCGCAGTTGCCGCAACCGAGCGCAGGTTGGCGCGGAATAGACGGCGCGCCGCACGGCGGAAGCGAGATATCTCCCACTTCTCACTGTTGAACGCCTTTACGATCCGATTGCCGGTAATCGTTTCGTGCAGAATATTTTGTATTTCGGCAAGCTTGTCCTGACCCTGACGCGTAGTGCTGCGCACGCGAGACCCAATTTTTCGGGACGAGTAGACAATGATCGGCACAAACAGTAGAAGTACCCAGGCTAGTTTCCCGCCCAGGACAATCACCACGGCGGCCACCGAAATAAAAGTAAACAACTGCTGTAAGAATTCCGCCAGCACCGTAGACATGGCGTACTGAACGCGCTCAATGTCATTGATGATGGCAGAAAGTAAGGTTCCGGTCGTGTGTTTGGAAAAAAAAGCCGCGGAGCGCCGCATGATCGCGTTGTAAAGATCATCGCGGAGATCGGTGATCATGCCAAACCCCGCGTGGTTCACCAGGTACGTACCCGTGTAATCGAAGATTCCCTTGAGCACAGTGGAGCCCACTAAAGCTACTGCCACCATTGTCCATGCATTCGTAAAGCGGGAAGGGACCAACTGCTGCAGAAAAACCGGATGGTGCGTAATCGGAATCACAAATAGTTGTATGTCCTTCGATCCCGTAGAAGGATTCAATACCCTGTCAAACACCGGCCGAATCAGCAAAAACTTGAATGCATCGAGCGCCCCCACCAACGCCATGAGAACAACGGAGCATAGAATCTGCCACCAATACGGGAGCGCGTAGCGAACCAGTCGCATCAGTTGCCGCATGGGGCTCCAGGGAGTCCGCGCTGCCGGGTTGCGGGTAGCATAAGAATTATTTGCAAGCGCTTATTTTACTGCGTGGGCCTGAATACCCCAAGTGGTCGAGAAGAAGTTCCGCTCCCTCCCAGTCTATTTAGGCATATCCCGGTGCGCAATCTTCACTCGATATCCTGCCTTATGCAGGCGCTTGCCTACTTCCTCAGCGATCATCACTGAACGATGCTGGCCGCCGGTACAACCGAAGCTGATGGTGAGATAGCTCTTGCCTTCGTGAATGTAGTGCGGCAGAAGATAGACCAGTAAGTCTGAGATGCGCCGGATAAATTCCTTGGTCTGCGGAAACGATTGAATGTATTTGGCGACGCGAGGATCTTTGCCGGTCAATGCTCGGAATTCGGGCACAAAGTGTGGATTCGGCAGAAAGCGCACATCGAAGACCAGATCGGCCTCCTCCGGCACGCCATGACGGAATCCGAAGCTGACGCAGGAAACCAGAATACTTTTTTCTGAAGCTTGCTCGCGAAAGCGTTCAGTAATGTGAGCGCGCAGTTCGTGGACATTGAACTTCGACGTATCGATGACAATATCGGCCAATGCGCGGATCGTTGCCAGGTGACGCCGTTCGACCTTGATTGAAGTATTGACCGGCGCGTCGATGCCCAGGGGATGAGGCCGGCGCGTCTCGCTGAAGCGTCGCAGGAGCGCAGCATCGGAAGCTTCGAGAAAAGCAACTTTCGTCGGAATGGTACGCCGTACGGCTTTGAGAATTCCGGGGAGTTGATCAAGTTTCGATCCTTCGCGCACATCGACTACCAGCGCAGTGCGGCGAATTTCAGTCGACTGCAAGGCCATTTCGGCGAAGCGCGGAATTAGTTCGACGGGAAGGTTATCCACGCAGTAATAGCCGAGATCTTCAAACGCCTTCAGCACGGACGCTTTGCCCGAGCCGCTCATGCCTGTAATGATTACCAGTTCCGGAGCATGCTTGCTCTCCCGCGCAATGGCGGGCGCCTTTTTCTTCTTTTTGAACTGCGCTTTCTTGCGCTTCGCTGGCGCGGACGATTTTCGGGACGTCATGCACTGGATAGTAGCATCGAAAAGCGGCATTCAGGGGAGGAAGTGATAGCGCTCACGATTGGGTGTGACAATTCTTGAGTTGTCGTTGTTGGATTTGTATAAGCCCTAGTCTCACAGGTAAGCTAAGTCGCCATGAAGAAGTTTCACGAACTTACAGAACGCGAAGTGCTGGCGTTGGCTATTGCCCTGGAAGAAGAGGATGAACGCGTCTACGCCGATTTCGCCGAAGGTTTGCGACAGGATTATCCTGCATCGGCGGCAATGTTCGAGGGCATGCGGGAGGAAGAATCGGAGCACCGCAGAAAATTAATTGAAATGTATCGTAAAAAATTCGGTGAACATATACCACTGATCCGTCGTCAGGACGTGCGCGGCTTTGTGGAGCGCCCTGCACTCTGGCTGATTCGCCCACTGCGAATTGAGGCTGTGCGCAAGGAAGCCAGCACCATGGAAGTGGAGACGCGGCGTTTTTATGAGAAGGCTGCCGCGCGCACACAGGATGCCAGTATTCGCCAACTGCTCGACGATCTGATCAATGAAGAACGTGAGCATGAGGAGCGCGCGCAGGAACTCGACAAAGAAAAACTTCCCGCCAATGTGAAGGCCGACGAAGAGCGAGCGCAGCGGCGGTTGTTCGTATTGCAGATCGTGCAGCCCGGGCTGGCGGGGCTAATGGATGGTTCCGTTTCGACGTTGGCGCCGGTCTTCGCTTCAGCGTTCGCTACGCACAGCTCCCGAGATGCATTTCTGGTCGGGCTTGCGGCTTCAGCAGGCGCGGGCATCAGCATGGGATTTGCAGAAGCGTTGTCCGACGATGGAAGCCTCACCGGTCGGGGCCATCCCTGGGTGCGGGGATTGATCTGCGGAGCCATGACAGCTCTCGGCGGCATCGGACATACTTTGCCGTTTCTGCTGAAGGATTTTCGCGTGGCACTGTGGGCCGCGGGTGCGGTGGTGGTCGTCGAACTAGGGGTGATTACCTGGATCCGGCGGCGTTATATGGATAGTCCGTGGATTTCGGCGGCGCTTCAGGTCGGATTGGGAGGAGTGCTGGTGTTCATCACCGGAGTGCTGATTGGGAATTCATAATCTGATTGTTACGGTTGCGTATCCAGCGGGTGTTTGCTCTTTTCGTAGAACTCGTTCTGCAGCTTCAGGCTCACGTCATCGGCTTTCACGGCGCGGATTGTTTTGACGACGGCATCGATCCACCAATCCATTTGAAATTTTCCCAGCTCCACGGTTGCCGCAGAACCATCGCCGGAGTAGTGATTCGGAAAGCGCGCATACCACCAGATGCCCGTGTAAACATCATCGGGAAGATTCTGCCGGTGCTGGTCTGCGCCGGATTCGTTAGTAGCGCGGTCGACATGGACCGTATCGGGCCGCGCAATCATCATCTTTGAGGTTTCACTTTCTCCGGCATGCATATCGATAGACGTTTTCTTCTGCGGACCGCCGCTGTCGGGGCTGCGTTTATCGAAAACGTAAACCACGTAATCGTGTGGCTTATCGAGCTGGGTTTGGGCGAAGTACGGCAGTAGGTATTCGTTGCCGCCGTGGCCGTTGACGATGATTACTTTCTTGCAGCCGTTGCGGGCCATTTCGTCGGTGGTTTCCTGCAACAGCGCCAGTTGCATCTCGCGGCTGTAAGCGACGGTTCCGGGCTCGTGGCGAGCCTCGGCAATCTGTCCGAAATAATATTCCGGAAATACTACGGCGTATTCCTTCTCGGCGGCGTGCAGCGCCGCGTATCGTACATCCAGCAAATCGGTGCCGAGCGGAAGATGCGGTCCATGCTTCTCCAGAATTCCAAAGGGAAGCAGGCACGTTCCTTGGGAGCGATGAATGCCTTCGCGGAAATCAGCGGCCGTAAGCTCTTCCCAGTGCACGGAGAGCTGCGCTTGCGAGGCCGCGGTTTGCGCTGGCGAGAGACGCGATGCTCCCAGAAACGTGAGTAGGATGAAAATAATCGTGAAGCGCGAACGAATCGACATCGGCGAATTTTCCTCGGCGCGAATTTTAGCACGCGGCACTCGATTTCTAGCTTGAATCTGTGCTGGAAATTCCGTTTCTCGGAAGAATAACGGCGAGGTTTTTCCCGAAAACTAATAAAGATTACCAACCGTAAATCGTCTTGAAGCGAGGTACCGGGTAATATTCCAAGATGTCCGAAACCGCCATGGCTCCGAACGCTCAGAGCATCCCCGCCACGCTTTGGCAGCCAGGTGCTGCGCGCTTTTGGCTGGCGGTTTTGCTCACCGGGATAGGCACAGGTTTAGGAGCGGCAGGCCTGACGCGGCTTTTGGAAGTAATTCAGCACGTCGCCTGGAACGGTTCGCCGACCAACATACTCGAGGCGGCGCGGCACGCTAGCGCGGTGAGGCATCTGGTGGTGCTTCTTGGTGGCGGAATTCTGACCGGACTCGGACAACTCTTGCTGAAAGAAGTGTCGAGCGGAAATGGCATCGATACCACGGCTGCGATTTGGATCTATGCCGGGCGGATGCCGGCCGTACGCACTTTGGGAAGCGCCGTGCTTTCCATATTCGCGGTGGGCATGGGCGCCTCGCTGGGGCGCGAAGGCGCTCCGAAGCAAGCCGGGGCGGTGTTTGCCAATTTCTTTGCCGACAAGGGATCGCTCTCCGACGAGCAGCGCCGGTTGCTGGTTTCCTGTGGCGCGGGCGCGGGAATGGGCGCGGCTTACGGCGTCCCATTGGGAGGAGCGTTATTTGCGCTCGAGGTGATGCGGGGCAAGCTGGCGCTGCGCTACGTACTGCCGGCGCTTCTTGCATCGATGTTGGCCACCGGCGTCTCGTGGATCGCTCTGCCCAACGCACCAACTTACATTATTCCCGCATATTCATACTCTGCCTCTGTGCTGGTTTGGGCGCTGCTCGTAGGCCCTATCGTAGGCGTAGCGTCGGTGGGCTATGTCCGACTCATACGATGGGCCGATCAACATAAGCCCAAGGGCTGGCAAAGACTGATTGCGCCCGTCATCGCGCTCGGGCTGGTCGGAGCAGTCTCGATTTGGTTCCCACAAATACTTGGCAACGGCAAAGACATTTCGCAGTTGCTCTTCACGAATCAAGTAGCACCGCTGCTGCTCGTCGCGCTGCTGGTGCTGAAGCCGGCTGCCACTGCAATTTGCATCCGTGGCGGCACGCCCGGCGGTCTGTTCACGCCCTCGCTCACGGCGGGCGCACTTCTTGGCGCAGTTTTAGGTCACGCATGGTGCTGGATGTGGCCCGGCGCTTCTCCCGGACTCTTTGCTCTGCTTGGCGCGGGTGCAGTGTTAGCTGCGACCACGCAAGGTCCCGTCTCTGCCGTGGTGCTCATGATGGAGTTGACGGGACGAGACCGGTCTTTCATTCTGCCGCTGTTAATTATCGTGGGCACGGCCACACTGATCGCGCGCTCGATTGACTCGCGTTCCATCTATGATGCGCGTCTGACCGATGAGCAAATCGAAAAACGGCAGAAACTGCGCGAAGATGCGGCGCGCTAAGAAACTAGTCGGCCTCACGGAGCTTCGATCAGCTCCATCTTGCCGTCGCGCGTACGGTGCAGGATCATTACCTTGCCTTTGGGGTCGCGAAAGACAAAGACATCGCGATCGCGGAAGTGAGCTTCCTTAATGGCTTCTTCGAGAGTCATGGGGCGCATGGCGACCGCTTCATCGGAGCGGACGAGATGAACCTCGGTGGTCCTGGCCACGGGAGGATAGCGATGCACTGCGACGGGGACAGCGGTCTTTTCCGTTAGGCCGACTTTGGTGTGAGCTTCTGGCTCGGGAGAGTGGCCGTTCCACTTTTTCACTTCTTCGCTCTTGCGCGCGGAACGCTTTTTTGATTCCCATTTTGTTTTATACTTCACCGCCTGTTTTTCGAGGTGATCGAGCGCTCCGCTCACCGCGATCATCATGTCCTTGGCTTGAGCCAGGCCGACCAGCGGGCCATTGCGCGGGTTGATGGTGATTTCGGCTTTGTGGCGGTGTTTTTCCACGCAAAGGATGGCTTTGGCTTCGAAGCGATCACCAAGAATTTTGCGGATCTTTCCGAGGCCGGCTTCTACTTCTTTGCGGATGGCGGAAGTTATTTCGTAATGTCTGCCGGTGTATTCCACGTTCATGAGCGCCCCTCCTTGGATTCTTGCTCGAGATGAATTGGGCACTGCGATACGAGTTCGAATTAAAAGTCGAAGTGCTCTCATCGTGAAGTCTTTCAACACAGAGGGCACTGAGGAACACAGGGTAGTTCGGACTTGAAAGGATGGCGACCCTGGCGCTGGCTTTCTTCATCTACTCTTGAATTCTGGCTTCTGACTTCTTAGCTTCTAACTTCAAATCTTATTCCCTTACCCGGCGTTGGTGCGTGCTGGGAATGCGCATGTCTTCGCGGTACTTGGCCACGGTGCGGCGTGTGACCTGAATGCCTTGCGACTGCAGAATGCGAGTGAGTTGCTCATCGGTCAGCGGACGGCTAGGATCTTCTTCGTCAATTAATTTCTTGACACGGCGTTTGAGAATCAGCAACGAGGTGTTGCCGCCCTCGGGGCCCTGCACGCTCTCGCTAAAGAAGTATCGTAACTCGAATACGCCCTGCGGCGTGTGGGCGTATTTGCTGGCCACGGCGCGGCTCACGGTAGAAGGATGCACGCCGATTTCTTCGGCCACTTCCTTGATCATCATGGGCTTAAGCTGGTCGATACCTTTTTCCAGAAAATCCTGCTGGCGGGCCACGATGCAATAACAGACCTTGGTGATGGTCTGCTTGCGCTGCTCGATATTCTTGATGAGCTGGATGGCGCTCTTGTAGCGCTCTTTGACGTAGTCGCGAGTATTTTTATCGTTGGTATCGCGAGTGATCAGTTTCTTGTAAGCAGGATTGAGGCGAAGCTGAGGCAGGTCATCGTCGTTCATCAGCACCAGCCATTCGTCGCCGTGTTTGATGAAAGCGACGTCCGGCTCGATCAGACGCGCCTGGACTTTGTTGTACTGCAGGCCGGGACGAGGATCAAGCGTGCGAATGTAGTCGAGCGCTTGCTGCACGGCGTCGGGGGGACGGCCAATAGCCTTAGCAATTTCTTTGTGTGCCTTGTTCTGCACCGCGCGCAAGTGCTGGTCGACAATTGCGATGGCATCCTGCAGGACTTGCGCGGTGCCGTTGACCGGCTTGTCTCCATTCTTATGGAGTGCGAGTTGTTGCTGATGATGCCGCAACTGGCGGATCAGGCACTCCCGCAGATCGCGGCAACCTACGCCAGGAGGATCGAGCTGGCGAATCACTTCGAGGGCTTCCGCTAAATCCGCAGCGGCAAATTTCGCGGTGTAAATCGTGCGCGAAGACGCTGCTGCGGGTTGCACGGCGCTTGCAAGCTCCGGGGCGGAAGCTACAGCTGCGCCGATGCTTCCATTTTGTGGGCCAATATTTTGTGATCCAAAAGAAACTTCTGACGGATCGCCTGCGGGCGACGCATTAAACACTTCGCCAGAAAAACTTTTGCGGATGGCATCGGCGGCGGAAAATTCCGCCGAACTGGCTTCCGGGACCAGCGGTACGTCCAAGCCCTTCAGGGATGGATCGGCGATGAGATATTCATCTTCCGAGATTGCGTCGCCAGAAGCGGGTTGATCCAGGCCCAGCGCTTGAGCTTCAATGACGATATTTCTCGCAGCGGCGGCATCGGCTTCTGGGCTCGCGGGCGGAGCAACGCCCAACATCTCTTCGTCGCTGGCGATCAGATAACCGTCTTCGTTGAGATTGCCAATGATCTGCTCTGCGGCTTCCCGCACCTCGGGCCGCAGGCTTAACGCACCCAGTTGCCAGGCCAGGTGATCGGTCAGTGTGGTCGGCTTGGATAGAAAATTCTCGAACGATGGCCTTTCGATCTCTTCCATCTCGCCGCGAGTACGGTAACCGGGATCGAGATAGTCCTGGAAAAACGAACCGAAGTCGATTTCCTCGAACGGATCTTTCTTTTCAGCGGTAATCGGAGCTTCTTCGGTGGAAGTCTTGGCGGTGAGGCGGTCGCGGTCTTCTTCCTTGCGGCCGACTTCGTCGATCAATGGGACAGATTCTTCGAGCTCTTCGAGAACCGGGTTCTCGACCATCTCCGCGTTGATCATGTCCTTGAGCTCGAGCTTGTTGAGCGCGAGGACGGAGACCATCTGCACCAGACCCGGGGTGAGGATCTGGCGCTGGGATAGCTTGACGCTCAGTTTGTGTTGAAGAAGGACCATGTTTAAAGTTTCAATGCTTACTCGAGCTTGTCGAGCCGATTATCGTGGCTGTCAAGACGGTGTTCGTGCATCTCCACAACTCGCAGCAGCCGGGCTGTGCCTTCAGCAACCTCGGTTATTAGCTTTGCCGCCCGGTCAAGCTGGCGATCATGTTTCTCGCTCTCAAGCGATAACAGTTCCAGATTGTGAGTCAGAGCTTCCAGCCGTTCGTCAATCGTCATTGCGGCTCACCTTTGTATTCCTCGGATGAAGTGTTTCCCTCAGCGCCTAAAGGCGGCCACGTCGCGGACCTTTGGCGGCACGGCTGAAGCCGTGCCCTTCCCAAACCTATACAAGCGAAAAACTTTCCCCCAGATACACGCGCCTCACTTCCGGATCGCTGGCCAACTGCTCGGGCTTGCCCTGACGGAAGATTCTGCCGTCGTCGATGATGTAGGCGCGATCGGTTACGGAAAGCGTTTCGCGCACGTTGTGATCGGTGATCAGCACGCCAATGCCGCTGGCCCGCAGGCTACTGATAATTTTCTGCAGATCAAGAACGGCGATGGGGTCGATCCCGGAAAATGGTTCGTCGAGCAGGATAAAAGTTGGGTTGATGCACAGGCAGCGGGCGATCTCCACGCGGCGGCGCTCGCCGCCGGAAAGCGCGTATCCCCGATTCTGCCGAATGTGCTCCAAGCCGAGTTCATCGATAAATTTCTCCATCTTCTCGCGGCGCTCGTGCCATGACATCGGCTGAGCCTCTAGCACCGCGAGGATGTTCTCCTCAACCGTGAGTTTGCGAAATACCGAAGCTTCTTGTGGGAGATAGCTGATGCCATACTGGCGGGCCCTCAAGTACATGGGAACGTCAGTGATGTCCTGGTCGTCGTACAGCACGCGGCCCGTATCAGGGGGGATCAGGCCAACGATGGCGTAGAACGTGGTTGTCTTGCCTGCGCCGTTAGGACCCAATAATCCAACTACTTCCGCCTGCTCTACCCGCAGGCTGACACCATTCACAACGCGGCGGCCACGGTACGATTTGCCAATTTCATCTGTGGCCAAGGTACGCATTTATCTTGCCATTCGTCTTTTTTATCTGGCCACTCGCGTCTGTGTTACCACAGGAGTACTTGCCTTGCCTTCTACGAGCACCCTATCATCGGCCCTAAAGAAAGTCAACGAAACCCCGGTAATCTTGCCACGTTCGGCATCAAAAATGCTAGGAGGTCCGCCAGTGAGGACGAATTTGTCCACGGAGGCTGTGTAAACAAGGGTCTGCCCCTCGGCTCGTCTCCCGGGTTGCTGGATGACAACATGGCCTTGGGCGATCATGCGATCCAACCGACCGGGCCCGCTAAACGATTGATTCGTAGATGCTTGGCTCCGCGGCAAAAGATAAGCGTCCATCTCATCAGCGGTTGCCTCAAAGCCGGTCCCTTTGGCTGTGACACCTCCGGTGTAGTGAGCCTGACGGTCGTCGTCGGCATAGGTAAGCTTGGCTGAGGTGATGGTGATGGGACTATCCTGATCGAGTTTTTCCTCAGATTTTTTGTTCGATTTACTTTCGCCTTTACGTTGAGGTTTCGCCGACTCGTTCTTGGCCATACCCTTGTCGCTTGGCTGGCCTAATTTCTCCTCAACCAGCACAGTGGAGACTGGCTCCCCTGTATTCCCCTCAGCGACGAGGGAGCGGCGCTCGCGGTCAAACTGGATCGAGGGAGCCTCGATGATGTTGGCGTCCTGCCAGAGTCGAGCGTTGCCTTCATAGAACGCGACGGCGGGAGAATTGTGCGCGGTCATCTTAGCGGCGGTCACGTGAATCGGCGAAGAAGACGCAAGCAGCGCCCCATTGGGCTGCTCCTTCAGATCGCTGTAGGTGCTCTTGACGTTGCCGTCGGCGAAAGCATCATCGCTGACGCGATTGATGCGAATTGTGTTCGCGGTTGTGATCATGCCGCCGTCGGCGACTCTCGGCTTCCCCGACAGCACCAGAATCTGGTCGACGGGCGTATAGAGTGCTTTGTCCGCCCAGGCTTGGGTACGCTTTTCGATCGGCTGGTTATCCGTGTAGGCAACGCTTCCCTGCTGCACGATGGATGCAATGCCGCCTTCCGGCAGAAATGTGGCATCGAGCGTTTGACTGGTGCTCACACGTTCGGGCAGTCCGGGCGCGAGGCTCACAATTTTTGCATCCGGCGCGCCGTGGAAGGAAGTCAGTCGGCTTTGGCCTTCTGGGGTTGCGGCAAATTTTGCGTCGACCCGGCCGGCGGTGATGACCGTGCGTTGTTCCGGCTGGCTCGCGGAATCCTGGTTTGCGGCCGGCGTGATTGTGATCCGCGCCGCGCCGGAAGTTTGCGCCCGGTCAAGCCGGCGCCCGTCAACCACGAAGAAGTCTATGATCGGCGCGGTTATGTCGAAATTCTGCGGCGAGGAATTTGTCCCGGATGTATTGGCGCTCGCGCCGTGCTGCGCCAGGCGCACCCCATCGGCGGCGTGCACTTTCTGCAACTGGTTTTGACCCAGAAAATCGAGAATCACACGTCCGGCATCGCCCTGCATGGGGCGAGATCCGATGCGCTCGACATGGACACGACCGGTGAGCGTAGCCGTCCGCAGCAGGTTCTGCTTGCTGGCCAGCAAGAGTTCGGCGTCATCCGCGCGGGCGCGCATCTGGTTATCTTCTTGCGCAGTGGATTCCGCGCTCACGTTTCCCGTGGCGACGATGCGCTCCACCTCGTTCTCCGGTCCGAGGAAGAATGTTGCCTGGTCCGATTGCAGCGTTCCGCTTTCGCGCTCCATGCGGGCATGATCCAGAACGACTTCCCGCGGTTCGCGAGTGATGGTACCGTGAGCAGCGAAGATGCTCGCGGCATCCTGCCCGGTCAAAGTCACATGAATCTGCGAACCGAGTGTAAGCGTTTTGCTTTTTGCTGAATACTCCACGCCTACCGCCCAGCCAGTGGCTTGCGGGGTTTGGAAGTTAACCCGCGAATTGGTGGAGGCGTCCCCGCTATCCCGGTTGAAAATCAGGTCGCTAGTGGTGAGATGGATAGGATTCTTCAGTTCTTTCGGCGCGGCCTGATCTGGCGCGCTCACCCCGGTGGGGTTGGCTTGCAGATCGATTTGCACTTCGCCGTTCGCGGTCACGTTCCCGGATTTCGGGTCAAAGGTGAAGTTGTCGCCATAGATCTGATCAAAGCGCGAGGTGTCGCTGCCGTAAAGAATGATGGTGACGTCATGTAGTACGGCGCGGCCGTTGAGTTTGAACTCCTTTACATCTTTGGCGCGAATCGTAAAGACCGTGCGGCCAGCTTGCGACTTTGAAAATTGGAAGCCGCTGGCCGTCTGCTTGATATCGTAAGAAATCTTGCCCGGGAATCCCCTCAGCACGCTGTGTTGGCGCAGACGCGCATAAATATACGTACCCGCAACGACCGCCGAGAAGAGCACAGCGATAACGGCCAGCCAGCGTCGTAAACGATAGACCGGGAGCGGCATTGAGTTCAGTCTAATTCAAAACGAAGGACCGTCCCGTATTCAGCCTCCTATCCCGTAATCGCTTGTTAATCGCTGCGACTCGACCGTCAGAAGGTCTCATCCACATTCACTTCCATGATCATCCGGTCCAGTTCGGCCCGGGCCTGGTTTTGCTGCGTGGTGAGATCGCTTGATTGCTGACGCAGAACAGCTAACCGGCTTTCCTGCGCGTCGAGCTGGCCAACATAGCGTTGCAACAAAGCTTTTTCTTCGGAGGTCCCTTTGAGCGCCTTCATGTTTTCGCGAATGCGATTTTGGTCGGCAGTGATCTGATCGCTCTCGCGCTTGCGATCCGAAATCTGCGCCGAAAGCCCATCGATCTTTTCCTTCTGCTTCAGGATCTGGTCAAAGGCTTGCTGCATCGCGGGAGTCATTCGCTTCTGTTGCACGAGCAGCGCAACTTCGTCGTCGTCCAGGTTAGTCAGTGCGTAGTTCGTTTCTTCCGGATGAACTGCGTCCACGGTCAGCTCCTCTGTCTTGCCGGCATCCACCGGAACGCGAAAGCGATGAAAGGACTCCGAGGATTCCTCGGGTTTCGGCGTGGCAGCTGTGAGCTCCCATCCTTCTTCCACGGGATACTCCACAACCACGACGCGAGCGTCTTTATCAGCGTTGCGGATGGTGTACTTCTTCACGCTCCGCTGTTCCTTCGTGAGTTGCATGACGCCTTTGGCAATGCGCACGCGGCTGTACGGCTTCTCTGTTGAGTCTTCGGAATATTTGACGTGTACCGCCGCATCGCCGGCATAGGAAAGCAGGCGGCGTTCATCGGGATGAATGGTTTCCAGAACTCCCTCTCCGGCAAACGTATCGGACTCAATAATGTTGAACGAACCTGCATCGAGCACCTGGCCGCTTGTATTCTTGATCCAGAGTGCGCGAAGAGGAGCGGAATTTTCGTTCCACAGGGTGACTTTCTCCGCTTCGATGTGCGCCTGCAAAATGGGCACGAGAGCCGATTGATTCTTACCGATGGTAATTTTCTGATTGATTTTGTATTCGAAGAAATCGCCCGCGGATTTGCCTTCAGCTTCGGAGCCCTGTTTTTCCGCCGTGCCAACCAAAGAGCTTTCCGTCTGTATAGTCTGCGCCTGACCTTGCACCTCCACGGTCTCGCTCGCCGCTCCAAGGTTCAACGTGGCGTCGATCTGATTAGTTCGTCCGATGCCGATGTAAATATTAGACAGGTTGAAGCGCTGGAATCCCGGCGCGTTCACGAACAGCGCCGAATTCCCGGGCTGAATATCGGTAAAACTGTAGCGACCCTGCCGGTCTGTTGTGGCAACCTGAGCGATTCCGGTTTCCTCGTTACGCACAGTCACGTGAGCGCCAGAAACTCCAGCACCGGAGGGATCTTTTACCAGGCCAGATAAGCCCGTGCCACCTCCCGCACCGCGAAACACACCACCCCCTATTCCGCCGCCCGAACCGGTTCCGACTCCACCACCGCTACCCGCGCCTGCCTGCAGCGGACCATTCGACACCGTTGCCTCATGCGATTGGGGCGTCAGCATGAATGATTCAGGCAACGGCACCACCGGACGCCGGGCGTAATAAGGCTGCGAAATATCCTGGATAAAAGATTGCGGCGCGCCTGCGACCAGCGAAAGCTGCACATCTTTCCAGTCTTCTCCGATTGTGTTGTCGACGATAGCCCAGCCTTGCAAAAGCGGCCTCTCTCCCGGCTTTTCGGGGAAGAGGAGGCGGTAAGTGCTCTTCCAGATCGGCACTTCGCTGATGTAGCTCACGAAAATGTAGCGATCACCCGACCCGGTCGCGGTGAAGCTCATCCGCCGCACGTCGCGAGCGCGGGAGGAACCGATAAGGTTAAGATAGCGGCCAACTTCATCGGTAAGTTCGCGCTCGGCGATACGTACGGACGTATTCGCGCCGAGTTCAAAATTCTTCATTTCGCCAGCGTCGGTAACGATCGAAAAAGAGGTCACATCCTCAAAATCATCCTTGGAGTGCTGCTTACGGATTCTCTCCACGCTGAGCAGACGTCCCGCCGCAGTTGCCGAGCCGCTATGAACCTCCACGCGCGCTCCTCGTAGCGCAGAGAGATATTCGGCCTGCGTGACCTGCTCGCCAAACGGTAAGCGCAGGGTTTTCAGCCGTTCGTCCAGCGGAGCGATCGAGTTGTAACGTACGGATGAAACTCGTCCATCACCAAGATCAACGGCGGTCAGTGACTTCAACACGTCATTGAGTTGCGCCGTGGTGAAATCGATGCTGAGTTCCTGCGTTCCGTGCACGCTAGCAGTGTGCTCGAAGTAGCCCACGCCATTCTTGTAGAGCACTACTCGTTTAATCGGGAGGCGAGCGGACGTGTCGGTGGCCACAACAGCAGGGGCCGGGGCCGGCTGAGGCTTCGCTGGTTTGGTCTGGGCGAACGAATCGGCGACTAAGAGCGTGAGGGCGAGAGTAACTCTAAGCGAATGACGCAAGGGCGCACCTCCGATTGAGTAGAACCGGAAGTTTAGCATTAGGTTGCATCTGCCAAGCGGGAGCGCCTCGTTCAACGAACGATGCGCGGTAATTGCCGTGGCTATCAAAGCCAAACCAGGCAAGCCTTTCATCTACACTATGATAAGAATGACTTCGGAAACGCCGCCGCTTCTGGACCTGCAGCACATTCGGGTCATGCGCGGACAGAAGATCGCACTCGACGAGTTTAGTCTGCGCATCCGTGGCGATGAACACATTGCGATTCTCGGGCCGAATGGCTGCGGCAAGTCAACGCTAATCAAAACGATTACACGCGAATGTTATCCGGTGGCGCTGGAAAACTCCTCGATGAGCATGCTGGGGCAGGAACGCTGGGACGTATTCGCCTTGCGGACCCTTCTGGGAATTGTTTCGAACGATCTGATGCTCTCTTGTACCGGAGAGGCCAGTGGGCGAGACGTCGTCTTGTCGGGATTTTTCAGCAGCATCCAGGTATTTCCGCACCACATGGTCGATCCCCGGCAGCGCGAACTGGCCGATGCCGCTCTGGCGCAGTTGCAAGTCTCACATTTGGCAGAGCGACCGGTTTGTGAGATGTCTTCGGGAGAGGCCCGGCGCGTGCTGATCGCGCGCGCTCTGGTGCACCATCCTCAGGCACTGTTGTTCGACGAGCCGTGCAATTCTCTGGATCTTGCGGCCCAGCAAAGCGTGCGGCAAACCATGCGCGCTCTTGCGAACTCGGGAATTGGAATTGTGTTAGTAACCCACGAACTCGGCGACATTATTCCGGAGATCGAGCGCGTCGTTTTAATGAGCCGGGGACACATTGTGGCCGACGGTCGCAAAGATGAAATTCTTCAGAGTGAGCGCCTGACCGCAGTGTTTGGGGTTCCTGTAGAGATAGCTTGTCGCGACGGTTATTACCAGATGTGGTAGGCGCGAATTTTCCATCGGTCACGCGGGTTTGGCATAAGTCAGACTACTCTTCGAGTCGTCGGCAAGTGGCCTTGCACCTTTGAAATCGCGCAGGGTGAGTTCGAGGCCGCCAAAATCGGGATGGTCGTTGTGACCGATAGTGAAGGCGATGTCGATGGCGTCTCCGGCGAGAAGCGGCGATTGCTGCAGACGCTCGGCCATGTTCCAGCCGAGGGCATCGAATACAGCAGCGGCATTCCCGTTTCCTTTTAGCTTTAGTTTAATGTGCTTGTCTTTCAAAATTTTCGGCGGCGCGATCAGCCGGGCGTCAAGGGCGCTGAATGCAGGCTCATGATTTCCCGTGCCATAAGGTTCCAACAGCGTCAGCATTTGAAAAAGGGCGGGGGTAATTTCCGCAAAATCCAGTTCGGCTTCTACATCGAGCACGGGATCGAAGTCCGCTGCGGTCAGTCGCGAACGTGCGAACGCGTCTAATTCGGATCGCAATTGAGTAACGTTTGCCGATGGCATGGCAAAGCCACACGCGTGGGAGTGTCCGCCATAGCGGGTAAAAAGACTGCTGCTTGCCTCCACGGCTTCAAGCAGATGAAAAGGACGAATGGAGCGGCCGGAGCCGAAGGCCTCTTCGCCATCGCGCGAGATAACCATGGCGGGACGGTGATAACGTTCGACAATGCGCGTGGCGGCAATGCCGATCACGCCGCGGTGCCAGCCTTCGCCATCCACCACAATGCAGTAAGCTTCGCACAAAGCTGAATCGCCGGCGATTCGTTCGTCGATGGAGCGCAGAATACGGCGCTCTTCTTCCTGCCGTTCGGCATTGAGCCGATCCAGCTTTCCTGCCAGCAGCCGCGCGCGGTCGGGATCTTTCACGCTGAATAGTTCGATCACGTCGCGAGCAACATCCATGCGACCCGCGGCGTTGATGCGTGGCGCAATGCGAAAGGCAACTTCGGTAGAATTAGGCGGACGCTTAGTCGAAATCTGCGCAACTTCGAGCAGGGCCTTTAATCCTGGATTGACCGCGCGGCGCAGGGCATCGAGGCCGAGGCTGGCAAAGACTCGATTCTCGCCGGTGAGTGGAACAGCGTCGGCAATGGTCGCGATGGCGACAACCTTCATAAAACTCAGCAGCAAACGTGTCTGATCTTTTTCCACGAGGCGGCGCTGCATCAATCCCTGCGCAACTTTAAAAGCGACGCCCGCGCCACAGAGTTGCTTGTACGGATACTCGCATCCCGTTTGATTTGGATTGACGACGGCGTGCGCCTTGGGAATGCCATCCGGTCCGGGCAAGTGATGGTCGGTGACAATCAGATCGACGCCCAGGCGATGCGCGGTGTCGGCCGGGGCGAATGCCCGGATACCCATGTCCACGCTAATAATGAGGCGAATGCCCGCGGCCGCAGCGCGTTCGATCACATCGTCGCGCATATCGTAGCCTTCGCGAATGCGGTGCGGGACGTGGAAATCGGCCGTGCCGCCGCAGAGTTCAATTGCAGTCTTCAGAATGATGACGGCCATGGTGCCGTCGACGTCGTAATCACCGTAGATCAGGGTGGGCTCTTTGCGTTCGATGGCGGCATCGATACGATCGACCGCGCAGCGCAATCCGGCCATTTGTTCGGGGAGATGCAGATGAGTCAGCGAGGGACTAAGGAAACGAGCTGCAGATTCAGCGTCGCTCAACCCGCGGCGCAGCAGCAGACCCGCGAGCGTATGAATAGAGCTAGCACTCGCGCTGGACCGCCTTTTCAATGATCGTCCATTCAGCGCACGAGAAACAAAGGGAAGGTCGCGGAGGCTCGCGGCTAAAGCCTGCACCTGCGCTGGATCATCTGCGGCCAGTTGCCAGCGTGCGCTCCCTTGCACGACTAGTTCTCGTCGTCCTGATCCGGTTCGTCAATGGGAATGCCGCCGAAATCCTCGGAGACTTCCAGCAGGCGCTGGTATCGTTCGTACCACTCAGTGCTGGACTCGCAGAGAAACATCGATCCCTGGTAAGCCCAGCCGAGTTGCAAAAATCCAACTTTGCCCACGTGCGCGCGCAGCCACCGGGCATCTTCCACGTCGTCCCCGTCACTGAACTCAGAGTGCGCCAACCGTTCCACCAACTCGTCAAGCTCCTCACGCTCCAGCTTCCAGGAATGCATGGTAAGAAATGGAGCGCCGGCACTCTTTGCCAGTTCGACGAAATCCTTCCAGCCGTCGGGATTATTGCCCATCTCCCACATGACGCACTGCACCTCGTCGTAATCCACGTAGCCATGGAAACGGCTCATGCCATGGCCTTCGATGAAGGCAATCATGTCATCTTTAAGGATGCTTAAATCTTCTGGAGTGGGTGACATCGAGATTTCCACTTACGACAGCATTGTAAGCTGTTTGGAGGGGAGGGTGCCAGCCTAGATGATCGCATTACCGAAAATGGAAATCAGGCCCGTGGGAAGGGACAGTAACGCCGCCCAGCAGAAGGGACGACGACCGTTAGAGGTTAAATGCTAGAATTCACCCAGGCAAGGGTGTTATAAGAACATGGCAGCAAAGTCCGCTTCTAGTCTCTTCATCGAAGGAATGAAACAGATCGCACGAGGTCTGCAGAATCGTCAGCGCGGCAGAGGGCGGCCTGACGATAATGATCAGATTTCGGACATCGCATCTGCCCTGATGAAGAAACAGGCAGAGCATGAAGAGCGAAAAAGTAAGGATCTCCCAAACAATTGCAAGCGGAGCAAGGATCAGCAGAAATCTATGATTTCCTTTATCTAGATCGTGCCCAATTTCGGTCTTATACACTCAGCTTTTTCCCCAGGGTCTGCTCACTTCCGTCAAAACTACCGCCCAGCAGACCTTCTCCGACGCTCAGAATCTTGGAAGTGATATTAAACTGATTAAGGCCGAAACTGCGTCTGTCGAGGGTGGGTCAGAGTCGATCGAACAAGCCTTCGATCCGTCGTGGGCCATCCCTTTAGAAGTTCTATACCGGCTTCAAACGTTGTCCCTTGTCCGCGCCACTGCGCGCGGAGCTAATCTCGGTGCGATCGTTCTGGCGGAAGCTTTTCTAAGAGTGATTGATTATGCGAGCATGAGGGAACTCTGGGAACCCATCATGAAAATGGTCGGACGAAATATGCCCAAAGGCCAAAAAGGACAGCATATGAATCCGTCAGAGATGGTCGCGATCATGAAGGGGCTTCCTCATTCTATTCACGCGCAATTCCTGACCCATGATGGCTTTCTGTGGTCCTCATTGCGTCCTGCGGATCTTCTCATTCCGTCTGACGATTTGGCGTTGAAGCACGGCGGCGCAATATCCGGGCGGTGGAAGGTTCTATATATTTTGGATGCATATCCCGACGAAGAGAAGCCGCCTGACGTCTCTGGCTGGTCGGGAGGGGACCTAACCAATGGGGTTCTTACTGCGATGCACGGGATGAGGGCCGCCGTAGGTCGAACCTCACACTGGCTTGGAATTACGCCACTAATGATATTCCGGGTTGTCAATCCGCCTGCACAACTGACCCCGGAAAGAGCGCCTGCAGAACCGTTTCAATCCAGTTGATTTGCAGCACCTACCGATTCCGAACGTGATTAGCGTCGCTCGAGGCCATCCCTCGTGCAGCCCGTGTTACACTCTATGGTTCACAAACAACCCCTGCTGATACAGGACATTCTATCCGCTCATGCTTCTTTCCAAGGAATATGTGGGCTACCTGGCCCGCGAAGTTACCAAGAAACTGATTGCCGGTAAGGCTATCGAAACCACCGCCGTGCCCAAAGTGACGGAGCGCGTGCACGCCGCTCTGCTCGACGAACTCACCCTCGAAGACCGCATCAACGATGAGGTGCGGGTGATCCTCGAAGCCTATTCGGAAGAGATGAATAAAACCGGCGCCAACTACCAGGAGATGTTCCGCAAAGTGAAGAGCGAACTGGTGCGCAAGTACAAGGCGGTGCTGTGAGACTGAGCCGCGATAAAGTGAATGTGCTGGCGCGGGCCGTCGCCGACGCGCTCAAGACCATGGACGAAGTCGATTTCATCGAAGACCCGAACACCATCCGGCAGGAGACGCGCAAGATTCTCGAAGACCTGCTCAACCAGGAAGCGAGAATCGATCAAGCCGCCCGGCTGAAGATCGAGAGCCAAAAGCGCACCATCCTCGAGGGCTCGCAGGAGTGGGACATTCTGTACCGCAAGTATTACAACGAGGAAGTAAAAAAACTGGGAATGTAATGCCCAGCGTGAACCCTGTTCGGCGCCCATGCACTCACGGCCTGCCCGTAATCGCCTGAATCGTTAACAGCGCTCCTATCGCTACCAAGCCCAAATAAATATATTTCAGAAAAGTATCTCCATGCAGGCGATGATTGATCGCTCTGCCGAGAAATACTGCACTCACAGTGGCCGGCAGTGAAAGCAAGTAGTAATGCGTCACGGCCGGAACCCACAGTCCGGCAAGCCAGTAACCTGCCATGCCAATGATGCTGGCGGGCAGAAAGTATCCCTGCAGAGTTGCTCGAAAGTGCTGCGCGGACCAACGGCGCATGGCCCCGTAAATGGCGAGCGGCGGGCCATTCATGCCGTAGGCTCCGCCCAGCACTCCGGCACAAAATCCACATGCCAGTAGCCATCGCCGGCTCTCGCGTTTTAACTCCAGTGGTAAGCGGCCGATTGTTGTTCTTCCGATCAAGGAATAGACAGAAAACGCAACGATAATCAATCCGAGCACGGCTTTGAGAGCCCGTTGATGGCTGCTCGTTAGAAGCAAAAGCCCCAGCGGGATTCCAAACAGCGTCGATAGAACCAGCCAGCCAGTGCTACGCACGTGAATCTTTTTCCAATCCTGCACAACAACGATACTGGCGATGGTGATCGAGACCAGCACTGCGAGCGGAGCAGCAACTTCAAGGGGAATAAAGAAAGCAAGCAGAGGAACGGCTACGAGAGCTTCGCCAAACCCGAATGTGGATCGAATCAAAGTAGCGATGAAAACGATGAATAGAACACCAGCAGTAGCAATGTCGATTGCCGTCTCCTAGACAAGCAAAATTCAAACGAACTATGAAGAAATAATTCTCTCACGATACAGAGATCCCGCAGCAGAGGAAACTATGCAGCAGGCGCGGTGATTGCAATAGAATCTTGAGCACGTTCCATAAAAAGCCCCGCGCATTTCCGCGCGGGGCCACGACCAGGAGCACTTAGGCAATTTTCAGGTTGCTTCCCGCCGCCTCTGAATCAGCCGAGGGTGTCGTCTTCGCAAGCGTCGCAGACCTTATAGGCGTAGAGCATTCCTGCCGTGTTGCTGTTTTGCACGAAGACAGTGAGGTTGATATTGGGATCGCCCAGCATCTCCAACAATTCGTGGCTGACGGTTACGGTCCACGAAGTGCCGCCTTCAGATCGCTGGCGGCAAACACCTTGCCGATGGGTAGTCCTTCGCTGGTGAGATCGTGGTAGCCGAGAGCGTTCGCCTGGTCAGAATCATCGAGCAGAACGAGCCACCAGCTTCCGGTGGCCGGTTGCGTACCTTTCGGGACGATGGTGAGTTCGGCGTCCGTTCCCCAAACTGGGTGGAAGTCGTTGGTGACTTGTTTCTCGAGCGCGGCTACGATCGGCGTGACATCCGCGTCGGCCAGCACGGTGCTCTCGTTAATGACAGAGATTTGAATCGTGGGAGTCTGGGCATGCGTGGTTTGTGGCATATTGATCTGATCGCGGGGTACAACTTAGGAGTGAACGCTTTTGCTCAGAAGCCGGTTGACTTCGAACAGTTCGGCGAGGCCATCCGGCACATCGGGATGTTTTGGATGCTGGTTAATCAAGCACCGCCGCCGGGAGTCTACGCGGACGCAAAGGCGCAAGGAACCTGAGGTAAGATTTTGCCGGATGGATGCATAACGCCGTTGAAATTACGAATGTAATAGCGCGAGCCGCTGCCGATGCGGGATTCGAACTTGCCGGCATCGCTCCTGTGGAGGACTCGCCTGAACTCGAGTATTTTCCTCTCTGGATTGCGGAGGGACATGCCGGCGAGATGAAGTATCTCGAAGCGCGCGATGAGCAGGGTAGGTTGAAGCGGGGGTCTCTGGCCAACTCTGCTCCGTGGGCGCGAAGCGTGGTGGTGTGCGCGATCAACTACAACACCGCAGAACCGTACTCCACCGACGCGCGAAACCATTCCGCAGAGAATCAACAACGTGGGTGGATTTCCCGCTACGCCTGGGGTCAGAGCGACTATCACGATTCTGTTATGCCGCTTCTCCTGCAAGTCGAAGCTGCGCTGCGAAGTGCGGTCGCGAGCGACGACCTGCAGACTCGGTGTTACGTGGATACCGGTCCCATCGTCGAGCGCGTGGCCGCGAAATATGCGGGCATCGGATGGATCGGAAAGAACACGTGCATCATTAATCAGAAGATTGGTTCGTGGATGTTTCTCGGCGTGATCCTGACTTCGCTTGATCTCACGCCGGGCTTGCCCGCGCCGGATCGTTGCGGCAGTTGCACACGCTGCATCGATGCCTGTCCCACCGATGCATTCATTGCACCGTATCAGCTCGATTCCAATAAGTGCATCGCCTATCTCACGATCGAAAAGCGCGGCGCGATTCCGCACGATGACAAAGATAAAGATGAAGACCTTCGCTCCGGGATGGGCCGGCATATTTTCGGCTGCGACATTTGCCAGGATGTTTGCCCGTGGAACCGGAAAGCGCCGGCGACCAGTGCAGCCGAATTTCAACCCCGCGAAGAATTGGTGAACCCCACTCTGGAATGGCTGGCAAATATAAGCCCCGAGGAATTCCGCCGCACCTTCAAGACCTCTCCGCTGCGGCGCGCGAAACGCGCTGGCTTGCGCCGGAATGCGGTCATCGCCATGGGCAACAGCGGCGACCGCAACTTCCTTCCGCAGCTTAAGAAACTGGCAACGGACGATGACGAAGTAGTGGCTCAGAGTGCGGTATGGGCCATTCAAAAATTGAATTCGATCGATTAACTTTTTTTAGAGAACATCATCTGGCGCGCGCATTTAATATGCTTTCTGACGAACACCGCTCAAAGTCCGAGAAATAAAGGACATTGGCCTTGGCCAGTGTTGTCATTCTGACTTCGGTAACTAGTCCTGCCGATTACCAGCAACTAAACTACTCAAACGGGGTTCTTAATTAAGGGTTTTTCCGTAGGGAGAAGTATGCGTGGTCTAGCTCAAACGCGGCGCTTGATCGGACTGTCGTTCACGATTCTCGTGCTCTCGGCAGCGATGGCACATGCCTCGGCCACGCTCTTGCTGGAGGAGCCTTACGGCAAGCTGGGATTCTTTACAGCCACGGGGCACGCTGCCGTTTACCTCTCCGGAGTTTGCGCAGAGACTCCGATCTTACTTCGCCCTTGCGCGCCGGGAGAACTTGGCGCGGTTATCAGTCGCTATGACGGAATCGGCCACTACGATTGGGTGGCAATTCCACTAATCCCTTACCTGTACGCGGTCGACCAGACGGACGATATCCCGCTGTTCGTAGATCCGAAGATGGTCAGCTTTCTGCGCGATCAATACCGCCGCAAACATCTCGAGGCGGTCGCGCCTGATTCGGCGGACGGAGCGACCCCGGGCGGAAACTGGTACGAATTGGTAGGCTCGGCCTATGACCGGGCGGCGTACGCGTTTGAAATCGAAACCTCTGCGGCGCAAGACCAGGCTTTTATCCGCGCTTACAATGCGGCGCCAAACCGCTCTCACTTCCGCACCGTCTCTCGCAACTGCGCCGATTTCGCGAAGGATGTGATCAACTTCTACTACCCAAAAGCTCTGCACCGCAGCATCGTCGCCGATGTGGGCATCGCCACTCCCAAGCAGATGGCGAAGAGGATGGTTAAGCTCAGCACTCGCCATCCTCAGCTCGCATTCTCGCGTTATGTTATTCCGCAGGTCCCTGGCAGTGCTGCGCGCAGTACTGCGGTACACGGAGTGGTCGAGTCGTTTTTCAAATCAAAAAAATATATTGTTCCCAGCGCTGTAGCCAGTCCGGTCTTCGCGGGATGCGTGGCCGCTCTGTATGTAGGCACAAACGCTGATCACTTCGATCCGGCGAAGCGGGCGATGGTTTTTAACGCCGACCGAAAACTGGAACCTCCGGTTGGCGCGGAGGATCGGCGATCTTACCAGATTGAACTCAATCATATGGTCGCAGCCGACGTTGGCGCAGCTCCCGGCACTCGCGTCGAGAAGACTCTGGCACGGATGATGAACAATGCCGCTCCCGGCTTCGATTCGGAGGGGCGTCCAGTTCTGCGCATGCGCGATGGGGACGAAGCAGTGACCGTGGGCGTGGCGCAGAGCAACCTCTTCGCGGCGCAATCCACTGGACGACTCGCCCAGCAGATTCTCGAGGCCAGGCTGCGGGAGGAACTACATCGCGGGAACCCGCCTAGAGTTTCGGAAAGCGATGTGGAACATGACTGGTCGCTGCTGGAAAAAGCTCGGAATGTTCCCGACGATGAAGTCGCCTCAAGGTCTGCCCAACAATCGCCAACGGCCGTGCAATCGCGCTGGAGCCGCCCCGGCAACCGCCCGTAGTCGATCACGGCTGAATCAACAATTCACCACTTCTCGAAGCAGTCCTATTGGTCCTGTTGTGGCTGAGGTTGATGCGGAGCTGGCATCACCGGCGGCGCGCCCGGCTGGTTGGCCTGCTGTTGCTGCATTAGCATTTGACGCTGCTGCATCTCCTGCAACAATTGCTGCGGCGTCTTCACTCCCGGCTGGTCCGGGTTCGCCGCGGGTTGTTCCGCATCCGCGGCACTCTGGTCCGCACTTTCATCTACGTTTTCTTCCGCTGCCTGCGCCTCCGCATCCGCCGTGGGGTTAGTGGCGGCAGGTGGCGGAGCGCCGTTTGCGGTCTGGCCAGGCTGGCCGGCCGGTATGTCTGGTGTTTTGGCTACCAAAACCACTCGTACCAGCGCATTGGCATCTTCCGGTGATCCCAGCAGAATGTAATTGAAGCGCGATCCATTCAGCAGCTCGGCCATCACTTCCCTGGCGGGCGCAGGCCCCAGACGCGTTACCACTCGCTCGTTGGCCGTGGGCGGAATTTCGATGTCGGCTGAAGTATGCTTGCGCACGCTGCGCAGAATATCTCCCAGCGTCGAATTCGGAGCGTTAATCGTCAGAAGACCATTCTCATAGCTGACCTCAGGCGCAACCGCGGGGATTGCATCCAGTGGAACCTGGGGTACAGGACCTTGCGTTCCTGAAGGCAATGGAGGCGGAACTGGTTTCTTCTTGTTCTTGCTATGGGCGCGATGAGGAACTGGTGTAGTTTGCGTGTCCGCCCGTCCCGCAATCGGTAGGCATACCACCACGGCCAACATAAATCCAGTAATCTTTAGTTGAACACCCATGAGAACTCCTGATTCAGATAGCCTTAATGCGGGGGGAACTGCAAGATCCTTATAGGATTCTAACACCGCTTTGAGCTTCGCAATTCTGGTCTTCCTTGGCAGCCAATGTTCCTCTACCCTTCGGAACGTATTGACTTTATTCTCTTGCAGGTCGACCTTAAATATCGGACCGGATGGATGTGTAAGTTCCTGCGTTCGCTGGATATGCACGAGAGTACAATTTTCTTCTGGGGAGAAAAATCGCGTGGCGGATGCGGGACATTTTCGGAAACGTTACTTAACGGGAAAGATGGTTTCCATGATTCGGCAAAGCACTCCGTTTTTCGCATGTGTTTTGCTGGCGCTCGTAATCAGCACAGGTGCTGCCCTCGCGGAAACGTGCAGCACAGCCAGCGATATGGATCCGGCCACGCGCACCGCTCTGATCTCAGCTGGTCAGCACTTTTTCGATCTCCTGGCCAAAGGCGATGCAGCTTCGCTCCGCCAGGCGGCAATTCCAAGTCTCGCCTCAGATTTTTCTGCCATAGAAGCAACGGTGAAGGACAATCAATCTGCTTTAGCTGGTTCGAAAGCCACCGCTCGACCCCCTTCCTTGCTTGAGGCCGAGGGCGTCGCTCCCATTGCCCGAGCGGAATTCTATTGCGGTGTGTTTGGCAGGAATGGCCAGACCGCCAATAGCGCTGCCTTCTATCTCAATAATCTACCCCCGGGAAAATATGCCGTCGTTATTCTCGACGTAGCGTCATCGAAAGGACCGTACTACGTCTCCTTCATCCTGCAGCAACTTGGGAACGACTGGAAGTTAGGAGGCCTCTACGTAAAGCCCTCGCAAGTCGCAGGACACGATAGCGACTGGTATACCACTCGCGCCCGTGAATTCAAAGCGAAGGGACAAACCCACAATGCCTGGCTTTACTACGTGGAAGCGCGTTCTTTAATCTCGCCCCTGCCGTTCATGAGTACGCTGGTCACCGATAAGCTTTACGACGAATCGCAGAAAGCACAGCCGGCCGATTTGCCCGGGGATGGCAAGACTGTAGATCTCGCCTCCGGCACCACGACTTACAAACTGCTCGACCTTTTTCCTGAAGTTGTGAACAACGAGTTGGATCTAATCATCCGCTATCAAGTGCCCGATGTTTCGAATACGAACCAGGCCTACCAAAGCAACATGGCGGTGATGAAGGGACTGTTAGCAAAGTATCCGGAGTTGCGCGACGCTTTTACATCCGTCGTGGCGCGCGCGGTCGATCCCAGTGGTCGCGACTACGGCACGATGCTGCCGATGAAGGATATCAAATAGAAAAAGTCAGCCCAGTGCTGATTTTCATAGCTTCTTCCAGCAGGCATTCTTTTGGATCTTTATCGTCGCGCAGACCAAGGAACACTGGGGCGCGGAGTTTTGGACCGCTGCCGCCACTCGCACCCTCGGTCCATTCCGCGTATTCAATTTCGGCCACAAGCTCGGTCTTTACCCAGAAGACTTTTCGTAGAGCTTCAACCTCGCCATAAAACGGCTTCTGCTTTGTCTCCCGCTTCTTCAGCATTTTTGAGATTTCGTCGAGCGATCCCTGATTGAAGCCGCTGCCCGCCTGTCCCACGTGAATCAGCCTGCCTTGCTTATCGTAGAGCCCGAGCACGATCGATCCGAAATGTGCCCGGCTGCCTTCGGGCTCTGTATATCCGCCGATTACGCACTCGACGCGATGCCGGATTTTTATCTTGAGCCACTCGCTGCTGCGACGCTCCTGGTAAATGCTGTCACGCTTTTTGGCCAGAATTCCTTCTAGCCCCTTCTGGCGCGCAATTTCGAACAACGCCTTCCCTTCTCTCTCGTAGTGATCGGAGTAGCGCAGCGAATCTCCCGCGGCCAGGATCGAAGCCAATTTCTTCTTTCGTTCTTCCAGTGGAACCTTGCGCCAATCGTAGCCATCGAGATACAGCAGATCGAATGCGTAATAGAGCACGGGCACGTCAGCATTGGTTACCCCGCGCCTTCCTCCAGGACGAAACCCAGTCCGTTGCTGCATCAAGCTAAACGAAGGCCTTCCCTGCCCGTCGAGAGCGACAACTTCTCCATCCACAATTGCGTTTTTCGCTTTTACGAATTTCGGCAAGTCTTTCAGCTCTGGGTAACGCTGCGTAAGTTCGTTCTGATTTCTCGAAACCAGCCGCACCTTGCCATTTTCGATGAAAGCAACCGCGCGGTAGCCATCCCATTTGATTTCAAACAACCAGTCTGGTCCATCGAATGGCTCAGCGATGAAAGTAGCCAGCATGGGATAGATTTCGGTCGGCATCGAACGTTTGAGAGGAGTGGAAGAAGAAGCTCTTACCACAGAGGGCACAGAGGACACAGGGTAATTCTTTGGAACTAATTTATTTTGTTTTACCCCGTGCTCCCCCGTGTCCCCTGTGTTTAATTCTTTTGTTTTTTTTTAGCCGTCGTCTTCTTGGCGGAATTCTTCTTATCCAGCTTGGCCACCGCGTCAGCCAGCCAGGCAGCTTTCAGCTTACCGCGACCACCAGCAGGCCGGCTCTTCCATTCTCTCGAGCCCGAATCTCCGGCTATTTCAGCCAGGCTGCGTTTGCTCAGCACGGACTCGTCAAACTCATCAATGTCGTATCCTTCGACGGCGTATTCATCGTGCTTTTTAATCAGCAGCCATTCGTTTCCCTTGCTCCCGGGACGCCGGCCCTTCATCTTTACCAGCGCGAAGTCGCCCTTCAACTTTTTGCCATCTAGGCGAAATTTCAAGTCACCTTTTGCCAGCATGGTGGCAGCTTCGGCTTCAGTTCCCGGAACATATTTTCCCTCCACCGGAACCGGAGACAGAGGCTGCCACGCGCCCACATCCCAAACCATCACCGTTCCCGCACCATAATTATTTTCCGGAATGATGCCCTCAAAATCGAAGTACGAAACCGGATGATCCTCCACCTGCATCGCCAGCCGCTTGTCTGCCGGATCGAGCGACGGACCCTTGGGCACAGCCCACGATTTCAGCACCCCCTCCATCTCCAGCCGAAAGTCATAGTGGAGTCGCGTGGCGTCATGCTTTTGCACCACAAACCGATGGCCGGCCTTGCTCTCCACTTTAGGTGGAGGCTCAGGCGTCTGCTCGAATTTCCGCTTGCGCTTGTATTCTTCCAGTGCCATAGGGAAACCATTTAACCACCAAGGACACGAAGTTACACGAAGGAAATCGGCAAGTCTCTTCTTCGTGCAACTTCGTGTCTATCGTGGTTCATGATTTTTGACTTCACCAAGTAGAATCGTTGCACACATGCAACGCGAATTTCCCGAAGTCCCGCTGGTCGGCGTCGGAGCCATCATCATCGAAGACTCACGCGTCGTCCTCGTAAAGCGGCTTCACCCTCCGCTGCAAGCCGAGTGGTCCATCCCCGGAGGCGTGCTTGAAGTCGGCGAAATGGTCCGCGACGCCGCCAGTCGTGAGGCTCGCGAAGAAACGGGACTCACCGTTGAACCTGGCGAACTTCTCGGCGTCTTCGACCGCATTCTGCGCAATCCCGAGCAGCGCGTGCAATATCACTACGTTTTGATTGATTTTCTCTGCCGCCGGGTTGCGGGAGATCTCGCCGCCGCCAGCGATGCCGCGGAAGTCAGGTGGTTCTCGCAGGAGGAATTACCGGCACTGAATCTCCCCGAAGATACCCTTGACGTGATCCGAAAAGGCTTCGCCAAGATAATCAACTCGTAATACTCCGCCCTGGGTCCTTTAGAAGTACTATTCCCGCCAAAAGAACATCTGTTACAAGATCGATGTGGATCCACCGGACACTTTTCAAACCGCCTACAAAGTGCGAGGTTGGCTCCCAATCTTAGTTTTGCCTTTGACAGCAGTGGCTTGCCGTAATCTGCTGCCGCCTTGGGTCTTCATGTGGATTCTATCGCTGGCCATCTATTTCAGCCTGAAGTGGCTGACGTGGTGGAGGGCGCGATCACGGATTGCTCACCCGGCGTGGCGCTCGTTAGCGTATCTTCTCGCTTGGCCGGGAATGGATGCAGACGCTTTCTTGGATTCGAGACAACATGTACGGCGGCCGGCCCCCACGAACTGGCTCTGGGCGACGTTGGAAACGATTCTCGGCGTAATCCTGCTCTGGGGTATGGCGCGCCTCATTCCGCAGGGACAACCTCTTCTACGCGGATGGGTAGGCATGGCGGGTCTGATCCTTCTCCTTCACTTCGGCACTTTCCAGATGGTTGCTCTCCTGTGGCAAGGCTTGGGGATCAGAGCCGAGCCCATCATGTCCGCGCCTCTCCAATCCACATCCCTCGGCGAGTTCTGGGGTAAGCGTTGGAACCTTGGTTTCCGGCAGCTTGCCCATGAGTTGATTTTTCGCCCGTTCCATCGAAGATTAGGGGCGGGCGGGGCGGGCTTCCTGGTCTTCGCGGCATCTGGCCTGATTCACGACTTGGTGATCTCGCTGCCCGCTCGCGCGGGCTACGGCCTTCCCACGCTTTACTTCTTACTGCAGGGCGCCGGAGTAACGCTGGAGCGCTCGCGATTTGGCAAACGGTTCGGCTTGGGATTGGGAGCGCGCGGCTGGTGCTTTATGGTAGTCGTCCTGACGTTACCAGTCTTTGGACTCTTTCACCCGTGGTTTGTGCTGCGTGTAATGCTTCCATTCATGCGAGCAATTCACGCGCTATGACGAATGCATTCGTGCAGCGGTTGTTTGACGTCGACCTATGGTTTGCTGGCGCGGCGCATTTTGTGATCCTGTTCGCCAGCTTTCAGGTGCCATATCGACTACGCTGGAAACAGGATCTGCAGCAGTTAATGCCCTTCAACCGGAAAATGCTCTGGGTGCAGAGCGGATTTACGGTACTGACGATCATTGCCTTTGGCACGCTGACGTTAGCGCTCCATGCAGAACTGCTCCGAGGCGACCGGGCTGCCTTGGGGCTAACCTGCTTCATCGGAATTTACTGGACTGCGCGCATTCTCGTTGATGCCATTTACTTTTCGCACGCTGACTGGCCCAAGGGAACCGCATTTGTCGTAGGACATGCCCTCCTGACCCTGCTGTTTTCTTTGCTCGCGGTGAGCTACGTTGGGCTGCTCGTCTGGCATGTGTGGCTGGGTGCTAATGGCTAATTAGGTTCGACCATGGTCGGCGAAAAACCATGTCTCGAGCGCGGATCATAGGAAATAATCGGCCATGGGAGTTGTCGAATCGGTTGTCTCGCTTCTCGCAATCCTGCTCGTCCCTATCCTTCTGGTTCGATTCCTCAAAAGGCCGGTCGCGGCCTTCCACCGAGCGGTCACAAACCGAATCGCGAGGCCATTTGCTTCCCGACTGCCCGGCTTTGGCGTCGTCACAAACGCGGGTCGAAACTCCGGCAAGCTTTACCGGACGCCTGTGAATGTTTTTCGAGAGCCTGGCGGCTTTGCGATCGCACTCACCTATGGGCGAGATAGCGGGTGGGTAAGAAATGTGCTGGCCGCTGGGCGCTGCCAGCTTGAGACCCGCCGTGTCACATATCAGCTTTCCGAACCCGTCATCGTGAATGATCCGACGCGACGACACTTCCCGCTTCTTGTGCGTGTAGTCCTTGGCCTCATCGATGCGAACGATTTCCTGCAACTTTCAACTTCTGTCGACGCTGCCGATGGACCTTACTCCAAATAGCCTTCCGCCCCGTCATCTTCCCACTCCGCGTCACACGCGTGACACCGCCAGCCCGGTCGCTGCACCGGAATTGGCATATGGAGAAAGGCACTCATGTAAGAAATAGGACGATCTAGTTCCTGGAAGTTCACGTCGAGCGACTGGCACTGCGGACAGCGCGGCTGCTCATACAGACCGACGCCCTGCACGTAAAGGCCCTCAAGAATCGGCTCGTCCAGAAGTTTCTGCGCGTTAGCGGCATCCAGCGCGCGCACCTTGAGTTTGATTCCGCCGATAAAGTTTGAAATGAACCAGTCCAGCCGCACCAGATTTTCGTCGGCCAGAAAACATTCGATGCCCATCGACTCGAGACTTCCCTTCGCCAACAACGCCTCCGGCAAATCGCGAAACTGCCGGATGGTCACGAGCTCGCGCACTTCCATTTCCTGCCGCGGCTCCGGTGCAGGCTCGTCGGAACACTCCAGATGCCGGCGATCCATCTCATCTTCCAGCGCGTCCCAAGCCAACTCAGTCAGCGACTCCGCGTTGCGCGCCAGCCGCTGCAGTTCCCCCTCGGTCATGCCGGCGTAGTTTGCGGCCAGCCGTCGGCGCTCGTGCTGATCGTCCGGGTAAGGCTCATCACGATAGGACACTTGGCAAGCATACTAAGACTTCGGCCAATCGGCCAACTGGCCAAAGGCACAACTGGTTTGCGGGTGATAAGTTCCCGCTAAGGAGTTGTTTCTGAACATTCCGAGCGAGAGCTCGAATGTTTGCGGACGATCATCAGCCCAACCAGCACGGCACTGACCAGCATGACGACTCGTATATACAAACCGGCGTGAAATGCCTGGTCTCCTGCGGCAGTGCGAACAAGGCCTGACCCCGCGCTGACTGTGCAGAATCCGAAATAAAATCTCTCCATCGATCCGCGGGAAATAATGAAGAGCCAGAAGAGGATAGCGGAAACGACGAAGAAGATTCCGCAAAGGATCCAGGTGCTGGGCCGCACCGTGGACGGCCGCCAGATGCCGGCCGAATAATCAGCCGCGACCATCTGCCGCACCGCAATTAAAAGAAACACAAAGGAATGTACCAGCGCCACCACGGAGCGCTTGCAGTTAGTGAGGATGGAAAATCCGCCCATACGAACCTAACGTAACGAAATTCACTTACCGGGCGCAGTGATGTAGATCACCTTGGAGGAAAATGCCTGACCAACAATTTCAAACGAAGAGTTGAGGTTGCTACAGGAAGAAGAGTGGAGCCGACGAGCGGACTTGAACCGCTGACCTGCCGATTACGAATCGGCTGCTCTACCAACTGAGCTACGTCGGCTTCTGGTGGACGCTCACAGTTTATCAAATCGCCTTATCAAATCGACGACGAGACGGAGGCAGAAGTTCCCAATCCCTGGGTTCTTGAAAAGAGAAAGTGGAAAATGATGCCGATTGCGCAGGCGACTATGCGGCGCGGGACGCGACCATAGCGTCATACTCGCGCTCCGCGGCGCCGGGCAACAGCACCCACATGGTATATACGCCCACAGCCGTGCCGAACGGAATGTTGAAGAGCGAGATAAATCCCATAACCAGCGCCAGGACCCTGGCCCAGGGCTCGCGCTGCAATAAACCCCAACCGGTAATGAATCCCGCTGCTGCTTTCACCAGCACAAAGAGAGCGATGGCGCTCAAGAACACGTGCAGAAATCTGATCGGTGTTTCCGGAGGCGCTCCCATTTCACGTAAGTGTGGAAACAATGTATTCGCGACGATGAAAAGAACCACGGCGCCGATCGTAGTCAAAGCGGAAACCGCCAGCCAAAGGATGCCGAGCAGATGAACGTGCTCCTGTACGCGGCTTCGCCGAGGCTGAAATGCCGTCACCGGCCCGACAACCTGCTTGCCGCAACGGTTGCAAAAAGCTTGTCCGGGTTGCACCGCAGTGCCGCATCCATCGCAAAACATAATTGCCTCCGGTTTCGCCTTAACAAAGGTTCAACAGTTCAACAGAAGATACGCAAAGTTGAGGAAAGAGTTCCCTTGGCTCGTCTCTTGAGCTATTCGAGTTGAATTGAAGATGAAGATTTCGCGAAGGCGATCATTACAGAAACGAAAAGGCCGCCCGGCAACAGGGCGACCTCTTCTTTTTCAAGGGAGAATAGTTCCAACAGAGGCTTGAAAATTCCGTCGAAACTTTCTGCCAAAATCTTATGGGCCGAAAAAGCAGGGTGTCAAGCAATTTTTCGCAAATAAATGTCTTTACTTTCAATAACTTACACAATCGATCAATACACTGGTAAATTGTTTCAAAATGAGACCAAAGGCCGCATAAACGCCCGTAAACCGATAATCCTGAGAGACTTACGAACCATTCAGGGCGTCCGAGGAGTTGCTGGGGCGAGTAGATGATGCCTGCGCCCCCGATTCACTCAGGTCTAACGAGATGAACTCGGTTTGATCGTCGCGACCGAAAACTCGACCCGGAAAATAGCGCCGCAGCAATACGCGAGCGCCGCCGAATGCAACTCCGGCTGCCAGACAGATTGCGCCCCCGATGATGCACAGCAGAATAATGTTGACCAGCAGGTTGGCAATGTTGTTCTTCTTATCGAAATAAGTGTTCTCATTCCACGTAACGCTGGCATCGTAATTCACGGCGCCTAACAGCGTTTGCGCTTCGCTCTGCGAAAGCGGTCCAGCCGCGATCGCCACGATTGGTCCGGTGCGCTTATCAAAAAATGGGCCGATATTTTCTACGGACTCCACTCCCGCCTGCGGCTGCGCGGCGTGATTAGCCGCGTCGATGCGGCGCAAATGTTCAGCCGCCAATGCCGGGGTCGGATACTCGATGAGCATCAGCGTAGCCTCTCCGCTTCCAACAGAGTATTGCCCGAGCACTACTTCGGGATTGGCGCTGAAATCAATGAGATTGGCGGGAATTGGGGATGTGATCGCACTCAGGCCTAGGGGTCCCTCGGCGTATTTCTCCGTATTCGCCTGGTATCCATGATGCGGCATGAAGGCGAGAATCGGCGGCAGGTTTCCGGCATTACCCCCAGGCCGCGGCAGTGCGCCCGCCAATTCGCGCAAACTCGCTGCCGACATGACCGATAACTCATTGAACGCGGCATCGACTACTACGTGCCCGCGATAAAACAACACCCGCCGGTCAGCCGATGCGCCCTGATCTCCGATCTCCTCCCGCGCCATGCCCGACTGCAGGTAGAAGGTATACGCGCCGAAGGCGCCGCTAGCGTCAGCAAAGCGCGCTGCCCGAACCTTCAGCGTGCGGCCATCGTCGCTTTTATAAGTAGCGGATTCGAAGTCCTTAAACCCGAATTCCTTGAGGAGCGCCGCATTCGTGGGATCGGCGACGGCGGCATCTTTGCTGGATTGAGCCGCGCCTTGCATTTGCCACCCGCCAAACTGTTTAGGAAGAATCGGCGGCACCGTCGAATCGCCGGCTGCGGCGAAGACCGGGCTCACGAAAAGTACAACAAAGGCGAATATCGCTACGGACTTGGAAAGACGCATGAAGACACCGCGAGACACAAAATCCCTCCTGTAATTAGACCACACAGGACGGTAAAAAGTTTCCGGATGCTGATTTCTCGGGACAAACTATCGGCAAGATAGCTGAGATAGGCGTCATCGAGGAATAGGGAAACGCCAAGCGAAATCTACTGGCCACCAGCCTTATCCATTTTGCTGGCCACTTTCACCCCGCTCAGGCCATTCACATACTTGGCAATGCCGCGGTAGAGAGATTCCGCGATGCGCTCGCGGTATTCGCTGGTGGCGAGGCGATGCTCGTCGGTGGGATTGCTGACAAAAGAGATCTCGGCCAGAATCGATGGCATGTTCGCGCCGATCAATACGATAAACGGAGCCTTTTTCACTCCGCGGTCGCGAATCGCCGGACTCTTCATCGCCAAGCCGCTGTGCAGCGACGACTGCACGTCTCCGGCAAATTCCCGCGACTCCTCGATCTTTTCCTTCAGCGCGATCTTCTTTACCAGATCCTGCAGTTCGTAGATGGATTTTTCCGACACCGCGTTTTCCCGCGCCGCTACTTCCAATGCTTCCGGTGAAGAGGTGAAGTTCAAGTAATAAGTTTCAACTCCGCGAGCGGCAGCATCGTGACTCGAGTTCGCATGGATGGAAACGAACAAATCGGCCCGCGCCTGATTCGCAATTGCCGTGCGGGTCTCCAGCGGAATGAAGGTATCGTCCTTGCGCGTATATACGACTTCCGCGCCCAGCCGCGTCTCCAGCAACTTTCCCAAACGCCGGCTCACTTCGAGTACGAGATCTTTCTCTTCCAGACCATTGGGACCGATCGTGCCGGTATCGTGTCCGCCATGACCCGGGTCGATTACGATCTTGCCGATTTTCAGCCCGAGTGCGCGAATCAAAGAACGGTCGCCGCTGGCCGTGGGCTGCGCTTCGCGAATATCAGAATGAGTGGCTCTTCGCGCCCGGCTCGAAGCCAGCGTGCGCCTGGGTCCAGCCTGCGGCTCAGTTCGCTCATCGGCTTCAGCTTGGGCGAGGCCGGAATTTAGGGCTTCTGTTTCGTCGGAGAGATCGTTATCCACAATCTTCTTCGGGATCCCGGAATTGCGCGCCGAGAGTAAGTTCTTCCTGCTGGCCGGAATGCTCCGCTTTGCTGGCGCGGGCTCCGATAGTTCGGCATTCTCGTCGTCATCCGCATCAACGACTTTCTTTACTACGGCGGTGGGCGCTTTCGTACTTCCAATCCCGAGGTCGCGCCGGATTCCGATCTGTGTTGTTTTTGCTTCGGGTTCCGTATCAAGCGGGGTCGCCGGCTCGGATGAAGCCAAGGCATCCGATTTAGCTTCCGTGGAACTCGAATCGGCATCGCCTCCAACCGCAGCGGCCCCACGCCCCGAATTCTGAGTCATCAAACTTTCTTCCGCTTCTCTTCGCTGCCTGCCGTTCCAGTTCTTGCCATGAATGTCGATAATCAGGCGATAAGGATTCGGCAGCAGGAACGCGTCGTAATCGGAAAGATTGTCGACTTCGAGCACGACGCGCGTGCGTCCTGGGGCAAACTGCGCTACGCGAACCTTCTTTAGAAACCCGTCGTCCACATCAAAGCTCTTGCCCACTAAGGTGGAAGCCAGCTTTGTCCCGTTCAGATCGAAGAAAATGCGCGCCGGAGTCGCGATTCTTTGCGAGGAAAACTTGACATCTCCTTCCACATCGATGGCGATGCGGGTGTAGTCGGGCGTCGACCAATGCCGGATGTCGGTAACTCTAGGCAGACGGCCGGAATGCGGTTGCCTCGGATCGTCCCTTGTCGCCACTACTCTTGTCGACGCTACCGGCGAAGCTGAATTTCTGTTGGCGCGCGATACCCCTTCATCGTCGTTCTTCGCGTCCGCTAGCGGCCGCGCCGTTTCTTCGGCTGGACTCGTCTGCGCATTATTCTCGGCCAGCGCTTGTTGATCGATCTCCAAAATGGCCTGACGAGCGTCGTCTGCCAGCCGGTTGTGCGGGTAGTGGTGCAGAAACTCCTGGAAGGAAGCGCGCGCCGCTTTGGAATCGTTGAGATCGTCTTTGTAGATTTCGGCAACTGTGAACAAGCCGTCGGCGCGATACTTGCTCCCGGGATACTCCCGGCGCAAGAATTTGTACTCCAAGATGGCCTTATTCAGGATGCTGTCATCTTCGAAGCGCCGTCCCATTTCCACCAGCGTTTCGGCCACGGAAACTACGCTGGGATCCGCCTTCGAGGAACTGGGCGCACCCAGATAAACCAGACGGTAAGCATTCACCACACGCTGATAATCCCGGCGAGTCCGCTCGATAGGAGGCCGGCCATTTAGCGCCTCGCGCATGCGCTCGGCAGAAGCAAAGTGTTCCCGCGCCCAGGCATCGGAATGGTGCGTGCGAGCGTCCGCCGGTTGCGCGGCCAATAAGGCCAGCACCAGCAATGCTCCCCACAGACCACGCTCCCGCGATGAGCTATTCAAAATCACCAGCCCGCGCTTTCGTCTCTGCCCGATGAACCGGTTGGTTGAACTAATTCCCTGGGTGCCTGAGAGATAACGACAGATAAAAAGATAAGTAACAGATGCCCCAAATCTATTCAGTATTGCTGATGTAAAGCACGCCCCGCGCATCTCGTTGAACGCGAACGGGATCGTGCGAAACTTCACTCGGGCTGGAAGCAGAGCCGCCATAGTAAAGATTGGTAATCCGCCGGACATAGTTCTGGGTTTCCGCGTAGCGCGGCACACCTGAGCTGCGCGCCACCGCTCCAGCACCCGCGTTATAGGCGGCCAAGGTCAGTTTGATGTCGCCGCCATAACTTTCCAGCAGTTGCTTTAAATGACGAACCCCGGCGTCCACATTTTGTTCCGGATCAAACGGATTATTTACCTTCAATTGCCTCGCCGTGGAAGGCATCAACTGCATCAGTCCCATCGCACCTTTGCGCGACACAGCGTTGGGATTGAAGTTCGATTCCACTTTCACCACCGCCCGCACCAGGTTCGGGTCTACGTTGTGCCGGGCCGCGGCTTCCTCAATAGCGTTATCAATATCGGCCGCAGTGGTGAGCGCGCCGCGGAAATTGGCAGCTATAATTTTGGCATTGGCAGATTGATTCGATTCCCGCCCAACATACTGGCTCACTTCCGCCGCCGCTGATCGCGCCGCGCGCATAGCCGCGGCATTCGCCGGAGGCACCGGCTTCCAGCGATTTTCCTTAGAACTCCAATACATCAACGTCCGTCGCGGCGCTTCCGGCTCCGGTGCGCGTCGCACCCGGCTTGTGGGGGCAGAATCGTTGACGTAGATCGTGCGGCCATGATCATCGGTTGCGGTGATCTTTTGGGGACCTCCGTCACCGTCCTCGGCGCGGAGTTGTGGTGCAAGAAGAAAAGCGGTCGCGGCTACGGTGCTAGCCATCAGTGCGATTTGCAGGCGCTTTCGCATTACCGGGCTTCTATGCTCCTCAATCTGGCGAAGACGAACTTCACCCTCGCATATTGCTACCCGGAACCTGACGGAGAATTCTTAAACCAGAGTGAGTCGATTATAGTCGCGCCGGAAAGGCCGGGCAATCACTCTAAAGGGAGTCGAACCACTGAAGTAATCTCGGTAAGTACCTGAAAAGGAATAACTTTTAACATCGGTAATTAGAAACAGCTCAGGCCGTCCTCTCCAAAGCCAGCGCCAGGGCGTCGAGCGACAAGGATCGCAGCAGATTGCGCCGCATGCCGCGTTCCACTTCGGCCAGCCGATCGGCGGCAGCGGTGATCCATTCAAAATCCGCCGCCTCTGAGAGTTTTAAAAGCTGAGTCTGGATGTCGGTGTTCTGAACCAGTTCCGGCGTGCCGGAACTCAGAAACATCAAATCGCGCAGGAGCGAATATAACGTGCGCAGAAGATTTTCTGTTTTCTCCCGCCCTTCAGCGCCCGCTCGATAAGTTTCCGTGACCTTAAACAGTGTGCTGTGTTCGCCTCCCAGCAGGGCGGAGTTAAGAATCGTCAGCGCGTCGGCTCGCGCAGTTACGTAGCTCTCAAGATCGAAGCTGCGAGCCCGGCCGACCGCGCCCTCGCACAGCCTCGCCACCAGAGCTCGCTGTTGCGGTTTCCATTCCGGACGATGTTTTTCCAGATAGCGTTCCACTTCCTCTACGGGCAGAGCACTCAGTGGAAAGACCATCGATCGCGAGCGGATTGTGGGAAGCAGTTCGCCGGGATTTTCCGAGAGCAGGAAAATCGTCGCGAAGTCGGGCGGCTCTTCCAGAACTTTCAGCAGCGAATTTGCCGCCTCTTTCATGAAAGCCGAATCAGTAAAGATATAAACCCGTTCCCGCGCTTCCGAAGGCCGGTAATAAATGGTCTCAATCACCCGCCGCACCTGGTCCACCTTGATCATCATCTGTGGAGGGTCGGGAGGAATTATGAGTACGTCAGGATGAGTCTGCACGAAGAGCCGCGTATCTTTTTTATCGCCCTCGCGCAGACCTTCGCGCGTCTCTACCGCTTCGGCAAAACGCGCATCGAGATCGGCAGCCTGCGCGATGCGGCGGCAGTTCGCACATTGTCCGCAGAAATCAGGCAGGCCATCCGTTTCCGTCGGATTCAGACAGCTCAAAGCCTGCGCCAGCATCAGCGCCAGCGTGTACTTGCCCGATCCGCGCGGGCCGGAGAGAATCACCGCATGCGGAAAATGATTCCGCGCCAGCATATCGCGCAAGTGATGAACCGTTTCGGCGTTGCCGTGAAAATCAGAGAAGCTCATTGCGTGTCCAAATCAAAATCTAAACTACACGAAATTCTCAGGCCGGTGCCCGCACAGCTGTGAGCTTAAGTTTGTTCGTCACCATGTTTACGATTTTCGTATGCGTCTCCGTAGGCGTGCCACTCGCATCCACTAGCACGACGCGTGCCGGTTCCCTTGCCGCAATCGCCATATACCCTTCCCGCACGCGCGCAAAAAATGCGCGATTTTCCTGCTCAAAGCGGTTCTCATCAGCGTGTTTGTCGGAGCTTTTGTGCGTGCGGTCGGCGGCAATCCGGTTCCGATTCCGCGCACGCCCCAAGCTCTTCGCCGGATCGGAATCAAGCAAGATCGTGAGATCAGGGTGCAACCCTCCACACACTATGCGATGCAACTCGAGCACTGCCTTACTTCCCAGTTTGCGCCCGCCGCCTTGGTAGGCCTCCGTGGAATCGGTGAAGCGGTCGCACAAAACGATCTGCCCGCAATCGAGTGCGGGCTGGATCACTTCCGCAATATGCTGCGCCCGCGAAGCAAACATTAGCGCCATTTCAGCCATCGGCGACAATCCTTCGGTCTTCGAGTCCAGCAACAGGCGCCGGATTTTCTCGCCGGTCGCGGTTCCTCCCGGCTCCCGCGTTTCCATCACCTTGTGTCCGGCGGCGCGCAGCTTCTCCGCCAACTTGCGCATCTGCGTGCTCTTCCCGGTTCCGTCGAGACCTTCGAAGGTAATAAATTTCCCGTGCCGTGACATCGTCGAATGATAGCAGCGCTGGTGCGTCCCTGTACCGCAGCTCGCTCCGGCTGCTAAAATCTAAAATTCTGCGATGCTGTGTCATTCGTTTCGTCTGTTTCATCGAGACCATGGGGGCCCGACAAAAATGAAACTCTCCAGATTCCTGGGAGTGATTTCCGTTCTTTTTCTCTGTGCTCTTTCCGCTTTATCCGCCGCACCGCCAACCATAACCATCTTTGTCGACGCCACATCGGCTCCACGCAAAATCTTCCACGCGAAACTTAAGATTCCCGCGAGCACTGGCGACTTGACTCTCTACTATCCGAAATGGATTCCTGGCGAGCACGCCCCCGACGGGCCGGTCATCGATCTCGCGGGCCTCAAGTTTTTCGCCGGTGGCAAAACCCTGAAGTGGCGGCGCGATCTGCTCGATGGCTTCACTATCCACGTCGAAGTTCCCGCTGGGGAAAGCGAAGTAAACGCCGAACTGGATTTCCTTTCTCCTGCAACTTTTGAGAGCGGTTTCTCCGCTGGCTCTTCCGCCACCGACAAGATGGCGGTCATCAGCTGGAATCAAGTGCTCCTCTATCCCAAAGGATGGAAGGCCGACGAACTCACTTACATCGCTAGCCTGAAACTTCCCGCCGACTGGAAGTACGGCACCGCTCTGCCCATCGCATCTACGAGCGCCGACAACGGCGAAACGCAAATCTCTTTTCAGCCGGCGCCTCTGAACACGCTGGTCGATTCGCCCGTAATCACCGGCGAGTTTCTCACGGTCGTCAAACTCGCGGACGATCCTCCCACCGAGATGGACGTGGCCGCCGATAGCGCCGCCGCGCTCGAGCCTCCGCCAGAGGTCTGGGACCACTACAAGAATCTGGTCGTACAGGCCAACAAGCTTTTCGGCGCTCATCATTATCGTGACTACCATTTTCTTTTCAGCCTCAGCGATCACGTCGCGCATTTCGGCCTGGAACATCACGAATCCGACGACAGCCGGGTGGGCGAGCGCGGGCTTGTAGACGAAACCGCACGCAAACTCGAAGCCAGCCTGCTCCCCCACGAATATGTTCATTCGTGGAATGGAAAATACCGTCGCCCCGCCGACCTGACCACGCCGGATTACGAACAGCCCATGCAAGACGATCTACTCTGGGTATATGAGGGATTGACGAATTATCTCGGCACCGTGCTGACCGCGCGCAGCGGATTGCTCACCCCCGAGCAGGCGCGCGACGATCTGTCTCTGACCGCCGCCGGACTGGATCACACCCCGGGCCGCACCTGGCGTAATCTGCAAGACACTGCCGATGCGGCTCCGCAACTTTACTTCGCTCCGGAGGCCTGGCACTCCTGGCGTCGCGGAGTTGATTTTTATGATGAAGGAACTCTGGACTGGCTCTGGGCCGATGTCATCATCCGCCAGCAGAGCAAAGGCGCGAAGTCGCTGGACGATTTCTGCCATCTCTTCCATGGCTCTCCAAGCACCGGCCCGATGGTGAAGACTTATACCTTTGACGATGTGGTGAACGCTCTGAATCAGGTTGTGCCGTATGACTGGCGCGGTTTCTGGATGGAGCGCCTCACCAATCACGGCCCGGGCGCACCATTAGGCGGGATCGAAGGCAGCGGGTGGAAAGTGGTTTACGATGACACGCAATCGGAACTGCTGCGTGGCGCGGAAAGCGATGGCCACATCGCAACCGGAGCATTTTCGATTGGCCTCGACCTTCGCGAAGACGGCGTCATCGTCGATACCGTCGAAGGCATGCCCGCTGCCGTTGCCGGAATCGGTCCCGGCATGAAACTGGTGGCCGTGAATAGCCGCCAGTACACTCCCGAAGTTCTGCGCGACGCGCTGAAAGCCGGCAAGAACGGTACTGCGCCCCTCGAACTTCTAATCGAGAACACCGACTACTACAAAACTTACAAAATCGATTACCACGGCGGCGAACGTTATCCGCATCTGGTACGCGATGATTCGAAGCCCGACTTGCTGACGGAGATTTATAAACCCAAATAGCCTTCTGTAAGAGGGGAGCAAACAAATATGGACTCCGCCTGCGGCGATGCGCCTCAGCGCTCTCCGCGGAAGTTCTCAGCGCACTCTGCGTCTCAAGCTCTTTCCAGCCCGCATCGGCGAAGCCCGCGAGAAAAACGGCACAGAAAATCAGAAGTCCGGCTGCTAGGAATGTTGGTTCTCTTACTTTGCACGAGCCGCCCGGTTCGTTCCCAGACCTCCATCCTGGGCTTCACCCCTTCCTCGGCAACGCGCGAAAATCAGGTCGAGACAAAATTCAAAGCAATCCCCTCCCCCGACGAAGAACGCCGTCAACATCATCTTTTCACCGCCGAGCCGCACGTTGCCGGCTCCCCGCGCAACAACGAACTGGCTCGTTATATCGCCGATCAGTGGCGGCAGGAAGGCCTCGATGATGTCGTCATCCGCCGTTACGACGTCTACGGAAGCAATCCAAAATTCACTTGGCTCGAAATGGTTGCACCCATTCACTACCGTGCGTTGCTGCGCGAAATGCCTGTCCCCGGCGATCCTGACTTAAAAAACAAAAGCATTAGTTCGGCGTGGAGCGGTATGTCTGCCTCCGGAGAAGTCACGGCGCCGCTGGTTTACGCCCACAGCGGCAACCCCGAAGATTACGCACTTCTGCGCAAGCAAGGCATTGACGTTAAAGGTAAAGTCGTTCTTGTCCGCTATTCCAATCCTTACAGCTATCGCGGATTCAAAGCGCTCACCGCGGAGCGCGAAGGTGCCGCCGCTATTCTCATCTACAGCGATCCCGCGGAAGATGGATTCAAGAAAGGCAAGGTCGTTCCCAATGGGCCATGGGGCCCTGAGTATCATATTCAGCGCGGATCCATCACCTACGATTTCATGGTCCCCGGCGATCCACTCACTCCCGGATGGGCATCGATTCCCGGCGCAAAACGCATTCCCGTCGAGCAGGCAGTTTCGATTCCGAAAATTATGGCGCTTCCGCTTTCCTGGCACGATGCGAAACCGCTCCTCGCACAAATGGACGGCCCGGTCGCACCCACTGATTGGCAAGGACAAGATTGGCAAGGTGGATTGCCTCTCAAATACCACCTCGGCGGCAAGCGCGTGCGCGTGCACTTGAAAATCGAAATGGACAACTCCACGCAACCTTACTACGTAGTCGAGGGTCGCATTCGCGGCGCAGAGTTACCCGACGAATGGATCGTCCTTGGCAATCATCGTGACGCCTGGGTCTTCGGCGGCGTTGATCCCTCGAGCGGTACCGCGTCTATGATGGAACTCACGCGCTCGCTGGGGAAGCTAGCCAAAGAAGGCATCCGTCCGCGCCGAACGATTGTCGTTTGCAGTTGGGACGGCGAAGAAATGGGTTTGACCGGTTCCACCGAGTGGGGAGAGCAGTTCGCCGACGAACTGCGCAAGAAAGCCGTCGCCTACATCAACGTCGATTCCTCTACTTCCGGACCGAACTTCCATGGCCAGGCGGTGGCATCGCTCGCGCCCATGCTGGTCGAAACCGCGCAAACGCTGCAGGATCCCTCGGGCAAAAGTTTGTACGAAGCGTGGAAAGAATCATCGGAGCGCGAGCGCCACGAAGCCAAACAAGCTGAAGATGTCACGGACTCAAACCTCGCCGATACCCGCATCGGCAGCGGCTCCGACCACACCGTGTTCTTGAATTTCGTCGGCATGCCGGTCCTCGGCCTGCAATTCGACGGTCCTTACGGCGTCTACCATTCGGCCTACGACGATTTTTTCTGGATGAACCACTTCGGCGATCCCGGCTATCGCTATCACACTCTGATGACGCAGCTGTGGGGAGTTCTCGCGCTCCGCCTGGCCAACGCCGACCTGCTTCCCTTCGACTTCGCCAGCTACGCCGACAACATCCGCCAGTTCGTGAATGAGCTCGCCAAATATAAAACTGTCATCCTGAGTGAAGCGGCTGTTCCGCGAAGCGGAGCAGTCGCGCAGTCGAAGGATCCCTTCCCTTCCAGCGCAGCTACTCACCTCGACTTAAGCGGAGTACGAGATGCCATCGACGAGTTTGAAACCGCCGGTAAGCGACTCGATGACTCCGCAGCTCGTGCCCTCGCCTCCGGCGCAATCGATCCCAAACTTGCCGCCACCATCAATCACGGCGCCATGCAAGTCGAACGCAACTGGCTCAATCCCGATGGCATCCCCGGCCGTCCCTGGTTCAAACATATTCTCTACGGCGCCCGCTTCACCTACGCCCATCTGGAGTTGCCGGGATTAACCGAAGCCGTCGAGAAACAAGACTGGCCCACCGCGCAAAAGCAAGCAGAAATTCTGCGCCAGGCGCTGATTCATAACACAAAGCTGGTAGACCAACTCAGTTCCAACTTAACCGGCAAAACCCAAGCAACGGGCAACTGATCTTGAAAGCGTGGATTCTTCGCCCGAGCAGGGTCGCGAAAAACTGATGAATGAATCTTGTCCGCTGAGATAAAAGCACCGGAGATGACTGCTCACTTCCCGGCGTGCATAACTTTCATTCCGAACATTCTCTCGAAGCAATCGAAATCGCGGTCCCGGTGCAGAAGTTCGTGCTTGCCAAGCAAGCAGAAGGTGGCGATCAGGCAATCAATTGTCTTCCGGACGGTATAGCCGGAACGACGCAGGTCCCGATAGTTCTGTGCAGCAGCAACAGCCAATTCGCTTCCGCCAGTGCGGAAGATTTTGAATTTCAATAATTCGTTCTGCACCTGTACAAAATCGCGTTTTTGGCTGATCCCTTGGAGTACCTCGCAAAGGATCAAATCGGTCAGCCCCATTCGTCGTCGTTGAAGTTGAGCATCCAGCCAAAGCGTCTCCGGGTTTTCGACGGCACGCAGATAGTCGATCCACACCGTTGTGTCGACGATCACCATCTCTCAGCCTAGGCTCGAACCCGTCCAGTCCTCGATTGCTCGAGATCACCCTCCCAGCGCACCTTTCCACGCAGCCGCCGGATCGACCCTTGCGCATGCGTCTCTGCCAGGAGACGCAGCCCAGCCTCCACTGCTGCCCTCTTCGTACGTGCGCCACTACACCGCATGGCCTGGCGCATCAAGCGGTCGTCAATTTCAATATTTGTTCGCATGCTCACTCTCGAGCTATGTGTAAATATATCAGATTTATGTGTATACGGAATACTGGCTGGGACAGTCGGCCGCATTAGTCGAATTCCAATACTGCCTGCTCCACCGGATTGCTCCACACGGGCGCAAACGACTGCCGGTGCAGCGGTGTCGGACCATACTCCAGCAACGCCGCCAGATGTTGCGGAGTGCTGTAGCCCTTGTGCGAAGCGAGTCCATACTCAGGAAACACGGCGTCCCATTCGCACATCATGCGATCGCGCTCGACCTTAGCGAGAATCGACGCTGCCGCAATCGAAACCGAAAGCGCATCCCCGTGGATGATGGCTTTCTGCGGCAGCTCGCAGTCCAGCCGTAGCGCGTCGATGAGCAAATGATCCGCCGCCGGCTGCAGTCGCATCACCGCCTCGCGCATAGCGAGCCGAGATGCGTGATAGATATTGATCTGGTCGATACGCGCCGCATCCACCGCCGCCACCGCCCACGCCACGGCATGTTCCCGAATGCGCGGCGCCAGCTGTTCGCGACGCTCGGGCAGCAGCAGCTTGGAATCGCGCAGCCCGCGAATGCGGTAGCCGCGCTCGAGAATAACCGCCGCCGCCACCACTGGTCCAAACAAAGATCCACGCCCGACCTCGTCCACTCCGGCCACCATGATCGCGCCCGCGTCCCACGCCTTTTTTTCGTAACGTAGCGTGCAGCGCAGCTTTTTCAGCAGCCGCAATTTCACCGCTGACGGAGAAAGAGAAAATTCCGATACGATCTTCGCAGTTCGAGGCATGAAAGGAACTTTTCACCATCTTCCACCGCCATAAGCCATTCCGGCAAGCCGGAGTGGAAATTATCTTGTGAATAATTCGTGCTGCTTCCCCCTCATGCTACTTCGGCCCCTGATTGTCGCCGCGTGGTAACCATTACTTCGGTTACGACCGTACATTGTCCGGAAGGACATGTACTGCTATGTTCGCTGTAGATCGTGAGTCACCAGGAGTAGTTTTGAGCGCAAAACCAATCGAACCGCAGCCCGGGGTTCTGCCAATGGACAAACTGGTCCACCTGGCTCTGCCGGTGCGTCTTACCCACATGCAGAACGGCGAGCGGGGCGGTCCGGAGATGGCGTGCACTTACGATATTCATCCCCGTGGCGCGCGTTTGCTGAGCTTTCGTGACGTAAAAGTCGGAGACTTGATCACGGTCGAGCGTGGCAGGAACAAGTCCATTTGCCAGGTAGTGTGGACGGCGGACCCGAACTCCGCGCTGCGCGGCCAGTTCACGGTGGAGTGCGTGGAAGGTTCAAAAACTCCCTGGGAGGATGAACTGCGGCAAATGCAGGAACAGTATTTGCCCATCAATCCTGATGCCCCGAAGAAAAAAACGTCGATGAACACCTTCGGCAGAACCGACCAGAACCGGCGCCGCCATCCACGCTTCAACGTTGAAGGCGGAGCCGATCTGCTGGAGATTGGCGGACAATCGTGCGTAGAAGGCCACCTGGAACAGATTTCAGAATATGGTTGCCTGGTCAGCGCCAGCAATCTTCTGGTTCCCGGCACCGGCTTAAGGCTGGCTCTGAATATTTACGATGTGAGCGTTGCGCTGAAAGGCAACGTGCGTTATACGGCGGGGAATCGCGCCATGGGCGTGGAGTTTCGCGAGATCCGCCAGGGCGATCGTCCCTTGCTGGATTACGTGCTGAAACAAGTTAAAGGGCGCCGCAGCAAAGATTTTGCCGATCTCGAAGTGGTCACCGTGCCCTTGGCCGCAGCCGCGAGATAAAACTCCCCAAACCTGAGCCGCGTCAGTGGCTGTCAGCCGGCACGGACTGGGCGAAACATCTTTATTCGACGTCTTTTATTCGACGTCGCGCAGGCGCGCTGCTTTTCCTTTTAGACCGCGAAGGTAATAAAGCTTGGCGCGGCGCACTTTCGACGAGCGCAGCAAATCAATCTTGTCGATCACCTTGGAGTGGACGGGGAAAATGCGCTCTACACCTTGCCCGAAGCTGATCTTGCGCACAGTGAAGCTGGCCTGCGGTCCGTTGTCGCGCTTGATGACGACGCCTTCGAATGCCTGCAAGCGCTCCTTGTCGCCTTCTTTGATCTTCACATGAACGCGTACGGTGTCGCCCGGATGAAACGCAGGAATATCGGTGCGTTGCGTTTTGGCCAGCAGTTTTTCAATGATTAAGTTCGACATGATATTTAGTCCCTCTAAATTCTGATCTCAAATTCCGACGCCAAAAAATCTAGATCTTCCGTTTCTCGCTCTCATCCCGCTTGATTCCCGCGAGATACTGTTGATCCTCTTTGCTGAGCTTCGCGCCTTCCAGCAAGTCCGGACGGTTGCGAAGCGTCTTCTCCAGCGCGCGTTGCCGGCGCCACCGCCGAATCTCTTCGTGGTTGCCAGACATCAAAGCCTGCGGCACTGCCATCCCCCGAAACTCCGCCGGCCGAGTGTAATGCGGATAATCCAGAAGTCCATTCGACCCGCAAGTCGAATCCGCGCCACTCAAATTTTTCTTCACGTCAACCGTAAACGATTCCTGCTGAGTTGACGCCTCGTTCCCGACCGCTCCCGGAAGCAACCGCATCATCGCTTCCACAATCACCGCGGCAGCGATCTCGCCGCCGCTCAAAACATAGTCACCGATCGAAATCTCGCGATCGGCTAAGTAATCCGTGACTCGCTCGTCCACTCCCTCGTATCGTCCGCAAACTAAAACGATGCGGTCGAGTAAAGCCAACTCCCCCGCGATCTTTTGCGTAAACCGTTGCCCTTGCGCCGAGAGCAGAACCACCGACTGCTTTGCGCTTCCCGCGAGCCGTTCTTCTCGGGGCGCGAGA
>CAWEYI010000004.1:0-43575 GCA_963813205.1 uncultured Acidobacteriaceae bacterium | reverse complement strand
TCCAGCAAACTGACATTCCCATCGAACTTCCTTCCACCGAAAACAAAGCAGACGAGCAGATTCCGGTTGGCTTGGTGAGCACTTCGGCGCTGCGCGATTATGCGCGACGCGTCGATCCCGTCTCCGCGCGCTGGTACTTGATCGAATTTCATCGCCGCTTCGCTTTGCCTACGGCCTGCTTGGTGCTGGCCATGGTCGGAATTCCTCTTGGACTTTCCTCGAAAAAAAGCGGCAAGTCCGGCGGCTTTGTCCTCACCATTGTGCTGGTTTTCGTTTACTACTTCGTCTCCCTGATCGGAGTGTCGTTAGCCCGGCAAGGCAAGGTTGGCCCAATGTTCGGAGCGTGGCTGGCGAACCTCGCTTTCTTCGCAGCGGGAGCAATTCTCTTGTGGCAGGCTGAGCGTCGGCCGATTGCGCTTTCGGCGATTCGGTTTTGGGGTAAACGCGACCAGCCCCATGCTAACGGTCACGTACCTGCATTCCGATTGGGACGCAGAGACAGCGCCAACGCTTTCGAACGCGCCTCCACTCGGCGGCGCGTGTTCAGCGTCAGTTTCCCCACTCTGCTGGATGACTACGTGCTGCGCGATTTTTTCGTTTATCTGGGAATGATTCTCTCGTCATTCCTGGTATTGCTGCTGGTGTTCACGTTGTTTGAGTTGCTCAGCGATATTCTGCGCAACCAAACGCCCTTCACGGTGGTGGCAGAATATCTGCTTAATGTTGCTCCCTACCTGCTCTACAGCGTGGCACCGCTGATCATGCTGCTTGCGGTGCTGATTACGTTTGGCTTGATGAACCGGTCCAACGAAATTACTGCGATCAAAGCCACCGGGACGAGCATTTACCGCATTGTCGCGCCTGTTATTGTCGCGGCGGCAGTGCTCGCAGTGGGATTATTTTTCGCCGACCAGTTCTACTTGCCTCATACCAACAAGCGCCAGGAGGCGCTGCATAACCAGATCAAGGGCAAACCGGCGCAAACCTATCTGCGTCCCGACCGCAAGTGGATATTCGGCCAGCACAATGACATTTACTACTACCAGTTTTTTGATCCCGACCACGATCAGTTTGCCAACGTCACCATCTTTCAACTTGATCCCGCGAGCTTTAGCATTTCGGAACGCATACACGCCGATCGGGCGCACTGGGCCGAGAGTATGAACCGCTGGATTTTCGAACAGGGCTGGGAGCGCTCGCTGCACGGCTCTGCCATCGCCGGCTACCGCACATTTGAGGTATCTACCTTCCCCGAGCTGAGCGAGTCTCCTTCCTATTTCAAAAAAGAAGTGAAGCAGTATTCCGAAATGAACTACGAGGAGTTACGCCGCTATATCCGCGATCTGCAGCAAAGCGGCTTTGATGTGGTTCGGTTGCGCGTGCAGTTAAACAAAAAGCTTTCATTTCCTTTGATCACACTGATTATGGCGGTGCTGGCGGTTCCGTTTTCTCTTTCAGCTGCGAAGAAAGGCGCCATCACTGGCGTAGCGGTCGCGGTGGGGATCGCTGTGGTCTATACGGTTGTATCGCGGTTATTCGAGGCGATGGGCGATCTCAGCCAGCTTCCGCCGGCTTTGGCGGCCTGGTCGCCGGATCTGATCTTCGCGTTGGTCGGCAGCTATCTGATTCTAAAAATTCCTACCTGATCGGCCGCGCCTGGCCGCAAAGGCATCCTATTTCGCATTACTTCACCGCTACTCCCCAGGGAAAGTTATCGGTCTGGACCGGGGTTTGCGGTGTCAACCCTCCACTCGAAGGAGTGATGGCATACTGCGAAAGGTTCGCCTGGCTGAGATTGGTCACAAACAACCAACTATCGTCACTGCGGATGGCCATCGAGGTAGGATACGAACTCGTGGCTATCGTTGCCGGAGTCAGTGGCGAGAGACTACCCGTGGTGGTACTGATTCGATACGCCGATATTTCATTCTGGCCGGTATCTAAAACATAGAGGAAATTGGCCAGCGCATCCTCTAGCAATGGCCCGGGGGCGATACCAGTGGTAAATGGCGAACCGGTGACGGGGAGCAGGCTAAAATCACCTTTGGCACACGTCGGCAGTGATACGACGTTGCAGATCGTATAGGCACTGACGCTATTGTCGAGCTGGTTGGAGACGTACGCGAAGCGATTGCAAGGATCGACCGTAACTCCATAGGGCACCCTGCCGGTTGGAACTGACGGTGCCGCTGACGCGGTTGGCACCACCTGCAAGGCGCCGGACGAAGATACCGAGTAGTTGATAAGCGTGTAATTCAGCGAATCGGTTACATAGAGGTTTTCGGTGGTGGGAGGCACGCTTCCAGAGCAAGACGAATACGCGATCGGATAAACCGTCGGAGTGATCGCGAGCGCGGAAGGATTCGGAGTCGTGCCGCCAGGCTCCGCCGGCAAAACAAAAGGCGAACCAGCAACCTCCGCGAGGGTGCCTCCGCTGCCGACCGACAGCACTGAGATCGCCCCTGGCAGTGTACCTGTTGAAGCATCGGCCACAAATAGAAATTTTCCCGCAGAATCTATAACCATCGCCGCCGGAGCCGCCGGTGCAGTTCCAACATCGTTCAAAGCCGTCGTCTTTATGGGGCCTAACTTACCGTCGGATGCTATGGAAAATGTTTCGATGCCGGTCACACTGGCATTCACCGCCGTACTTTTCGTGACGATCACGTACGCATAATTACCCGACGGATCAAGAACCACGACGGTTGGTTGTCCATTGGTCGGAGGTCCGTCGCTGTTGAAAATCCACGTAATATGTCCGTTGCCCAGATCGAGGCTGAAGGTATCCATTAGGGCATTGCCCTGCGTAGATACCACCACCAACCCGTTGTTGGTATTCGAATACTTGGCACTGCACGCTACCAGAGCAGCGGCCGAAATCAATGTCGCAACTCCCAAAATCCAGGTGAACCTTGTGCGCATTCTTCTTTTTATCTCCCGTGAACGTGCTTCTGCGATCCCCGGCTGCCCCAACCAGGCTCGATGGCTCTTCGAAGGCGCGGATTACCATCCATTTATGTATCAGGAATGCGCGGGAAGAGCAAACCCCGTCACGTCTCATTGGAACCGAGGAAGCATCCGGGAGTTGCCTGAACGCGGTTTAGGCATCCCAGGCGGGAGCCCGCTGCAAGCTTGTTTAAGCTTCCTGGGTTGCGGGCACCGGTTCGGAATGAGTCGCGGAAGCGCTGCCCGGCAAGAGAGGCAGATGAATCTCTACCAGCAGTCCGCCTTCGGGGCGGTTGAAAGCTGCTACGCGGCCGCCATGAAAACGAACAGCTCGCTCGGTGATGGCCAAGCCCAGTCCAACTCCTCCGGTCTGCCGGCCTCGGTCATCGTCCAGGCGGTAAAACGGCTGGAATAATTTTTCCAGGGCGTCCACTGGAACGCCAGATCCGCAATCGGTGACGCTGACCACTGCTTCCGCGCCTCTGGAGGATTCGGACTTTTCCAGATGAATCTCAACCGTGGTAGCTTCGCGCGTATACCTTATGGCGTTGCGCACAACGTTCTCAATCGCGCTGTGTAACAACGATGCTTCCCCACGCACTTCCCAAGTCCCCGACGGAATGTCGCTGCTTACGTGACAATGGCGGGCTTGCGCTTCGAACTCGGCATCTTCGGCCACGTTCAGCACGACTTCATCCAACAGGACCGGAGTCGCTGAGACGCGCTGTTCGCCATCTTCCAGGCGGGCCAAGGTCAGCAATCGACCGATCAGTTCGTTAAGGCGGCTGGCCTCGAGTTCGATGCGCTCCAGCATGCTGACACTCTCGGGCCCGGAGCGCTGCCGCGCCAGTCCGAGGGCAACATTCAAGCGCGCCAGCGGAGAGCGCAACTCGTGCGAAATATCATTGAGCAGCCGGGATTGCGCCTTCACCAGCGTTTCCAGTCGCGCCGCCATGGTGTCAAAATCGCGCATCAATCCTGCAATCTCGTCCCCGCCCTTGCTGTTCGGGTAACCTGCCCGCGCCGTCAGATCGCCCGCGGCCAAGCGCTGAGTCGCGGCTCGCAGCCTGGCCACCGGCTTGGTCATATACCAGGACAGAAAATAGCAAACCAGTCCGGAAGAGATCACCGCAATGATCAATCCTGGCATGGGTATTCCCCAAGGTCCGAAAAAGACACGCGGTCCGGGCGGCAACTCCATGGCTATGGTGTAAAGATGGCGCCCGTCGCTCGAAGCTTTCGATTCGGTCAGGATTTGGGGACGAGGAAAGATCATGCCCGGCCGCGGCGGCAGTGGCTTACCTGCGGCTACGTGCTCTGCCCAGCCCTGGCTGGAGCGCCCCGATATCTCGTTGCCCTGCTCGTCGAAAACGTAAACCCGGACGTGGTGCATCCGCTGCAGACTTTCCAGGTATTCATGCGCTTTGGGTGCGCCGCCGTGTTCGTAAGCGGCGATCGCTTCTGTCAGGGCCGTAGTGCGCAGCGCATCCCAGGTCGAGTTACGTTGCGGACGAAAGGCAAGCATCACCAGGATGGCAAGTACCAGAAACAGGGCCAGGGCGGCCCAGAAGGAAAGGAAAATCTTCAGGAAAAGAGTCCTCATGAGGTCGTCTTTTCCTTCTGCCCGCTCTTCTCTCTCGGGCGCGCAAAAATATAACCGACGCCACGAATCGTCTTGATATGCTCGTCGTTGTCGGTATCCCCGAGCTTCTTGCGAACTTTGCTGACGTGCATATCGATGCTGCGATCAAAGGGGGAAAACTTGCGGCTGAGCACGGCATTGACCAGGCGTTCGCGTGGAACCACGCGTCCGGCTTCGCGCAGCAGCACTTCCAATAAATTAAATTCTACTGAAGTCAGCTCCACCGGCTGGCCATCGCGGCTCACGCTGCGGGTGGCGGGGTCGAGCTCAATCTCACCAACGCGCACGATGTCCGGAGCCGCCGGAGAAGATTTATCTCCTCGAGTGCGGCGCAGGATGGCTCGAATGCGCGCAACCAATTCGCGCGGGTTAAAAGGCTTCGGCAGATAATCATCGGCGCCGATCTCGAGGCCAACAATCCGGTCCACATCTTCTCCCCGCGCGGTGAGCAACAGGACCGGCAGTCGCGAAGTCGCTCGAATGCGGCGTAGAACTTCGAAACCATTGATACCGGGGAGCATGACATCCAGCACCACCAGCAGGTAACCGCCGCCAGTGGCCCGATGCAAGCCACTTTCGCCATCGTGCGCGGCTTCCACGACGAAGCCTTCGGCCTGCAGGTATTCGCCTACCAGCGTGCACAGTTCCACGTCATCGTCGATAACGAGAATGCGTTCCATGTTCCCGCTTTTCATTGTGCACCATGCAACTGGCGGTTCCGGTAAAGAATTGTCAAAACCCTGAAGTCCAACGATGACAAAACTTTACTCGCCTTTACTCACGTTTTACTACTTTCCCGCCGCATTCGTGTTCCTATGATTGTACGCAAACCACCCGCGCTCCTGAAAGAAATCGTGGCAGGACCGGTTTGAAGGAAGGATGTTTATGAAATCGATTAGTCTTCGCCTTATGGTTGCGGCTCTGGCTGTGTTGTTGGGCACTGCAGTCGCAAGATCGCAAACCGCGGATACGACTCCGCCACCGAGGCATGCTGGAATGCGGGGCCCGCTCGGCATGGATGGCCACATGATCCAGTTCTATGCCAAGTACTTGGGTGTGACTGATGAACAGAAGACCCAGATGAAAGCTACTCTGCAAAAAGAACGGCCCACGGTTCAGCCGTTGATGCAGCAGATGCACCAACTGGACCAGCAGCTCAAGCAGTATGAGGAAGGCACCTACGATGCAGCAAAAGTGCAAGCCTTGGTTTCGCAACAGGCGCAAACTCTGGTTCAACTGAAGGTGGAGCAAACCCGCGTTCACAACGAACTGTATCAAATGCTAACTCCCGATCAGCAGAGCAAACTGAAAGAATTCGAAGCCAATCGGGCAACGCGCATGCAGCAACGCATGCAGAACGCTCCGCCTGCTTCGCAGGACCAAGACTAAGAGAGTGGCCGATAGCTTCTGAATCGGATTCAAGATCGATTGCTGATTGTTGATTTTTGATTGCTGATTGGAATGCCTGTTTCGGGCCCGAGTTTTTCAATCAATAATCAAAAATCAGCAATCAGCAATGACTGGCCGTGAGATGACTTCGGATCCAGCGCCGTTTTTCTCCCGCTCAGGCCAAGGGGAACTATTATGGATATGGTGCAAGTATTCGTCTTAGATCTAGGTTGGGTATTTTTCATCGCCTGGGGAGTGGTTCTTGCGACTGTCGGAGCGATCGCCTTCGGGCGGGATTTATTTCCATCCACTTCGCGGCCGGGCTACGAACCCGACGCCGTCTCCGTTCAGGGCGACTGAATCGCTTCTGCCGAGATGAGCGCTAGATAGATACCGCTTGATCTCTCCCAACCTCGAGTGTCTTCTCTGCAGAATTGAACTCCTGCCTGTTAAACTTTCATCTACATCAACCACATGATTCCTCGCAGCATGCGTCCGCTACTGCCCTATCTCAAGCGCTATCGCTGGGGATTTGTGTTTGGCACATTTTGCGTGGTGATGAGCAACGGAGCGTGGGCTGGCCTTCCCCGAGTGATAGGCCAAGCCGCCCAGAGTCTGGAGGGCGGCGTTACCTCGCACAAATTGCTGGTCTTTACCATGGAGGTGCTGGCGCTGGCGGGGGTGCGCGGCATCTTCTTGTTTTTGACGCGCTGGGTTGTAATCGGCATCTCGCGCGACATTGAGTTCGATCTGCGCAACGATCTGTTCGCCCATCTGGAAACTCTTTCCTATTCCTATTATCAACGCATGCGCACCGGCGACATTATGGCAAGAGTCACCAACGATCTGAATGCGGTGCGTATGCTCATGGGGCCCGCGATCATGTACTCGGCGAATACGCTCGTATTCACTGCCGCGGCGCTATGGTTCATGGTGCACAACAGTCCGCGGCTGACGTTGTATGCATTTCTGCCGTTGCCGATTGTGAGCGTGACTATTCAATATTTCGGCCGCCGCATTCATGAACGCTTCGAAAGAATTCAGGCGATGTTCTCCGATATTTCTGCGCGAGCTCAGGAAAACTTTTCCGGAGCGCGGGTGGTTCGAGCCTACGTGCAGGAAGAAGCGGAGATTGCATCTTTCGAAAGTGCGAATCAGGAATATGTAACGCGCAGCCTGAAACTGGTACGGCTGATGGGCATGCTGTGGCCCACGCTGGAACTAATGCTCGGCCTTGCCATGGTTCTGGTGTTGTGGATGGGAGGCCGCGAAGTGCTGGCCGGCCGGATGCAGATCGGAGCCTTCACCGCCTTCAACATTTACATGATGCAGTTGACGTTTCCCATCATCGCGCTGGGCTGGGTGGTTAATATTTTTCAACGCGGCACTGCGTCGCTGGTGCGGTTGAACGAGATTCTGCAAGAGCAACCCGCCATCCAGGACGAATCTAACGCCGGCGATCACGAGATACACGGCGAAATCGAATTTCGCGATTTGAATTTCGACTACGAAGGCAAGCCCGTGCTGCACAATCTGAATCTTCGCATTCCCGCAGGCAGCAGTATGGCAATCGTGGGTCCGACGGGCTCAGGAAAAAGCACGCTAGTCAGTCTGATTCCGCGAATCTACGACGCCGCGCCGGGAATGGTTCTGCTCGATGGGCGGCCGATCCGCGAGTTTTCTCTGGCCTCACTGCGCAGCAGCATCGGCTTCGTGCCGCAGGAAACATTCTTGTTCAGCGATCGCATCCGGGAAAACATCGCGTTGGGCGTGGAGTCCGCGACCGACCAGGAAATTTACGATGCAGCCGATGCGGCCAACATTGCTGCCGATATTGCGGGCTTTCCCGATCGTTATCAAACCATGGTCGGGGAGCGCGGAATCACGCTTTCTGGCGGACAGAAGCAGCGCGCCGCGATCGCTCGCGCTCTGATCCGAAACCCGCGCATCCTGATTCTGGATGACGCGCTCTCCAGCGTCGACACTCATACTGAAGATAAGATCCTGAATCACCTGCGGGAAGTCATGCAGGGCCGCACCACAATCTTCATCTCTCATCGCGTTTCGACGGTGCGCAATGCCGACAGTATCGCCGTGCTGCATGATGGCAAAATCGTCGAGATAGGAACACACGACGAACTACTCGCCTTGAACGGCTACTACAGCGACCTGTATAACAAGCAGTTGCTGGAAGAAGAACTGGCAGAAGTTTAGCTTCGGCGAACTTCTTGTTCATCCCAGCAAATTAAAACTTCCTTCCATGCAGCGAGTCGACGCACCGGAGATTCTCGATTCTGACGCCTGTTCGCCGCGCGAAGCGCAAGCTGTTCTGACTGTTCTGGGACGCGTCAACCGCTGGTTCGGGGGCGTCGCGACCACGCAGAAGATGGTGGGTCGCGTGGCTCAGGCGGCGGGGATAAACCGACTTTCCCTGCTAGAGGTCGCGGCCGGATCGGGCGAGGTGCCCGAGATTGTCCAACGGCGCCTGGGGCGGCGGGGGATTCTAGTGGATGTAACTCTGCTGGATATGGCGCATTCCCATCTATCGTGTTCCAGCCATGACCCACGAAAGGGTGCCGAGAAGAATCGCATCGTCGGCAATGCGCTCAGCCTGCCTTTTAAAGATGGGGCGTTCGACGTGGTGAGTTGCAGCCTCTTCGCGCATCATCTCAGCCCGCAGCAACTGCTGGTTTTCGTAGGGGAGGCATTGCGAGTAAGCCGGCGAGCCGTGTTGATTAACGATCTTGTGCGTCACCCATTACATCTGGCTGCGGCCTTTGCCGGCTTTCCAATTATGTGGAACCGCGTAGCCTGGCTGGATGGCCTGACTTCCGTGCGACGGGCCTACGTGCCAAGTGAAATCGAAAGCGTATTTACCTCTGGCGGCTTCGACCTGCCGGTGCACTTGGAAATTTCCCGCCACTTCCTCTACCGTATGGCAGTGATCATCTGGAGAAATTCGCATTCAGAAAAACGAATCGGCTAGCGGACGACCAGCACTTCCCTCACATTATCCCGAGCGAGAAAAAATTTGATGGAGGCGAAATCGCGGAAAAGGGTTTCGATGTGCCGGTTGTTGAATACGCGTTGCAGCTGGAAGCCATCTGAAATGGCGGTGTGCACTGCGCCCGTCGGACCGCGGCGAGCTTCGCGGCGTAGCTCAATTTTCTGCATCTCCAGAGTGTCAGTACCGACAATGTGAAAGCGGTGACAGGGCGAATCCGGGCCGGCATCGCGGGTATGGAAGAATGCGAGCAGCATTCCGCCGGGCTTCAGCACCGACCATAGCCGTCCGACAACCGGCTTCACCAGGCTCTCATCGAGATAGTCCGAAAGATTCCAGCACAGCACAATATCGAAGTGAGCCGCGGGATAGACCAGGTTGCCGGAGAGAAACTTGCGGCTGTCGAGAATCGCAGTTCCCTGCTCGTCCTTGGTAAGAAGTTCGGGATCGGTGGAAGCCGTGAGCAGATCTTCGCTGTAGATTCTGTGGCCGCGTTCGGTAAAGTGGCGAATATTGGTGGGTGAAGTGGATCCCAGATCGAGCACGCACAGATTTTCCGCGGATTCCCAGGAGCGCGACAGCTCGCCCAAACCGCTGGAGCGACGAATCAGCTTCTGCGAACCCTGCGCCGGAATCGTTTCCGGTCCGGAAGAACCGCGAAAAAATTTCATGAAGGTCTGCGAGACAGATGCCACTTAACTTCCTAGCTGCTAATCACTTTGCCAAGCCCGATGCCCTACTGCCAACCATCCCCGGTCTGTCGCTTCGACCCGGCAAACGAACCGCCGGGTCCATCGTTCCCATTTTAATCAATACCAAGCCGGGAAAACTACTTTGCATCCGAGCGGTGAATCTCAACTTTGCCTTTCAGGAAAGCTCCTTCTTCGATGGAAATGCGTTGCGCCGAGATGTCCCCATTCACGACTGCCGACTTGCACAACTCCACACGGTCACTCGCCAGAATGTTCCCATCCAGTTTTCCCTGAACAACCACTCCCTTGCCCTCGACGCTGCCTTTGACCTGACCGTTGGGTCCCACAGTTAAACTGTTACCCTTCAATGCAATACTGCCTTCAACCTGGCCATCCAGATAAAGGTCTTCGCTGCCCGAAAGTTCGCCTTTGATGACAACGGATTTGCCGATTTGCGCCAAACCACTGGCTGGTGTGCTCACTGGACGCGCTCCTATCGATACGGGATAATTGCCACAGGATCCGTGCGCGATTCCTCTGGAATCATCATTCCAAGCAGAGAAACCGTTACCAAAGTACTCTAACGACTATACGCAACGCACGGAGCACCCGGCAAGCACTTGCCCGGGAACAAAGAAAATACTCGTTTTCCTGTAGAGATCGACTAAAACTGAATTGGTACACTTCCATAGGCAAGCGGGAGAAACAGCCCCTATGAAAAGCCGAGTCAGGATTAACCTGCGGCCCGCTCTCGTGGTTCTTCTGGTTGCTCTCGTCGCCGGGGCAAACGCCTATCCACTTTTCGCTGAGACCGCGGACGCTTCAGGTCACGATCCAGCTTCTTGCCTGAAGTTGGTGCAAGAAACAGCCGCAAATGAAGTCGCGGCAAATAATAATTCCGCGAAACATATGTTTCGCGCCCGCAAGCAAACTCCCCAAGGTTCCCAGACCCGTCTTTATGTCGAGACTCGCGACGCCATGGCGGGCATGACCATTGCCTATAACGACAAACCCCTTGCGCCCCAGGATGTGCAAAACGAAAACGGTCGATTGGCGGGACTCGCAAGCAACGCGGAACAGCTTCGCCGCAAACATGCCCAAGAGCAGGAGAACGCGGACCGCACCCTGCGGATTGTAAGAGCTCTGCCCGATGCTTTTCTCTACCAATACGATGGAGAAGAAGCTGGGGACGATCACGTGGGTGGCCCAGATCGCACACTGTTGCGCCTGAAGTTTCGCCCCAATCCTGCGTATCAGCCCCCTACTCACGCAGAACAGGTTCTCGCCGGGATGAATGGAGTTCTTGTAATCGATCCGGTGGCCCGCCGCATTGCGCAAATCGATGGGACGTTATTCAGAGAGGTCGCTTTTGGCTGGGGAATTTTAGGCCACCTCGACCCGGGTGGACATTTTCTTGTGGAACAGAGAGACGTTGGCAACGGCTGCTGGGAAGTTTCGCGTATGTCCCTGGACTTTACCGGAAAAATTCTCCTATTTAAAAGTCTCGCGATCAAGTCTGAGGAAGTATTTAGCGAGTTCCGCCGCGTGCCGGACGGCACCACATTTGCCCAGGGTGTGGAAATGCTGAAAGCGGAAGAAATGAAGTTGGCACAAAACCACTTCGCTGAATCCATCAAGACCGCGAATGAATCCCACTAGAGTTGGCGGTTTTAGTTCAAACGCGGGCGCGAAGTGTTTCCTTACGCGTGGTTAGTTTCTCAATCACGTCTTCTTTGATTCGGTAGCCGGTGCCGGCTTGGTTGCCGATGGCAATCATACCTTGCGGGGAGACTTGCACTTCCGGATCAATAATGTCTTCCTTCCAGTAGCGCTTCGATGCCGAAACGTCTCCCGGCAGACTGAAATTCTCCAAGGTAGAAAGGGCAATGTTGTGGGCCCGGCCGATTCCGGATTCCAGCATGCCACCGCACCAGACAGGGATTTTTTGCGAGTGGCACAGGTCATGGATTTTTTTCGCTTCGCTGAACCCGCCCACTCGTCCGACTTTAATGTTGATGATGCGGCAGGCGCCGGTCTCAATTGCCGCGGCCGCAGCACGCGCGCTTACGATCGATTCGTCCAGACAAATGGCGGTTCGCAGTTCTTTTTGCAGGCGCGCATGGTAAAAGATGTCGTCATCCCAAAGAGGCTGCTCAATCATCAGCAGGTTGAATTGATCGAATACGCGCAGATGTTCAACCTGATCCAGAGTGTAGGCAGAATTGGCGTCGCAGCTCAGCGTGATGTCAGCCCAGCGCGAACGAATCTTCTCGAGCACGTTCACGTCCCACCCCGGCTTCACCTTAACTTTAATGCGGCGATAGCCGGCGGCCAGTTCGATCTGGATTTTGTCGAGTAACTGTTCGACGGAGTCCTGAATGCCAATCGAGACTCCGCAAGGGATTTCAGTTCGCGTACCCCCAAGCAGTTTCCACAAAGGCTGGTTCTTCTGTTTCGCTTCCGCGTCCCACAACGCATTTTCGAGTGCGGCTTTTGCCATGCGGTGGCCGCGAACTTTGGCGAACCGAGCAGCGCAACCGCGCGCCGATTCGAGATTGTGCCCGAGGAGCGGTGGCGCAAGGTAATGGGTAATGGTGGACCAACTGCTTTCGATCCACTCGCTGCTATAAAAAGGATCTTCCCCGGTCACACATTCGGCCCAGCCATTCACGCCCTCACAATGAACGGTGAGCAAGAGAATGCGGCGGCTGTAGGTGCGTCCAAAGCTCGTCTCGAAAAAATGGACGAGCGGCATTTGAATCTCACGGAGCGTGATGGCTTCTATCTTCATAGAGTCAGCAGAGTGAATGCACCACAGAGGAGCGTGACAGAAAAAGACCTTGTCCTCGAAAAAAGACCGTTTGCGTGACCTGTCTTTCTAACACATTATTCTTGCGATGCGTACGACCAACTCTCATTCCAACTGCCGAGTAAGTACTCGCCATTTCCCGCCGCGTCGCGCTCGTAACCTAAGACGGCCAGCCCGTATTCGAACGCCTGAAGAAACTGTCCGCGATTTCGCTCCTGTACGGCTTGCGCCTTGTCGCGAGATTCTGCGGCAGCTTTCCACTCATAAATCTGCGCCGGGACATCAATCCCTAACCGTTTTTCGAATGCCGGAACCTTTCCCGTTTTCAGCAAAGTCTCAACCCGTTCGGATTTCAGCCACCACTCGGCGATCAACCGGTCGCTGGGAAGTCCGCCCTGCAAAGGCGAAGATGTGATTCCGTACTGGTTAATGTTATAGCGCCGCGAGATTGTTCCCAGCTTTTCGATGTTGAGATAAGCATTCTTGATTTCCAGGGGATCGAATGTCCATTCGATCAATTCAATTCCCCGAGCCAGCGCGTCTTCGCGCTGCAGCAGCTTGAGCCGGCGGCCGAGTCCCCCGTTGCGATGATCCTTGTGCACGGCCAACATATGCGAGTGAAGATAGACGCGGCCTGAGCGCGTGCCGGGCACAGAAAGCGCGAAGCCGACCATTTTTTCGCCGTCGAAGGCGCCCATCACCTGTCCGCCAACTTTTTCTGCTACGACGAACATGCGCAAGGGAACCAGTTCCGCGTCCGTAAAGTTCCATACTTCCTTTTGCAAAGCAACACAGGCTCGCATCTGGTCAAGCCCTGCACAGCGGCGGATCGCAATCGCATCCGAACTCACGATTGTTTCTCCCGCTGCTTGGCTTGCTGCCACAGGGATTCAAGTTCATCCATCGAGGCGCTTTCTAGATTCCCGCCGCTTTCACTCAGCCGCTGCTCCATCCGCTGGAAGCGGCTTCGGAATTTACGATTGGTTTTGCGCAAGGCTGATTCCGGATCAAGCGAGAGATAACGCGCGGTATTAACCAGCACAAAGAAAAGATCGCCAACCTCTCCTTCCAAACGCTCTCGCAACTCTTCCGGAACCGTTTGCCGTCCGGAACCGGCTACACCGCGGCCTTCCGGGCGTGGACCGGGCGCGGGAAATTCCTGCAAGTGCTGGCGAAGCTCGCTAACTTCCTCAGCAAGCTTATCGAACAAACCTTCCATGTTCGGCCAGTCAAAGCCCACCTGCGCCGCGCGCGAACTGAGCTTATGCGCCTCCAGCAAAGACGGCATTGCGGAAGAGATCCCTGCCAGTATTGACTTAAAGGAAGGCTGCGCGCCTCTACTTGCATTTTTCCCGGCATCGCGTTTTTTTCGCTCTTCGGTTTTCAGCGCCTCCCAATTGCGCTTCACTTCGGCGGAAGTATCCGCCTTCACCTCGCCAAACACATGCGGATGCCGGTTCACCAGCTTGTCAGAAAGCCGGTCGAGAACATCATCAATGGAAAATGTGCCCTGCTCTTTTGCCATTTCGGAATAGAAGAGGACCTGCAGAAGCAGATCGCCGAGTTCGCCGGGAAGTTCGCTCCAATCGCGATTATCGATCGCTTCGAGAACTTCGTAAGTTTCCTCCAGCGTATAGGGCTTGATGGAATCGAAAGTTTGTTCGCGGTCCCAGGGGCAGCCTCCGGGTGCACGCAGGCGCTCCATGATGGCGACAGCGCGTTCAAAACGTTCGCCGGTGGTGGACATTGCAATCACTTTAAATGACTGGCCTCGGATGCCGCAATTCAACCAGCCTGACTTATTTCCGATAACCCGCGACTAGTCGCATGGCATCCAACTCTTAACAGCTATCAAACATTCAAGGAGAAAGTTCATGGCAAATACTCTTCAACGAAAGACTATTGCAATCCTGGCAACCGACGGCTTTGAGCAGGCGGAGTTAACGCAACCGAAAAAAGCGCTCGAGGAAGCTGGCGCCCGCACTCAGGTGATCTCTCCAAAAGGAGGAAGAATCAAGGGATGGAACAAGAAAGACTGGGGCGAGGAGGTGCCAGTCGACGTAACGCTCGACTCCGCCGATCCCGCTAAATACGACGCTCTCCTTTTGCCAGGCGGGGTTATGAACCCCGATCACTTGAGAATGATTCCAGAAGCGGTCCAGTTTGTGAAGCACTTTTTCGATCAGGGGAAACCAGTGGCGGCGATCTGCCATGGACCGTGGATGCTGGTAGAGGCAGGCGCGGTGCGGGGACGCACTATTACTTCATGGCCGTCTCTGAAGACCGACATTCGAAATGCCGGTGGTACCTGGGTGGATGAAGAAGTGGTTTTGAGCAACGGAGTGGTCACCAGCCGCAAGCCCGACGACATTCCGGCATTCAACCGCCAAATGATTGACTTATTTTCGAAGGGTGCGACGGCGAGCGGGCAGAAAGAACGGAAAGTCGCGTAAACAAACCATCTTGCAGGATGCCGGCCCGAGTTGTCTCAAGCGGGCCGGTATTTTTTTGCGTAATCTCCAAACTTTCAGCCCGGACGATGGGATTTCGGTCAGGCAGGTCGCAGCACCAAGGTGACTTGTTGCCTGCGAGCGGCGAAGTGCAGACTCTACGAGTAGCAGTGTGACTTGGCCAACGGAATTTTAGTAACCTTGCAACAAGTTACTCCGGTGCAAAATCCATATGGTTTTAGCGGCAAATCCACGGGCAAGCCTGGAAGGCCAACGCTTTCACGTAGTGGTGATTGGCGGCGGCATCAATGGCGTGGCTGTGGCGCGTGAGTGCGCGCGCGCGGGAAAGCACACATTACTGGTTGAACAAACTGATTTTGCCGCCGGGGTCACCAGTCGCTCCACCAGAATTATTCACGGGGGCCTGCGCTACCTGGAACATGCGGAGTTCGGGCTGGTGCGGGAATCGCTGCGCGAGCGAGAGAAGTTACTGCGGGAAAAATCTCACCTGGTGCATCCTATGCACTTCCTCCTGCTTTTGAACGAAACCAGCCAGCGCAGCGCGCTGAAAGTGCGCGCCGGGTTGTGGCTCTACCAGCGCATGGCAGGAAAACCACCTAGCGACAGCACTGAGATGGAATTGAAGAGGCTGGAACGGGCGCTGGACGCAGGGCATAAGTGGTCGTTTTTTAACTATGAAGATGCGCAGTGCGAATTCCCGGAGCGTCTGGTTGCGGAATGGCTGCTGGAAGCCGTAGAGGCTGGCGCTGTGGTACGGAATCACACCGAGGCGCTGGCGGTGGATGTGGCTCATGGGCGGGTCCATGGCGTGTTGCTGCGCGATCAGATTACTGGCCGCGACGCGCGTGTAGATGCGGCATGGGTAATCAACTGCAGTGGACCATGGGCTGACCGCGTTTGCCAGCGCTCGTCCATCCGCATGGGCAAACCGATGCTGGGCGGAGTGCGGGGCTCACACATCGTCGTTCCGCGCCTTCCGGGTTCGCCGAATATGGCGGTTTACAGCGAGGCGCCGGATGGTCGTCCGATTTTCATACTGCCATGGAACGACCAGATCATGGTCGGAACCACGGAAGTGGCTGACAACGGCGATCCCGGAAAAACTGTGCCGTCGGCGGATGAAATTAATTACCTTGTGCGTTCCGTAGCACAACTGTTTCCCAAGGCAAAGATCACGGCGCAGAGCGTGAAATATTCTTTCGCCGGTATTCGACCTCTACCCTATTCGCAGGACAATAATCCTTCAGCGGTCACGCGGAAGCACATTTTGCACGACCATGCCGACGACGGCGCAGCGCACATGATTTCGGTAATCGGAGGAAAGCTGACGACGGCTGCGTCGCTGGCGCGGGGCTGCGCACGGAAGATTGGATTACAAGTGGCGGAACCCAATGCGTTTGCAATGGGGCCGGGTCGGGCGCTGGATCCTTTGCTGGACGATGCAGTTTTGGAAATTGCGCGGATCGGCGCGGTGAGCGAAGAATCCGCTCGCGGAATCCTGGAGTGGCATGGCAAGCGCGCAGCGGATATCGCACGCATGGCGTTGGTAGGTGCTGAGTTGCGGGCACCGATTTGTCCGCACACTTCGCATGTCGTCGCGGAAGTGGTGGAAGCCTACCGCAGAGAATATGCTGTAACGCTTGGAGATGCCCTGCTGCGTCGAGTACCGGTGGCGCTGGGCGCGTGCTGGTCTGAATCCTGCAGCCGCGAAGCTGCGTTACGCATTGGTGCTGTACTTGGCTGGAATGACCTCACCGTGGGGGCCAATCTGGAAGCGTTTGAGATGGAGCGCGCGGCTTTTCTCAGGCCTGCGCCGCGTTCTGAAGCTATGTTTGAAGCCGCCGCGGATTAAGTGTGGCTGCAAGCGTGTGAGCAAGCCGTTCGGGATCATCCGAGATGATCCCGTCCACTCCCCATTTTGAAAATCGTTTCATGCCTTTCACGGAATTGACCGTCCAGACCAGTAATTTTTTGCCTGCACTTTTGATCTCAGCGATAACATTCTGCTCCGTCAATGTGTAATGCGAGATCACATAATCAACGGGCTGCGCGGGCCAAAGGTTGAACTGGGCACGCGTCTCGCAAATCAGCCCGAGCGGAATGTTTGCGTCAACGGCGTACACCGCCTGTAGCACTTCTGGCAGAAATGAAGAAATCACATAGCCACGGCGCGGTTTGCAGGCACGAAGCAAATCCAGCGTAGCGGTTTCCAGTCCGGGGACTTTCAACTCGATGTCCAGAAACGCTGTGGCTGGGTAGCGCTTAAGAATATCGCGAAGAAGCGGGAGCCCTAACTGCGATGCCGGGGAGCGAGCGACTTCAATCCCTTGAACCGTGGGGTCGTGGCAGATGACAGGCACGCCATCGGCGGAGAGTCGCACATCGAACTCGAAGCCATCGCAGCCATGGGCGAGGGCCCGATCAAAAGAGGCCAGAGAATTTTCGGGGATAGATTTCTCAGCCCGCGCACCGCGGTGGCCGAGAAGCAAGGGACGAATCGCCATACCATTTAATGAATCGCTAATCCAGGTCGAAATCGCGAATCGGCTTGCCAGTATCTGGCGATTCTTTGGCTTTCTTCACAGCTTCCTGAAACTTTTTTTCCAGAAGTTCAGAAGCGTGCTTTTGCGCCTCGACTGATTGGCGGAAGATGGATTCGCGGCGCGTGTCCTGCTCCTTCATGGCGCGGGCGGCGTCTTCCATATCGTTGAACATGCGCGGCTTCACGGCCGCGGTATGGGCGATCACCGAGCGGGTTTCGACGTCCACTTTCAGTAGCGCGCTGCAGCAGGGACAGGTGATTTCGAAGTTGGTGGAATTCTTCGCCACTTTGCGAATCATACCGCAAAATTGCGACGAACGCGCCTAGCGTTGGAGTTTGATGGGAAAGATGTGAAAGACGCCGAGCAACTCCCAGCCCAATAGAAAAATGGAAAGCAGGACAATCAGAACCGCCATCAGTTCCCCGAACGTGAGTCCGCGGCGATTCGGTTCGAAACGCCGCGCCGCCAGGCTCAAGATGTTCAGCGTCGCGAATCCAAAAACGACCGCCCAGAGAATGTTGTAAACATCGTTGCTGCGGCTGGGATGACGCTGAAAGAGCAGCAATGCCGTAAGAACCGCGGGAACGCGCGCCAGGCTGTACAAAGACAACGCAGCATACTTGGTGCGCGCTAATGCTCCCATGCAACGGGTTGTTACAGCGAATGCCATATCACGCTAGTCTTCGAACGGCTGTTGGATTGGATATTACATTTTTTCAAAGAATGGGTCACGAATATGCCTCAACTAAGGCAACATTCATAAAGCCCTCGTGAAACCTCGTGTCCTTCGTGGTTATAGCTTTTGCACTTTCGTGCGCAAGCTAACAGACCGATGCATTCCGTGTCCATCGCCAACCCTTCGGTAAGATGGAACCATGGCTGAGGTACGCTTCGTTTTCTTTGATATCGGCAACACCCTGCTTTTCCCCAACCGGACGAAAATGCTAGCTCCAATCCCGAGTGATCGCCATCCCACGCTTGCGCAGTGGCAGGCTCTGGAGCGCAGGACCAAGGCTGAGTTTGATCGGGAGATGCAGCGGGGTCGAGTCGATCACGGTTTCTGGTGGATCTTCCATTCCCACTTGCTCGAAGATCTCAATGAAAGCTGGGATGAGAAGGCTCGCAATGAATTGATCCAGGAGTTGGTGCGTAACACTCACGACTCGGCAAATTGGGATCAGATTCAGCCAGGTACGCGCGCAGCGCTCGATCGAATCCGCGAAGGGTTTCGTATCGCGATAATTTCCAATGCCGATGGAAAAATCGAGAAGATTCTTTCGCGCTGTGGAATCGCTGACTGCTCCGAAAGCATTACGGATTCAGGCCTCGTGGGATTTGAAAAGCCTCGTCCTGAAATTTTTTACGCGGCGTTGAAGACCCGGAATGCCCGCGCCGACGAGAGCCTGTACGTGGGCGATGTGTACTCGGTGGATTATGTGGGAGCTACCAGAGCCGGCATGCAGGCCGTGCTGTTTGATGTGGCCGGAGCCTACCGAGACCGGAAGGAGCCTCGCGTGGAATCCCTGGCGCAGCTGGAAAATTGGCTCAGGAAATAGCCTGCTGCAGTAAAATCTCTCTCATCATGCTTAATTCCACACGGCTGTTGCTATTTCTTACCGCAGCAGTATTGCTAGCGATCGCGCCCGGACCGGGAATGCTTTACGTGCTTGCCCGAAGCCTGGCTGGAGGTAGGCGCGAAGGCATACTGTCGGCGCTGGGAACTTTTCTCGGCGGCATGATCCACGTCTTTGCCGCGGCGTTGGGAGTTTCCGTCATCCTCGCGCGATCCGCGATGTCGTTCTCAACGGTGAAATATTTGGGGGCCGCTTACTTGTGCTTCCTTGGCGTGAGAATGATCATCGACGCCAGAAAGGATACGGAGAAAGCGGAAGCGAGTTCGGCGAGTTTTTCTTCCGCGACCAAAGGCAGCACAGCGCGAAATCCGCTCTGGCAGGGCGTTGCAACGGAAGCGCTCAATCCCAAAACAGCGCTGTTTTTTCTCTCCTTCATTCCACAGTTCGTCAACCGCGGGTCTGGACACGTGTTTTTTAAATTCGTTGTGCTGGGAACTGCTTCTGTAATTCTGAATACTTCGGCGGACATGATCGTCATCGTGCTGGCGGGACCGCTGGGGCAAAAACTCCGCTCTTCAGCCGTGTTCCGGCGTCGGCAGCGAACGCTTACGGGCGCGATCATGATTGGGCTGGGAACTTACCTGGCGACCAGCGAAAACCGTTAGCGATTAACGATTTCTACAGTTCCAACTTCTACAGTTCCAGGATCTGATGGTCAAGACAATCGGTGTGCATCGCCTCGTAAAGGCCCTTCAGAAGCTCGGTTCCATAGTGCGCCACATAATAGACGCCGGCAATGCTTCGCTCCTGCAGACCATCTTCTGGATAAAGAGCCTGGTTGAGCGCCTCGGCTTTTCTTGCGACAACCTCACTGCGTCGTAATTCGGCTGCCATGGCACGTTCGCGGAGCCGGTCCAGTTGGTAGCGAGCCTTTGAAACGGCAGTCTGACTGGCCTCGACGAGCGTGGGATCGAGTTTGGCCAGCGCTTCGTGAAGCCCGGAAAAAGATTCCTCAACTGATTGGTTGGCGCGCTCGAAGGCTGCCTGCAAATCGGCGGGCATGGCCCGTGCAGCCAAAGTATGACGGAGCGACTCGAATCCCTCGAATGTATCGAGGACTGTGATCCCGTATTTCTCAAGCGCGCGCTGGATTTTCGGTTCTACAAGAGTGGCGGAAAAGCGAGGAATGATCGGAGTTATGCGGCCAAGTAGCTTTTCATAGACTACGGCGGCCTGCGCGAAATATGCAGCTTCCGCTGCGCCGCCTGCGTAAGCGAGTGTTGGCAAGAGATAATCCTGCACCACGGGTCGCAATAAAACATTGGGGCTGAACTTTTCCGGCGCTGTCTCGATGCGATCGATCAACTGGTCGGCTGATAGCTTCTCGGTTGCCGCCTCGCCGGAGATCACAAACTCAAAAGAGTTTCCGTTTGCGCGTCGTTGAATCGGGGTGCGCACGCCGTTTTGCAAGGTGAATACCTGAACCGATGAAGCCGTTACTTTTACTTGCTGGTGATATCCGGCCGCTTCCAGGACTTCTCCGCGAACCAGTAGTGCGTCATCGATTTCAGAGACTTGCTCGATCGCGGCTCGGTAGATCGGCGCAGCGATGCGGTGCAGTTCGGGATCGGAAGCGTCCAGAACAATCACTCCCCAGGCCGCAAACAAACGGGTATAGAAGCGGGCGAAGGCCGTCCCCAGCGTCTCCCCAGGACGGTACGACTCGCGCAGGATTTGCGCGGCCTCCGAATCTCCCAGCAACGATACGGCTTCTTCCACGACCGGCACGATTTCATCCCCCAGACGCACCTCGCTTACCGGCGCCCCGGGAGTGCTGTGGCTGGAAGTGGTGAGCGTGCGCAGGAGAAAGTCCGGCCCGGGGATAGAGACGTGATTCACTTCGGCGAGATCGTGGTCGTAAGTGGCGAGCCAGAAGATAGGAACGGATTCCACGCCTGCAGCGGTTGCTTCCTTGGCTAGCTTAACGGCGCTCAGAGCCTTGCAAATCGCAAACATTGGTCCGCCGAACAGGCCGACTTGCTGTCCAGTCACGATCGCCGCGGCGCCGTCACGAAAACGTTTTACGTTGGCAAGAGTTTGCGGCGAGGCGTTCCAGGATTTATTTTGCCGCTCAAGAATGGCGCTGACTCGCTCGCGGCGCTCGGACTCATAACGTATGTTAGATGCTTCTGTCTTAAACCATTCGCTGAAGTGTGGGGAGTGCGGGTAAAACGCGCGCACGGCGGAAGAATAGGAAAGGAAGTCAGTGAAAAGCCTTGTGGTATGCGGGATCTGAGCGAAAGGCAGACACTGCGATTTCACCGGCAACACTCCTGACAGCAACATTTTGTAAAGTGTTGGACGAATCGAATCATCGCCGGTTAACGCCTTCCGTTCTCGCAAAAGTTAACAAAGTCATACTAGAGATGCCCGCCAATCGCCGCGCGATGCAAGATAATGGTACGCAACACCTGGCAAGAAAGGAAATGCGCAATGAGTTTGACGGCGGCTCCGCTGCAGATCGAGACTCCGGTTACCCTGGAAGGATCGGTCGTTCGCCTTGAACCAATTCGCCGCGAGCATGCGGAACTCTTCTGGCAAGTTGCCCAGGATGCGCTCGATACCATCTTCCGGTGGATTCCCTACCGCGTGCAGACGCCGGAAGATTTCAAGCAGCTTGTCGAGAAGGCGCTGGGCGAGCAAGAACGCGGCGAATCAGTAGTGTTTGCGACGGTCGAGCGCAGCTCTGGACGAGTGATCGGCAGCACTCGCTTCATGAACATCGATCGCATCAATCGCCGCGTGGAAATTGGTTCCACGTGGATCGCACCGGCGTGGCAGCGAACCGCCGTCAACACGGAAACAAAGTACCTCATGCTGCGCCACTCTTTTGAGGTCTGGAATTGCATCCGAGTTGAACTCAAAACGGATGCGTTGAATCAGCGCTCGCGCAATGCGATTCTGAGAATCGGCGCAAAGGAGGAAGGCACGCTGCGCAGGCATCTGCTCACTTGGAGCGGCCGCGTCCGTGACACGGTGTATTTCAGCATTCTGGATTCGGAGTGGCTGGAGGTGAAGACAAAGCTGGAAGCGAAACTCGGTGCAAACATCGTCAAAGAATGTTTGAATCCAGCCCGGCGATGAACTGGATCCCGGGGATAACCTTGCCGACCAGGTTCCTGTCGTTGGTGAGAAATAGGTCTGTGCCTGCGGTGGCCGCGCACGCCAGGTGAATGGCGTCTGCGGAGGGTACTTTCAGCAAACCCTTAATTTGTCCGAAGACATTGGCCGTTTCAGCAGTGAAAGCAATTACTTCTGAGACCGACTCCTCCAACGCGGCTTTCACCTCTTGGATGCGTTCTTTACTGGCCCCTCGTTTGTAGGCTCCGGCGAACACTTCGCCTAAGGCCAAAGCTCCTGTAATAAGTTGGTCATTACGCTCTTGCATTCGTGACCAGATCGCGTCCACTCTTTTCCCAAACTGTGGATTTTCTTCCAGCCAGTAGATGAAGAGCATTGTGTCCCAATAGACCCGGCTCACCGATCTTTCTCCGGGCCATAGAAATTGGCGCGTTCGTCGCGCAGGTAGTTCTCCCCTCCGCCCAACTCGGCGAAGACATCCTTAAGCGCGCCGCGGAGCCGGTTCCAGGCATCCTGGCGATCCGTTCCCTTGTCGTGTTTTTCCTTGGCGACGAATTCGTAGGTATAGGTAACGGTTGTGCTCTGCCCCGATGGCGGGCCGCTGCTGTCTACGAGTCGCAGGTCGTTATCCTGCAGGAATTTTCGAGTCTTCAGTGCGCTGCAAACCTGGTTAACACCGCTGAGCGTCAGTTCCCGGACGACATCCCCAGCTCTGATTGAAAACCGGGTCTCGTTGCGGGCACGAGCGGGAATTACATACCTTTCTCTGCCAATCGTTCGAATTCGATCTGCGTCTCTCACGGCGATCATCCTTAGAGAGGTCTAAATTTAGCAGCAATAGAATAGCATGAATAGAATGAAATGCAATAAAATAATCATCGGATCCGTGAAGGCAGAGCGGTTCGTGATCACGGCAGATTGGGATAATCCGACAGTGGTTGACTTCCAAATTGCTCCGCCCTAGTCTGGAATTAGCTCTTTGAATGGTCCATCCCAAAATGGGGGCGTCACGGCTTCGACGGAGATGCTTGCGGCCAAGAGGCATGCCGGGGTGCACACACCCGCAATCGCGTGCAAAATGATAATTGCCAATCAACAAATGGCATACGCAGCCTAATTAATTAGGCAGCCGCTCTCCACCGCTTTGCCCTTGGGCGGTGAGCGAGCGTCACACAGAGGGCTGCTCTTCTCCGCTACGTCTGGGCGGAGAGGTTAAGATCACAGGCTAGCGGTTAGCGTTTCTTGTCCGTTCTGAGCGTGGGCCGCGAACGTCCCGGGGGAAGCGCCGCAAGGCGCCCAACGCCTGGGGCATGAACGCGAATAAGCATGTAGTCTCTTGACCAGTAACATTTTCGGACGCGGGTTCGACTCCCGCCGCCTCCACCACTATAAACATTAATATCAGCAGCTTGGCGGCAAGGAAACGTTCCGTATAATGTTCGTAACCGATCCTTGAGAGAAGCGGAATCTGATCCTGTTTCCTCGTTGAGGGCGCGCGACGACCCGCATGGTTCCGCGGCCTCGAATTATCCTCGCCCTCCGGGACGCGCAGAATCTCTCTGTCTCATTGCTGCAGAGATTTTTCGTCGGACCGGTTGAGATCACGCCGCCTGGGAGTGCCGATGCCGTTCACCGTGCGCCTGCTCGACGCTCTCGGTGCTGGGGCCAGGATCTTCTCAATTTCTTCCCGCAGCCACCGGTTTGCGGGATCATTCTCCACACTCTCGTGCCAGTACAAATGGGCTTCCAAACGAGGCGCGTGGAGCGGGAAAAGATGCGCCTGGTTCATCAGGCCCTTGTTTACCAGACCCAGGTTCATGAGTTGCGCATGCCGCTCGGGCAGAGTTAACAACATGTCCGTCTTGCTCACTACCATGCAGGCCGCGAACGCGTGTTGACTGCGCAAAAACACCTCCCGGCGAAGGCCCCGCCTGTTCAGTTCGACATCGATGAGGCTGAGGCCTTGGCGCCGGGAGGAAAGCTGAATATGGCGCTGCTTTAAATAGGTGTCGAGATCGAGTTTGCCTGCGATTGCTGGATGCCCCTGCCTCGCCATAACCACAAAGGGCTCGTTCAACAGCCACTTCTGCCGAATGCGATCACTGGTGCTCATCGGAATTTCGATGGCCAGATCGAGCGAACCGCTGGCCAGTTCAGTCTCGAGGTCTCTCCGCTTCACCCGCGATGTCGTAATCGACATACCCGGAGCAGCACGGGCGAGGCGCCCCAGCAAAGGCGGGAGAATCCGAGTCTCGAGATATTCCCATAAAGACAGGTGAAAGTTCCTTCGCGCGTGTTCGGGATCGAAACTGTGACTCTGGCCGAGGTTCATTTCGAGGATTTGCAGTGCTTGCCGCACTTCCTCGATTATGTTTCGCGTGAACGGCGTCGGCATCATATGCGCCCCCCGGCGGACGAAAAGAGGGTCCTGGAGAAGGTCGCGCAGTCTCTTCAGGGCATGGCTGATGGCGGGCTGGGTGAGGTTCAGTTGTTGGCCGGCGCGAGTAATATTGCCCTCGCGATAGATGGCTTCCAGCACGACGAAGAGGTTAAGGTCGACCTGGCTTAAATGCACGTCGGATATATTACAAGATTCGTAAGATTCATTAGGAGAATTCTGCGGTCATCGTTAGGCTAGCTAGCCTGCGGAGGATGAACGCTTCGAAATGGATTTTTCTGTCTCCCCGAGGGCCCAAAGCTATGCGCAACGCCTCTCGGCGTTTATGCGGGAGCATGTCTTGCCGGCAGAGTCGGAATACGCCGCGCAATTGCAGGACATTCCAGATTGGCGCAGTTGGAAGCAGCCAGCGGTTATGGAGCATTTGAAGTCTAAGGCGCGGGCTGCCGGGCTATGGAACCTGTTTCTCCCGGATCGCGAGTACGCCGAAGGTTTGAGCAACGTGGAATATGCTCCCCTAGCGGAAATCACGGGCCGCTGTTCGATTGCGCCCGAGGTCTTCAACTGCAACGCCCCTGATACGGGCAACATGGAAGTGTTAGTGAAGTATGGGTCGGGAGCGCAAAAGGAGCGTTGGCTCAAGCCGTTGCTGGACGGTGAGATTCGTTCCGCGTTTTGCATGACTGAGCCAGATGTGGCCTCTTCGGACGCGACAAACATGCAAGCGACCGCGTTGATTGAGGGAGACAACATCGTTCTCAACGGCCGTAAATGGTGGAGTTCGGGAATTGCTCATCCTCACTGCCAACTGCTCATTTTCATGGGCCTGACCAATCGCTCGGCCTCCAAATATGAGCGGCATTCCATGGTTTTAGTGCCGATCGAAACCGTCGGCGTTAAGGTCGAGCGTGTGGTGTCGATGTTCGGATCATATGATCCGCCCTTCGGCCATGGCGAGGTTACGTTCACGAATGTCCGCGTGCCTCGCGACAACATTATTGCCGGGCCCGGCCGCGGTTTTGAAATTGCGCAGGGCCGGCTCGGCCCGGGGCGCATCCATCATTGCATGCGCACGCTGGGAGCGGCCGAACGCGCGCTTGAACTTTTGTGCCGCCGCTCGCTGCATCGCGTAGCCTTCGGCAAGCCGCTCGCTGAATTGGGTGGCAATGCCGACATCATTGCCGACGCGCGAATTATGCTGGAGCAAGCGCGGCTACTGACGATCAAAGCCGCGTGGATGCTTGACGAAGTCGGAGCCAAAGGCGCGCGCAGCGAAATTTCTCAGATCAAAGTTGCAGTGCCTAACATTGCGTTAAAGATCATCGATCAGGCAATTCAAATGCACGGAGGAGCCGGCGTTTCTGATGATTTTCCTTTGGCCGACATGTTTGCCACCATTCGCACTTTGCGTATCGCGGATGGCCCCGACGAAGTGCATCGCGCGTTGATTGCCAAGCTGGAGCTAGGAAAGCACAAGCCTCACGATACGAAGTCGGCCTAAGCGCGGAAAAGGCGCGCGCACTAACCTTTCGTCCGTGGCAGGCGACTGAGAAGTCAGCTCCCTAAAATGAGAGACGCACTCCAAGTTGCACCTGCCGCATTGGAAAAGCTGAAGTAAAAGCCAACGGCGTGCTGGAGGTAGCCGTTCCGCCACCTGCAAGAACTGTTCCCGGTCGCATCCCATGGACGTTGAAGGTGGTGAATCCCGGGGTGAGACCAAAAAGAGGGTTCACTTCATTGTTTACGCTGGCGAAGTTTGTGCGATTCACAACGTTGAATCCTTCCGCGGTAAACAGAAGGTTTGCGTTCTCCCACAGTTTGTGTCCCCAAGTTAAGCGCATGTCGAAGTCGACGTAGTCGGGACCCAGGCCTGTGTCTCGCGCTGCTCCGATGGGACGTTCATTAGTCGTGTGATTGTCTCCGTTTACTTCCCCTCCCGCTAACAAATTAAAAGGATGCCCGCTGTGGGCCGAGACGATGGGAGATAGCTGAAAGCCTGAGAGCAGGTTCCGCTTCCAGGGAGTATCGAATACGCCTGCGAGCACTACCTTGTGCCGCTGATCGAACTCCGAAACGGCCCGGTCCAGGTTGAGGTTTGTGGGATCCTGCGGCCCATAATCGGAGTTGAAATCCGTAGACGTGTCAATGGCTTTGCTGTAGGTGTAATTTCCGAACAACGTGAAGTGATCATTGAAGCGCTTCTTGACTTCCACGATGCCGCCCTCGTAGAGGGCGTATGCCACAGAGCTATACTGGTTGTTCTGCACAACCAGCGGATTCACAAAGCATTCGGTGGCCGAAATGGTTGGGTTATTACACGGCAGGCCGGCGGGCTCAGTGCCGCCGAGCGGATCGGCTCCGGCGGCCGTGGTATTCCAGTTACGATAGGAAACCGTCTGGCCATTGGCCAGGGTTACGGTGCTAAACGGCGCTGGCAGCAGGTTGGTATCGATGGCGACCGGAAGCCTTTGTGTATGCGTATAGATTCCGCTCAAGGAAATCGAGAATCCGGTTCCAATCTGCCGCTCAATTCCGAAGGAAGCCTGTTGGGCAATTGGCGGACGGTAGCCTGGCTGGTTCACGAAAACCACCTGCAGCGGACCGACGGGGCCGCTATTCGTAACATTGATGCCCAAGGGGGCCACAGCGGCCGGCGTGATGCAGGCTGCATTGCCCGGGGTCGGAGTGGTGCACTGAATCAATCCCTTCCCAAAGAGTGTCGTGAAAACGGTATTCGCACCCGCTAAACCTAAAGCCGGAACCCCACCGAGCGGATCTACATAAATAGAAATTTCCCGGTTGCAGGGGCTGGAGCCGGTACCTGGAATGATCGGTACCCCGAATTGTGAAAGCCCACAGATGGCGCTCAGGTTTGCGACCTGGGAGGCTGCCGACTCGTTCTCGACCGCAGTCTTATTGTGGTTCACAACTCCCAGGCTCAAGTCGACGTCGGGGATTTGTGCGTCCACCGGTCCGTAGAAAATTCCGTATCCCCCACGGATAACCGTCTTGTGATCCTTGAACGGATCCCACGCAAAAGAAACCCTCGGAGCAAAATCTTTCTTATAAGTGGTCAAGGGAGCGAACTCATTATCGAGTTCGTAGCGGAGGCCATAGTTCATGGTGAAACCCGGCGTCACCTGCCAGGAATCTTGCCCGTAAATTCCCGTGAGCGGGCGTGAGTAATACGGGTACGTCGGATTCCCAAATCCCTGTTGGTAAACTTGAGGCAGGCCAAACGACGCCGATTGCAGAGGATTAACGGTGGTGCCGGCCAGTTCTGGGCTGATCAGTCCGCCGGGAAGGGAACCGAAAACAAAACGGCCGGGAAAAAATGTGTGCGACTCGGTGTGATTTCCGCGCAGCACTTCGTCGGCTCCGAACCTTAATGGTGTGCCGGCCGTGGGTCATGGTGAAATTGTTGGCAAATTCATAGCGGCGCAGGACGGTGATGTTCGGCAGGAAAATATTGGTTCCCAGATTGTTGATGAAGCTGGGAATCTGCAGCCCGACCTCTCCCGGTTCGTTAGGAGTCACGTTGAAACTCTTGTAATCCCATTGCACTCGGGCCTCATTTTGCGTCAACGCGCTGAACTGGCGATACCATGCAGCCTGCAGAGTGCTGTCATAGGTGTGCGTCGAACTTCCTGCCGAGTAAGCGGTTAACGACTGGACGTCCGGTGATTCTTCCAGATCGTGTCCATAGCGGTACGTCACGGTGATTTCATTGTTCGTATCGATGCGATGGTCGAGCCGTCCTGAAGCCAGATATTCCCGAGTGTCATATGGAAAAAGGCCGCCCTGCGTTTCAAATTGATTTTCCAGGAAACCATTCAGTGCAGCCTGGCCCGGGGTTATGAATGGGTTCGAACCGCCGGGATTTGTGTTGATCGTCAAAATGCTCTGCAGAGCAAGGCCGCAAATACCTGGGGGCAGGAGTACGCCCGGCAAGCAAGCCACTGGGGTAGCAGAGGGATTTGCCTCCAGACCGCCAATGATGGCGTTCTGCGCTGCCGTCGGACGGAAAACATCGGTATTGGTCAAGATCGGAACTGCGTTTTGCGCATTCTGCCGCAAGCCCTCGAACGCGAGAAAAAGAAAAGTCTGACCTTTCTTAATCGGGAAGCCCACATTTGCACCGTATTGCTGGCGGCTCAAAGTATCCTTGATGGGCGAACCAACAGAATCGGGCGCAGCAGGATTAAATATCTGGCCAGGAAGCAATGCCTGGCTGTAGGCGAAGGGATCGCGTGCGTCCATAATGTCATTGCGGAAAAAACCAAACACCGAGCCATGCACGTTGTTAGTGCCGGATTTGGTCACAATATTGATGGACGCACCGGTCGCAGCGCCCAAGTCCGCGGCGTAATTACTGCGATTAATTTGAAATTCCTGCACCGCATCCTGACTCACTGTCAGCCGAACGCCTCCGGCATCGTCACCGGTCTCGCCACCATCCACGGTAATGTCGTTCCCTCTGCCATTGCTGCCGTAAAACGACAACCCGCTTTGTGGTGTCTGTTTAACTCTGTAATCCTGATCCCCTGCCAAGCGGGTGGAATCAGCCACACCCGGCGCGAGTAATGTAAACGTAAGATAATCGCGCCGGTCGATCGGCAGGTCGGTAATGTACTGTTGGGTAATTGTGTCCGCCTGGCTTCCGCGTTCAGTTTCGACCACGGGCGGCAGGTCCCTGACCTCGACGACGGTAGCAACTTTTGACGGACTCAGTTTGAAGTCGGAGATGACCGTCTGACCCACAGCGACCACCACGTTCTTTCTAATTTCGGTGGCAAAACCCGACATTGCCGCACTGACGTTGTAAGTGGCCGGCGAAAGGCCAGGCACGCGGTACTGTCCGGTGCTACCGGTCTCGACGGTGCGCTTCAGGCCAGTCTGCGTGTCGACCACATTAACCATGGATTTGATCAAAACACCGCCGGAAGGATCGGTGACAGTTCCCGTAATCTCTCCTGATGTGCCCACGCCTTGCGCGTGAGCCATCGCGATTGCCAGTGCCAAACACACAATCACACGCGCGACCAGCTTAGTCATAGCATCTCCAGTGCAGAAATAACGCCGAGTTTTCTGTTTTGTCTTGAACCTGGCTAAATAAGAGTGAAACAAGAACTTTCCGCGCTCCTGGTGCTTCAGGGCGTCGAATCCTCATGATGGGCGCGAGCGTATCCGTCTTCGCGAAATTCATCAAATGAATTGTTTTGATGGTGAGGTATGCCTGCAGAGAATGTTCGCCTGAAGACTGCGTCCCGCGTGTAAAAGGAGCTTAAGACGTACCTGCTGTCGAATTTGATTCCTGGCACCTCTGCGACACAAGAAAATCGAATATCACCTTGTTGGCCAGTTGGGTCTGATCGGTAAGAAATAAATGACTCGCGAGCTCGAGCAAGACAAGTCTTGCACCCGGAATTCTCTCCGCGATGAGTTGCCCATTTCCAGGAGGGACGAGCGCATCCGACTTCCCGTGGATTACCAACGTCGGCGCCGCGATCTGCGCAATTCGGCTGTAACCCTCCCACCCCAGAATTCCCTGCAGTTGAGCCGTGTAGCCTTCGATGGTGGGAAAGCATCTACGCCGCAATCGGAGATCGTCCTCAATTTTTTCTCGCGGGGTCGCTGCGTCGTAGATGTAGGGAATAATGGCCTCCCGCGCCTGCTCCAGATTCATGTTCCGGACCATGAGAATGTCGGTCACTTTGCGCTCGGCGCGCACCGCCGAAGATCCACCGGCAGAGGTGCATCCCAAAATTAGCGAACGCGTCCTCGCCGGATATTGCAAAGCGAATTCTTGCGCAATCATCCCTCCCATCGAGACTCCAAAAACGTGCGCGCTCGAAATGCCTGCCGCATCCAAAACTGAGGCCGCGTCCGATGCCATCGTCGAGATTGAATACGGCCCGGGAGGAATGTCGCTCGATCCTACCCCTCGATTGTCGAGCGCTACCGTGCGGAAGTGTTGCGAGAGCAGTGGACGTATGCGATGCCACAAAGCCGAGGGATAGCCGAGACCCATGATCAGCAGAACCGGATCGCCTCGCCCTTGTTCATCCCAATAAAGTCTTGCTCCTTGATTCTTCACGAATGACATGAGAAATGCTCTTTCCGGCAGCGCTAGCCAACCTTCAGCATCAGCTTTCCCAAGTTCTCGCCCGTGAAAAGCTTGAGCAGGGTTTCCGGGAAAGCGTGCAAGTCCTTCCACAATATGCTCGCGTGACTTCAGCTTGCCTTCGGCCATCCATCCCGCCATTTCCGCTCCGGCCTGCGCGAAGCGGTCCATATAATCCATCACCAGCATGCCCTTCATCGAGGCGCGATTCGTTAGCAGAGACATATAGTTTCTGGGTCCGGTGGCGGGGCCGGTATTGTTGTATTGGGAGATTGCCCCGCAGATGACAATGCGTGCGCCGTGTGCCAGCCGCGACAGCGCCGCTTCCAAAATTGTGCCGCCCACGTTGTCGAAATAAACGTCAATTCCCCGCGGACAATGCTTTTGCAGAGACTCCTTCACGTCTTCCGATTTGTAATCGATGGCTGCGTCGAAACCAAGTTCATCCACGATGTAACCGCACTTCTCCCTTCCGCCTGCGATGCCCACGGAGCGGCAGTTCTTTATTTTTGCGATCTGTCCCACGATCGAGCCGACAGCTCCCGCCCCCGCTGAAACTACAACGGTGTCTCCCGGCTTCGGCTGTCCCGTGTCGAGGAGTCCGAAATATGCGGTCATGCCGGTCATGCCGAGCACGCTGAGATGCTTGGGCAGCAGTGCAATTTTCGCGTCGACCTTTCTCACTCCCTTGCCGTCGGTCAGCGCATACTCCTGCACGCCGAACGCGCCGGAGACGTAATCGCCCGCCGCGAAGGCGGAGTTACGCGACGCGATCACGATTCCGAGTGCGAGAGCGCGCATCACTGCTCCGATCTGAACCGGGGGAACATACGAACGCACCTCGTTGATCCAACCGCGCATCGCCGGATCGAGCGAGATATACAACACTTGAATCAGCAGTTCGCCTTCTTCGGGCTCGCGAACCGGTTCTTCGAGGAAGTCCCAGTCGCTTCGCTTGGGCATCCCAACCGGCCGCGCCGCCAGCAAGAATTTGTGATTGGTGAGTGCCATGCAATCTCCTTGATCGGAATCCCGTTCTTCAGACCGCGTAGCGCTCGCTTGCCAGCAGCCTTCGCGCAATCTGGCGCCGTAGTTCGATTGGATTCACTGGATCGTGAGCAGCATACGTATGCAGGCGCGAAAGATTCCGCCGCAGTTCGTCGGCCTCCGCGCAGGCGCTCAGCACGGTCGTCGACGCATTGTTCGATCTTGGTTATGCCATCGCGCAAGTACACGGCGCATGCATTCGCCGCATTCGCCTCCGCCGTTAGCCGCCGCCAGTTTCCGGCTGCGCAGCAGGCTCGACTCCATGGCAAACACCTCCATAATGATGTCGGAGACGTTCATGATGATCTCCTGCTGTTGTCCCAGCTTCGCTCCATATTTCTCGAGTGCGATGCCAATCGTCAGCAGGGCAATCTTCTTTGCATTGTGGACAAGGCTGAGTTCCGCATCGCCCGCAATCGCGGCGCGCTTCGGTTCAGCTTCGTGGGCAACGGCACGCGCGGCATCGAGCAGGGGCAGCATTCCGCGAGCCGCACGCTTCAACGGCATGCCGGTGATCACTAGCCGGTTGATCTCGCTGGTCCCTTCAAATAATCGGTTGATCCGCGAATCGCGATAGGCACGCTCGACCATATAGTCTTGGTGATATCCGTAACCTCCGTGGATTTGGACTCCCTCGTCGACCACGTAGTCGAGCATCTCGCTGGCATAGACCTTAATCATCGAGCACTCTGCAGCAAATTCTTCGATTGCCTTCATCTCTTGCATGCCGTCCGCAGATTCTGGAGATGCAGCGTGCATTTGATTCTCAATCAGCCCGGCCACACGCCAGGTCATTGACTCCGCCACAAAAATCCGGATAGCCATCTCTGCCAGCTTGTGCTGAATCGCACCGAATTCGGCAATCGGCGAGCCGAATGCTTTGCGCTGCTTGGCATACTTCAGGCAAGTCGCCAAAACGTTTTTCGCTGCACCAACGCCCGCCGGGCCGAGCTTTAGCCGTCCAATGTTCAGGATGTTGAAAGCGATCACGTGCCCTCGACCGATCTCGCCCAACACGTTTTCCACCGGGACTGGAACGTTGTCGAAGTACACCGCTGTCGTCGAACTGCCTGTAATGCCCATCTTGTGCTCTTCCGCGCCGCTGGTTACGCCGGGAAACTTTCTCTCGACCAGAAACGCGGTGAACTTTTCACCACCAACCTTGGCGAATACCGTAAATAAATCAGCCGCGCCGCCATTGGTGATCCACATCTTCTGGCCGTTTAAGAGGTAGTGTTTTCCATCGGGTGCGAGGTCGGCTCGCGTTCGGGCGGCCAGAGCATCAGACCCTGCAAGTGGCTCGGTCAGCGCATAAGCGGCCAGCATCTCAACTTTCGCCAGCTTCGGCAAATACTTTCGCTTTTGCTCCGGCGTTCCGAAGTAGACGACGGGCATGGTGCCAATTCCAGTGTGAGCCGAGTGCCATCCGGCATAAGAACCATCTCGTCCCAGGCGTTCGGCCGTGACCATCAAAGAGGGCAGATCCATCGCCATGCCGCCATATTCTTCCGGGATCGCCATTGCTGTCAGGCCAAGATCAACTGACTTGCGCAGCACCGCCATTGCCACACCCGGCTTCTTCTCGCGGATCGCGGGAAGATTCGGTTCAACTTCGTTGGCCCAGAACTCCTCCACCATTTTGCCAACGGCGAGATGTTCCTCACTAAGGTCTTCGGGAGTAAAAATATCCTGCGGTTCCGAGTCTTCGATCAGAAATGCTGTTCCTTTCGTAGCTTTGCGTGGGACGTCTGTTAATGTCGTCATGGAAACTCCTATGCCGCCGTTTGAGATTGAGAATCTAAATTCTTTGAAACAGTTCGAAGGACGCGAATTTCACCCGACAGGCTGGTTTGTTGTCACCCAGGACCGCATCCAGAAATTTGCCGAGGCCAGCGAGGATCGCCAGTGGATTCACTTGGACCCACAGCGCGCTCAGCGCGAATCGCCTTTCGGGGCCACCGTTGCCCATGGTTTTCTCACCCTGTCGTTGATCAGTTATTTCGTCAAGCAGGCGGTTCAGATTCGCTCGGGCGTTGCCATGATCGTCAACTACGGACTTAATAGAGTGCGGTTTCCTGCGCCGGTTCACGCCGGCGCGTCGGTCCGGGCTCGGGTTACTCTGCTGGCGGTGAAGGAGTCGCCTGAATTTGTCGACGCAATCTTTTTGATCCATGTCGAGAGTCATTCCGCCCCTAAGCCTTCCTGTGTCGCTGAGTTGCTGGTGCGGTATTACCCGGAGTGAAGGCTCTTTCATATAACTCCTGTTTCGGCGCAGTTCCATGAAGCGCGCAGTAACGTTCGGATTCTTTTCGGCAGAACAGCGAAGCGCTCGTCCTGCGTCAATCCCTGCGCGTAGCGGTAGTAAATCTGTTGCAGAATGACGGCGACTTTGAACCGGGCAAACGTCAGATAGAAGCTCATATCATCGGCAGCTCTATCCATCGCTGCCGCATAATGTTCAACTAACTGCTTTCTGCCGAGTGTTCCCGGCAACGTGGTCGGTGCAGAGCGGATCTCCTGGAGTTCTTGAGGATCTTCCGGTTCACACCAATACGCCAGAACTGTTCCCAGGTCAGTCAACGGATCTCCCAACGTGCACATCTCCCAGTCCAGAACTCCGACGATCTTTGTGATATCCACCGGATCGAGGACAAGATTGTCGTACTTGTAATCGTTATGGATCAGAGCCGTCTGATAACTCATGGGCATTCGTTCGAGCAGCCATGCCGAAATCCGTTCCACTTCGGGCAAGCCATGAGTTTTTGAATTGCGATAGCGCTCGATCCATCCCGTGACCTGGCGTTCGAGATAACCTTGAGGTTTGCCCAGATCAGCCAGACCGATTGCCGAGTAATCAACGCGGTGCAGTCGCGCGAGGTTGTCGATAAACGCTTCGCTCAACTCCCGCGCGGTCTTCGGCGGAAACGGCACGCCCGGCGGTTGATCACGGCGAATGATGACTCCGCGAATCCGCTCCATCAGATAGAACGGAGCGTTGAGGATCGACAGATCATCGCAATAGAGGATCACTCTCGGAGCGGCGGGATACCAATCATCCAGCTTTGACAGCACGCGGTACTCGCGAGCCATGTCGTGCGCCGACGGTACTTTGCTTCCAAAAGGCGGACGCCGCAGCACAACTTCCCGATCGCCTAAGCGCACGCAATAGGTGAGATTCGAGTGGCCATTGGGAAACTGTTCAACGACAATCATCCCACTATGAGCAAGGTGATCGGAGAGAAATTCCTGCAGCCGCGCAAGATTGAGTTCTTCGCCTGCCCTTATCGCACCGGCTTGATCGCAAACTGCATTCATCGCCGTCTATGTCAGCTACCAGTAAGTCAGCAAGGAGTCGTCGTCAAGATGCGGATGCGCATTGAACGCGCTCAGTATGAAGCGCTCACCAGAGACGCGAAAATCGCTGAACGATGCGTTGCGTGACATCCAGAACATCTGCAGCGTGTCTTCGCGAGACAAATGCAGCGCGCATCGCATGGCCGCTCCAATCGCTCCCGCGGAAGACTCGAAGAGGCCCGCAGCACCTTGGCCGCAGCCTACGCACATCGTGACGACTGCTTCTCTCATGCGACTTCCCAAGACCTTCTTGCAGGCGCCCGTTGCAGCGTGACACATCACTCTGCAATCCCGCTTCTTCGAAATTTTCTACGCCGCCAACATTTGCTCTTTGTCGAACTCAGCAAAGGTTTTTCCCGACTCCGCCAGGCGCTGCAACAAAGGAGCCGGCACCCAAAGTTCTCCATGCTGCCGGTGGAATTCGCAAATGCGCTGGTAAACCTTCTGCAGCCCCACGCTATCGGCATGCCACATGGGGCCGCCGCGAAATGCGGGAAATCCATAACCGTTAAGATAAATAATGTCGATATCAACAGCGCGCGCAGCGAATCCCTCTTCGAGAATTCGCGCTCCCTCATTTACCAGCGCATAGATGCAGCGAGCGACAATCTCTTCAGCCGAAATCTGCCGCTGTGGAATGCCCGCATCCGCGCTCCACTTCCTCACGAGAGCAGCAACTTCCGGATCGGCGCTCGCGCGCCGATTCTCGTCATACCGATACCAGCCCTTCCTCGTCTTCTGGCCATAGCGGCCGAGTTCGCACAGACGATCTTCCGCAAAGGGCTGACGGATTCCGGGTTTTTCCAGATGCCGGTACTCTTTGCGAATACGCCACCCCACGTCGAGACCCGCCAGATCACCGGTTGCCAGCGGGCCCATGGCATTGCCAAAATCGACCAGAGCTTTATCGACGGCTTCAACATCCGCTCCTTCTTCCACTAGAAATTGCGCTTCCCGCCGGTACGGGCCGAACATGCGGTTGCCGACAAAACCGCGGCAGTTCCCCACCAGCACTCCGATTTTCCCCAGCTTCTTTGCGAGCTGCATGCATGTGGAAATCACTTCCTTGCCCGACTTCTTTCCACGCACAATTTCCAGCAGGCGCATCACATTGGCTGGGCTGAAGAAGTGCGTTCCGATCACCGCCTCAGGCCGCGAAGTAGCGCCAGCGATTTCATCGATATTCAGCGTTGAGGTATTGCTTGCGAGGATTGCGCCCGGTTTGCAGACACGGTCTAATTCCGCAAAGACACTTTTCTTCAGCGCCAGACCTTCGAAGACCGCCTCCACCACCATGTCTGCATCCGAGAATCCATCGTAGGTGACTACTGGCCTGATCATCTGCAGCCGCTCGTCGACGAATTGCTGAGAAAAACGCCCACGCTTCACCGAACTCGCATAGTTTTTCCGGATATTCCCCATGCCCGCGTCGAGCGCCGCCTGATCGACGTCTTTGAGCAACACCGGAATGCCGGCGTTGGCAAAAACCATTGCAATGCCTCCGCCCATAGTTCCAGATCCGACGACGGCAGCACACTTGACTGGGGTAGTCGGCGTTTCTTTCGGAATATCGGGAATTTTTGCGACCTCTCGCTCTCCGAAGAAAACGTGGATGAGGGCTTTCGACTGATCGGAGAAAAGGCATTCGGTGAAGAGTTTCTGCTCGGCCTGGCAACCCTCGTCGAACGACATTCTGGTCGCCGCCTCTACGGCATCAACCGCCGCTAGCGGAGCTTTCATTCCTCGTTGTTTCTTCTGAGCCACATCGCGCGCGGCCGTAAAGACTGCTGCATGGTCCGCCGCGGTTCCGAGCTTTTCCGTTCGTTCGCGTGTCTTGGGGCTCGGCTTGTCGGCGACTTCGCGGGCAAAAGCCACCGCTCCGGAAAGAAGATCTCCGTCGATCAAACGATCAATGAGTCCCAGAGCGGCAGCCTCGGGGGCGGAAACCGGCTTGCCCTCGGCACACATCTCTACTGCCTTCGCTACGCCCACAAGCCGGGGCAGCCGCTGCGTTCCCGCGGCGCCGGGAATAATTCCGAGCTTCACTTCCGGCTGTCCAACTTGTGCCGTGGGCGACGCCACGCGATAGTGGCCAGCCATTGCCAGTTCCAATCCCCCGCCAAAGGCTGTTCCATGAATGGCGATCACTACCGGCTTTCTGCTGTCTTCGATATGAAGCAGAAACGGCAGCATGGTTCTACGGGGAGCTGCACCGGAGGTCATCTTGCCAAACTCCTTGATGTCGGCGCCGGCAATGAAAGTGCGTCCAGCCCCGATGATGACCGCAGCCCTGATTGCCGCATCGGCATTCACTTCATCAATCGCCGCCTCGATTGCCTGCGGCACGCCAGGACTGAGAGCGTTGACCGGCGGATTATCGATGGTGATTACCGCGATATCGCCGTCTTTAGTCACTCTTACAGGATTGTTCATAGGCGCCTTCGCAAAATTAACTCCCCGAATTTCGTTCTTGTCCGATGAGGTAAGAAGACGAATTCGTCCGATATTTTTTTCGCAACTCCCTTTTCAACACCTTGCCGGTCGCGGTCGTGGGCAAGCTCTCACAGAACTCAATCGATTGCGGACATTTGTAGTGGGCCAGTCGCGCGCGGCAGAACTCGATTAACTCTATTTCGGTGGGCTTGCGTCCCGGCTTTGCCACCACCACCGCGATCGGAGCCTCGCCCCATTTTTCATCGGCCACCGGAATGACAGCAGCTTCGTAAACATCTGGATGCGCGACCAGCGCCTTCTCAACTTCGAGCGACGAAATGTTTTCCCCGCCGCTGACGATAATGTCCTTTTTGCGATCGACAATGCGGATGTATCCGTTCTCCGCAACTACGGCCATATCGCCGGTGTGAAACCATCCGCCTCGCAAAGCCTCGGCGGTAGCTTCGGGTTGCTGCCAGTAACCCGCCATCACACCATCACTACGCGCAAGGATTTCTCCCATCGTGGTTCCGTCGCGCGGCACGTCCTTGTCTTCATTGTCGACCACACGAAGCTCGCTGCCTGGATAGGCGTAGCCGGTCATGGCTTGCATCAAGTGGCGTTCTTCAGGAGCACACTGCATGCCTGGTTTGAGTTCGGCAGTGGAAAGTGAAGGCGAACACTCCGTTAGCCCATAGCCGGAAAAACATTTGAACCCCAACCTCGTCTCGACTTCGCGGATCAAGGTTGGAGAAGATGCGGCGCCTCCGATCACAGACCACTGCACACTGCTCAGATCGTACCTGGAGCGCGCCGAGCAATTCACCAGCGCGGTGGCCATAATCGGCACCAGGCTCAGAGCGCTGACCCGCTCGCGCTCGACTAAGCGGAATACTTCCTCGGGCACAAAGCGCGGAAGCATCACGTGCGTGCCGCCGACAGATGTGATCGTATGAGCCGCTCCCCAACCATTGGCATGAAACAAAGGGATGGTGTGCATCAGCACGTCTTCATAACGGGTATGGTGATACACAGCGAGATTCATGGCGTGCAGGTAAACATTGCGATGCGTGAGCATCACACCTTTCGGACTGGCACTGGTGCCACTCGTGTAAAAAATCTCGGCCACGGAATTTTCGTCAAATGCCATTAGTTCTTCGCGGTAAGGCGTGGCCGAGACTAGCGCTTGCTCGTAGGTTCGATCGGAGAGCCAGCCCGCCTGCGGCGTTCCATCGAGTTGATAAAACGAGCGCACGGTGTGAAGATCGCGGCGGAATGAATCCACCAGACCAACAAACTCTTGTTCCAGGAACAGAACTGCCGCACCACAATGATTCAGAATGTAGACGAGCTCTGGCGCGGCCAGGCGGATATTGAGTGGAAGCAGAATTCCACCCACTTCAAGAATTCCGTAGTAGGCTTCGAGCAGCCGGTGACAGTTCAAGCTGAGAAATGCCACGCGGTCACCGGGCTTGACTCCGGCGCTGCGGAGCGCACCCGCTAAACGAGCCACGCGACCGGCAAATTCTGCGTAGGTGAAACGCTGTTCCTGGCACACCACCGCTGTCTTATGCGGAAACTGCTGCTCCGAGTACCGGATGAAGCGCACTGGAGTCAACGGAACATTCATAGTTTTGTTCCTACCAAACCGACTGGCCTCCATCGACAACCAGCACATGGCCTGTTACATAGGCCGAAGCTTGCGACGCCAGAAAAACTGCAGCGCCTTTCAAATCGTCATCGCCACCGAAGCGGTGCAGGGGGATCTTCGATAAAAGCGATTCTTTCCGGTGCTCGATGATCCACTCGGACATATGCGTTGGAAACCATCCTGGCGCGATCGCATTGACCTGAATGTTGTGCGGCGCCCACTTGCACGCCAGATCCTTGGTGAACGCAATCACGCCGCCTTTGCTCGCGTGGTACCCGATGGCCTGTAGCTCAGCCGACGATCCGCCTAACCCCGCCACCGACGCTATGTTGATGATCTTGCCTGATCTTTGTGGGAGCATGGCCTTGCCTGCCGCCTGACAAAAGAGGAACGTGCCGGTCAGGTTGGTGGAGAGAACTTTGTCCCACTGCTCCAGCGTCATATCTTCAACCGGAGCCGCCCACGAAACTCCGGCGCTGTTGATCAGAATGTCGAAACGGCCAAACTTCTCGAAAGTCGTATTAACAACATCACGAATCGCATTGGGGTCTCTGACATCGCATTCCAACGCAAGGGTCTGCACCCCCTGGGCGCGCAATTCATCCGCCGTCTGTTCGCAGCGTGCTTTCTTGCGGGCGCAGAGCACGAGGTTCGTACCCATTTCCGCCAGACCCTGCGCCATCTGCCGCCCAAGCCCCATCGACCCACCCGACACAATGGCGACCTGTCCAGTCAGATCGAAGAGCTGTTTGACATTCACCGAGCGGGCCTTTCTGCGGGAATCTCAGTAAAATGATAGTTAGTAACATATTATAGTTACTAACGTCAATCGGCTTCATGCCAAGTTGTGGAATGGCGGCTGCAGCATTCACGGCAACGCAGGTGAGGGCAATTACTCCCGCATCCGCAGCACCGCCCGTCCGCGGATTTCGCCGCGGCTTAGCTGCGCTAGAACCTCAGCGACCTCGTCAAGCCGGCGCGCAGACACCTGGCAGTGCAGGGTCCCGGCCGCTCCCATAGCCAATACCTCGCGAAGATCTTCGCGAGTGCCCACCGCCGAAGCCTTCACCTGAATCTCGGAGGCAGCCATAAGAACCGGCGGAAAGGAAATTTCCTGCGCGGGCAACCCGACTACAAGAAGCGTTCCGCTCGGCCGCACGCAAGAGAACGCCATGTCATAGGCGGACTTAGCGGCTGAGGTGACGATCGCAACGTGCACTCCGCCAGACTTCCGCAACTCCTGAACCACGTTGCTCGTAGTTATGCTGAGCGCACGAGCAGCGCCAAGCGATTTCGCCAGCGCGAGTTTTTCTTCGGCGACATCGATCGCGACCACTTCTGCGCCCGCCGCCCGCCCAATCTGGATAGCAAGGTGACCAAGTCCGCCCACTCCAAAGACCGCCATGCGCTGCCCGCCTAGCACTTTGGCTTGTTTCAGGGCGCGATGTACGGTGACTCCCGCACAAAGCAGCGGCGCCGCCTGTTCCGAGGAAAGCGTCTCGGGAATTTTGACCACATGGCTGGCGGGAGCCTTGGCAAATTCCGCATATCCTCCATCTACCATCACACCCGTGATGCGCTGCCGCATACACAAATTCTCACTGCCTTCCCGGCAAAACTCGCACTGGCCGCATGTCCACTGCAACCACGGCACTCCAACTCGTTCTCCGACCTGCACACCCTGGACCGCCGACCCCCGCTCCAGCACCCGGCCCACGATCTCGTGCCCCAGGATCAGCGGTTTCTTTACAATGCCGGCGAATTGCTTCCAGTCGCCGTTGGCCACGTGGAGATCGGAATGGCACACACCGCAAACCTCCACTTCGATCAAGACCTCGTCGTCGTTCGGTTCCGGTCGAGGCACATCCTCGAGCGCTAATGGTGTTTTGAATGCATGCAAAACTGCGGCTTTCATTGCGCTCCCTGATTTAAAGAGATATGGATCTGAGCAAGAAACTTAGGGCTGGATGCCGCGCAGGAAGAATTCCACAGCGCTTCGCACCCGGTCCGTGAGCTTGTGGGGCCCCGTCAGATCCACCGCCCATTGCCTCACGACCGTGTTGTAGAGCCCTTCCATGAACTCCGCCAAATGCACAACGGGAAATGCACGGGTCACATCGCGCCGCTTCTGGCCTTGCGTCAGAATCTCGCTCAGCAGGCCGGCAGCAGACTCCTCATGGCCTCTCAGTTCTGCGGATCGCACCGGATCCATTGCGCCTGACAACACCACCGCCTGCCAAAGTTCTCTGTCGTCTTCCACCTCCTGCGCCATGGTCACGTAGAGCCGGCGCAGACGGTCAGCCGTGTTCGCTTTGCTCGAAAGTTCCGAACGTAGTCGATCGCAAATGCAGGCATACCCGCGCTCTCCCACCACCCGTAGAACCGCTTCTTTGCTGGGGAAATATCGGAAGAAAGTGGGTTGGCTGATCTCCAGCGCTTGCACAATATCGTCGATGCGGGTTCGCTCGTATCCGTGCTTGCGAAACAATCTGATGCTGGTGTCGATAATCTGCTGCTGCAAGCGCGCCTTTTTCCGCTGCCGCAGCCCGACCTCCTGCTGCTTTACAACGGCTTCGATCCTCTTCGGTGTGGCGAGCGCGCTAGCCATTGGGAATCTTTCCTCCACGAGTCACACTGGCTGTAAATTGTGATAGCAACTATAACAAAATAGTCACTAACGTCAATCGGGGGTGTCCATCCCCGGTTGAAAACACGCTTTGGAAGTCCGGAACTCTGCATTGAAGTGGTTCGCATTGGACAGATCTCAGAGGATTCGGGCGAAATTGGAATTCCGCCCAACACCGCATTTGCGCCTGCTAGCGTTTCGCCTTTCAAGTGTTACGCTCATAGAGTGGCAGACATACTGTTTCAGTAACGTCTCGATTCCGGAGCTTCGCAGGCATGATCGCACTTAGGTCTTCAGTCACGTTGCTTGTTTTCTTATCGGCCACATTCAACCTGTTTGCCCAGGACCGTTCCTACGGACGGTCGGTTGTCGCTACGCAGCACGGTATGGTTGCTAGCAGTCAGGTTTCGGCCTCACAAGCCGGCGCGCTCATCCTGGAACGAGGCGGCTCTGCTATCGATGCAGCTATCGCAGCCAACGCTGTACTCAATGTCACCGAACCCACTTCGAATGGTATGGGCGGTGATCTCTTTGCCATTTATTGGGAGGCGAAGACGGGCAAAATCTACGGCCTGAATGCCAGCGGCTGGGCGCCGAAGGCTCTCACGATTGAGCATCTGCACGAAAAAAGTATCACGGAGATGCCCCAATTCGGTATCGATTCCGTCACCGTTCCGGGAGTGGTCGACGGATGGGCCAAGCTGCATGATCGCTGGGGGAAAATGCCTTGGCGCGACCTCTTCCAACCCGCGATCTTTTATGCCAACCACGGATTCCCCGTGGCCGAGATCATTCGCGCATGGTGGGACGGTGACCGCGACGGCTTGCTGACAAACGCCGAGAGCCGCCGCGTATTTCTGCCCGGTGGAAAGGTCCCCGAGACCGGCGAAATGTTTCGCAATCCCGATGTCGCCCACGCCCTCACGCTGGTCGCCAACCAAGGCGAGGCAGCGTTCTACAAGGGAGAGATCGCGAAAGCAATCCTCAAAGCCTCCTACGAACTCGGAGGAACCATGACTGCCGACGATCTCGCGTCTTACTCCGCGGAATGGGTCGAGCCGATCTCCACGAAATATCGCGACTGGACCGTATACGAGCTTCCGCCGAATGGGGACGGGATGGCTGCACTTGAGATGCTCAACATCATGGAACAATTCAAGCCCGATCCCGCAGGTCCGCACAGCCCCGGCGAGCTACATACCCGAATCGAGGCCATGAAACTGGCTTATGCCGACGTGAAGGCCTACGACGGCGATCCGCGCTTCAGCAAGATTCCGGTCGATACGCTTTTGTCAAAAGACTACGCTGCAAAACGCGCCGCGCTCATCGACCCAACAAAAGCGAATTGCACCGTCGCTCCCGGGGCGCTTGGCACCAGCGATACTACCTACTTCACCGTCGTCGATCGGGAAGGCAATATCCTCTCCATCATTCAGAGCAACTACAACAACTTTGGATCGAACGTAACCGTATTGGGCATGGGATTCGCCTTACAGGATCGCGGAGGCCTTTTTTCGCTCGATCCCGCGTCTCCCAATGCGCTTGCGGGACGAAAGCGTCCGTTCCATACGATCATTCCCGCATTTATGCAGCGAGCGGACGAGCACATCGGATTCGGCATCATGGGCGGACTGAATCAACCGTTAGCTCATGCACAATTTGTGTCGAACGTGGTCGACTACCATATGAATATCCAGGCTGCGATGGAAGAACCGCGCTTCACTGACCGCC
>CAWEYI010000003.1:0-190015 GCA_963813205.1 uncultured Acidobacteriaceae bacterium | reverse complement strand
ATTGTCTGGAAAAAAATCCCGAACAGCGCTTCCATTCGGCCAGCGACATCGCGTTTGATCTGGAACATCTCACCGGAGTTTCGGGCAGCAGTGCGAGGGTAACCGCCGTAGCGGCTGCGCGGCCGCGAAGCAAGCTGCTGCTTGTGATCTCCGAAGCGGTAGGGCTCGCCCTGATCATGCTTGGCATCGGCTGGTGGCTGGGACGAGGCAGCGCGGTTACTCCTCTCGCCGAATATAAGCAGATCACCTTTCGCTCCGGCTCTATTGGTCACGCGCGCTTCACTCCAGACGGCAGCGTGGTTTATAGCGCATCGTGGGACGGCGGCGGGAGCCAGTTATACGTTTCTCGCCCGGATGATCCCGGTTCGCGGGAAATAGGTTTGAAGGATGCAGAACTGCTTGCGATCTCAAGAAATGGAGAGCTTGCGATTCGCCTGAAGACGGCAATCTTCCCCGGCTATGCACGGGTTGGGACTCTGGCGAGAGTTCCCCTGAGTGGAGGAACACCGAGGGAAGTTTTGGACAACGTGCAGGATGCGGATTGGGCGCCGGATGGCGATAGCATGGCCGTGATCCGCTATGTACCTGAAAACAGCCACTGGCGGCTGGAATATCCAATCGGCAAAGTGCTGCTCGACAGCATTACGTGGATCAGCCATCCCAAAATTTCTCCCGACGGCAAGTGGCTGGCGTTTGCCGATCACGAAAATACCGGAGGCGACGACGAAGGTTCGGTGGCCGTGATCGCAGCCGATGGCACGGGGAAAGAAAAGAAGCTTTCCTCGGGTTGGGAGTCGCTGCAAGGGATCTTATGGTCTCCCGCAGGGAACGAGGTGTGGTTTGCCTCCACCAATACAGGCAGCGGCGACAATCCGCGCGCCGTGAGCCTTTCCGGCAAACTGCGGAGTATCACAAATATCCCTGGCGGCATGTGGCTGGAAGATCTGCGGAATGGAACAGCGCTGGCCATAACCCACCAGCAAAGGATTGGAATCCGAGGTCTGGCGCCTGGAGACAAAGAGGAGCGGGAGTTGGGTTGGTTCGGATGGTCAATTCTGCGGGATCTGAGCCGCGATGGACGCCAGATTCTGTTTACAGAGGCGGGCGATGGCGGCGGGCCAAACTATACCGTCTTTATGCGCGATACCGACGGATCGCCCCCGGTGCGCATTGGCGAGGGCGACGCGTTGGCCATATCGCCGGATGGAAAATGGGCCATCACGAAGCCGCCGAAGGGTGGACAGCTTAAGATGGTGCCGACCGGGGCAGGCGAAACTCGGCAGATCACGCATGATGCGATTACCTATGACGCCGTCAGCTCGTTGCCAGACGGCAAGAAACTGTTGGCGAGCGGGATCGAGGCGGGCCACGGTGCGCGGGACTACTTGATCGATTCAGCGAGCGGAGATGCGAAGCCGGTTACTCCGGAAGGCGTTGCCGGAGTTCACATATCGCCCGACGGTAAGAGCGTAGCCGTCTTGGGTTCAGATGGAAAATGGGGTGTGTGGTCGCTGGAGCAGAGTTCGCTTCGGCCGATCGCAGGGCTCGATGCGGTCTACCGGGTGATCGGTTGGTCCGCCGATGGAGGGTCATTGTACGTGGCATCTGCGCGGGCAAGCGAAAAGGTCGCGAAAGTTTACAAGATAAACATCCAGACCGGGAACATGGACTACTGGAAAAGTTTCGGGGAAGAAAAGCTGCCGGGAAGCAACGGTGTTGGGGACCTTCGCCTGTCGACCGATGGAAGTGCGTATGCATACGTCTACGTAGTAACACTGTCGGAAGCTTTTGTGGTGACAGGATTGAAATAGGGCGGAGCTAGCCAGCTAAGCTTTCAATCATCCGCACAGATTCTGGCGTAAGCGTGAGTGTCCCGCTGCCAATATCCTGCCGCATGTGTTCGGGATTCGAAGTGCCGGTGAGGGGCAGCATCCCTACGGAGCGCGCGAATGCAAAAATGATTTGAGCCGGAGTGGCGTTCTCGCGCGCGGCCAGGCCAACAACTTGAGGATCGCGAAGCACTTCAAGGTTTGCGGTAAGCAGCGAAAATCCCTGATAAACAATCTTGCGCTCGCTGCAAAATCGGCGCACGTCGCGGTCCCAGCCTAAGCGGGCATAGCAGCGGTTCTGCACGAAGGCGGGAAGCTCTGAGTTTGCGCTGGCCAACTGCTCCAAGTGCCGGAGCGAAACGTTGCTTACTCCCAGCAGACGGGCGCGGCCAGCAGCGCGCTCCTTCTGCATTGCTTCCCACACTTCCGCGTCGGCATCCATCCATGTGTAGTCGGAAGCAGGTCCGTGCAAAATGTAGCTATCGACGTAGTCGGTGCCAAGATGGTCGAGCGAACTAGCTATCGACTGCGCCACTTGAGTGGAAAATCTTGCACTGGCATCGTACGGCAAACGCTGATCCTGGCCCGGCCGGTAGGTAAATTTTGTTTGCAGAAAAAGATCTGCCCGAGTGACCACCTCGTCGCGATAGGCGGAAGCTAATCCCTGGCCAACTCCTTCTTCGAAGTAATGCCGCCGCTGGTTGGCGGTATCGATACCGCGAAAGCCCGCGCGCAGTGCGAGTTCGACAAGTGCCGGCGTTCGTTCTTCTTTCCAGGCGGTACCGTAAAGAAATTCAGGAACGGGTAGGGCTTGCGGACTCCTCATGTCGCTATTCTGACACGATCCAGTTCCTTCGATTTTTCATCAAGACAGGCCGCAATAAAACCGGGGACGGTTGCCCGTCCCCGGCCTGGTTTCTCTTTATTTCTTTGCAATCATTTCTTTGCAATCCGCCAAGCTACTGCGATTGCGCCTGTGCCTGTGTCTGTTCGTCCAGCTCTACGTTATCGCCGGTATGAACGTCTTCCATTGCGAAAACGATCATGCCAGTGGCAGTGGTAGGCGTGGTTCCGATCACGACAATCTCGCCAACGGCGCGCCGTGGCAAATCGCGAACGTGAATTACTGGACCGTTGCCTTTCGTGAACATGCTCGGATCGAACGAAGGCTGCTTCAACTGCGTGTCCTCACTGATCGCGGCTTTGAACGAAAGCGAATCCACAGGGTCGGTCAAGTCAGCTTCGTAGCTGCGCACGGCGCGGAAATAGTCGCCCACCTTGACGCCTTGGTTCGCTCCCACATTCATATAGACTTTTTGGCCTGTGCCCAACTCGGAATCGAAGTCCCTGCCCATCACAATGCGGCCCGATACTTTGCTTCCGGTCGGCAGAAAGCGATCAAACCGCACCGGAGGATGAAATGCCACCATCGGCTTCTCGGCAAAAGGAATCGCGGTATCCCCGGGATTGATGGGATCGCACGAGTATTCGACCAGGGCCACGGCCGTCTTGCTGCGTGTATCGATGATTCGCACGCGTCCTACCTCCGCGTATGGTTGCCCTGTGGCCTTCATCACCTTGCGCTGGCCGGGATACATTTCATATTCGTCCATATCGCGCAGCGCACGGATAATTTCATACTGCGCGCCCAGAGAGTAGCCACTTCCTTCGAGATAAACGATGTCGTTCTTGACGAATTTGGTGGTGTTGGGAGTTTGCAGGCCGCCGGCCACAAAGTTTGCATCCGGCAGGGTTTCACGATTAATGAAACCCGCGCAGTAAACATCAGCGTAGGTAGGCATCTGCGCCCGTTGAATCGGGAAACTGGGTATCGTGGGAATCGTTCCCGATGGCGTAACCACATTCGCTGTAGCGGTATCGAGTGAGCTTTGAGCCCAGCCTGCAGTCGCCGCGAGTAACAATAACCATCCTATTTTCTTCATGTTGCCTCCGGAAAGGGACCGCCCTCGGCGCCTTCCCCGTCAAATACCATGGAACTGCTGCGTCAAATGGAAGGTAACAAGGGGGTAAGAGGGGGTCAAGGTTACGAGGGTGTCAGGCGGAATGTGAAAAGAGTTTTTTTCGACTAAATTTTCACTCCGCAGTTGCATCTACAATTCGACCCCTGTAAGATTCGCGCCGAACCTTGTTGCTCTAATCCGAACCTATTGATTCAAGATGATTTCTGCTCCTAAAGCTTATCTACCACGCATTCTGCCCCGGCGGCTTCCGCGGGTTTGCGTCGCTGTGGCGGCCTCTGACCCCACAGAACTAATCGAGAAGGCCGAGGGCCTGATCCGCGATAACTCCTTTCTTGAGTTTAGGTTAGACTACATTTCAAAGCCAGGCTTGGCGCTCCCCAAAATCAAGCACTTTCTGGAGACTCACTCCGGCATCACGGTCATCGCCACCTGCCGGCGTACGGCGAGTGGGGGCAAGTTTCGCGGTTCCATTGCCTCGCAGCTGGATATTCTAGCCAAAGCGTCGGCTGCGGGATGCCAACTCGTCGACGTCGAACTCCAGACCGCCCTTAAGTGCAAGCCGGAGCAGTTGCAAAAGCTTCGCGGCCGAGCCGCACTCATTCTTTCCTTCCACGACTTTCGCGGGACCAAGAAGCTCGACGAAACTCTGGAGAAGATGCGCGCCTTCGCCGCCGATTTTTACAAAGTTGTAAGCACGGCCACGACGCTCGCCGACAATGTGTCCATGATCCAGTTCCTGGGGCGGGAGAGCGACAACCATTCCATCGTTGGCGTTTGCATGGGTGAGCAAGGCATCATCAGCCGCGTTCTCGGAGTGCGCGCCGGCAGCGTGTTTACCTTTGCCGCCGTCAGTCCGGGAGAAGAAACAGCTCCCGGACAAGTCACCGCACAGGAGTTGCGCAGCGTCTACCGCATCGAACAGGTGGACGCGGCAACCCGCGTCTATGGTGTGGCCGGAGATCCGGTTGCCCACTCACTTTCTCCCGCCATCATGAATGCTGCGTTCCGCCGGGAGAACGTAAATGCCGTCTATCTCGCGCTGCACGCCAAGACTCTGAAAGACCTGCTCACCTGCGTGCGCGAGATTCCCATTCACGGCCTCAGCATCACCATGCCATATAAGGAAGCGATCCTTCCTTATCTCGATAACACGGACTCGCATACAACGAAGATCGGCGCGTGCAACACTGTGGTCCGCGCCCAGGATGGCAAACTCTACGGCTTCAACACGGATACGTCCGGAGTGGTACGTCCGCTGGAGCGCCGGCTCAGCACGCTGCAGGATGCGAAAATTCTGGTGCTTGGCGCAGGAGGCGCTGCCCGCGCCGCCGTCTTTGGGCTGAAAGAACGCGGAGCGGAAGTGTTCATCCTGAACCGCAGTGCCGCTGCTGCGCAGAAGCTTGCCCGGCGCGCCCATGCGCGCTCCGTGAAGCGCGCCGACCTGAAGAAATATTCCTTTGATGTGATCATCAATGCCACGCCCGTCGGCATGGGCAATAGCCGCGAAACTCCGCTGCAGGAGAAGGAAATCAACGCGCGCTACGTTTTCGACATGATTTATGATCCACCCGAAACCCGGCTGCTGCAACTGGCAAAGGAACGAGGCGCGCAGATCATCCCCGGCATCGAAATGTTTGTCCACCAGGCCGCGCGGCAATTTGAGATTTGGACGGGAAAGCCCGCCCCGCAGGACGACATGCTCCAGGTGGTGATGTTATCCCTCCAGGAACGGACCGCTCGAGCCGCCGCCGCAGCCGCTGCGAAAAAGAAGTGATTCGTGTTCAGCCCGGTTTTCCGAATCTGGACTGGCAAAGCCTGACTAAACCTTATGATTTCCTCAGCGATGCCTCTTGTAACGAAAAAGTTGCATTTTCCACTCAATCCGAAGTAATATGGCCTACGGGGCAAATAGTAGGTTTCCCGATTTGACCCTGTACCGCTAAGTAAACTTCCAGACTTGTAGCTCAGGTTGTGCAAAACAACATAACGAGGCGGTTCGTCAGCCTCCGTCCCGGTTCGGAGAGTTCAATATGTCGTGGTACGCATACTGCCTTACCGAGCACCAGACCCTTCCAAACGGCACCCGTTCCCGACGCCCTTTCGTAATTGAGAATGTTCAAGGCGTGAACGGAGCCCCTGTCCTCAGCTATCCCAGCGGCGAGTTTGCTGTGATTGTGAGCGAATACGAGCCCAACAGTACGCCACTTGATCAGAAGGCAGCCATCGACCACGCCCGCGTAGTCAGCGGCTGCTTCCGTAGTTCCACTGTGCTGCCGTTCCGTTTCGGAACCATCTTTGAGAGCGATGACGCGCTGCGCCAAGCTGTCCGGGTAAACCGGCGAGCGTTTGGTGTAAGCGTCGCCAAACTCCGCGGCAAGTCCGAAATGCACATCAAGTTGACGGTCACTGACGGCTCGCTGCGCGAAGCGATGATCGACGTTGTCCTGCCCGACACTGTCGGCGGCGACTATCTTTCCAAACTGCGCGTCAAGGCTTCCCGAGAACGCGAACGGCAGACCAAGGCTCGCGCCCTGTCGGTGCAGGTCCACAAGCTGTTTAACCCGCTGGAAGAAGAAGTGAGCTGCAAGAAGGTCGCCCCGCAAGGCATGCTCATCGACATCGCCCACCTCATCGATTCGAAGTCGGTCGAGAAATATCAGAACCGCTACAATACGGCCGCCAAGCAGTTGAAGAACTGCCAGGTAGCCATCAGCGGACCTTGGCCTCCGTATCACTTCCTTCCCGGGAAGCTGCGTACTGTGGCGGGAAACAGTTAATTCGAAATCCTTCGAGCCGCCGAATTTCGTCGGCGGCTCGAATTGATCCTTTCCATCCAGCTGCATTGAATGTGCAGGCTTATGCACTCTCACTCCACGTTCTTCCCCATTGCCGGTTCGGCTTTCCGCGGAACGTCGAATGCTTAAGCCTTGCTCTATCAGTGCCTTACTGGCTTGCGCGATGCAGGAAAGTCGCAATCAGCTTTTGGTTCGGCAAATGCTTCTTTTCATGTAACCAAGAGGCCGTACACAAAAGCAATGACCCTCACTCTCTTCGCCTCGAAACATTTCCCGAAGTGCCGTTCCAACTGGCGGAGCGGCGACTTGCATAGCCTTTCCTAAACCACCTACCTCTTTGCCTCTTCGAAACTTGGCCCTAGAAATAGGGCCATTTTTCTTGCCGCGAACGGATCTCCTCACTCCATTAGAAGACTCTCCAGACGAAATGCGCCAGCACGGCGAAAAGAGACAGCATGAAAACTCCGCCTACCCAGATCAGAAAGTTCCACGTCATCTTGGGATCGCTAATCTGTTTCTTGTCCATGCCCCCAAGCTAGCACGCTCGGGGCCCGAAGACATCGGGTTGACGTGGTAGGTCCCTATCTTTCCTCGGTCGCCACTCTCCGATACACTTGGCTGCAACTATGACCACGGCTCTCCGCTGCTTCATTGCCTGCCAGATCGCACTCTTATTGCTCTCAGTTATCGTAACCGCCCAAACCTCAGCACCAACGCCGCAGTCCTCATTGTCGCGCATGGCTGTACCGGAAGCCTCGCCAACTGACCAGCAGAATTTCCCTCCGCTGCTTCTGCAGCAACTTTCTGCCATCAAGGCAGCAGCGCTGAATGACGATTACGCTTACCGCCAGCTCGCCCACCTAACCGAAAACATCGGACCGCGTCCCACCGGCTCGCCGCAAGCTCTTGCCGCCGCCCAATATGTTGCCACCGAACTCCGCCAATTGGGCCTCGACGTTCGCTTGCAGCCGGTCGTCGTGCCGCACTGGGTCCGCGGAGCCGAAACTGCCGCCTTGGTCGAATATCCCGGCATGGTTCCGGGCACCACGCAAAAGATCGTGCTCACCGCCTTGGGTGGCAGCGCCTCGACTCCCGCCGACGGACTCACCGCGGACGTCCTCACGGTCAACAACTTCGATGAACTCGCCGCGCTCGGCCGCGATAAAGTTGCCGGCAAGATCATCCTGTTCAACGAAATCTTCGACAAGCAAAAAGCCGCTGCGGGACAGGCCTTTGCTGCCTATAGCGAAGCCGTCCGCTACCGCGCAGCCGGACCAAAAGCCGCCGCCGATCTGGGCGCAGTCGCCGCCTTGGTGCGCTCGGTGGGTAATGCCGATTGCCGTCTTCCGCATACCGGATTCAGTTTTCCTGCAGGCATTCCCGCTGGAGCCGTGACTGCCGAAGACGCCGACCTTATCGTTCACCTCGCCGCCGAGGGCAAGGTCCGCATGCATCTCACCCTCACTCCACAGAAGCTGCCGGACGAAACTGGCTACAACGTGATCGGCGACCTCAAAGGCTCAGAACACCCCGAGCAGATCGTTATTGTTTCCGGACATCTCGACTCCTGGGATCTCGGCACCGGCGCCATCGACGACGGAGCCGGAGTCGTCATGGCCATGGAGACGGCCGAAATTCTACAGCGCCTCCATCTACGGCCCGCTCGAACCCTGCGTGTGATCGCCTGGATGGACGAAGAAACCGGAGGCTCCGGGAGCAAAGCCTACACTGCCGAATACTCCACAGACTTCCCGCACTACATCGCCGCCATCGAGAGCGACTCCGGAGCTGCCCATCCATTAGGATTCGAAGTGAAAGCCGCGCCCGCCGCCATTGATTTCCTGCGCCCTGTGCAATCCGTTCTTCTAAGCATTGGCGCAACCATCTTCCAGCCAACGAACTATTCCCCAGGGGCCGATATCGAGGCCATATCCAACGCTGGAGTTCCTGCTTTCGGCGTGATGCAAGACGGCCGAAGTTATTTCAACTACCATCATTCCGCCGCCGACACGCTGGACAAAGTTATCCCCACTGAGCTTCGCGAAAACGCAGCCGCTATGGCGGTGCTGGCATACGCACTGGCCGACTCGAAAGATCCGCTGCCGCGCTAACGAGAAACAAAGATGTGCAAAACGAGTTGGGCAGACGACATCGCACATCCTTACGAGAAGACCACTTGGGATAGATGAAGACGAGGGTAGGAATTTGTTGGGAGAAAATCTCACAAAGCCAGGCTTTCACGGCCTTCGCAAAAGCAAATCTTGACGCGCCACAAAAGCTGACATTAGGCAAGCCAAATCAGATCGGTTTAGCCATTTTTGTCGTAATCATCACTCCCAATACAGTGGCCGTGTTATGAAACGCTTCCCGAAATGGTCATAAGCTGTTCTGAGAGGGGCGGATATTTCCCCGCCACTATCACAAGACGTTTGCTGACATCATAGAGTTGCTCGGCTTCGCGCAGGATCGCCTCAAAAGGCATGACCCCCCTGGTTCTGCGATTCGTCAGCGGGAATCGTCAAGTGGGTCCTGGCGACAACGCGGTCAACAATGTCTTCCGCGTAGTCACGGTAGAGGGTATGTAAAGTGCTGCGCCAGCCCAGCAGCTCGCCACGCGCGAACTCAGTTTCCACTCCTGCGGGATCTTTCTGCCGCTCATCATGAAAAATCTTCAGCAGGAATTCGCCCTGTTCAACCAAACGGTTGATAGTTTCCGCGTTTTGCAGCGCTAGGTGCATGGGGATGGTCGTGTGTATGGGGAGTGCTGGTCTGCGCAGGCAAAGGTTACTCCGCCTGCGCAGACCAACAGCTCGAAGTGTTTTTTATGCTGTTACGAGAACGTCGTGGTTTTGTAAGGTCGAGGTGACAACGTCAAAGGTGTGAACCTGGGGCGTTCCCTCGATAAACTTTGCCAGCGTCTTCAACACTTGCGGATAGGCATTGCTGTTGTAAGTGTCGGCATCGTTCTTGTTATTCCAAAGGCTGATCGCGGTCACATCGACTCCGCCAGGACCGGCGAATGTGATTTCATCTTTAAAACCGTTCTGTTTACGAAGCAAAGGAAGGACTTCCTTCTCAAAAGTTCGCGTGTAATCGGACAGCATATTGGATTTCAGATGAATCGAGACATTGCGTGCAAACATAGGCAACCTCCTTAAGGTTGGGGTTGCTAAGAGAGACAACTTCAGATGGGCTGACTTAGTTCAGGGAACCTGAAATGAGGAGAAGGTGGTAACCACCTCACTTCAACCCTAGTCTGATGCCGCACGACTGTCAACCACTCGATGCGGTCACCAGCCTCTGATTGTGGCTAGATCGTTAACTCGGCACGGGTTACTAACTCTTCAATACAGGATGAACGGTATCGAACGGCCCGCCCCCGCGCCCTTAAGATTCGGGTGTTCTGAAACGTCACTCGTCGCACTGAATAGGAATCAACCCCTGGTGTTGGGTGGATTTCACAAATCGGCAGGTCCGTAACGGCTGCCGAAAATCGAGAGGAGAATGCCCTTGAATCTGCGATTTGGAAAAACAGCAGCGGCAGCGGTGATGGCAGCGGCGCTTATGTTCTTTATGGCGGCGCCGCGGGCTCATGCCGATGATCGCTCACATTGCCAGCATGCCGTCGAAAAGGCTGAGGCTCGACTGGATAAAGCGATCCACGATAACGGCGAACACAGCCGCGAAGCCCAAGACCGCCGTCGCGATCTGAATGCCGAACGCCAGCGTTGCTGGGAACAGTACCACCAGTGGTGGAATGGAAAAGAACATCGTTGGGAGACCGAACAGAATTGGGACAACGATCATCACTGATCGAGCGAGCTGATAAACCGAGAATAAGAGTAAGAGGCTGTCTTGCTGGATAAAGCGGGGCGGCCTCTTGCGCTTCAAGTTCTTCGCAAACTCCTGACCCTCGACCGGCATCCAATTTTTCGCTTGTCAGGAGAATAAAAATGACATCGCTCAAGGCAGTGATTTTGCCTGTGCTGTTGCTGACCGCTTTTTCATACGCTCAACAGAATCAACAGGCTGCCCCGCCACCAACGAACCAGAGCTCGTATCCCTCCGAAACTCATAAAATGACAACGGCGGAAAAGAGCGACACGCCCTCGGCTAACGGACAACCCGTAGACCTGAATAGCGCCAGTAAGAAAGACCTGGCCGCTCTTCCCGGCATCGGCCCCGATCGCGCGCAAAGTATCATCGATGCACGCCCCTTCGGCTCCAAAGAGGACTTGCTCAAAAAGAAAGTCATCCCTCAATCGACCTACGAGAAAATTCAGGATCGCGTCACCGCCAATGGTCCTAAGAAACAATCTCTGCCTGAAGGCCCTGAACGCTGAGAGCGTGGGTGCGGCGTGTTTCGTCATCCCTGGTCCCGCGTCTTTGCCAGCGGGACGAGGGGTCTAGTTCGCGCACACTCTGTCTTAATCAAAAATGCACCCTCGCCCACCTGGAGCCCTGTTGACGCATCTCAATTTTGGCGCTTATCATCGTCGTTTGGACTTTTCCTCACGGACGGCGCAGGGAAACCGTCGCAGGATTTTAGAAGTGACACTATGGATAAGAAGAAGTTAGAAGGATTCAAGAAGCGGCTTGAGACGCGGCAGCAGGAACTGCGCCGCACCGTCTCCCGCACGCAGGCCGACGGGCGCTCCGCCGATGAAGATACGGCCCAGGACATCGCCGATCGCGCCGCCAGTTCCTACACCAAGGAGTTCCTTTTCAGCCAGAGCAACAATGAGCGGCAACTCCTGCAAATGGTGGATAAAGCTCTGGCGCGCATTCGCGAAGGCAGCTTCGGAGAGTGTATCCACTGCGGCAAAGAAATCAACGCCAAGCGTCTGGAAGCTGTTCCTTGGACGCGCCACTGCATCGAGTGCCAGGAGAAACTCGAGCAGGGACTGCTGGAAGAAGCCCAGCACTAGCTCCGCTGCTTTGACGCTGCAGTTTTCTGGCTGCTAAACTGATGGTTCGTCTCCAAAACAAAAGCCTCGTCGAGACTGAGATTGGAAGGTAGTCGTGCGCGCACAGACACGCCATCAACTTAAGCAGGACGCATTCAGCCGGGTCACCATCGACGCCGCGGCGAAGACCGCGCATTGGAGCGTAGAACACAGGAGCACTCTGGTGGTCGCCGTGGTCGTCCTGCTGGTGATCGCCGCCGCGGGTGTGGGCGGTTGGTACTACCTGAGCGCGCAAAACGAGAAGGCGAGTCTCGACATGACGCAGGCCATCAGAACTCTCGAGGCTCAGATTCGTCCCGCCGGAAGTCCCGCCCAGCCGGGTGTTCCCAGTTTCACCTCCGCCAAGGAACGCGCCGAAGTTGCGAAAAAGCAGTTCCAGACGATTATCGATAAGTATCCCCATACGCACTCAGCCGACGTGTCGGGGTATTTTCTAGGAGTCACTTCCGCCACCGAGGGCGACAATGCAGCCGCGGAAAATGACTTCAAGGCTGTGGCTTCCAGCGGCGACAAAGAGCTGGCGTCGATTGCCAAACTTGCACTGGCCACTCTGTATGGCAATACCAACCGTGCTAAAGATGCGGTGACCATTTATCAGGAGTTGATCAGCAAGCCGACAGTTTCCGTGAGCAAAGTCACGGCGCAATTGCAGTTGGCCGAGCTCTATCGAACCAGCAACCAGCCGCTCGACGCCAAGCGCCTTTACGAGCAAATCAAGAAAGACAATCCGACCACCGAAGCCGGACAGATGGCGACCCAGAAGCTGGCGGAGCTGAAGTAACTTTCAGCAGAGTAGTTTTCGGCAGCGCTTCAAAAAGCACGAATCTTTCGCCAGCCTCAACTTACCTTAACTTACCTTCGTAATTGCAATCCCAACTTAAGCGGTGAGTTGCGGTCCTCGCTCAAGCAGAATCAACGAGAGTGCATTCTCGTCATGGAGTGAGTGGCTATGCAGGCATTTTGGCAACGGTGCGCAATCCTTGCTATCTACGTTCCTACCTGTCTCGCGTTCTCTGCGTCCGCTCAGCAAACAGATTCCGGGCAGAGTCTGGGTGATGTGGCCCGTAAGCTGCGCAAAGACACCACCAATGAAGTCAAAATGACGGACGCGGATACGAAGAAACTGTTCGAATCGGTGGACAGAATCTTCGCGTTTGCGGCCGACGACACGGGCATGCCGAAGCACGCCGCCGTAAAGCGCCGTCTAGTCAGCAAAGACGATGTAGAAAAGTATGCCGCTGCCCAGATGGCGAAAGAAGATTTCAAAAAGAATTTTGCCCAGGAAGAACTCAGCCTGAAGAAATTCGGGTTTCTGCCGCGGGATTTCAATCTGCAGGACTTCCTGGTGAAATCCACGGGCCAGCAAATTGCCGCCTACTATGACGACGAGACCAAAACAATTTCCATGCTGAATTGGGTTTCTCCTGATCGGCAGGAGCCGATCCTGGCGCACGAGCTTACCCATGCGCTGCAGGACCAGAATTACGATCTGGCGAAGTGGATGAAACCTGCGCCGAAGCCTGCGGGCAAGCAAGCGAATAGTAATGTGACTGTCGATGGCGACAGTCAGATCGCGCGGAAAGCGGTAGTTGAAGGCCAGGCCATGGTGGTTTATGTCGACTATATGCTCAAGCCCGTCGGACGCACTCTCGAAGACACGCCTGGCTTGATCTACCAGATGGAAGAGCCCGCGGTGAAAGCGGTGATCGATTCCCAGATGATGCACGATGCTCCTATGATTCTGCGCGAGATGGGAGGCTTTCCTTATCAGGAAGGTCTGATCTTCGAAGGCGAACTTCTGCACAAGGGCGGAAAGAAGATGGCATTTGCGGGGGCATTTGTGCGCCCTCCTCGCAACTCGCACGAAGTGCTGCAGCCAGAGGCATACATTAACGGAGACAAATTGCCCGCCGTGCGAATTCCGGATATGCAAGCGGCGCTCAACCATGAGTACGACGTGTGCGACTCGGGCGGGATCGGAGAATTGGATGTGCGGGCATTGTTGAAGCAGTATGGGGAACGAAAAATTGCGGATGAACTTTCCGCGGCCTGGCAGGGCGGCTCTTATATGACCTTCCGCAAGAAGGACAAAGTGGTTGCGGATATATCGCCTAGCACCGCCGATGTGGCGCTGTTATACGTCTCGCGATGGAAAACGCCACAGGCCGCCGAATGGTTCGCCAGTTTCTACGCTCGCACGGTTTCGCAACGCTATCGCACCGCAACCGCACAGCCGGCGCCGGCTTGCTCGGGCGACAATTGCCCGGTCTCGATCTCACAGATTTTGACCGAGGAAGGCGCGGTGATCGTGGAGCACTGGAAGGACAACAGCGTGGTTGTCTCGGAGAGCTTCGACCCTGAGACTGCGGCCAGGTTGCGCGTCGCGCTGCGCGAAAACACCAGCGCCGTTCATGCGGAATTTCTGCCGCAGGAAGAGATCGGATTGCGCCTGTTTGAGATTCCAGCGTTCCAGACTTTTGCGGAGCAGCTCGGAGACCAGATCGCGAAAGAGATGAGTCATTAAGCCCGCCGTGATGCGGCGGAAAGCCGGATCACTTATTCCCTCCGAACAGCGATTGTTCGAGTTCGAGGCTACGGCAGGTATTCTGGATTATTTCGTGCACTGCGTTTGACTCGACGAATTGGAAGCCATAGCGAAAAGCGCTCCGTTGGCGAACCACCGCGTAAACCCTCACTGGCCCAAAAGGCACCGTGAATTGCAATTCCACAAATTCACCCACCGGAACTTCCAGCTTCAGCAAAGCTGAAATTCCAGATTCGCTGATATCGACAGTGCGGCCAACGAGAACGCCGCATGTCTTCGTATTAATTCTGATCTCAACATCAAGCTTGAAGCGAGGTTGTCGGCGGGCATCGGGTAGACCTCGGACTGGCCTCGCGATAGGCTGATTTTGGGCTTCCATTTGTACCTACCTCACCCGACCCGGCTAACGGGAGTCTGTATTTATTCCAAGGCGAACAACTCTGTATGCCTTATCGGCGCAGGAGCGGCGGACCTTTAGGCCAGAGTGCAACACCCATTTTCAGTTTTGTCCCGGGTTGCGTACGATGATGTCCAAGTCGCAATCGTGAGCGAAAAGGAATTTGGCCGTTGCCAATTGTGGGTCAAAAATAATATGAAATGTTCGTGGATCTTACACCACGCCAGCTTACTGATTCTTCTCGCTTGTTTTAATTCGCAATCTCTGCCGGCACAAACCCCGTCAAACTCTCCACAACCAACTTCTTCCGTCCTCGCATCCCGGGTGGCGCGTCTGCGGCATGGCATCAATGCCAGCGAATGGTTCGCGCAAGTCTATGACACTCGCGGCTACACCAAGGAACATTTTCAGAATTGGACCACGGCGGAAGATATCGCGCTGATGAAATCCATGGGATTCGATCACGTACGACTCAGTGTCAACCCGCAGCCGATGATGGCGAACCATCCACCCAACGAAATTCCGGCGGACTATCTTGGATATCTGGATGCCGCGGTAAAGATGATTCTGGACCAGCAGATGGCGGTCGTCATCGATCTGCATCCGGAGAGCGACTTCAAAGCGCGTCTGGCGAAAGATGACAGCGCTGTGCAGGAGTTGGCGGATTTCTGGCGAGCGCTGGCAAAGCATTACTCCACGTGGGATTCGGAGCGGGTCTTTTTTGAAATCCTGAACGAGCCGGAGTTCCCGGATCGCTATCGCTGGTATGGTGTGCAGACGAAGCTGGCGGCGGCGATTCGCGAAGGGGCTCCGCAGAACACTATCGTCGCGGCGGGGGCGCGGTGGTCGAATGACGATGAGTTAGTTTTTCTTGAGCCGCTGCGCGATCCCAATGTGATTTACAACTTTCACTTTTACGAGCCGCATCTCTTCACCCATCAGGGCGCTACCTGGGGAGTTTACTTCTGGCATTGGGTGAAGGGGCTGCATTATCCTTCATCGCCGCAATCGGCCGAAAAAGTGGCAGCCGGAGTGCCGGATGCTGTAGACCGCCTGGCAGTGATTCGCTATGGACAAGATCATTGGGATGCGGCGCGAATTGACACTGAGATTACGCAGGTCGCGGATTGGTCGCAGCATAACGGCGTTCCGGTGGTGTGCAATGAGTTTGGAGTCTATCGCGCATATGCCGACCCGCAGGATCGCGCCGCGTGGATTCACGACGTTCGTACGGCGCTGGAGCGGCACGGCATGGGATGGACGATGTGGGATTATTCTGGCAGCTTCGGAGTTGTCGTCAAGAAGGATGGGCGGAGCGTGCCAGATGAGCTTACTCTGCGGGCTCTCGGGTTGAATCAGCGTGCGGGAAAATGAGACCTGCTTGCTGAGAAATTGCCGGCATCGGTTGACCCACGGTCAGTTTGAAAATCAGGATGTTCTTGCCGAACGATTCGAAGTGCAAGTCACGAAGCTCCACGAACTGCCGCTTCAGGTCTTGGGGAAGATACGTGCCCCATCCAGCTTGAACGACCCAGACCGTTTGACCGGGATTGAGCTTGTAGTCTGCGATGAGCCGTTGCCATTCCTGCGGGAAGTTGGTCGCCCAAAATTGCCAGCCTTTGTAGTCTCGGGAAACGACGCGGTACCCGCCGCAGGAAAATTGTTCGAAAGTCGCGGGAGCAGCCTCGAAAGAAATCGGCTGCTGCTGGCACAAGTAGTGACCGAGAATCAGATCAGTCTGGTAGTCGGTGAAGATGAGGTCGTTTGTTGTTACATTTTGTTTTATGAAATCGATTGCAGCCGTCATATGCGTCCGGCTTTGATCGCCGCGATTCATGCTAGGCGGCCGAGTCTTGCCGAATGCGATACAGACCACAACAATGAGAGCGGCGGCGGCAAGCCCACGTTCCGGTCCCTCCGCTGCCGAACGTGCTATCGCCACGCTGACCCCGGCCACTGCCGGAATAATCAGGAACGCGATATGACGCGTGCCGCCATAGGGATAAGCATGGGCCAAGGCGGCAACGGCGGCGACGGCGAACGGCAGAAGCAAGAATATGCCTAGCCGGCGCGAGGCGATGGGCTGATCCGCGAGAGTCCTACGACGCAGAAGAAGCGTAGCTCCGAGCACAAACAACAATCCCATCACGTCCCCGACGGCAAGCTGACCGAAGAAATACTGGAAGACTCCGAAGCTGTGTGCCACGAGAAATACCAAGGGGTTGTCGTGAGCCGGATCGAAATAGGAGCGGCGGAGAAAAAAGTCGCTCATCCAGCCTTGCAGCGCGGTTCTCGATTCCCCCACGCCGAGTTTTGAAATATGGCTCTTGTAGAGAAAGATCGCGAGGCCGAGCGCGCCGATTTGTCCGATTGCCCAAGTCGTCTTCAGCGTCACCGAAAATCGCTCGATGAAGAATCGCAATAGGGCATAGACACCGAGGGCCGCAGCGAACCAAAAAGCGGAGTAATGCGACAACATCGCCAGGTAAAGGCACAAGGAAAACACCACCATGCTGGCCGATGAATTCTTTGCAAAGGAATCGTCCAGAAAGTACAGCGCAGTCGCGAGAAACGCCAAAAGCAAAGCGTATTGCCGGATTTCGGTTGAGAGCAATATGACGGGCGGCAGGAATGAAACAAAAATAAGACCGATCAAGCCGGCGAGATCGCCGGCGGCATTCCTGAGCCACTTGTAGAACATCCAACAGAAAGCCACTCCCGCCAGGATGGAGGGCATGCGCAGCCACAGTTCCGAGGTGCCGAGCGCGCGCCAGAAATACAGAACAAAAGTCAGAAGCGGAGGATGCGAAGCGGTGAGGCTCTCGCGATAGGCGAGCAGCAGCGACGGCTGATTGGCCAGCCGAAAATGCAGCGCCTCATCAGGATTGAGGAACGTGCCGGAGGCAGCCCAGATGCGGGCGAGCAGACCGAACAGAAGGATGAAGGCCACTGCCAGATCGATGCGACCTCGGGGCCACGATTCCGTGCTGCTCGCGCGCCTGATGGTTTGTTGACGTGGACTTGGCATCCTGGTGGCTAGATCGCAAATGCCCCCAGCCATTTTACCGGCAGGCTCGCTGCCAGGGCGTTTGCGAGGCGCTCATCTGCGGTGATCATCTCGATCTTGAATTGAATCGCCGTGGCAACATACAGAGCGTCGTAGACGCTGCGGTCGTAAACGAGAGCAATCTTAAGCGCCTCTGGCAATAAGATTTGACTGGAAACGGTTAAGAAAGTTCGATCCTTCATGCCAGATACGGCGCCTTCTGCAAGCGTCCGCGACCATCTTCGCTGCCGAACGCCCTTCCACAACACATTGCCTATTTCGGCCCAGAAAATATCTGGCACCGTGAAGTCGATTTCCCCAGCTACATAGCGGTCCAAAAGTTGGAGGGACTCGGCACAGAGCGTTTCATTCGCCGAGGGGATCACCCATTTCACGGCTACGCTTGCGTCGAGGACGAATACCGTCAACGATTCCGGTCCTCGCGAATCATTTCCTCGACGGTTGGAAAAGAAGCGGAGGCGGAGTTCTGGGATCGAACGGCACGAAATTCTGCCATCCGGTCGTAAAATTCACGACGTCCTTGAAGTTCTTTCGCCGTGGGTACGTTTCGTTCCAACAATGAAATCACTTCCGCCGCAATCGACTTGCGGTTCTCGCGGGCGCGTTTGCGAAGCGCCCGGTACAGGTCGTCAGGGATGTTCTCAACGTAAAGAGTCGGCATAGGTGTTCCCTAGGTAAAGCATAGCATAGGCCATGCCATGCGCAGAAGAGGCACCGTCCTTGACACCCCTTTCCCGAACGCATTATTCTTAACTTTGCTCCTTGCGGTACTTGCGCCGTCTAGGCGTGCTTCCGCGAGCTAGATGCTTGGGACGTGCGCGGAGGTTTCCGATGTTCTTCGAAATCAGAGACTTGGAACTTCATCCGCTAGAATTTGCGGAGAAGTTTGAGCCAGGTACCATTGACCTGGGTGCGGACTACCAGCAGATCGCGCCAGTCGAAAGCAGCGGTCGGGCGGATCTGGTTGAAGAACATCACGGCAAGCACAAAATCATTCAGGATATTCGCATTCAGGGCCGGCTTGCGACCCATCTGGAAACGAACTGCGCGCGTTGCCTTGAGCCTCTGACGCAGGATGTGAAGCGTGAGTTTGATCTCTTGTATCGTCCTCAAGGCGCGGACGCGGGGCGGGACGAGATGTCGGTGACCGACGCCGAGGCCGAGATCAGCTATTATGAAGGGGAGGGAATTCTGCTGGACGATGTAGTTCGCGAGCAGATCCTGCTGGCTGTCCCTTTAAAAGTAACGTGCCGCGAAGACTGTAAGGGACTTTGTCCGCATTGCGGCCAGAATCTGAACCAGGAAAAGTGTTCCTGCACGGTGACGCGAGAAGAGCCACGGTGGGCGGCGCTTAAGGAAATCCGCGGCAAGCTGGCAAACTAAGAGTGAATAAACGACAAATTATCGACGAGGCTGAAGCGCCTCCGCGAGAGGAATTGTTAGACCATGCCTAATCCAAAACGACGACATTCTCAGAAGCGCACATCCACGCGGCGGGCGCATGATGCTCTGAAGAGCCACTCACTTTCCGAATGCCCCAACTGCCACGAGAAAAAGATGCCGCATCGCGCTTGCACGAAGTGCGGTTACTACAAGGGCCGCGATGTGTTGCAAGTCGAAGAAGCCAGCTAACTGCCTGCCAACATGCCTAGCGTGATCGCGCTGGATGCGATGGGTTCGGATCGGGCGCCCAAGCCTGAAATTGAAGGGGCAATTCACGCCGCGCGCAATTATGGCGTGCGCGTGCTGCTCGTCGGTCCGGAAGAAATCATCAAAGCGGAACTCGACCGTCATCCGACGGCGTCGCGGTTGCCGCTCGAGATCGTCCATGCCAGCGAAGTGATCACCATGGAGGATAAGGCGGTGCAAGCCGTTCGCGCCAAGCGCGACTCCTCCATGCGCGTAGGTTTGCGGCTGGTGCGCGAAGGGCAAGCCGATGGCTTTGTTACCGCTGGCAACACCGGCGCCGCCATGGCCTCGGCAAAAATGGTGCTGGGCGCGTTGCCGGGGGTCGATCGCCCCGCGCTCGCGGCGGTTTTCCCTACGGCCCCGGGTACAGCGGCGATTTTGCTGGACGTTGGCGCGAATGTGGATTGCAAGCCGCACAATCTGGAACAGTTTGCGGTGATGGGGGAAATTTATTTTCGCTCGATGTTCGGCGGGGTGAGGTTCGGTGATTCCAGAGGCGGCCGTTCAGGATTCGGCAGCGCGAAGTCGCCGAGAGTCGGATTGCTTTCCATTGGCGAAGAGGAAACCAAAGGCAACGATTTGACGCGGGAGTCTTTTCAACTGCTCAAGCGTCTGCCTTTGAATTTTATCGGCAATGTCGAGGGCCGCGACCTATTCAATGGCCACGTCGATGTAATCGTGGCCGATGGTTTCGTAGGAAATGTAGCGTTGAAAATTTCCGAAGGCGTCGCCAACCTGGTGCGTACCGTCCTCAAAGAATCGTTGAAGGCGACCATCACCAGTCAGGTTGGTTATATGCTGTCGCGCAGCGCGTTTGCCGATTTCAAGAAGCGTATCGACCATACGGAATACGGTGGCGCTCCGCTCCTCGGCGTGAAGGGCGTTTGCATCATTACCCACGGCTCTTCTAACGCGAATGCCATCAAGAATGCCGTACGCGTGGCAGCGGAGTTTTCCCAGCGGCGCATCAACGAGTCGATCGAACAGGGCCTGGCCGCGCTCCGTCCCGTGCCGGTGGAAGTGGAAGTCATTCCTGCTACCTAATTTCACGCAAAATAATCATGTCCGAATCCACTGAAGTTTCGCAATCCTCGCAATCAAAACTCGCGTTTATTTTCCCCGGTCAAGGCTCGCAGGTGGTGGGCATGGGCAAAGAACTCGCGGAAAAGTATCCCATCGCCCGGCGGACGTTTGAAGAAGCCGACGAAGCGCTCGGGTACGAACTGTCAGAGATTTGTTTTTTTGGGCCAGAAGAAAAGTTGCGTCTCACCGAAATAACGCAGCCCGCCATTCTCACGGTGTCCATTGCCGCGTTGCGCGTGCTGGAGGGCCGCGTCCCCAAACCGAGCTTTGTCGCCGGCCACAGCTTGGGTGAATATTCAGCTCATGTCGCATCCGGAACAATGGCTTTTGCAGACGCCGTGCGCACCGTCCGCAACCGCGGAACATATATGCAGGAAGCCGTCCCGGTCGGGGTTGGGACCATGGCGGCAATTCTCGGAATGAAATTGGAAAAAGTTGCCGCGGTTTGCGAGGACGCCGCTCAAGGCGAGGTTTGCTCCCCCGCCAATATCAATTCGCCGGAACAGATCGTCATCTCCGGCAACACCGCAGCCGTAGAACGCGGAACAAAGCTCGCTGACGAGCGAGGGGCGAAGCGGGCGAAGGTTCTTCCGGTCAGCGCCCCATTCCACTGTTCTTTGATGAAGCCGGCACAAGATCGTCTGCAACCAGACTTGAACGCTCTGAAGATGCAGAAGCCCGTCTACCCCGTGGTCTGTAATGTGGAGGCAGCTTTCGTCACCGATGAACTGCGCGCCCGCGAAACCTTGGTCGCGCAAGTAACTGGCGCGGTGAGGTGGGAACAGAGCATTCGTCTGCTCATCGGGAATGGCGTCCAGACGATGATTGAAATCGGTCCTGTAAAAGTCCTGTGCGGTCTGATGCGCCAGATTGACCGCTCTGTGACCTGCCTGAACGTAGGCGATGAAGTTTCACTGAGCAAGACGCTGTCACATCTTGGCGTTTAGAATTCGCGCCCCAGGGCGATCATTCTGAGATCCCCTTGCTAGTGGAATTCCAAGTCGCAAGGCGGCGAGCTGATCGTCTTATCCGACTTATCCACATACAGCTGAGCGTGCTGCGCCCGGGCGTTGACGATCACGTCGATTACCACTCCGCTTCCACCGCCCGGGCAATTACTTTCGCCGTAAATGTCATAGTTCTTGACGACCCCCCACGTACCACCCGGTCCCCAGTCTTGTTTAAATTCATTGAATGGATATTGCGAGTGATTCTGCGGATGCTGCTGCCAATCGGGATCGTGATAATAAATTCCGTAGGCGGCTTCGAAGTTTTGCTCTTGCAGAGCGGAGAAAAATTTATTCGCAATCCGCTTTTCCGGCCAGAACCGGTTCCACCACGCCATGCCGGCCAGAATCAAGATAAGAACAACGATCGAAATAATTCGCGTTCTTTTCTTCCGCTCTTTTTCGGGATGGTACTCTTTGGCGTCCAGTAAAGTCATAACTCTCTAGAATAACGGACGCGGTTCGTAAGTCAAAGGTTGCAGAAAACAGAGCGAACGTTCTATAGCGTCCGCTTAAACAAAGGAATCGCAATCCCGAGAGTAACCGCGGCGAAGACGCTCAAGAACAGCATGTCACCCCACACCGCCGCCAGAGTCGTTTCCTTCAGCAGCAGACATTTGAACCCATCGACAGCGTAAGTAAAAGGATCGACTTTTGCGATAGCCCGCAGCCAGGGCGGGAAAGCCTGTATCGGATAAATCGCTCCACTTGGAAAAAACAGCAGAGTATTCAAAATTCCGAACATGGCTCTCGGCACCAGTGGATCTTCGATTCTCACCATCAGCAAAAACATCATCGTGTTGAAGGCGAGCGAAGTCAGCAGGATCATGATCAGAAGCCCAAGAATTGTCGCAGGATTAAAGATTGTGCTCACGCCTGCAATCAGCGAGCCGATTACGCAGATGATTACGCCGGTCATCACCGCCTTAATGGCCCCCGCCAGATTGAGCCCGAGTACCAGTTCTAGCTTCGTGATTGGCGTAACCAGGTAGCCCTCGTGAACGCCGCGCGCCTTGTCATCGATGTAGAGCATTCCCCCGCCAATCATCACCGAGACGAACATCGCCAATGCCAGCGAGCCGGGCAGCAGATATTTCATGTACTCGATGTAAGGATAAAGCTCGACAATCGAAAGCGCCGTCTGCTGCAGAATGCGCGGCTCAACCGTGGGCTGGTTCAGCGAAGTGACGAGGTCGGTGAGTTCCGATTCCAGCGCGGAACTCATGAAGTTGTCGCTGTTATCCACGACTAACCCGATCTGCGGATGATTCTCCTCATAAACGCGCCGCGAGTATTGAGGAGGAATGATGACCGCGCCGTCGAGTTTGCCGTTGCGCACATCTTCCATCGCCTTTTTTTCGTTGTCGTAATAGACTGGCACGAAGGTTCGAATATTCGATCGTACGGAATCGAAGGCCTCGCGAATCTTAAGCGCCTGGGTGCCTCCGTCCTGATCGACAATGGCCAGCCGTGCATCTCGAATTTTCCCGCCGAAAGCGTTACCGAGAATAACGAGCTGCACCAGCGGAAAGATCATCGACGCCAGCATGAGCGCCGGCGAGCGAAAGAATTTGCGCATCTCGCGCTCGACAATGGCCATCATTCGGTTCATAAGTTCGACTCCGCCCGTCTCATGGCTGCAGCCCTGGCCGTTGCGGCATCACGAAGGCGTAGGCCTTCTGCAATTCGTCTCGTAACTGCCGGCCGGTGTAGTGCACGAACACATCGTCCAGGGTGGTGTTCTGTACAGAAAGCGACTTCACGGCAACTCCGGCTTCGACGGCCATCTCAACTAGCTCAGTCGTGGTGCGCGAGCCGTTGCCGGTAAGAATTCGATACATACCCGCTCCCTCGTGCTGCACAGACGTGACTTCATCCAGCGTGTGCAGGCGTTGCTCCCAATCGTCAGGAGGATTTTCAAACTGCGCTTCAATCACATTCGATCCCGGCACGCTGGCCTTCAAAGCCATGGGCGTGTCGAGCGCAACAAGTTTGCCGTGGTCCACAATCGCAATCCGGTCGCACAGGCGGTCGGCTTCATCCATGTAATGGGTTGTAATCAGGATCGTAAGGCGGTGCTGGGTTTTGATATTTCCCAGCATCTCCCAGACGGCAACGCGGGAAACGGGATCAAGCCCGGTGGTAGGCTCGTCTAGAAAAAATATTTTAGGATGATGCACCAACCCGCGCGCGATCTCCAGCCGCCGGCGCATGCCCCCGGAAAGCGTCTTGGTTTGCGCGTCGCGCCACTTAGTAAGGTCCACCAGGCCGAGCAGTTCCTCAATCGAGTGCTTGCGCTCTTTCGCGGGCACGTCATACAGCTTGGCGTAAATGTTCAAATTCTCTTCGACCGTAAGATCGAGATCGCTGGTTAGGGCTTGCGGGATCACTCCGATCGTCCTGCGCGCCGCGTCCGGTTCTTTTGCCACATCGTGGCCCGCAATCAAGGCTTTTCCAGAGGTGATCGGGATGAGCGTTGTCATCATGCGAATCAGCGTCGATTTTCCGGCACCATTCGGCCCAAGCAGCCCGAAAATCTCTCCTTCTTTTACGTTGAAGGAAACGTCGTCCACAGCGGTGAAGTCGCCATATTTCTTGACGATGTGCTGCACCTCGATGGCATAAGGAGCCTCGGATCGGCCCGCAGAAGAGTCGGTGCCGTCCACTTTGGAATTTATGTCCGCCATCATTGCTGCCCCGTTGCCGCAGCGCTCTGAGAAGTGTTTTCGCCTTTCATCTGTGCCGGGGAAACCAGCACCTCTGCAGTCATTCCCGGCACGAACGCGCCCTTCGGATTATCCAGCCGAACTTTCAGGACAATCGTCTTGATATCCCGCTTGCGCCGGCTCACATCGCGCTGAGTTGCGAAATCGCCTTCGACTCCCTTGAAAAAAACTTTTCCACTGGTGATCGTGCCTCCGGGCAAACGCACGCGCATCACGTCGCCATAACCGATGTGATCGGCATAGGTTTCCGGAATCGCGGCCCGCACCCAGGTGTCGTTGAGATCGACGATGGTCACAATCGGCGCGCCAATGTTGACCACTTCTCCTTGCCTTGCTGCCCGCACCGAAACTGTTCCAGTCACCGGGGCATAAACGTTGGTGTATCCCAGCCGTACCGCTGCCTGATTTTTCTGGGCAATGGCGTTCTTCAGGTCAGCCTCGGTCGATTGCACCGTACTCTGCGCAGCATTGGCCTGCTGGGTGCGCGCGATAGCGGATGTCAGATCCGCCTGCGCCGCTTTCACCAACTCTTGTTGGGCCTGCACCGTCGCCTGCGCCGCCTGCAAATTGGTTTCAGCCTGCACGCGGTCCTGCTCTGACTGCACTCCGACTTTGGCTAATTCGATCATGCGTCGGCTGTCACTCTCGGTTCGATCAAGTGCGGCCTTGGCCTGCAGAAGCTGCGCCTTAGCCGAATCAAGCTTGGCCTGCGCATTCGCCACGTCGCTGGAGGTTGAGCCAGAGGTCGATCGCTCCGTATGCTGCATCTCCGCTACTTTGTGCTGAAGGCTCGTAATGTTCGCCGCCGCCGCCGCTTCCTGGGTCTGCAATTCAGAAGGATCCAGCACGGCAATCAAATCTCCCGCCTTCACCGGCGTGCCTTCGTCCACCAGCAGTTTCTGGATACGACCCTCCACCTGCGCGCTGACGATCACCTGGTTCGAGTCGACAGTGCCAATCAGTACCAAATCTTTGGAGTGGTCGGTGGAAAAAAAATAGTACGTGGCGGCGATCAAGAAAATGATGCCAAGAAGCATAAAGAACTTGTTGCGAGCACTCACTTGCGTAGCCCTCCCGTCGGCTTGCTGGGACGCGGCAAAAACAGCGCCGAAGAAATGAAATCCAGCACCGCGGTGCGGCGCTCGGCAATTCGTCGCGGAGCCAGTGGATTGAAGTGCACAATACGCTGCATTACCGGGGCGCCGCTGAAATAGAAGACAATCATTGCGACCATGGAGGGCACAAAGTGTGCCGGATCCACCTTTCGGAATTCGCCTTCCGCAATTCCTTTTTGAAGCAGTTCGCCGACACGCCGGTAGATCGGCTGAAAATAGGCTTTGACCAATCGATCGATATGCAGCGAGCTCCCTTCGCGCGCTCGCATCATCTCGCGTTGCATCAGTTTGGGATAAATCTGGTTGGAGGCGATGAAATCGAAATACGCTCCGACATAAGCCATGATCTTATCGCGCGAAGGCAAATCGCTGTCGAGAACTGTGAAAACGCTAGCCTTCATCCCGGAAAACGCATCGTCGAGCACCGCACCATAAAGTGTTTCCTTGTCCTCGAAGTAGTAGTAGAGGAGTGCCTTGTTGACTCGCGCCTCGCGCGCAATGGCGTCAGTGCGGGCTCCGGCGATGCCGTTCTCGGCAAACTCCTTCGCTGCGGACCGCAGAATAGCGGCACGGCTTTCCTTGGGCTGGCCGCGGGAACCCATGCGGGGAAAGGCGCGACGTTGACGTAAGAGCTGAACCATGGATTAATTAACCGGTTAGTTAGATTGTATACGAAGGTCGACGATTCGGGGAAGTGGATTGTTGCGGACCCTAGCAGGCTGCGGAAAAAGTGACTCCACAACTTAGATATCTGCAGTTTTCGTGATTTTGTGGTTCGGGAGCCGTTTTGATTGCATCCCGCTGATGTCCCGTGGGTTCATTTCCGGCCTGCGAACGCATGGTATCTCGGTTTACGTCGCGCGAGTCGCCAGATTTCTCATACGCACTAAGTTGTAGGCTGCGGCCGCGAAGGTGAAGACCCATCCCACTTTGAAGATTCCACGATGACGAACCTTCCGCAACAGCGCGATCGTCTTCAACCAGCCGAAGCACTCTTCAACGCGTTTCCTCTTCCTCTGACTGATGGCATATCCGGCGTGGTGCGTCGTACGAGCATCAATGGCACTCCCACCGGGCCGCTCCAGGTTCTGGGCCACGTGCGGCGTGACCTTTAAGTTTCTGCACTCGGCCACGAAATCCGCTGTGTCTATACCCCTTGTCGCCGCCCACCGTCACTTGTTTCGTGCCCGGAATCTGTTCCAGCATCACCAGAGCGGCATCGCGCTCCGCCGTTCCGTTGGCCTCGAACACCTCGCTGTTCACGATCAACCCGTGGCGGTTCTCCACCAGCAGATTCCCGTTGTAACTCAGCTTGGCTTCCTTGCCCTTGCCTTTGCGGGCCATCTTTGCATCCGGGTCTGTCTTCGATGCGTGCGTCTGATTCGACCGCTTCTGCCCGTGAAAGTCCACCGTCGCATTGCCGGGATCGTCCGGTGGAACGTCGTTTTTGGCATTCCTGCGTTGGTAACTCTTCACACTCGCCCACGCTTCCAGTAGCGTCCCATCCACCGTGAAGTGTTCGTCCGAGAGCAGATTCTGCTCGCGTGCCTGCCGGAGCACGGCTTGAAAGAAGGCTTCGGCAATGTCCCCATCCAGCAACCGCTCGCGGTTCTTAGTGAATACGGTCACATCCCAGACCGAGTCATCCATGTTCAAGCCCACGAACCAACGGAACAGCAGGTTGTAGTTGAGTTGTTCCATCAACATTCGCTCGCTGCGCACCGAGTACAAGGCTTGCAGCAGGAGCGCTCTCAACAACTTCTCTGGCGCGATCGAGGGTCGCCCTGTCTTGGCGTACAGCCTATTGAATCGTGGTTGCAGTTCCCTCAATGCCTCATCGGTCATGACACGAAGAGGGCGCAAGGGGTGATCCTGCGGAACACGCTGCTCGGGGCTTACATAGCTGAACACATCCAACTGCTGCTCGTCGTTTCCGCGCATGCCTTCTTCTTACCAGCTTGCGCTGTGGAAACAAGGGATTTTTCCTTTTAAATGTGCGAGAGTCGCGCTTAAGTAACATGCCAAGAAGGCGCCTGAGATGTATGCTGCAACCGTGCGGATGAAACCTTACGTGCTCATCGGGGCTGGCCTGACTTGGGTTCTAATCGTCTTTTGGCTTGTAGCGCGGAATGTCATCCTGCGGGACACGGTGCTCGGCCCAGTCGCACAAGTCATCGACAAACTCCCGCCACCGATTGCGTCGCTCGCATTCATATTATTCTGGTGTACGCTCCTGCTCGGCTGGTGCATCCCAATCATTCTCGGACTCCGCCTTCTGCGTCGCAAACCAAACTAACCATCGCCGGTGTTTTTCCGCAGCCTGCTAGAGCGCTAACTCCGATAACGACACCACATCGGACGGCCGTGTTATTTGTGACCCTTTCGAGCGAGTTCGCAAGAGCTAACAAGGGAAGGTGAGATATTCGAAGGAAATATCCTTGGTCAGCTATGTGCCTGTTTTACTTTGGAGACCGCGCCGGCCCCCAACACCGCCGCAACTTGAGTTCCCATCGGCGACCCCAAGCCGGTACACGCATCCCAGCCACTTCGCGCTGAATAGGCGCCGTTGTTGCCGGATGTGATGTCGTTGAAATCCTGCGCGGAGCTCGAATTCTGGTAGAGCTTCGGATTGATAAATCCCGCGGGCTTTCCCAAGCTCTGATTGATGAGCGCAATTAACGCGGCCCAGAGCGGTGCCACGGCACTCGTGCCGCCGATCACTCCGGATTGTCCATCGACGAGAGTAACGTACCCCGTGCTTGGATCGGCATCTCCCGCAACGTCCGGAACACCGCGACCCACGTGGCCACCAGGATTCGCGGATGGCGGAACACCGGCCGAACTCTGATAAGTGGGAAGCGCAAAGACATCGCTGATGCCACCTCCAGTCGCGCCTTCATTGTTTGCCAGTTCGTTCCACACGGTTTCGCTGGTAATAGTGCTTTCCGATGCCACCAAATCCGTTCCGCCGCAAGCCAGCACATTCGGACTCGACGCCGGAAAATCCACGTGATTCAGGCCGTCGGTTACCCCGTCGGTCGAGCCATCATCTCCCGCCGCCACGCAGACAGTTACTCCCATCGCGGCCGCTGCCTGAAAGGCTGAATCCATAGATGTCATGGCCTGCTGCGTCCAAGAAGATTCGGGACCACCCCAACTGATGGAGATCACAGAGGGATTATTCGTGCTGTCGTGCGCCGCGGTGGTAATCGCGTTCAAGAATCCGGCATCGGTGTTCTCCGCAAAATAAGCGACAATCTTTGTCCCGGGTGCGATCGATCCGGACACTTCAATATCCAACATCACTTCGCCGTCCGGACCGTCCGGATCTCCCGTAGGATCGTTGCTGCCGTTACCGACCGAAACTGCCGACACACCCGGCGTCTTCGTCAGCTTCAGTTGGCTCCAGTAATTGCTGAGATCGGCGGGCTTAAATCCGCCGCCCAATTCAATCAGCGCGATACACCCTCCCGATCCGTCCACACCGGTAGGAAAATCGTAAAGCGCCGCTACCTGGGGCGGCGTGTAGGACAGGCTCACGGCCGCGGCACGGGCTCCCGCACGCCCATGCCGCCTACGAAAATGCGGCTTGGCCTGGGGACGATTATCCAACCCGAAAACGCCTTCGACCACGTCGTGCAGTTCCGCAGGAAGATGGATTGCGCCGGTGCGCCCGCGATATGTGCCACTGGGATGTTCATAGTCTTTCAGCTCGACCCCAAAGGCCTGATTCATTGCGGCTACAGGTCCGGAGAGGATGACCGTGCGGCGTGCGGCGCTCTCTTCTTTCACCAATAGCTTGTGCGTACGGGCGAATGATTCCACGAGAGCGATACTCTTCGGATCCGCGCCATGGCGTTGTTCGAATTCCTTCCGACTCACGATGGAAAGTTCTGCCCCTGGTTTTATCGGCGTGCGAGGTCGCAAACGAATAGTCACGTCAACGGTCTCGCTGGGATTCGCTGGACCTATTTCACGCGCTCCTTGTAGCGGAGTGCGTTCACTACCGGCAACTGGCAGACGCTTACTGGGAGTAGACATAAATCTCCTTTGCTGGGGCCGAGTCGTGCGTCAAGAGAAGCAAGCGGCGTTACCGCGTGGATTCTTTGCGGAACTCGATCCAGGGAAAATAGCCGAACTCTGCCGCCTCCGAGCCGAGGCTAGCCCGTCTGATGGCTGGAAAGTAGCAGCACGCTCGCAGCAAGGCAAGCTGTTTTTTGCGTTTGTTACGAAATGCGAACAAATTAGATTCAATGTGCATGTGAGTGCAAAGCATAACTGGTTCGTGACGCCGTCCTCAATGAACCGTTACGTTAGGATGCCGCCAAAAATTTGAGGTTGCCGGAAGAAGCTAGCGTTATTCAAATTCAAGTACTACAATCTCCGGATTCGATCCCAGCCGCAGCGGCGGTCCCCACGTTCCTGCTCCGCTCGAAGTGAAAACCTGCATCTGTCCGATGCGGCTTAAGCCATACACGAATTGCCGATACATTCGCCGTGCCATCCAGCTCCAGGGTATGAACTGGCCAAGATGTGTATGACCGGATAGTTGCAAAGAAACGCCCGCAGCCTCCGCGATTTCCGGACGGTCGGGGGCATGCGTCAACAGAATGCTGGCACGACCGCGGTCCAACGAGACGCCGCGCAGCACCGAGGCAAACTGCCCGTCCTGCACCGCGTTCCGGTAAGGCACGCCAATGATCTGTAAGCCATCCACTTCCACTTTCTCGTTGCTCAGCACCCGCACTCCGGCCGCCGCAATCGCCCGCAGATACTTGCTGTCGTCGCCGAATTGCTCATGATTTCCCGCAACAAAATAAACCCCCTGCGGCGCCGTTAATTTGTTCAAAGGCTCGGCCGCCCGTCCCGCATCGATGGCTGTGCCGTCATAAAGGTCGCCGGCAATAAAGATTGCGTCCGGTTCTTCCCGCAAAATCTTCGCCACCATACGCCGTAAAAAGTTCCCGTTGCGGACGTGTCCCAGGTGCACATCGCTGATAAGGGCCGCTTTCCTCCCTCGCCACGCGGCGGGCAAGTTTGCCAGCTGCACCGTGGCTCGTGTAATTCGCGTCCATCCCGCGTTGAACACTCCGTAGATCCCGGCCATGGCGGCAACCACGAACAGCAATTCGGTCATTCGATGGAAGTTCACGTTCAGTCCCGCCAGGCGGCCAACGCCGAAAATAATCCAGGACGAGATCGCTGCAAAAAAGAGAAACGTCAGTAGCCCCATCCAGACTGCAGCTGCCCTGTAAAACGCGCGCACAAGAACATTTGTATAGCGAAAGGCCAATAGCGAAGCATCCACAAAACTCACTGACAACACGCCAAGAACCAATTTGATCACCAACCTCTGACCATCGCTTCCTGCGAACGAAAATACCCACGTCTCATAGAGAAACAGATGCACTAAAAAAAGAACTGTCTGGAGAATTACAATGAAACCAACGAAGCGTCTGCCGATGTGCATGCTGCATTAGATTCCCCAACCCGCCGTTCGGATTGTTTTAAGAGCCTTATTCGCGAATATTGACCGGAACTGGGTGCCGCTTTCGGCGGGCGCGGGCAATTCAAAGGTTTACAATTCCATATCTGCTCTCGCTCCCAATCGAGAGATAATTACATCCGTAACCTCGGTAACCTGGAATCGCTTGCAGAAACAACTTCGCTGCGCCAGGGTTAATACAAACTAAGAATATGGGGAGCCTTGCCATGCGAAACCGAATTGCTATCTCGATTGTTTTCTTCTTGTCCGCCGCCGCGACTTGGGGCCAGCAGCCATCTGCCGGCAGCGCCCAGCCCGGCGGATCGCAGAGCATGCCGGGAATGGATATGCCGGCTCACGACATGTCCAATATGAAAGACATGCCGATGGGCGCCGACAAAGATGGCGACACCAGCAAAGATAAAGACAGCGACGCCAGCATGCACGCCATGCATTCCATGGAAGGTCACATGGACATGGGCCCGCACATGAAGATGACGGCGCTCCATCCCGCCAAGCCCGGCGATGCCGAGCGCGCACAGATGGTGGTCGACGCCGCACGCAAAGCTTCCACGAAATATCTGGACTATCATGTGGCGCTGGCCGACGGCTTCAGGATTTTCCATTCTGAAATTCCGCAGAAGATGTACCACTTCACGAACTACCAGTATGCATTCGAAGCAGCTTTTAGTTTCAATCCCGAGCATCCTACGTCGCTACTCTATGAAAAGGACGGCGAAGACTACAAACTGATCGGGGTGATGTACACCGCGCCCAAGCGCTTCGGCGAAGATCAACTCGACCAGCGCGTACCCTTGAGCGTTGCGCAGTGGCACGAGCACGTGAATTTCTGCTCCGCTCCCGCGGGACGAAAGATGGAATCTCTCATGCCGCACCCTCAATTCGGTTTACGAGGATCAATCACCACTCAGGAAGCCTGTGATGCCGCGGGCGGCACATTTCATCCCGTAGTCTTCAACTGGATGGTTCACGTCTACCCGTTTGAAAAAGACCAGGCCAGCATTTGGTCAGTCGGTCGCCAGCACGGCGACGCGGACTAGCTCATCGATGCAGAATACACTGCTAAGTTGACGTCTGATGTAGCGCAGCGCGTTCGGCACTGCGATCTTTATCGTTACTTCAGAACTGCGGTTTTCTCCGCTTGTGCGGATAAGAAATCCGCCATCTTCTCATCTCTGCCAGACAGAACACTGAGTCACTGTTCCACCTTAAGAACGGATTTCACTTCGCTTTCCTTGCTACCGGAAGCACGATCTCTTCGTCCATAGATGCATGATCGAAAGTTGCCAGAAACATCGAACCGCAGGGAACTTTCGGCAAAGCGCTTTCGTAGTAGTGAAGTAAGCAGCCAGCGAGGAGAGGCTGGCGAAGATTTTTCTCGACGTGGGATTTTGCGGGGTTAGGGATTCTTCACTTTCGGTTTGGCGGCCCAGGTGACAGAACCCCCATGCACAGCGCGGCAAGCCTTGCGGCTTGTCTGCTGAACCCCAACGGATGCATTGTAGGCGATTTGCGACAAAACACCAATGTTTTCTCGCGCAAGTCGTGAACCGGGCCGCCCCAACCGTTCTCCGACGAAACTCGGAGAAGAAAAAGGAGCAGTCATGAAGTTCGCGACAGTTTCAAAAAGTATGGTTTTTGGGTTGGCATTACTGTTGGCCTCGGGCGCGTTCGCCGCAACCAAAGGCAGTTTGGAACTTCTCGATCCCGTCATAGTGAACGGAACGACATTGAAGGCGGGTGACTACAAAGTCCAGTGGGAAGGGACTGGCCCCAACGTCGAACTCAGCATCATGCACGGCAAAAATGTAATGGCGAAGGTCCCTGCTCGCGTGGTTGAACTTCAGACTCCGGCTTCCAACGACGCGGCGGTAACGCGAGTCGATGGCGGACAAAAAACCCTCGCTGGCGTCCGTTTTGCGGGCAAGAAGACTGCCCTGGATATCAGTGAAGCTACGACTAGCATGCAGAGCAGTGGCTCCAGTCAGTAAACCCGATTGAAGAAATGGAAAGGGAGCGCGTAAGCGCTCTCTTTCTCAAACTGAATTACGAGTTCCCTCAATACTTCGGCACCTTCGGATCCACTCTCTCCGCCCAGGCGTTGATCCCACCCGCCAGATTGTGCACCTTGGTGAATCCCGATTGCTGCAGGAATGCGACTGCTTTGGCGCTGCGCCCACCCATCTTGCAGTGCACCACGATTTCGCGGCTCGAATCGAGTTCGTTCACGCGCTTCGGCAAATCGTTCAGCGGAATCAGATGTCCGCCGATGTTGCATATCTGATATTCGTGCGGCTCGCGCACATCGAGGACGAAGAGATCCTCTTTCGCATCCAGCCGACGCTTCAACTCTTCCACTTGAATTTCCGGAACTCCATTCGACACCGGTTTTTCCTCCCCGCGAATTCCGCAAAACTCGTTGTAGTCTATCAGCTTCGTAACCGTGGGATGCGTGCCGCACACCGGGCAATCCGGATTCTTGCGCAGCTTCAGTTCGCGAAACTTCATGCCCAGCGCGTCAATCAGCAGCAATCGACCGATAAGCGGCTCGCCCACTCCCAAAATTAATTTAATCACCTCCGTGGCCTGCATCACGCCTACTAATCCCGGCAGAATGCCCAGCACCCCGCCCTCCGCACAGGAAGGCACCAGGCCCGGCGGAGGCGGCTCGGGATACAGGCAGCGGTAGCATGGTCCATCTTCGGCAGCAAACACGCTGGCCTGCCCTTCAAACCTGAAAATCGAACCGTAAACATTCGGCTTGCCGGTGAGCACGCAAGCATCGTTCACCAGGTAGCGCGTGGGAAAGTTATCCGTGCCGTCGGCGATAATGTCGAAGTCGCGGAAAATCTCCAGCGCATTCTCACTGCTCAGCCGCGTGTCGAATTTGCGCAGATTCAAAAATGGATTGATCCCCGTCAATTTATCAGCAGCAGAATCCAGTTTCTTCCGGCCCACGTCGGGAGTGGAGTGAATGATCTGCCGCTGCAGGTTGGTGTAATCCACTACATCAAAATCGACCAAGCCCAGCGTGCCCACGCCCGCAGCCGCCAAATACAGCGCCAGCGGCGACCCCAGTCCGCCCGTGCCAATGCACAACACGCGTGCCGCCTTCAGCTTCTGCTGCCCCTCCATGCCCACCTCAGGCATGATCAAATGCCGCGAGTAGCGCAGGATTTCGTCTTTGCTGAGTGTCACTGGAATTTCGGTGGTAATTGTCGCCATAAAATCCTCGATTGAATTTTGGAACCGCGCTCCGTCAGAATTAGGGCGCTAACAACAGGCAGGACACATACAACAGCGGTTTGTAGCGGAAGGGCTCAAATTTCTATTCCCGAGTCTGCAATTCCTGAGTCTCGCAATCACGCAACGCCTCCGGCAATGGAAGGCACAATCGAAATGTTATCACCTTCCTTTACCACGGTCGCTTCTTTCTGCAGGTAGCGGATGTCTTCGTCGTTGACGTAAAGATTAACGAAGGCCCGCAGCTTTCCGTCCTCCGTATACAGATGACGCCTTAGCTCGGGGTGCTGCACCAGCAGCGAGTTCAGAGCTTCGCCCACAGTCGCCGCCTGCACTTCCACCGTGGATTGTTTTCCAACATACTGCCGCAAAGGGGTAGGGATATGAATCTTGCTCATAGGTCTAGCATAGAAGATGCTGCGGCAAAGCGCCAAGATTCAACCCGCGCCCGCCGATTGTTCGGCAATACACGCTTTGTGAGGACACATGCCCTACTGTGGGGACTGCCGCCCCCGGCTGTCCGTCGCCCGCGGGGCGACTTTTCGCTGCTAACATGAACCTATGCCACCGCTTCTCGATATCCGCAACCTCAATATAGAATTCCCCAACGCCCAGCACGCGGCTGGACAGTCTGGAGCACGCTCTGAGCCTGCGGAAGTGGCGCCTGTCCCCGCAGAAACCCTCCGCGCCGTCCGCGAGCTCAACTTTTCCATTGCTCCCGGCGAAGTGCTGGGCCTGGTTGGCGAATCCGGCTCCGGCAAATCCATTACATCTCTCGCGATCATGCGTCTTCTTCCGCCCCAGGCACTCGTCACCGGCGAGATAGTTTTCGGCGAGAACGGCTCATCGCGCAATCTCGCTACTCTTCCCGACGACTCGATGCGCCAGCTTCGCGGCTCTCGCATCGCCATGATTTTCCAGGAACCCATGACCGCTCTCAATCCTGTCATGCGCGTTGGCGAGCAGATAGCCGAAGCGGTGCTGGCCCATGGGAATCGGTCAAAGAGCGATGCGCACAAACTCGCCGTCCAGGCCATGAATGACGTCGCCATTCCCGAGCCTGAGCGCCGCGCCCGCGATTATCCTCATCAACTCTCCGGCGGAATGCGCCAGCGGGTCATGATCGCCATGGCCATCGTGAACCGACCGCAATTGCTGATTGCCGATGAACCCACCACCGCCCTCGACGTGACCATCCAGGCTCAAATCCTGGAACTGCTAGCTGATCTTCGCTCCCGGTTCGGGCTGGCCATGCTCTTCATCTCGCACGATCTTGCCGTCGTCTCGCAAGTGGCGGACCGCGTTGCGGTGATGTACGCCGGAAGCGTAGTCGAACTCGGACCCAAACATGAAATCTTTAATGCGCCCGCGCATCCTTATACGCGCGGCCTCCTGCAAGCCGTGCCGGATCTCAAGACCGAGCGTAACCATCCGCTCGGAACCATCGAAGGAATGGTGCCCCCGCTGCATGCCATGCCCCCGGGCTGCACTTTCGAGCCGCGCTGCGGATATCGCATCCCCGAATGCGCGCGCGCTTTCCCTCCTCTGGTTCAAGTTGCGCCCCAGCATTGGGCGCGCTGCCCAGTAGTCAACGCAAAATAGCGATGGCGGAACTGAACCTGCCCATGTATCCTCTTCCGTCGCACTCGTTCTATAATCGCCATCCGTCTGGTGCCTATTGCGCATACTGCTACTGAGCGACATTCACGCCAACCTCGAAGCCCTGGAAGCCTGCATGGCCGCAGCTCCCGCCTTCGACTTCGTGGCGAATTTAGGCGACGTGGTCGGCTACGGAGCTTCTCCCAACGAGGTCATCGATCGCTCTCGCGACCTGGGAAAAATTTTCGTCCGTGGCAATCACGACAAAGCTGCAACCGGTCTGCTTGAACTCGATGACTTCAATCCGTTGGCCGCCGCTGCCGCTCTTTGGACACGCGACCAACTCACTCCCGAACACTACGAATGGTTGCACTCGCTGCCCCAAGGCCCGCTTCCCTTGGAAGATTTCCCCAACGTTCAACTGGTTCACGGCTCACCCGGCGATGAAGATGCGTACGTAGTTTCGATCGGCGATGCCTTGGTCCCGCTGATCACGCTCGCCACGCCGATCACTTTCTTCGGACACACCCACCTGCAGGGTGGCTTCTTCGCCAATGGTTCCAGCGCCGATGGCTTCCGTCCCGAATACCGTACCGTCGGCCAAGCCGAGTCAGTGTCGCTGCAACTAAAATCTTCCACGCGTTATATGATCAATCCCGGCTCAGTCGGCCAACCTCGCGACGGCGATTGGCGCGCAGCCTTCGCTCTGTTCGACACGGACGCGCAAGTCGTCCACTTCCATCGCACCCCCTACAATCTGAAAGCCGCGCAAGACCGAATCTTCGCGGCCAACCTGCCTGCCCGCCTGGCTACGCGCCTCGCCGCCGGCCGCTAAGCACGCGGACTCATACAGATAAAAGTTCGCAGCTCTACCCTGTGCTCCTCTGTGTCCCCCGTGTTCAAGGTTTTGAAAGGTTCTTGTGAAGTCGCCGCCAAACGCTCCCCGTTGTAAACTCGTTTTCATGCGCGATTCCCGCACCGCTGGAACAAAGTCACTCTTCTCGCCCCGTGAAAATAACTCCCGCGAAAATCCCCCCGAGCATCACCTCAGCGCGCACATCGACGGTGGTGCCCGCGGCAATCCCGGACCCGCCGGCTACGGCGTCGTCATCCAGGATCAGTCCGGACGCAAAGTGGCCCAACTCAGCGAATATCTCGGTCATCAGACAAATAACTTCGCCGAGTATCAAGGACTCATCGCCGCCCTTGAATACGCCCTAGAACACGGCCCGAAAGCCCTCAAAGTGATCAGCGATTCTGAATTGATGGTTCGCCAAATCAAGGGCATCTACAAAGTAAAAAACGCAACGCTGCAGGACCTTCACGGTCGCGCCAAAGAATTAATCGCCAAACTCGAGTGGTTCTCCATCAGCCATGCCCTCCGCGAACACAACACCGAGGCAGACCGTCTGGCAAACGAAGCCATGGACAAAGGCATGGGACGAAGTGTGGCGCGGGCGCCCTCGCCCGCGAGTGCATTAGCCGGCACGGATCCTGTTCAGGAATTCGAAGGCATCGTACGCAACGGCACCGTGGAACTAACCAACGGAAACCTTCCGGAAGGAACTCGAGTGCAAGTCCGAGTCAGAAAATAAATACGTCGAAACTCACTCCGCCGCCGAGGTATGGTCGTGCACAATCTTCCATCCATCGGGAAACTTGCGGAATATCAACGTGAACAATCCATGAGGCGTCTTCCCATCGGACATCGTCAGTTGCCACGATCCGCGTGCAAAAGCCGCATCGGTACCCAGCATTTCGATGCGCAAACTGGAGAATTCCAGCTTCCCCATCTCGTGACCCGGACTTGCGTACGTCGCGCGATACCGGTCCATCGTCGCCTGCCATCCATGATTTTCTTTGGCACCGGAGAAAAATGTCAGCTCCGGAGAATTCCAGTAGCCCGCCATAAAGCCCTCCAGATCGTGCCGGTTCCACGCCTCCCGCTGCACTCGCAGCACTTGTTCGATGGCAGGGTTTACGGCGCTGCCCGACGCACTCCCAGCCGCAACTTGGCCAAAGGCTGAAAGCGCCATGATCGGAAAGATGAAGATGAAAAAGAAGAAGGAGCGGACTAACACACTGCCCATGCAAACCTCCGCGTCTGGTCAACAGAGCGCACCAGTTTCGCACGACAGACGAGCTCTATCGAAGATTTTGAAACAGGCTGCTGAAAGGTTTACGCGCGCCCCTTCTTTGCCGCGACCGCTTTTGCCGTGACCGCCTTCCCCGCAACTTCCCAGGGACGCTTCGGACGATCCACGGGCGCCTTGTCATCGTCCTTAAGCCGGTCATAGTGGTAGGAATCACTCACCGTACCCAGCGACTCGTTATAAAGGCTCGGCAAGCCAAGCGCAACTTTCAGCTCTTCGGCGAAGTTTTGCAGAGCTTTCAGATGTTCCGCAGTCGCCGGAACCTCCGTTTTCGAGGTCTTCATGAACTGCTGGTAACCGCGGTTGACCAGCTTCGAAATCTCGCTGCCAATCAGGTAGCCGGGATAGGCGAAAATCTTCACGGCGTCGTCATCCGTCTTCTGAATCGCCGCTGAAACGTTGTACTTCCTGAGGAACACCCGCCCGTTCGTTCCCGGCGCTTCCGTTACATCGAAACCGTGGTCACGCAACCAGGCCAGCGCATCCTCGTAAGTCCGTGCTTCTATTGCTTTCGGCATTTTCTCGTTTCCAATCTCCTGTTTAGATGCAGTCTGTTCGCAAAATAGGCATTACTTATTTCCCGCTGCATCGGACTTGCAATCCGCATCATCTAAGGACACCATACTACATAGCGTGTTTAGGCGGTTCTTGCATAATTACGATAGTCACGAGTAAATAGTTCGACAATGAGTCACAGTTCAGCGAAATTGGCCGCAACATTCTCAGCTCACGACGCTCCGGAAGCCGCTTCGGCGCGGCCCGGCCAAACCCTGCTGAACCGCATCGGCAACACTCCGCTGATCCGCTTTGATCGCTTCACCGCGCAGCTACCCGGTGTCACACTTTTGGGCAAGGCCGAATGGTACAACCCTGGCGGCTCCGTAAAAGATCGCGCCGCCGCTAACATCGTCGCCGAAGGCCGACGCAGCGGAAAATTCGCTCCCGGCAAAATCTTGCTCGATGCCACCAGCGGAAACACTGGCATCGCCTACGCCATGCTGGGCGCGTCTGAGAAATTTCCGGTCACGCTGTGCATGCCCACGAATGTTTCTGCCGAGCGCAAAAAAATTCTTCAGGCCTACGGCGCCAACATCCTCTACACCGATCCCGGCGAAGGCTCCGACGGCGCCATACGTCTGGCTCGCGATCTCGCCGCCAAGCATCCGGATTTATATTTCTACGCCGATCAGTATTCGAATGATGCCAACTGGCAGGCGCATTATCACGGCACGGCAAATGAAATCTGGCAGCAAACAGAAGGACGCATCACTCACTTTGTCTCCATGCTAGGAACCAGCGGCACTTTCATGGGCACCACGCGACGCCTCAAGGAACTTAATCCTGCGATTCGCTGCATCTCGCTTCAGCCCGACTCTTCTTTTCACGGCATCGAAGGCGCCAAACACATGGCCAGCGCCATCGTCCCGAAAATTTACGATCCAGCACTGGCGGATGAAAATCTCGAGATTGCAACTGAAGACGCTTACGCTATGGCCCGCCGGCTCGCTCGCGATTGCGGATTGCTTGTTGGAATTTCGGCCGCAGCCGGCGTGGCCGGTAGCTTGAAAATCTCGGAACAACTTCAACTGAAAAAGGAACAGCAGGCGGTGATCGTCACCATTCTTTGCGACTCCGGGGACAAGTATTTGAGTGAGAGATTCTGGACGGAGGGATGAAATTGCCGATTGCTGATTGCTGATTAAAAACCTTTGCTTCAATTTGTCCCATGGTGGGCTTCAATCAACAATCAGAAATCATCAATCAACAATTCCACAAATGCTGAAGCTGAGCACCAAGGATTACGCCACCCTCCGCCGTCACGGCGAAGAAACCTACCCGCACGAATGCTGTGGCATTCTGCTTGGCCGTGCGGATAATGACGGCGTCCGCGTCGTTACTTCGACTGCGCGTTGCGGCAACACCCGTACCGATTCGCCGCAGAACCGCTATAACATCGATCCTCGCGAACTGGTGCGCATCCAGCGCGAGGGCCGCGAACGCGGCGAGGATATCGTCGGCTTCTACCACTCGCACCCCGATCATCCGGCACGGTGGTCGCAGACCGACTTCGACGAAGCACACTGGATCGGATGCTCCTACGTGATTACCAGCGTGGAAAAGGGAAAGGCAGCGGTCACTAATTCATTCGAGCTCGCCGGCACGGAAGAAAACGACAAGCAGTTGATCGACGAGAAGGTTCAAGTCGCCTAAGCGAAGCATAAATCTGGGGACTGCCGCCCCCGGCTGTCCAGTCGAGCGAAGCTCGACCTGCTCCACTTCCACTGCGGATAAACACCTCGCCGGACGCTTGCTTCCCAGGTTTTTCACAACACCCGAATATGAATCGCACCTTCCATCGCGTCGGTCCAGACAAATAAAAGTTCAGCATTCCCGCGTTTGGCCGGGCCTTGCGTTAGAGCAGCTTCACCGCGCTGCACTAATTCCGGTCATACTCCTGTGGACAGCCCGCACTCGACTGAAAATACGTTAGTTACAGACCTGATATTTTCGTTGACTCCAAAAATAGAAGGCGTAAAAACATAATCGTTCTTTGACAGCTTCTAAAGTTTTTCCGGTTGGTGCGGCGTCCGGGACTCAAGCGCAGTCACCCGCTTCATGAAAATGAAAGGGAGGGCAAGCAAGGGTCTATAGCAAAGCGCTGGTTGAGGAGAACAAGAAGAAACGTCGAAGGCAGGATAGAGTTCCGAGGCGTTGGGTAGGTTTTTCCGGTTGGCGGTAAGCCCGGAGCCCGAGCGAAGATCGCACACGGCACCCGTAAGGGACTGCGTAGCAGGTCGAGCGAGGGTCTAACGCGAGCTACTGGCCGAGACGAATGGACCCAACATCACCTCGGAACTCTTATTTTCTGCAGCGAGCACCCCTAACGGAATTCCTGTCAGCGTCGCCGCCACCTTCATCCCTTCTGCGGCAGCAATTGCGCTCAATCGACGCTTCGTGGCCGAGCGCAGGGTCGGCAGTTTTACGGACAGAACTAGCTACGCTCCAGCTCCCTGGCTTTGGAACTTCACCTCAACCAGCCGCCGGTCCTCGTCAGACACTTTGAACATGGCGCGCGGTTTCAGGTTCATGTAGCTGGCAACGAAAACCTCAGGAATCTGACCGATGCGCGTGTTGTAGGTGTTGACGTCGTCGTTGAAAAACTCGCGGCGATCGGCGATGCGTTCTTCCAGTTCGCTGATGCGCATTTGCAGCTTCAAAAAATTCTCATTCGCTTTGAGCTGGGGATAATTTTCTACCACGGCAAACATGCCGCGCAGTGCGACGGTCATCATCAAATCTGCCTGCGCCTTCTGCCCAATGCTGGCCGCATTCATGGACGCGGCACGTGCTTGCGTCACCGCAAGCAGAGTCTGCTGCTCGTGCTGCATGTATCCCTTCACCGTCTCAACCAGGTTGGGGATCTCATCGTGACGCTGCTTGAGCAGCACATCGATGTTGGCCCAGGCGCGGTCGTTATCGTTACGCAGCCGCACCAGCTCGTTATAGAGAATGACCGTGTAGACGAGCACTCCCACCACAAACAGCAGAAATGCCGCACCCTCAACTACGTTGCTGTCCATCGTCACCTCGACCGTGGGAATATCCCAGTGAAACAGCAGAGGAGGCAACTACGCAAGTGACTCACGGGCAACGCCAAAGTCACAAGTCAGCAGAAATAAAAAGGGCTGCGCCGCAGTCCAGCCCTTCACTCGTCAGACTAAATCGGGTTAAGGCTTATGCGGAGTCAGATCGCAGGCGTGCTTTACCTCATCCAGATTCAAGCCGCCGGGCGAAAACTCGGCGATGGCGTAACCAGTTCTGGTGCGGACTTCCACATTAAATACCTGCGCGCCGAGCATGCCACGAATCGTACCTTTGTCCATGGCCAAAAACCTTCCGCGCACCCAGTTCCAGCCTTTGTGGTCGTGACTTCCGTCAGTGCGCACCATGACTTCCATTTTTGGCTGGCCCCAGAAGCCGGGATAATCGGGATGGCCCAGACGGCTGCCGGGGTTGAAATCGGCATACTGGTACTTACCGTTGGTACAAACGAGTTCGACACGAGGCTTGTAATCCGGGTCTTCGCGAAGATAATTGTTCGACAGCAATTCGAAACGGGCTTTTTTCGCGCCAGTCATCTTATCTTCCGAGCGGAATTCCATCCACTTGCCGCCGGCGCTGACGCCATCCTGCTCGTCCTGATAGGGACTCATCGCGCCCTGTTGTGCTAAAGCTGAAACCGCCGCCAAGATCAAACTGGCAATCATTGAAGTGGCAGCCCATCTAAAGCGATTCTTATTCCGAAAAAAGTGCAATCCGTTCAAGGTCTCCTCCACGCAAAAACATCTTACCTATTGAACCCGGGAAACGGCCAAGAGTTGCATGGGCCCGTATACTTTAAATTATTGGCGAACAAATAACGAAGCAGGTTAGGAAAAAGGAACTGTTCAGTGCGTGTCGATTTTGAGATCGATGTAAACCTGGGGTCGGTCATCGAACTGGCTGACTGACCGGGTATCGCTCTTGTGACTGTTGTACTGCGCGTAGACCTCGTAGTCCACGGTGGAAAGGCCGGGAAAACGATAGGTGCCGTCCTGCCCGACGATGTAGGTTTTGACGGCATGGGTGCGAGTGTTGGTGAGATAGACCACAGCACTGACGACGGGATTATCCTGCCGGTCAAGGACTTTGCCGGAGAGCAGCCGGCCCTGGGCCTTATCTTTTTTATCCAGGGCGCTGGCGGTAAGCGCAACCGTGAGTAGCAGCGCGCAAGCAAAGATTGTCGCGTAGCGGGAACGCACTCTCAGAATCATGCCGATTTGCTCGTTTTCCTTCTTCTTTTGCCGGGGCTACTGGGCTAGATGTAACCCGATGTCGACGCGTTCATCATACTCCACGTGTACCGGAACCTCCTCCACAAGATGTAGCGAATGGCCATCTTGAGTTTTCACTCCTTTGAGGTTGGTGCTAACAACGTAATCCTCTTTGCCTGCGGCTACGCGGAGAGCAAATTCTCCGCGGTGGTCGGAGTAAAGATCCCACTTTGGTTTCTTGTCGGAAGAACGCCGGATCAAAACCTTCACAGCGTAGACGGGGCGATTGTCCGGACCCCAGACCGTACCGAAAATGAGGGCGTAGGGATCTGTGGGTTTCAGTTTCTTGGGCGTGGAACCGGCAATAGCCACGGAGGAAAGCCACGAAGCGCAGCAGAGGAAGGACAGCAGGAGAGAAACACAACGGAACGCCGACAGACGATGGCGGCAGGCGCTAGGCGTCTTCACCGTCTTCGGCCTCAACTTCCTCTTCTTCTTCCACGTAACCCTCTTCCACTGCCTTCAACTCCAGCGGACTGGTGGTGACCACTTCGAAGTCGGTGCCACACTCCGGGCAGGAAACGATTTCGCCCTCATCGACTTCTTCTTCTTCCACATCCAGATCAGTTTCGCATTCAGGACAAAGCACCATGACTCTTCCACTCCATTCGATATCAGCTTCGTGATTCGATAACCATTTTTAGATAACCTAGGTAATATTTAGATTCTTCCCATGCCACAGTGTCAAGGGGGCGAGTGCTGTAGGCGACAAGATTATAATTTTGACTGGAAGCCGCTCCACCCTTGACATTTCGCATTTCGGAGACTAAATGATTCCTGCCCTGAAAAACAAATCCTGCTGTGTCCTTATTGCGACATTGTTAAGTCTGATCGGGAGCTCGGTGGCGCAAGCCGACCCAGGTTCTCAGCCGGGTTCTCAGTCGTCTAAAGCCAGTATTGCCGAAACCATGCCAGCGGATTCACGGATCGCGGCCGCGTTGCAACAGGTATCGGCCGAACGTATTCAGACGAACATTGAGCAACTGGTGAGCTTTGGAACGCGGTCCACCATCTCGGCTCAGGATCAGTCTGCGATCGGCGCGGAACGCGGCATAGGCGCGGCTCGAGAGTGGATCAAAGCGGAATTCGCGCGCTACTCGAAAGATTGTGGTGGATGCCTGGACGTAAAAACCGATACCTTTACCGAACCGACCGGCGAGCGGATTCCCCAGCCTACGGAAATCACCAATGTTTATGCGGTCCTGAGAGGGACGGACGCGAGCGACGCTAAGCGCATTGTTCTGGTAACGGGGCACTATGATTCGCGCAATAGCGACATTTTCGACACCAAGGGCGCTGCGCCCGGGGCGAACGACGACGGCAGCGGAACCGCCGTTAGCCTGGAATGCGCGCGCGTTCTGAGCAAGTTGAAATTTCCCGCGACGATTATCTTTCTGACCGTGGCGGGCGAGGAGCAGGGACTGAATGGCAGCCAGCACTTCGCGAAGATGGCGAAAGATCAGGGATGGGATATTGAAGCCGCGCTAAACAATGACATTGTGGGGGGAGACAAAAGCGCGGAACAGGATCACTCCGTGGTGCGTGTGTTTTCCGAAGGCTTGCCCGCAGCTGCGACGGATCAGGACATACGCAGGATCCGGGGCCTGGGCGGGGAGAACGATTCGGCCTCGCGGGAGTTGGCACGCTACGTCGACGAGGTGGGACACGCTTATAACGTAGGCGTGAAGCCGATGCTGGTGTTTCGTCTGGACCGGTACTTGCGCGGCGGTGACCATTATTCGTTCAACCAGCAGGGATTCGCCGCGGTGCGCTTCACGGAATTTCGCGAGGACTTTCACCACCAGCACCAGAACGTCCGCAAGGAAAACGGTATTGAATACGGCGACCTGGCTAAATTTGTGGACTTCGATTATGTGGCCCACGTAGCACGACTGAACGCGGCGACGCTGGCATCATTAGCTTCGGCCCCGGCACCTCCGGCGAATGTTCATTTGCTGACCAAGGATCTGGAAAATGACTCCGCGTTCACCTGGGAGAATTCACCCGGAGGATTGGCTACAGGATACGAAATTCTGTGGCGTGCCACCACGAGTCCGGAATGGGAACATGCGGAAAACGTTGGCAACGTAACCCGCGCAACTTTGAAACTTTCCAAAGATAATGTCATCTTTGCAGTGAGAGCCTTGGATGCGCAAGGACATGAAAGCTTGCCGGTTGTACCGGTGCCTGAGCGGTAGGAAAGCAATCCAATCGCGCAACCTGATACCATGAGGCTTGCAACTTTTCTTTTCCTGCAGTGATTGAGGCCCGCCCGTGCCGATGAATCGTGGACGTACTATCTCGTTGAGCCTGCCTCCGTTCACGCGCTGGGTGAAGCGGCTGATTCTGACCTACGCCGGAATTTACCTGTTGATGGCTCTCCTGGAAGTATTTGCTCCATTCGCTCATCAGTGGGTGCGCGTCTATCTGGGCCTGATTCCGACGCTGGTTATGCACGGCATGGTATGGCAGTTGGTTACATATTCCTTTCTGCACTTTCAGCTGTTGCACTTTCTTTTTAATGCTCTGGCGCTCTGGATGTTCGGTTCGCAGATTGAGAGCGATTGGGGATCAAAGCGTTTTCTGGAATTTTATTTCTTTTGTACCGTCGCAGCGGCGCTCACCTCGGTGGCGGTAAGCTACATGCACCTGCCGGGCCTGTCTCCAACCACAACCACGATTGGCGCCTCAGGCGGGATTTACGGCTTGCTGGTCGCTTTTGGCGTGCTCTACGGCGAGAGCGAGATCATGTTGTTCCCGCTGCCGTTCCAGATCAAGGCTAAATATTTTGTCTGGGGCATTGTGTTTTTGACCCTGGTGGGAGCGATTCAGGAGACCGGCGGTGTGGCGAACTTTGCACATCTTGGGGGATTGCTTTTCGGCTATTTGTATCTGAAATTCCTGCCGCGCAAAGGTCTAATGTATGCCGGTTCCGAACGCTATTTCAGCATGCGGAACGAATATTACCGCTGGAAACGAAGGCGCGCCGCCAAGAAGTTTGAAGTCTACATGAGCAAGCACGATCGCAAAGTCGAGTTCGACGAACACGGCAATTACATTCCGCCGGATGACGGGCCACGCAAGGGGAATGGCGGTTCGAAATCCGGGTGGGTGAATTAACAGTCCGTGATCGAGATTTGTTTACAGAAGGCTGCGAAGCTCGGTTAAGATTTTTCCCGGCAGCTCTTCCCGTCTGGCTTTCCCTTTGAATCCCAGGTCGTGCCCGGCACTTTCCACGACGAGCAACTTGGTTTTGGCTGGAACCAGCTTTAGAGCCTGCTCCATTTCTTCGATTGTGCCGAATGGGTCACGTGTGCCTTGCACAAAAAGAGCCGGCGTTTGCAGGTTGAAAAAATGCTGGGTGCGGAGCTGGGCCGGTTTGCGCGGCGGATGCAGCGGATAGGACAGCAAGAGCAAGGCCGCAGCATCGACTTCGGGTTGTTCGGTGCTGAGGATACTCGATTGCCGTCCGCCGTAGGAATGTCCGCCGAGAAAGACTGGGCCTGGATTCAGGTTCTTCAGCGCGGCGAATGCATTTTTTAATCCGGCGCGATCGCGCTTGCCATCGTATGGACTGGGTGGGCCGTAGGAGCGGTCCTGCCGAAAAGGCAAGTCGCAACGCAGTACCAGAAAGCCTGCGTGAGCAAATGCTTCCGCTATCGCCACCAGCAGTGGAGCTTTACAGTTTGATCCCGCACCGTGAGTGAGCACCAAACCCTGGCTGTTCGGTTTTGCGGGACGATGCAGGAACCCACGCACGAACGGATCGACCGATACGTCGGTATATACCTGCGGAGTGGTTTCGGCGGCCATGCGCTATACGCCGATCTCTTCCAGCTTCTCGTAGACCTTCAAGATTTTTATTTCGTTTCCCAGGCGGGCCCAGCAGCGCAGTAGTTCGGGATCCTCCTGCGCGGTACTGCGAGCCTGCTCGGAGTTCCAGTAGCGCAGTAGCACATAGTGAGAATCAGTGCTTCGGTAAAGAAGATCGCGGCCGTACTGCTTTCTGGAAACGATAGTATTAAGTTCACGCATGGTTTCCAGCGATGCTGCCTCCATGTCCGGCAAAGGCTCCCAGATCGCGATGGATAAGTACTCCTGCGACATACCACGCGATTATAGCTTCTGGTTGCGATTGCCGGGCTTACCTTTCACGTGAGCAGCTGTCACTTCTTCGGTTGTGACGGTGTGGAGGCGCATGAAGTTGGTGGAACCCGAGGCCTGGCGGGTGCCCGCGACTACGCCTAGGACATCGCCAGGTTTGAGCAAACAGCGAGCTAATAATTCTTTCTCGGCCACGGTGACCATCTGCTCGGCCGATAGCGCGGGCGCGCATTTCATGGGATGCGCCCCCCAGTAAAGGTTCGTACGCTGAGCGACGGTGGCGTTGGGAGTGAAGGCATAGATGGCGGCTTGCGGGCGGTATTTGGAGATCATACGCGCGGTGTTGCCAGTCTCGGTGAAAACGGCAATTGCTCCCATGGGCAAGTCTTCGGCGGCATGCGCGATGGATTCGCAAATCGTTTCGGCAACGGAAAGGCCGTGACGGTCGCGGCGGCGGCGTTGCGTGAATTCTTTCATGTTGCTCTCGGCCTCGACCACGATGCGTGCCATCATGGCGACGGCTTCGCGGGGATAGCGGCCACTGGCAGTCTCCGCGGAGAGCATCACAGAATCGCTGCCATCAAAAATCGCATTCGCTACGTCGCTGGCTTCGGCGCGCGTGGGCCGCGGATTCTCGATCATCGACTCGAGCATCTGCGTGGCCGTGATCACAGGCTTACGCCACTGCGCCGCGCGTCCGATGACATGCTTCTGAATCACGGGGACTTTTTCCGGCGCCATTTCGACGCCCAGGTCGCCGCGCGCCACCATGATGCCATCGGAGGCCTCGAGGATTTCGTCGATGTTATCGATCGCCTGCGGCTTCTCCAGCTTGGAGATCAGGGGCGTATCGTATCCCATCCCGGCTACAATTTGCCTGACCATGTTTACATCGGCCGCGGTGCGCACGAAAGAAAGCGCAACCGCGTCCACGCCGTGCTTCAAGCCGAATTCCAAATCTTTGCGATCCTTCTCGGTGAGGGCAGGAATCGACAGTGCGGTGCCGGGAAGATTGATGCCCTGGTGCTCGCCCAAAGTGCCGCCGTTTAAAATGTCGCAGATCACATCTTTGCCGCGGATGGTGCGCACGCGCAATTCGATCAATCCATCGCGCAGCAGAATGCGGGCGCCGACGCTAACCTCGCGGGCGAGGTCCTGAAATGTCGTGGAAATACGTTTCGGAGTGCCTGTGATGTCGCGGGGAGTAATTACTACGGCTGAGCCGCTTTTCAGAATGATGGCTTCGTGGCGTGCCAGGCGTCCCGTGCGGATTTTGGGGCCTTGCAAATCCTGCAGGATGCATATGGTGCGACTCTCTTTTTCGGCCGCGCTGCGCAGGTGCTGGATGTTGCGGGCATGATCGTCATGCGAGCCGTGAGAAAAATTCAGACGGCCTACATCCATGCCCAAACGCATCAAGTCGCGCATGGCGGCTTCGGAGTGGGAGGCCGGACCGATGGTGCAGATGATCTTGGCGCGGCGATTAACAGCTATCACCGGCCCCGCGGAAGCGGAAGAGGAACCGTTTACAAGGAGCAGATTTTCTTTCGCGATTTCTGGCTTGAACTGTTTCATGAGTTAACGATCAGAATCCGTTTCGACCAGGGAGACACTATTGTAACCGTTGCGCACTTTCCTATTCTTGAATCAGGGCGCTTGACCGCATCTTCGGGCAGTGATGCTGAGATACAGATCGGCAGATTACGCGGTTCTCTGCACTGTGATTTGCTAAGCGGCAGAAATTATCCGCGAGGGCCGCTGATCGCAGTCAATTCTTTTCCCAGCATGGCGCGGGGAAATAACATGGCATTGAATTCGGCGCCGATCAGGACGACCAGGGAGACCATATACATCCACACCAGCAACGCGATACTGGCTCCGAGCGATCCGTAAATGATTCCGTAATCCCCGTAGTGCTGCAGGTAGAAACCGAAAAGCAACGTGGTCGAGAACCACATGCCGGTGGCGATGGTTGCGCCGGGAATCACACTGTGCCAGGGCTGGGTGCGCGGAACTGCGTTGTGATAGATCAGCGCGATTACCGCAATGCTGGTGAGAGTAGCGATGAGCCAGCGGATGCACGTCCACATCAGCAGAATGTAGGCGCTGAATTCGTGTGCGGTATAGAAGAGAATAGTGGTTTCGATCTTGCTGCCAAAGGCTACGAGCAGCGTAGAGAAAGCCATGGGGATCAGGGCAAACACGACGAGCAGGAATGAGATCAGTCGCTCTTTGACCAGGCCCCAGATTTTTGGCAGCTCGTAACAACGGCGGAAGCCTTCCATCCAGGAAACCATAACGCCGGAGGCGGTCCAGAGTGTCAGCAGGGAAGCCGTAATCAGCAGGCTCACGGGACGCTGGGCCGCGCCGCGAAGAAAATTTAGAACCGTGTTGCTGCCTGCAGGCAGAATGCGCGATAACGCGTAGGTAATCTCACGCAGGTAGGGCGCGCCTTTGCGTGAAGTGGCCAGCACTGATCCCACGACCAGCAGCGCGGGGAAGAAAGTCAGGATCAAAGAATACGCGGAGGCTTTGGCGATGGTAAAAGCGTCATGCTCGAAAGCACGCCAGAAAGCCAGCCGCAGAAGGCGCAGAAAACGAAGCATCGCTGGCCCTAGCTTAGGGCTAGAGAGCGCGGGTTGCAACGAAGGAAGCGGAAGAGGTTCCTCGATTGGCACTCGCTGAGCGTTTGCGTGCATTGATGGTTAGTAATGGACAGCCAGCAAAAGGATGCTGCGACGATTTGTTCGTCGCGTACTTTACACTTTCTTACACAACCCTTAAGGCTCTGGCAGCGTCTTCCACCACCTCTCGCCGGCGACAGGACGTGAGCCAGTAGAGATCCTCCGACTTCGCGGACGTTTCGTTTCGCGAACCGGCCGCTTCGCTCCGCATGACATAAAACGGGGGCGAACCAGTTCGCCCCCGCAGTGTACTTTAGTTTGGCTTACTCCGCAGCAAGTTCTTCCGTCTCGCCCTCGTGGCGCATCATCTCGAGAGCGCGCTCGGCCTCTTCGTATGCCGCCGAGACCTCTGCCTGTACCTTGGCCGCTGCCTCTTCCATTTCTGGCGAGAGGCGCACGTTGCGGTAGTACTCCATGCCGGTTCCGGCAGGGATGAGGCGGCCGACGATGACGTTCTCTTTCAGGCCGCGCAGGTGATCGACCGCGCCTTGAATCGAGGCTTCGGTGAGCACGCGCGTGGTCTCCTGGAACGACGCCGCCGAGATGAACGAGTCGGTCGAGAGCGAAGCCTTCGTGATACCAAGGAGCAGCGGGCGTCCGGTAGCCGGCTTGCCGCCTTCCTTGATCACGCGCTCGTTCTCTTCGCGGAAGCGGAACTTATCCAGTTGCTGCTCCAGCAGGAACGTGGTGTCGCCCACGTCCTCCACCTTCACCCAGCGCATCATCTGGCGGACAATCACTTCGATGTGCTTGTCCGAGATGTTGACGCCCTGCAAGCGGTAGACTTCCTGGATTTCGTTCACCAGGTAAGACTGCAGCTCTTTTTCTCCCAGGACGGCGAGAATGTCGTGCGGGTTGAGGGGGCCGTCCATCAAGGGTTCGCCAGCCTTTACGCGCTCGCCTTCCTGAACGTTGATGTGAACGCCGCGCGGCACCGAGTACTCCTTTTCCGTGCCGTTATCGGCTTGCACATACAGTTTGCGCTGACCCTTGGAGACTTCACCGAACTTGACCGTGCCATCGATTTCGCTGATGACCGCGGTTTCATGCGGCTTGCGGGCTTCGAACAATTCGACCACGCGAGGCAGACCACCCGTGATGTCTTTCGTCTTGGTGGTTTCGCGCGGGATCTTCGCCAGCACGTCTCCTGGGAAAACCGTGTCGCCGTCCTGCACCATGAGGTGAGCGCGGGAAGGCATGAGGTAGCGCTTGCTGCCTTTGCCCTTGACCACGATCGCCGGTTGACGCTTCTCGTCTGGCGAATCCGCCACGACGTGCCGCGACAATCCGGTAACCTCGTCCACTTCTTCGTGCAGCGTGACGCCTTCCTGCAAGTCCTTGAACTGCGCGGTGCCGCCGATTTCGGTCAGGATGGCAAAAGTGTAAGGATCCCACTCGACCATGACCTTTCCCTGCTGCACCTGATCGCCTTCGTTGACTTTGAGTTTCGCGCCGTAGATTACGGAGTAGCGCTCGCGCTCGCGGTTCTTCTCGTCGACCACCGCGATCGAGCCCTGGCGATTCATCACCACCAAGTCTCCGGACTTCGACTTTACGGTCTGCAGTCCGATGAAGCGCACAGTGCCGCTGTTCTTGGCATCGAGGCGCGACTGCTCGGATACTCGAGACGCCGTGCCGCCGATGTGGAACGTACGCATCGTGAGCTGGGTTCCGGGTTCGCCGATCGACTGAGCGGCGATAACGCCGGTCGCTTCGCCGAGTTCAACCAGCCGACCTGAAGCCAGGTTACGGCCGTAGCACATGACGCAAACGCCACGCTTCGACTCGCAGGTGAGCACCGAACGGATTTTCACTCGCTCGATTCCCGCGGCCTGAATGGCAACGGCGAGCTCTTCGGTGATCTCGTTGTTGATGTCGACGATCACGTTGCCGTCGTAGTCTTTGATCTTCTCGAGCGAAACGCGGCCCACGATGCGGTCGCGCAACGGTTCGATAATTTCGCCGGCTTCAACGATTCCCTGGACGTAGATGCCATCCACGGTGCCGCAATCGTATTCGCTGATGATGACGTCCTGCGCCACGTCGACGAGACGCCGAGTCAGGTAGCCGGAATCTGCCGTCTTGAGCGCGGTGTCGGCCAGACCCTTGCGGGCGCCGTGAGTCGAGACGAAGTATTCGAGTACCGTCAGACCTTCACGGAAGTTTGCCGTGATGGGTGACTCGATAATTTCGCCGGAAGGCTTGGCCATCAATCCACGCATGCCGGAGAGCTGGCGGATCTGCTGTTTCGATCCGCGAGCGCCGGAATCGGCCATGACGTAAATCGGATTGATGAAGCCTTCTTTATCGGCCCGCTGCATTTGACCGAACATCTCATCGGCAACTTTTTCCGTAATCGCCGACCAGATTTCGATGACCTTATTGTAGCGTTCGCCGTTGGTGATGGCGCCGTCAAGGTATTGCTGTTGCACGGCGACGACCTGCTTCTCGGCGTCTTTCACCAAGGTCTTCTTGCTGTCAGGAATGACCATGTCGTCGATGCCGATGGAAAGACCGGCTCGGGTTGCGTACTTGAAGCCGAAGTCTTTCACTTCGTCGAGCATCTTGACCGTGGTCTCGAGTCCGAAGCGCAGGTAGCCATAATTCACTAGCGCACCGATACCTTTTTTCTTGAGCAGGCCGTTGATGTAAGGCATGCCTTCGGGAAGGTGATCGTTCAAAATCGCACGGCCCACGGTCGTGTTGATGAACATTCGCTCCACCTGAATCGGTTCCGTGTGGATGATGTCCTGATCGTCGTAGGCCGTGGTCAGATCAATCAGTTCGCCGGTATAGCGCAGGCGGATCGGAGACAGAGTTTCCACCTGGCCCATTTCAAGCGCCAGCAAAACTTCTTCGATGTTAGCGAAGACGCGGCCTTCACCCTTCGCGCCGGGCTTGGCTTTGGTCAAGTAATAAAGACCGAGCACCATATCCTGCGTAGGAACGGTAATCGGCTGACCAGACGCCGGCGAAAGAATGTTGTGCGAGGCCAGCATCAAAACGCTGGCTTCCACCTGCGCTTCCGGTGAAAGCGGGATGTGCACGGCCATCTGATCGCCGTCGAAATCTGCGTTGAACGCGGTGCAGACCAGCGGGTGAATACGGATGGCTTTGCCTTCCACCAGCACCGGCTCAAACGCCTGGATGCCCAGGCGATGCAGCGTGGGAGCGCGGTTCAGCAGAACAGGATGATCCTTGATGACTTCTTCAAGAATGTCCCAAACGATGGGCTCCTGCTGCTCCACCATTTCTTTGGCTTGCTTGATGGTAGTGACGTTGCCCGTCTGCTCGAGCCGGTGATAAATGAACGGCTTGAACAACTCCAGAGCCATTTTCTTGGGTAGTCCGCACTGGTGCAGCTTGAGTTCGGGACCAACCACGATGACGGAACGTCCGGAATAATCCACGCGCTTGCCGAGCAGGTTCTGGCGGAAGCGTCCCTGCTTGCCTTTAAGCGTGTCAGAGAGCGACTTCAGCGGACGGTTATTCGCGCCACGCAGCACGCGGCCACGGCGGCCATTGTCGAACAGCGCGTCAACGGCTTCCTGCAGCATGCGCTTTTCGTTTCTGACGATCACTTCAGGCGCATGCAGGTCCATCAGCTTCTTCAACCGGTTGTTGCGGTTGATCACGCGTCGGTAAAGATCGTTCAAGTCGGAGGTGGCAAAGCGGCCGCCATCCAGTGGAACGAGAGGACGCAACTCCGGTGGAATGACCGGAATTACGTCGAGAATCATCCAGCTTGGCTTGTTGCCGCTGCGGCGGAACGCCTCGACCACTTTCAGGCGCTTAGTGTATTTGAGCCGCTTCTGCAGCGAGCTCTCGTTCTTCATCTTCTCGCGCAGCTCGACGGCCAAGCCATCTGTGTCAATGCGCTTGAGAAGTTCCTTGATCGCTTCGGCGCCCATCATGGCCTTAAAACCAGCGGGGCGATATTGCTGATCAAGTTCGCGGAACTTGGCTTCGTCCTTAATGACCTCGCGCTCTTTTACCGGAGCATCACCGGGCTCGACGACCACGTAGGCCTCGAAGTAGAGAACGGACTCGAGGTCGCGCAGAGAAATATCGAGCAGGTGGCCGATGCGGCTGGGCAGTCCTTTGAAAAACCACACGTGCGAACAGGGCGAAGCCAGTTCGATGTGTCCCAGACGTTCACGGCGCACTTTCGAGAGCGTAACCTCCACGCCGCACTTGTCGCAGATCACTCCGCGATGCTTCATGCGTTTGTACTTGCCGCACAAGCATTCCCAATCGGTTACCGGACCAAAGATGCGGGCGCAGAACAGGCCATCCCGCTCCGGCTTGAAGGTGCGGTAGTTAATAGTTTCGGGCTTGGTGACTTCGCCATGCGACCAGCTCCGGATTTTCTCCGGAGATGCGAGGCTGATCTTGATGGCATCGAAATCGGCGATCGTGTTTTGCATTTCGAACGGGCTCGAACGAAACAAGGTGTTCCTCCGCTTCCTGCTCTCGGACAGTACCAAGTACCTAGTACTCAGTACCGAGTTCTTTTGTCCCGCGGGATTCGAGAGCTCTTAATCCGCGAAACGTTTCCATTTTCAAACCTTCAAGATCCGTCAGCCCCGCACGAAGCACCCGCGGCTTTTCCAGGTACTGGGTACTAGGTACTGGGTACTGCTGTTAATCTGCTGCCGCGCTGGCCGCGGGACGCTTCTCGCCGGTCTTGATCAACTCCACATCAAGACAGAGCGATTGCAACTCGCGGATCAACACGTTGAACGATTCCGGCACGCCGGGCTCCATGGCAGCTTCGCCTTTGACGATGGCCTCGTAAATCTTGGTACGGCCGTATACGTCGTCGGACTTCGCCGTCAGCAACTCCTGCAGAATGAATGCCGCGCCATAAGCCTCGAGCGCCCAGACTTCCATTTCTCCGAAACGCTGTCCACCGAACTGCGCTTTGCCACCCAAAGGCTGTTGGGTTATCAGAGAATAGGGCCCGATGGAACGCGCGTGAATCTTGTCGTCCACCAGGTGCGAGAGCTTCAGCATGTAGATGTAGCCCACGCACACCGGCTGTTCGAACTCATCGCCGGTCATGCCATCGTGCAAAGTAGTTTTGCCCGATGTTGGCAGGCCCGCATGCTCGAGCAGCGCCTTGATTTCGCCTTCCTTGGCGCCATCGAATACTGGCGATCCCATGTAGACCCCGCGAGCCAGCGTCGGTGCGAGTGCTTCGAGTTCTTCGTCACCCATTTCCCCGATCGTGTCTGCGAGTTTCGAATCCTTGAACAGAGCTTTCAACTCGCGGCGAATCGCTTCTGTGCGCGTGTTCTCCTTGAGCAAGTTCGAGATCTTCTCGCCCAGGGTGTAACCCGCCCATCCAAGATGGGTTTCAAGAATCTGACCCACATTCATACGGCTAGGTACACCAAGAGGATTGAGCACGATCTCGACCGGTGTTCCGTCTTCGAGGTACGGCATATCCTCTTCCGGCAGAATGCGAGCGATGACGCCCTTGTTACCGTGACGGCCGGCCATCTTGTCGCCAACGCTCAGCTTGCGCTTCATCGCGATGTAGACCTTGACCAGCTTGATCACGCCTGGCGGCAACTCGTCGCCCTTGGTGAGTTTTTCTTTCTTCTCGTTAACAATCTTCTTGAGAACGTCGATCTGACGCGAGGTCATTTCCTCGATCTCGTCGATCTGCTCATTCACTCGCGGATCCTTGTCGTTGTACTTGATACGCTTCAGGTTCCGCGTGGAAATGCGCTCGATCTCGTCGCGAGTAAGCACGTTGCCCTTGGTTAGCAAACGCTTGTTGGTGCGCTCGTCGTGCAGGTCGGCCTGCACTTCCTTGCCGCCGAGAATATTTTCCAGACGCTTGAGCCGCTCGTCGGTGAGAATGCGGATTTCATCGGAAAGATTCTTCTCCAGCTTTCCAATTTGCGCCGCTTCAATCGATTTCGCGCGCTCGTCTTTTTCCTGGCCCTTGCGGGAGAAAATCTTTACATCGACGATCACGCCTTCGATGCCGGGAGGGCAGTAGAGTGAAGCATCGCGCACGTCTCCGGCTTTTTCTCCGAAGATGGCACGCAGCAGCTTCTCTTCTGGAGTGAGCTGGGTTTCGCCCTTCGGCGTTACCTTGCCCACCAGAATGTCACCCTGCTTGATGCTGGCACCGATGCGGATCACGCCTGCTTCATCTAGATTGCGCAACATCGACTCGCTGACGTTGGGAATATCACGCGTGACTTCTTCCGGTCCCAGCTTGGTGTCGCGGGCTTCGATTTCGTACTCCTCGATGTGCAGTGAAGTGTAGTAATCATCCTTCACCATCTTCTCGGATACGAGAATCGCGTCTTCAAAGTTGTAGCCGCGCCACGGCATGAAAGCCACGAGCACGTTGCGCCCGAGCGCCAGTTCGCCGTGATCCGTGCAAGGACCGTCGGCGATGACTTCGCCCTTCACCACGCGTTGCCCCTTCGTGACGATGGGCTTCTGGTTGATGCATGTGTTCTGGTTCGAGCGCTTGAACTTGGTGAGCTGGTAAATGTCGCTGCCCACTTCACGCGAAAGCTGCGTGGGATGGTGCTCGCCTTCAACACGCACGATGATGCGGTCGGAGTCGACCGAATCGATAATGCCGTTGCGGCGAGCCAGAACCACTGCACCTGAGTCGCGCGCCGTGACACCTTCCATTCCAGTGCCAACGATCGGCGCTTGCGCGCGGAGCAGAGGCACCGACTGGCGTTGCATGTTCGCGCCCATCAGCGCACGGTTGGCGTCGTCGTGCTCAAGGAACGGCACGAGTGATGCGGCGACGGAAACCAGTTGCTTCGGGCTGACGTCGACGTAATCGACTTCATCGCGGCTTACCAGTACGAAGTTTCCAGCCTTACGGGCATTGACCAGTTCGGCCACGATGCGGCCTTTGTCGTCGAGCTCAACGTTGGCCTGCGCGATGGTATGCCGGTCCTCTTCCCATGCGGAAAGGTAGAAGGAGAACGGATCGATCTGCGCGGGCTTCTTGCGCTTCTCTTTCAGCTCGGCGTTGATCTTCTCGATCTCATGCTTCTCCATGTGATCGCCGACTTTGTAATCGCTGTCACCCGTATTCACCACGGTGACGTAGTCGATCACGCGTCCACCTTTGATCCGGCGGTACGGCGATTCGATGAAGCCGTAGTCGTTGATGCGGGCATAGCAGCTCAACGACGAGATCAAGCCGATGTTTGGACCTTCCGGCGTTTCAATCGGGCAAATGCGGCCGTAGTGCGTGGGATGTACGTCGCGCACTTCGAATCCGGCACGTTCACGCGAAAGACCGCCCGGCCCAAGCGCCGAGAGACGCCGCTTGTGCGTGATCTCGGAGAGCGGGTTGGTCTGATCCATGAACTGCGAGAGCTGAGACGATCCGAAGAATTCGCGGATCGCAGCCATCACTGGCTTCGCGTTGACCAGGTCGTGCGGCATCGCCGTGGACATTTCCTGGTAGACGGACATTTTTTCTTTAATCGCCCGTTCCATGCGGACCAGACCGATGCGGAACTGGTTCTCCATCAATTCGCCGACCGCACGTACGCGGCGGTTGCCCAGGTGATCGATGTCGTCGACCGATCCGATGTTCTTGCGCAACTTCAGCAGGTAGCCGATGGTGGCGTAGAAATCGTCGGGATCGAGCGTGCGTTTGTCGAGACTGGTGGCATCCTGATTCTCGAACAGCTTGATGTTGAACTTGAGCCGCCCGACCTTCGAGAAGTCGTACTTGCGCGGGTCGAAGAACATGCCGTGGAACAAAGCCGTAGCGGTGTCCAAGGTTGGCGGATCGCCGGGACGCAGCTTGCGGTAGATCTCAATCAACGCTTCCTGCGGAGTCTTGACGGAATCGCGTTTTAGCGTCTGGCTGATCACAGTGCCCACATCGTCGCGCTCGGGAAAGAACAGGCTCATCTCGACCACGCCGGAGTCGAGAATCTTCGAGACTTTATCGGGAGTCAGTTCGGTGTTGGCTTCGAGCAGCACTTCGCCGGTGGTCGTGTCGACCACATCAGCAGCAGCCCATGCACCTTCGAGATCGGTGATGTCGACTTCGATCTCGGAGATCTTCGCCTTCTGAATTTCCTTCAGAATCTGCGCATTCAGCTTGCGGCCGGAGTGTGCAATTTCGTCCCCGGATTTGTTCTTGATGCTGTGCGCCAGCTTCATGCCCAGCAGGTTGGTGGCTTTCTCGCTGTTGGGGTCGAGGGTCCAGTAGAGCTTCTTGTCTTTGATGGCGATGCGATCGACGGTGTAGAACGAGCGCAGAATATCTTCGCCCGAACGCAGACCAAGAGCGCGCAGGAAGATCGTTCCCAAGAACTTGCGCTTGCGGTCGATGCGGACATAGAGCACATTCTTCTGGTCGTACTCGAATTCCACCCACGATCCACGGTAAGGAATGATTTTGCCGAGGAAATAAGTGCGGTTGTTGGCGGTCTCGAAGAACACGCCGGGTGAACGGTGCAACTGGCTGACGATCACGCGCTCGGTACCATTAATAATGAAGGTGCCGTTCTGCGTCATCAGCGGAACGTCGCCGAAGAATACTTCCTGCTCTTTAATGTCGCGAATGGAGCGGTTGCCAGTCTCGGCGTCCTTGTCGAAGATGGTCAGACGCATCGTGACCTTGAGCGGCGCGGAGTAGGTCATGCCGCGCTCCTCGCACTCGGCCACGTCGTATTTCAGCTGCAAGCCAACCGGGTCGCCGCACTTGTTGCAGAAATCGGGCGTGTTCGCGTTGTAGGTGCCGCACTTCTGGCAGAGCACATCGCCGGGATGAAACGGATCGGTGATGACGGTATTGCCGCAGTTCTTACAAGTGGTACGCAAATGGTGTAGTCCCTTCAGGTGACCACATTTGCATTCCCAGTTACCAATGGCGTAATCCACAAACTCAAGTTGTGATACGTTGCGGAAGTCGGTGATCGGGAAGACGGACTGGAAGACTGCCTGCAATCCGCCGTCTTCGCGCTCGCTGGGTAGTTTGTCCATCTGCAGAAAGCGGTCGTAGGAGCGCTTCTGCACCTCGATCAGATTCGGGATCTGGATGGTGGCCGGTATTTTCGAAAAGTCAAAACGTTTACGGAAGGCGTTATTCTTCATTCGTCAAGAACTCCCAATGTCAGGCGCAGCCGAGCGCTGCGATTACCCGCGGAATGTGGGGCGCAAATCGCGCCGCGCTGCTTAGCTGTTTAAACCTGGCTGTTTCGAACCTGTGTAGCGTGTTGATGCCTGGAAAACACGACGGGGCGCCCGCAGGGACAAGTGTTCCCGCAGACGCCGTGCAAGGCGTTTCGCCAATCTGAATTTGTAATCTTTCGCGCCAGTTTCCTTCGGCCGTTTCCGTTCCGCCTGCCCGCGGAACAGTGCCCAAGCTTCCCTGCGGGTCTCGCCCGCGATGAGTGAGGCCAGGGGAAGCGGTGTTAGTTTAGATGCTAACACCACCGCCTAGGCTTCACAACTAGAACGTAAAATATTTCTGAGACTTGCACTGAGTCTGGTGCAGCTTACGCCTAAAGCGGCATGGGCTCTGCCAGATCCTCGCAAAAAGCGCTCAGGATAGCGGCGCGCGGCTCAGTTCTTAGCCTGCCCTGAGCGACTTCGCAAGGCGAAGTCGTCGAACGGGCCGCGCAAACGCCGCTACTTCACTTCTACGACAGCTCCAGCCTCGGTAAACTTCTTTTTGATGGTCTCGGCTTCGTCCTTGGAAACGCCTTCCTTGATGTTTTTGGGCGCTCCGTCCACCAGTTCCTTTGCTTCCTTCAAGCCCAGGCTGGTGACCTCTCGGACAGCCTTGATTACATTGATCTTGTTGGCGCCGACTTCCTTGAGAAGGACAGTGAATTCGGTTTTCTCTTCGGCCGGAGCCGCGCCTGCCGCAGCCGCTCCACCGCCGGCAACCATCACCGGGGCAGCTGCCGCCGCAGAGACGCCAAGGCGTGCTTCAAGCTTCTTTACCAGCTCTGCCGCGTCGAGCAGCGACAAAGCTACGATTGATTCTTCCAACTGTTGCAGGTCTGCCATGTTAAGTTCTCCACTCTTCGAGTTATGAATTTGCTTGCTTTCGTTATCTTCGGCCGGGTTTCCAGTGCGGCAGGTTCATTTCCTGGCGCCAGACAACGCCTGGATCAGAACCGCGCAACCCCTGACTTCCGATAACCAAATCTCTTCGGACGGCTCTCACCGCCCCGAACTTTGTGGCGCGGGCGCCCTTGCCCGCGGCTGCCAATCTCATTTTCGACGCTTGCCGTTCCAAGTGCGCCATATTGCTCTGACGTCGCCGGAAAGCGTTACAAGCGGCACGGATACCAGGACTGCAATCACAAACCAACACCAACCGCATTGCAAGCGCCGTCGCGGGCGAGGGCGCCCGCGCCACACAAGCTATGCTTCCTTGAACTTCTTTTCTTTCACGCCCTGATCGACCACTACGGCCAAATTCCGTCCGACCGCATTCATCACGGTCACCAAACGCTGCGCCGGCGCATTAATCAGGAACAGGAGCTTGGAATAAAGCTCTTCCTTCGACGGCATGCTGGAGAGCGCTTCAATCTCTTTGATCGAAATCACGCGCCCCTCAACCACCCCGACTTTGAAGGTGAACTCGGGCACGTCTTTGGCGTACTTGGTGAGCGCCTTGGCCATGGCGACAGGGTCGCCAGTGGTGTAGGCGATCGAGGTCACGCCCGTCAGATTCTTCAGACCCTCCTCGATCTTTGTGCCTTTGGCGGCGCGCTCGACGAGGGTATTCTTCACTACTTGATATTTGGCGCCCGCGCCGCGCAGAGCCTTGCGCAGTTCGTAATCTTGAGGCACGGTCATCTTTGTATAGGTCGCGACCACCGCGTTCGAAACTTTCTTCAACTCCGCGCTCAGCTTCTCGACCTGCTCTTTTTTTCTTGCTTTCGAAACCGCCATTGTCGATTCCTCTTAATCTTTGTATTCTCGTGTAGGGACGGATGCCTTCGTCCGTCCAGGCGCTTCAGCGCCGGGCTTATGCTTTCGCCGCCGTCTCAATTGGAGAGGTGTCCAGCAAAATTCCCGGCCCCATCGTCGAACTCAGCGTGCATCCTTTGATGTACTTGCCCTTGGCAACCGACGGCTTGGCCTTGATCACGCTGGTGATCAACACCGTGGCATTGTCGATCAACTTGTCGGGCGAAAACGAAATCTTCCCCACCGGAACGTGCACCAGTGCGGTTTTGTCGGTGCGGAATTCCACCTTGCCGGCCTTTACTTCCTGCACGGCCTTGGCCACATCGACGGTAACGGTGCCCGTTTTCGGATTCGGCATCAGACCCTTTGGCCCAAGAATCTTGCCCAGCCGTCCGACGGATTTCATCACGTCCGGAGTGGCGATCAGCGCATCGAAGTCGGTCCAGTTCTCTTTGGTGATCTTCTCGACCATCTCTTCGCCGCCAGCGTAATCGGCGCCCGCGGCTTCGGCTTCCCGGATCTTGTCGCCGGAGGCGATGACCAGAACCTTTTTCGACTTGCCCAGCCCGTGCGGCAGAACCACCGTGCCGCGCACCATCTGGTCGGCGTGCTTGGGATCGACTCCCAGCCGCAGGGTGATTTCGACGGTCTCGTCGAACTTTGCGAACTTGACTTTCTGCAGCAGAGGAACCGCATCCTGCAGAGTGTACGGGCGCTTCTCGACTGAAGCATGCGCCTTGGCGATATTCTTTCCTTCTTTTTTCATTTACTTTTCCTTGTCTTCCACCGCTCAACGTTGCTCCGGTGAGCCGTAGTGATTAACGACGATTGAGTAATTGCGAAATTGGTAATGAGAGATTTGAAACCCGGACGGCTTCGTTATTTCAATCACTCAATTTCAAAATTGCCCAACTACCCAACTACTTCAATTCCCATCGAACGCGCGGTGCCGCGGACACTCTTGATCGCGGTTTCCACCGAGGCGGCATTCAAATCCGGCATTTTTTGTTTCGCGATGTCTTCTACTTGCTTCAACGTAACCTTGCCGACTTTATCTTTATTCGGCGTGCCCGAGCCTTTGGCGATGCCCGCTGCGCGCTTCAACAGAATCGAAGCTGGCGGAGTTTTCGTGATGAAAGTGAAAGAGCGGTCGCTGTAAACGGAAACTACGACCGGAATGATCAACCCTTCCATTTCTTTCTGATTCGTCCGCGCGTTGAACTGCTTGCAGAACTCCATGATGTTGATCTGCGCCTGACCGAGCGCCGGACCCACGGGAGGAGCCGGAGTTGCCTTGCCCGCTGCGATCTGTAGCTTTACGAAACCTGTTACTTTTTTTGCCATGATCTCTTTACGATGACCTATCCTTCTAGAAATTGAATCGCGGTCAACGCTAGGCCGACCGCCGGAACCAGCTTTTCTACCGTGATGCCAAGACTCTCCAGAGTGTGCGCGCCCATGACTTCCATATCCCCGGGCTCGGCCATGACGACGTTGTCTCCGCCGGTAAAACCGTCCGTGGCCACGAAGACTGGCGCGAGTTCTCGCTCAATCGTATTTCCTTCAATCGTGCGGAACTGCATTTTCCGAACCGGCCGTACACCCAACAGCTCAAGCCGAGTTCGCAAAATCCAGCTATACGACGCGCCCGCGTCGACCATTACTTCAAGCTCTTCTGCCGGCGTTGAACTCGCCGGATTCCACACTCGTAGTTTTGCCGAGAAGATACCCATATAACTGCCTATGCCACTTTCTCCACTTGGTTAAATTCCAATTCCACCGGAGTCGAGCGGCCGAAAATCGTGACCATTACTTTTAACGTTTCGCGATCTTCATTGACCTCGTCCACAATGCCCTGGAACGTCGCGAACGGTCCTTCGGAAATACGCACGGTTTCGTTCTTCTCGAACTTAACCTTGAGCTTGGGCTTCTCGCGGCTATCCGCCACTTTGTAGACGATATGCTGCACTTCTTCATCGGAAAGCGGCGTGGGCTGCTGGCCGGTGCCGACGAAGCCCGTCACGCGCGGCGTGGATTTCACCACGTGCCAGACATGGTCGTCCATATCCATTTCAACCAGCACATAGCCGGGATAGAACATGCGCTCGGAGGTATATTTCTTGCCGCCGCGTACTTCGGTGACCGACTCGGTAGGGATCAGCACTTTGCCGATCTTTTCCTGCAGGCCGAAGGCCGCCACGCGCGACTCCAGCGATTCTTTCACCTTGCGCTCAAATCCAGAGTAGGAGTGGATGATGTACCACTTCATGTTCGGATTGCGAGGCGGCTCGCCGCTTGGGGCAGCGCCATCCGCGGTCGGCGGTTGCTCAACACCTGCTGCCGCTTCGTTCTTTTCTTCGTCCTGCATGATCAAGTTAAACTCCGGTAATTCGTTGTGACTTAGTGACCGAAAGAGCCGTACAAATAGGAGACGCCCTTCTGAAGTATGTTATCGACAATGAAAAAGAACACGCCGAAAATGAATACTGTAACGACGACAACCGCCGTGGTTGCCTGCACTTCTTTCCACGACGGCGCTGTGACTTTGCGCGTCTCGGTGCGCACGTCGTTGTAAAACGTCTTCACCCGCTCCGGCCAGGATTTAATCTGCTCTCCGAAACTTCCGCGGGCGGATGCCATTGAGTTCCCCATCTTCTTTTCGTCTCCACTCCCATGCTTCAACTTCTCCTCACCCTGTTCGACGGCCTGTTGCGGCGACCCTGTCCAGCGTCTCTCCAAAATCTGGCAGGGGCGGAGGGATTCGAACCCCCAAGTCCGGTTTTGGAGACCGGCAGTTTAACCGTTGAGCTTACGCCCCTAGACCATTGCTGATTGTTGATTTTGTGATTGTTGATTGGCAATCAGCAATCACAGATCATCAATCAACAATTATTTCACTTCCTTATGCGGTGTATGCTTGCGGCAACGGAAGCAGAACTTTTTGAACTCCAGCCGTTCGGTGGTCGTTTTACGGTTCTTGGTCGTCGAATAATTGCGCTCTTTGCAATCACCGCACTGTAACGTAACAATCTCTCGGGGCATCACTCACTCCGTATTTCCTGTGTGGCGCGGGCGCCCTCGCCCGCGAACCTTTATCGATGCTGCATGCAAAGCGGGCGAGGGCGCCCGCTCCACAAATTCATTCCTTACTGTACAATCTCCGAAATCGTTCCTGCGCCGACCGTGTGTCCGCCTTCGCGAATGGCGAAGCGCAAGCCCTTCTCCATTGCCACCGGCGTGATCAGTTCAATCACTAGGCTCACGTTGTCGCCGGGCATCACCATCTCGGTGCCTGCGGGAAGTTCAGCCACGCCCGTCACATCCGTGGTGCGCAGATAAAACTGCGGACGATATCCCTTGAAGAATGGAGTATGCCGTCCACCTTCTTCTTTCGTCAGGATGTAGACCTCGGCCTTGAACTTGGTATGCGGCGTGATCGATCCACCTTTCGCCAAAACCATGCCGCGCTCCACATCTTCTTTGGCAATGCCGCGCAGCAGCAGGCCTGCATTATCGCCCGCCATGCCTTCGTCCAATTGTTTCTTGAACATTTCGACGCCAGTCACCACTGTTTTCCGGGTGTCGCGGAAGCCGACGATCTCCACTTCCTCGCCCACTTTCACCTTGCCGCGCTCGATTCGGCCCGTCACCACAGTGCCGCGGCCTTGAATCGAGAAGATGTCTTCAATCGGCATCAGGAACGGCTTGTCCAGCTCGCGCGCCGGTTGCGGCACGGACTTGTCGACCGCCTCCATCAGCGCGTCAATCTGCTTCTCCCACTTCTCTTCGCCGTTCAAAGCGCCGAGAGCAGACAAACGAATCACCGGAACATCGTCGCCAGGAAACTTGTAGCTCTTCAGCAACTCGCGCACTTCGAGTTCAACCAGATCGAGCAACTCAGGGTCGTCAACGGCGTCACATTTATTGAGCGCCACCACGATGTAAGGCACGCCCACCTGCCGCGCCAATAGCACGTGCTCGCGCGTCTGCGGCATGGGACCATCGGTCGCAGCAACCACAAGAATCGCGCCATCCATCTGCGCCGCGCCCGTGATCATGTTCTTGATGTAGTCGGCGTGGCCCGGACAATCCACGTGCGCGTAGTGCCGGTTCGCCGTCTCATACTCCACGTGCGCCGTCGCAATCGTGATCCCGCGCGCCTTCTCTTCCGGAGCGTTATCGATACTGTCAAACGACCGGAAGACAATCTTCGGATTATGCTTCTGCAACACCTTGGTGATAGCCGCCGTCAACGTGGTCTTGCCATGGTCGATGTGACCAATCGTCCCTACATTGCAGTGCGGCTTATTACGATCAAATTTCTCTTTCGCCATAAATCAGCTCTTAGCTCCTAGCTTGTCATCCTGAGGCGACGCTTTTTGGCGCCGAAGGATCTATGCAACTTCTTTGGACGGCGCCCTAACTTCGACCGGCGTCGTTACACCCGTATCAGTAATACTGATACAGCTTCTTAAATTTATGCCGCAACGCGGCGTCGATGCCTTCCAGCTTCGACAGATAAAATTCCCGCATCTGCGCCTGATCGGAAACCGGCAGCGCCTGATACAACTGCGACGCGTTCAAATCCGCCTTCGATCCGCCCGCGCCTTCGAGCGCCCGAGCCGCCAGCACTCCATCAAAATCCCGAACGCGTATTCCTTTGCGGTCCAACTGCTTCAGGAAACGCTCTGCGTTCTCGGGCAGGAAAACACGTTCCACCGCGGCCTGCAGCTTCGCAAACTCTGCTTCCTTCTGAACCTTGATCGTCGCCTGCTCGAAAACCATACTCACCTAACTCGGATCCGTCGCAAACTGCGCTCGGGATTTCGGCTGCGGACCTACGTCCGAAAAAAGCCTCAATCTCTGGAGCGGGAGACGGGAATCGAACCCGCGACCAACAGCTTGGAAGGCTGTGACTCTACCACTGAGTTACTCCCGCCCTTAAGCTAGCCTCAGCGGCTAAAGCCGCCTTTATTCACAACTCATAACGGCACGACTAAAGTCGTGCCCTTCCCGAACATTTAATGCCTGCTTATAAAAAAACTTGCTGCAAACTTCCAAAGCTCATGGAGCCGATGACCAGGATTGAACTGGTGACCTCTCCCTTACCAAGGGAGTGCTCTACCAACTGAGCTACATCGGCTCAAACCCGCTGCCAGCTATTAGCCATCAGCCTTCAGCAAACAACCGTCAGTCCGATTCGCTGTCGCCGTCCGGATGCAACACATCGTTACGCCGCATCCAGCTCTTGAACGCGAATAACCCGAGAATCAAGAGCGTCAGCGTCCGGATCCGGAAATCATCCAGTGTAGCCAGCGCCAAGATTCCCAGAGCCACATACGCAATCAACGCCATGGCCAAGCGACTCATATTTCCGGTCCCTCGCAACAACGCTCGGGATTTCGCCAGCGGACTCCCGGTCTCGTGCCGCTCGGCCTCACGCCCGCGAAACGGCTCAAATACTGGTGCACAGGGAAGGATTCGAACCTTCGTACCTCGCTAGGAGGGACAGATTTACAGTCTGTTGGCTTTAACCACTCACCCACCTGTGCAAAAAACTGCCGGGCGATGCAGTCGTCGCTCTGTATCCGGAAGCGAACCATGCAGGGCACACAAGCCAATGCCTTCGCCAACCAGATTTACCTCAACCAAGTTTTCGCAAACTGGGTTTCGCAAAGCAGGGAAACCAAGAATCGCGCCTACGGATTACCACGCGAAGATCACTACACGCCGGAGTACGTTCCGAATGGAGTGCGTTGGAAAAACCTGTTGCGCCGCCACCTGCCAAGTCCTACTACCTGCCGGAAGCGGTCCTGAATTTCGTTTCCGGATTTTCATTACTGGAGCTGGCGAAGGGATTTGAACCCCTGACCCTCTGATTACAAATCAGATGCTCTACCACCTGAGCTACGCCAGCAACTTCGGGAACTCGCGCCTTTAGGCACAAGTATACCCTTGATCCCTTCCAGATGTCCGGGACAATTAGTTAAGTTATCACAAGCGCTAAATTTCGCGCAACCACTGCTTGCGCTTCGCGGTCAACAGCGGGCGCTGGCAGTGATATGATGTCAGCCCTGACCGCATTCCATGCGAATTAGGCGTACTCTCCCAATCTTTCTGACGGTGATCTTAATCGTCGCAGCCGTGACGATTGCCGTGCAGCTGCGCAAGCAAGCTCCACCAGAAGCGGCCCGATTGTTGCCTGGCGGTGACGCGTTTTTCTACGTCAACCTGGGACGGATCCGCAGAGCGAACGGCGGCAAGGCACTGCCGGCGGTCAGCCACGACCCGGAATACGAACGGTTCATCAGCCAGACTGGATTCGAATTTGAACGCGATCTGGATGAAGCGGCCTTCGCCGTTCACTATCCGGGAAATTGGCCGGGAGGTGGAACCGGCGGTTCGGCTCCGGAGCCGCGATTCTCTGAAGTGTTGAAGGGAGAGTTCGACGGCAAGCGCCTTACCGCTTATCTGCGGCAGGTCGCGCAAGCGGTGGAGAACTATCAATCCATCGATATTTACACTCTTCGCGTAGAGGGCAGATCGGTGCGAGTGGCGGTGCTGAATGCCGATCTAGTAGCAGCCTCCAATCATGACGATCCGGCGGTGATTCGCGGCATGGTCGACCGCTCCAAGCGGCTGGCGTCGCCCTTCGGAGGGCCGGCGCTGCTGCGTCAGTTTTACAAGCACGTCCAACTCGCCAGCCTGGCGTGGGCGGTGGCGCGCATTGATCCGGCCGCGCTTGCAGGAAGTTCCTGGAGTTCGCTTTTCACCGCTCCAGCTACTCTGGTCGTATCCGGAAGCTATCTCAGCGCGCTTCATTTGAATCTGAAAGCCGATTCGGTTCACGTCCGCGCCGAAGCTTTCACAAAAAGTCCGGAAGACGCGCGGGCAATGATCGATAAAGTAAATGTGTTCCTGGCGTTGACCCACACGGGCGAAACTGCCGTTGGAATGCACGGCACCGACCCGGACGTGAAGGCTTTTTTCGATAGCATTTCAGCCAAGCAAGCCGACGATCGCGCGACGGTGAATGCCTCTGTGCCTTTTGGTTTCCTGCGCAAGATGATGGCGGAACCCGGCCCTGAGGTGCCGCGAGCAAGTCAGCCTTCGGCAGAACCAGCTACAAAATCGCGCTAGCGACGCACGATAAATCCTGCAACTAATCGCCCCGGCAATCGTCTGATGCGTAGGAGATGCTATGCGAAGAACTCCGCAGGTACAATAAAGACGCATGTCGAGCCTTCCACTTCCGATCGCCGCATTTTTCGCCGGCCTGATTTCATTTCTCTCGCCCTGCGTGCTGCCGCTGGTGCCGGGCTACGTTTCACTCATTTCAGGCGCGGGAGTGGATGAATTGAAATCTTCGCAGGGCCGGCTGATGCGGCGGGTGATGACCAACTCAGTCGGATTCATTCTCGGCTTTAGCGTAGTGTTTATCACGCTCGGGGCCATCTCCACAGAGATCGGGCAAATCGCAGCGCAGTACAAACACACGCTGGCGATTGTGGCTGGTGTGGTTATCATTTTGTTTGGCCTGCACCTCACCGGGATATTGAAGATCAAGGCTCTGTATTCCGATACGCGTCTGCATGAATTAAAAGGCGGCAGTACGCCGATTGGCGCTTTTGTGATCGGGTTCGCGTTCGCCTTCGGTTGGACTCCGTGTATCGGACCGATTCTCGCGGGTATTCTCACGCTGGCGGCCGCACAGGATACGTTATCGAAAGGGATGATTCTGCTGGCGATTTATTCTTTGGGGCTGGCGGTGCCGTTTTTGCTCACGGCCCTGGGCGTGGAGCGATTTCTGAAATTTTATAGCCGGTTCCGCTCGCACATGCATGCGGTCGAAGTAGCCTCCGGCGGGTTGCTGATCGCGTTGGGAGTTTTGTTGGTGCTGGGACGATTTACCCTGATCTCGAATTGGCTCTCGTTTTTGAACCGATTTGCTTTGTGAGATCGCGGGAAGCGCCAGCGCATCGTTTGAAGTTTTGAATGGAGTGTTCTTGTGAAACGCAATCCTCTTACGCTTGTGGTTGTAGCTTTTGCGGTTGCGCTGATGCTGTACGTTGGGTTCCACGCAGCGCGCCGCAATGGTCCCTCGTTTGCGCCGCGGTTGGCGCTGGCTAGTCCTGCGCCGGATTTCACTTTGCAATCGCTCGACGGTAAGACCATGCGGCTCTCTGATTTTCGTGGCAAAGCCGTGCTGCTCAACTTCTGGGCGACGTGGTGCGGCCCCTGCAAAATCGAGATGCCATGGTTTGTCGAATTGCAGAATCAGTACGCGGCGCAGGGTTTTCAAATCGTTGGCGTAGCCATGGATGATGCCAGCAAAGAAGACATCAGCAAGTTCGCCAAGGATATGGGCGTGAACTATCCCATCCTGATTGGAAAAGAATCGGTGGGCGATGAATATGGCGGCGTGCCGGCCCTGCCGGAGAGCTTTCTGATTGGACGAGATGGCAAGATTGTGGACAAGATCCTTGGACTGCGTGGCAAGGCTGAAATCGAAGACGCGATTAAGAAAGCTCTGGACACGAGGCCTGCCGCCAGCCAGGCATCGATACCCCACGCGATACCCGCCGCGCGCGAAAACGGACCTGCTCTGAGGTAATGAAGCGCAGCGCCGTGATTGTTCTACTATTCAAGGAGCACTTTATTCAGCGCGAGTCTAGACAGTCTGCAAGATGAACGGACAAACAAATTATCCGGGCAAGAGAGGGCCATCGGCTTGGTGGCCGTTGTTCCTGATTGCTACTTTATTACTTGCGGTCAGCGTAGCGGCGCAGGTGCCGGGCAAAGCTCCGACGCTCTCGATCGCGCCGGTGCCACTGACGACAGCGCAACGGGCCCAGGCGACGATGGTGAATCTGAATTTTCGCGTGCCTCCCGGATATCACATCAATTCGAATACGCCGAAGTCTGAATTTCTGATTCCGACTGCTTTGAAGATGGACCTGCCGACGGACATCATCCTGGGAAAAATCGGGTATCCCGCGGGCGAGGATGCGAGTTTTCCGTTCTCGCCGGACGAAAAACTTAGCGTGTACAGCGGAGATTTCACCATCGCCGTCGCGGTGCATCCCCTGCACTCAGTCGTGCCGGGAAAATATGTGATGCACGGCGTGTTGCGCTACCAAGCCTGCGACAATGCCGCTTGTTATCCTCCGAAAACTTTGCCGGTAAGTTTTGAAGTGAAAGTCGTGAAGGAACCACCCACGCATCACGCCAATCCCGCGCAGAGCCCGCATATCCATAACTAGCCTCTCGGCTTTCTCACTCCGCTCAGGAAGACAAGCAGTCAGGAGTCTGTGCGTGGCGGCGCGTTGGCGAGGGCGAGTATCGTGCCGGCGAAGAGCAGGGTGTCAAAAAAATAATTCAACCCTTCGACCTTCACGTCCGTACTCGGGTCCAAGAGAGACGTGGCCAGGATTGGCCCATAGAGAAAGATGACCAGCAACACGATCCACGCACCAAGATACGTTGCCGCCATCCGCGTTTTCTTTGCCAGCAGGATGCATGTGCCGCAAATCATCAAGATCAGGCCGGTGAGATAGCTGATGATCATGCGGCCTGGAATCCAGACGGGCATGAATTTTTCCAGGGGAACGCCCGGGACATTGAGGGGAAAAATAAAGTGCTCGACGCCATAAAATATGGCGGCGATCCCGATCACGATGCGGCCAATCTTGATCAACGTACTTCCGCGTCTATCTTTGGCGCCAAGCGCAGTTCCCGCGAGAACCCAGCCTCCGCAGCCAAAAGACAACTCGCGCAGCAGTAGGGTCCAGATGATCCGGTCGTGAGGTTTAGCCAGCGCTCCGGGCAGGTCCATCGTCACCACGAAAATAAACATCATGCAGCCGAACAGGAGACCGGACCACTGCACCAGAATCTTTGTAGCAATGCTCAGCGACGCGGCGATCAGCGCCACGCCCACGAAATATGCCCAAAACAATTTCCAAGGCATATATGAGGGAACCATGGCCGAGAGTCCCTGAGCGGCGGAAAGATGCAGTGCGCCGAAAACGGCGAGAGGCATCGCGAAACACAGATTGCCCAAAGCAACGACCTTGTCGGGCGCTCGCATTCGCATGAGATCCGCCCACGCGGCCCATAAGCCAATCAGAAACAGTACGATTCCACCAGTGCACATCGAGAAAACCGTGCGGGAAAATTCGAAGAGCAGAACTCCAGGGAGGGCGGTCATTGTCATATGCAGGTTCACGCGAGCCTTAGACACGGCGCGGCGAAGCAGAAATCATAACGCTTTTAGACTGCACAGGGCGGAAAACGTCAGGGTGCGGCATGAATCTCTGCTTTAGTCCTTGTTCGCTGTGATTCAGAGCGAGCGAAGGATCGCTATTGTCACCGGACTGTGTGAGAGGTCAGGGAGTCGGCTTTCCCAATGCGAAACTCGAATCCGAAACTTCTTCACCAATTTCTTCAGCGCAAGCTTGCTGGCAGGAGATTGCGACGGCTAACCTACTCTCTGGGGCCCGTGGTGTAATTGGTAGCACGTAAGCCTGTCCAGCTTTAAGGTGCGGGTTCGACTCCCGTCGGGTCCACCGTTTCCCTTGTTTTGGTAGGGAAACTTGAGGGGAGCCTCAGGACAGGGAGGCTCCTCAAGTAATCTTGACTTCGGAGTTCTGATTACCGATAATATTGGTGAAGCTGGACAGGCTTACGCCCCGAGTGGAGTTCGCGCTCGGGGTTTTTGCATTTTAGCTATATTTGAATAATTAGTTCTTACCGCCCTGTTTCTTCTCCACCTTCGCCCAGGTATCCTTTAGCGCCACGGTGCGGTTGAACACCGGCTTGCCGGGTTTGGAGTCCAGATCGACGCAGAAATATCCCAACCGCTCAAACTGATAGCGCCCGCCGATGGCAGCGTTGGCTAGTGAAGGTTCCAGCCTGGCGGACGTGATCACTTCGAGGGAATTCGCATTCAGGTTCGCGGTGAAGTCCTGGCCTTCTTCCACGTCGCTGGGATTTTCTTTGGTGAACAGGTTCTCGTAAATCCGCACCTCAGCATCGACCGCATGCGCGGCCGAAACCCAGTGAATCGTGGATTTCACCTTGCGTCCGTCGGGGGAATTGCCGCCGCGCGATGCGGGGTCGTAGGTGCAGTGCACTTCCACCACTTCGCCTTTTTCGTTTTTCACTACGCTCTTGCAAGTGACGAAGTAGGCGTAGCGCAGGCGCACCTCGCGCCCTGGCGAGAGACGGAAATATCCTTTAGGCGGAACTTCACGGAAGTCGTCCTGCTCGATGTAGAGCACGCGAGAAAATGGAACCTTGCGCGCGCCCGCAGTCGCGTCTTCGGGATTGTTCACCGCGTCCATCTCTTCGACTTGGTTCTCTGGATAGTTGTCAATCACAACTTTGAGCGGACGCACCACCACCATCACCCGCGGAGCGCGTTTATTCAGATCCTCGCGGACGAAGTGCTCAAGCATGGCCAGTTCGATGGAACCCGTCGTCTTCGACACGCCAATGGACGCGACAAAATTACGAATCGCCTCCGGTGTGTATCCCCGCCGACGAATGCCGCCGAGCGTAGGCATGCGCGGATCGTCCCATCCACTCACTCGGCCTTCCTGCACCAACTGCAGCAGCTTGCGCTTGCTCAGCAGCGTGTAAGTTAAGTTCAGCCGATCGAACTCAATCTGCCGCGAGGGGAAAATTCCCAGCTGTTCGATGAACCAGTTGTAGAGTGGACGATGATCTTCAAACTCCAGCGTGCAAAGAGAGTGAGTGACCCGCTCGATGGAATCCGACTCGCCATGCGCAAAATCGTACATCGGATAAATGCACCATTTACTGCCGGTGCGGTGATGCTCAGCGTGCAGAATGCGGTACATCACGGGATCCCGCAGATTTAAATTGGGCGAGGCCATGTCGATCTTGGCCCTCAGAACGCGCGAGCCGTCCGGGAATTCACCGGCGCGCATGCGCTCGAATAAATTCAGATTCTCTTCGACAGACCGGTTGCGATAGGGACTATCCTTTCCCGGCTCAGTCAGCGTGCCCCGGTGCTTGCGAATCTCATCGGCCGTCAGATCGTCGACGTACGCTTTGCCATCTTTAATCAGCTTGATCGCCCATTCATAGAGCTGATCGAAATAATCGGAGGCGTAGAAAAGACCATCCCACTGAAAACCCAGCCATTTAACATCTGCCTTGATCGATTCAACGTATTCGGTTTCTTCCTTCTCGGGATTGGTGTCGTCGAAGCGGAGATTCGTATGTCCGCCAAATTCGTCGGCCAGGCCGAAGTCGATGCAGATGGCCTTGGCGTGTCCGATGTGCAAATGGCCGTTGGGCTCAGGAGGAAAACGTGTCTGCACGCGGCCATCGTGCTTTTTGGTCTTGAGGTCTTCGAGAATAATGTCGCGGATAAAGTTTGACGGCGCGGGCGACGGCGAGGCGGCCACAGCTTTTTCTCCAGCTTCAGTTGGCGGATGAGGGGGATTCATTCACTTTAATCTTATCGCAAGCCGCGCGCGAGAATCGCTCATGGAGGGGCGGACGCCTTCGTCCGCCCAGGCAGCGAGGTGATCTTCGACGCATACGCCCGTGGCGCTGCCCCCGGACGAGGGCGTCCGGGGCTCCATGTGCTATCCACCCATGGTCAGTACTACACGGAATCGGGCTCGGCCGCTGATCATCTGTTCGTACGCCTCGGCTGCTTTCTCCAGCGGATAGCGCTCGATCATGGGACGAACTCCGCTGAGCGAGCTAAACCGGAGCGTGTCCTCGGAATCTTTCGCTGTGCCGGAAGGCCAGCCGTGAATGGCTTTGCGGCCGCCAATCAACTGAAGCGGAGTTACCGTGAGAGATTCGAAGCCTGCTCCCACGATCAGCAGCGTTCCACTCCCCGCTAGTCCGTCTACCAGCGCCGATATCGATTTCGAATCGGGAGCGGTGGCTAAAATCACATGCGCACCTCCCAGTTTTTGCAGCGCTTCCGCGGGAGCGCTGGCATTCGTGTCTACATATTCATGGGCGCCAAGTTTCTTGGCCAGAGGTTCTTTGTCTTTGCCGCGACCAATCGCAACCGTCCGAAAACCCATCTGACGGGCATATTGAATTCCCAAGTGGCCCAGGCCGCCGATACCCTGCACTGCCACCGTATCTCCTCCGCGCGCACCTGAATTTCGCAGAGAGTTGAATACGGTGATCCCCGCGCAAAGGAGCGGCGCGGCTTCGGCCGCGGGAAGGTCGTCAGGCATCGCGGCCACGGCTTCCGACTGCGCCAGCATATATTCGGCGTAGCCGCCGTCGTAAGTGATGGCGGTGACCTTTTCGAACTGGCAGAGCAGGAAGTCGCCGCGTCGGCAGGGATCGCATTGGAAGCAATGTCCGCCGTGCCATCCCACGCCCACCCTTTGACCGGGCTTCCATAGCGTCACGTCGGCACCCACCGCATCGATGCGTCCGGCAATCTCATGACCCGGCACGCGGGGATACTGAATTCCTGGCCAGATCCCTTCTTTGACGAGCGCATCGCTGTGACAGATGCCGCAGGCCTCCACCTTAATCCGGACTTGTCCGCGGCCGGGCTCTGGGATCGGGCGCTCCACGATTTCGAAATTTCCTCCTGGCTTACTGACTTGCACTACTTTCATCTGAATTCCTTTCTATATGGCCTGTGTGGCAGCGCGACGAAATGATTGCGAAGATTTCCGGTCGGCGGAAACCAAACCAACCCGATGTAGACCTGCCTCATCTAGATAAAGATCGGCGCGCCGGGGATGCAACAAAATCGGCGAGGCCAAGAACTTCAGGTGATCTTTTGCAGCGCTTCCCCGATTCGCTGGAGCGTCGCTTCTCGTCCCAGAACTTCCAGCGTTTCAAAGAGCGGTGGGGCGTTCTTCCGTCCACAGACAGCGACGCGGATGGGCTGAAACATTTGCCCCGCCTTGATGCCGAGTTCCCCAGCGGCGGCGCGGAGAGCCTGGTCCAGCGGATCGTGTTTGAACTCGACTTCGGCGAGAACGTCTCGCGCCCGCGTGAGGGCCTTGAAAGCCATGGCCATGTCTCCCTTTTGCGGGATGAGTTCGGCCGGATCGTAGGGCGGCAATTGATCGACGAAGAAAAAGTCTGCGGCGGTGAGTACATCGCGAAGCAGCTTGATGCGTTCGCGAATCAGCGGTGTGACGCGCAGCATTTTTTCTGGCGTGATGTCGAAGCCCGCATCTTGCACGATTGGGAGAAGATGCGCGCTCAAGTTCTCGACGGATAGGGAGCGAATGTGTTCGGCATTCAGCCATACAGCTTTCGCATCGAACTTTTCCTCCGGGGTTGCAGCCGGCTCTTTGAAGTTCACTACAGCGTTTGATCGATTGATGCCCTCGAGCGAGAAGATATCTGTGAGTTCTTGCAAGGACATATTCTCGCGGTCGTTCTTAGGCGACCAGCCGAGCAAGCATAGAAAGTTGATGAAGGCTTCGGAAAGAAATCCGGCATCGCGATAAGTAGTCACACTAACCACGGGACCGTGGCGGCGCTTGGAAAGCTTCGTTCCATCGGGCGCGACCAGCAGCGGCAGATGCGCGAACTGAGGCGGCACGTAACCGGCCGCCTCGAAGATGAGAACGTGCTTGTACGTGTTGGAAAGATGGTCCTGGCCGCGAATGATGTGGGAGATGCGCAGGTCGGCATCGTCGGCGCACGACGCGAGGTGATACGTAGGCATGCCATCCGAGCGGAGCAGCGCAAAATCTTCAATATCAGCCGCCGCTTTTACTTGTTCTCCGTAAACCGCATCGCTAAATCGCACCAACTTTCCGCTCTCACGAGGAACGCGAAAACGCAGCGCGAATGGCTCTCGCGCGGCGGCGCGGCGATCGCTTTCGGTCCGCGAAAGTTCACGCGCACCGGGATTGAAAAGCCAGGTTTCCTGGGCGCCGGATTTTTCCGCGTCGCCGGTGTGCGCGGGAGTGAAGTCACGGTACGCCAGGCCTTTTTCGAAAATCGTCCAGGCCATCTTTCGGTGCAACTCCAAACGCTCGGACTGCTTGTATTCTTCGTCCCAGCTCAAGTTCAACCACTTCAGTCCCTCGAAAATGGAATCGACCGAGGCCTGAGTATTGCGTTCAACGTCAGTGTCGTCGAGGCGGAGAATCATGGTGCCGGCGTTGTGGCGGGCGTAGAGCCAGTTGAAAATGAAGGTGCGGGCGCTGCCCACGTGAAGAAATCCGGTGGGCGATGGGGCGAAGCGGACGCGCGGCTTGGTTAATGGAGGACCGACAATTTCGGGCATAAGTGGCTACACTTTGATGGTATTGGGAGGAGAAAAGTATCGTCAAGTCAATGAGATAGATGGCTTCAGCCTAAATAGTTCACCCGAGTGCCCGAGGATAGGCATTGTACTTAAATCTTGTTGTGTTCGTACCGTCGATGTGAAAACATTAACCAACGTCTTCTCCGTAACACCAAGGCAATCAACGGAAATCTTAGCCAGGCCCCATGAACAGCATTTCTACCAGCATCGTTATTATCCCCGGCGTTGTCGCCTTATTGCTTTGTCTGCTTTTTTATTACCTCTATCAGCAAAGCCAGCAGATTTACTTTCGCGCCTGGCAGATCGCTTGGGCCTGCTACTCCATCCATTACGCGCTTGATGCGGTTCGTTACTACCGGCCTCCCGCGCTCGCCGTTTTTTTTGCAAGTTCCTTGTTTTCGGTAGCGATGGGAGTGAGCATCTTCGTCTCCACGCGGCTCACGCGTACCGCTTTCCGCTTTCGCTGGTACGACGGCGCATTGGCTCTTACCGGAACCGTGTTCGCCGCCATCGATTTGCGGACGCTTCTATTATCCGGTCCGCTGCCGCCAGACCAGCGTCCTCTGAGCCTGACCGTTATTTTCTTGAGCGCGGTGCTGTTGTACTGCTCAGCGGTTTTTTATTTGCACGCTCATCGTCGCGGATCTGCGGCTTTCAGAATCCTGGCCATTTCGCTGGCGCTCTGGGCAGTGCTGATGGCCGCGGTGCAGTCCGGCAGCCCCGGCATGGAAATGTTTGGCAGCGTGGGCCACGTCTTAGGGCCGATTCCGCAGATGCTGCTGGGCATCGCCATGGTGATGGTGCTGTTCGAGAACGAACGCAACGCGGTACAGGAAAATACTCTGGCGCTGTCGACGCTGGGCGCCGATCCACGGCGGCTTCTCTCTGCCGACGATTTGCTGCCCAGCATGCAGTCGGCGCTGGAACGGCTGGCCGGCGCTCTATCCGCCCGGCGCGCGGTCATCTATATCGCGGAGCGCTGGCGCGGCTTGCTGCCTTCGGTGCAGCGTGGATTTTCTCCCGAATTTCTCGAAGTTCTAACCAGCAGTGGGGCTGGAGAATATATCTGCGACCGGGCGCACCGCCAGGGAGGACTCTTCACGGTCCGCGACGTCAGCCACATGTCGGAGCCGCTGCCGGTGGGCTCGGTCGGCACCTTCGCTGGCTTCAAGGATGCGCTGGAAAAAGCGCAGATCCGTAATCTGACCGCGGTCAGCCTGCAGACTCGGGAGCACGCATTCGGCGTGATTCTTTTTCCTCACGCCCAGCGCGAGGCGTTCGGTACATCCGGTCCGCGTCTTATGGTGGGCCTGGCTCTGCAACTGGGATTGACTCTGGAAAACTATCTCATCGCGCACGATGCTCACCGCAGGACCCAGGAATATGAATTGCTTACCGAGATCGGCCAGGCGATCAGCTCGCGGCTGGATCAGGACGAGGTGCTGCGCACGATCCACGCCGAGCTGGGACAGATTTTCAACAACAGCAATTTCTACATCGCTTTCCAGTCAGGAGATGAAATCTGTTTCGAGTTGGAAGTAGAGGATGATCTCGTCCTGCCTAAGCGAAAACGTAAACTGGATAACGCCTTCACCGAATATGTGATCCGAACTGGGCAGCCTTTGCTGATTCGTTCCGACTTGGAGAAAACGCGGGCGCGATTGGGCATTACGTTTCGCCCGGAGCAGCCCGCCAAGTGCCTTTGCGCAGCGCCGATTCTGCTGAGCGGCAAGCCAACGGGAGTAATGGTGGCAATGAGCAAGATGCGGGAATATGTTTTCGAACAGCGCGATCTCGACGTGATGGTGACGGCGGCAGGGCAGGTATCGGTTGCCGTGGAAAACGCGCGCTTGTTCGCGGAAGAACAACGGCGCTCGCGGCAACTGGCATTTCTGAACAACATTTCGCGCACCGCGATTTCGAGTGACGATCCCGTCCATATGCTGGGTCAAATCGTGGGAGAGATCCAAAAGAATTTCAGCTTCGATCACATCGGCATTGGCCTGCTCGATTACGGAACGAAGGAGATCGAAATTAAGGCAGAGGCCGGAGCGACCGCACACGCCATGGGCAGGCGGATTCCGCTGGGCATCGGCATTCTGGGCCGCGTGGCGCGCACGGGCGAGCGGGCGCTGGTGCAGAATGGCGTGGAAGGCCAGATGGGCGCGATTCTGCCCGAGTCGCGGTCGGTGCTGTGCATTCCCATTACCTACGGCGAAACTTTGTTGGGCGCATTGAATATTGAAAGCCGCAGGGAGAGCGCTTTCTTCCCGCAGGACGTTCTGATCCTCAACACACTGGCAGACCTGCTGGCCACCGCTCTGCACAATGCTTTCGTTTTTCAGAAGCTGCAGCAGCAATCGATCACCGACGGTCTGACGGGAATCAAAACCCGGCGCTTCTTCTGGGAAGCTTTATCGGCCGAGTGGAAGCGCGCTTCGCGTTCGGGTAGAGCGTTCTCCGTGGTGCTGATCGATCTCGACAAATTCAAGGAAGTGAATGACACCATGGGCCACTTCGAGGGCGATCTGGTGCTGGCCCGCGTGGGGCGATTGCTGGAGCAAAAATCGCGTCAGTCGAATGTAGTGGCGCGTTACGGCGGAGACGAATTTATCATCCTGATGCCTGAGACCGGACCAGAGCAGGCGGAGGTTCTGGCCGAGCGCCTGCGGCAGTGGATCACCACCGACCCCATGCTCAGCGAACATCACATCACGGGCAGCTTTGGTGTGGCCAGTTTTCCGATGCACGGATTTTCTATTGAAGACATCATCCGCGTGGCGGACGCGGGCATGTATGTCTCGAAACGTTCCGGGGGAAACCGGGTATCGGCGGCGCAGGAATTTACCGGCGGCGAGGAATTTGCGGCGCAGCGGCAGCAGATCTCCACTTACATCGAAGGATTTTTGCAGCGCGAGCATAACGGGCCGGAGCATCTGGAAGAGCTTGGATCGATGCTGGTGAAGTTTTGCGGCGGCGAAGAAGATTGCAATGTGCCGCTGCTGAAGGAATCGATTGAAGTGCTGAGCCGGGCGGCGGAATCGCGCGAGCTGCGCACCTCCGGCCACGGCGATCTGGTGGCGCGTTACACGGAAATCATTGCCCGGGCGCTGCAGTTGCCTCCCGAGGAAACCAGCGACCTGGTATATGCCGCGCGCATTCACGACGTGGGAAAAATCTTCGTGCCGGAGCGCATCCTGAATAAGCCCGGCCCGCTCACCGACGATGAATTTTTTCTGGTTCGAATGCACGCTCGCGTCGGCGCCGAGATCGCCGGATTTTTGCCGCACAGCGGCATGATGCGGCAGGCGATCGAGCATCATCACCAGCGCTTCGATGGCACGGGCTATCCCGATGGCGCGAAAGGTGAGCAGATCCCGCTCTGGGCACGCATTATCGCGCTCGCCGACGCCTACGCCAACATGCTGACCGAACAATCGATCGCAGCCGCGCGCACTCCGGAACAGGCGCTCGATGAACTGGCGAAGATGAGCGGCACCGGCTTCGACGGGATGCTGGTGCGATTGCTGTTGCGGGAGTTGAAGTCGGAAAGAACGTCGAGTTCGAAGGATGGGTTCTGAGGCTTAAACAATGGGCCTTTCAGGGCACTTGGTGCAATTGCCTGAATACAGAAATCATCGTGCAAACTGGCGATCTAGCTGCGACAATCCTTCCATGAACTCGCGATCTTTGGGGTATATCGTAAGCTCGCTCTCCGCATTTTTATTTTACGTCGCTTGGATATTTTGCGAACTATCGCTCTCAGGTCGTGGCGCTCACGAACAATTCGTCGGAACCCTGAGTGCTTTGATATGGTTCGCGTTGTTCGGCGGCTTTGGAGTCGTGTTTCTTGCGTTGATTCTTCCGTGGGCCGTTGCCGTGAGTGTTTTTCCAAAGGCGAGATGGAGTGGCAAGCTCTATTTCACATTTGTCGGAGCAATCCTCGTTTCTGTCCGTGGCTGCCTCATATCCTCCCTAATGCCAAAGCCTCTATTCATAGAAGATCAAACATTCTTCGAGGGTGTCATCGTCGCTGTAAAACGACAAGGTATCTGCTTTGCATTGGCTGGCAGCCTGTTTGGGGCTTCGTATTGGTTTGTATCGGAGCGCCATGCCCGAGCAAACAAAATGCTCGGTTCGTCGTCTGCGGGTTGAGCTTGGCGAAAAATCCCCATTACACTCGTTACCGGGTTTTCCTGCTCTTGACGTGCCCGGTTTCTTCCCGATCAGCCCGACTTGCAACTGGAAACAAGAACCCGCAAACTATCAATCATGTCCGTCCCACTTTCTCTCTCTGGCAAAGTTGCTTTAATTACCGGTGGTTCGCGCGGCATTGGCGCGGCTACCGTTCGACTTTTTGTCGCGGCTGGCGCCAAGGTTGTATTCAGCTATCAGAAGGCGCGCGCGCAGGCGGAGGCTTTGACAGCAGAATGCGGGACGGCGAACTGCCACGCCATCGGCAGCAACTTGAATGATCCGGAGTCCGCTCGCGTACTGGTTGCCGATGCGACCAAGCATTTCGGCCGGATCGATATTCTCGTGGCTAATCACGGCGTTTGGCCGGCAGAAGACGTCCCGATTGAGAGAATGACGGATCAGCAATGGCGGTCGACTCTTTCTATCAATCTTGATGCCGTGTTCGGGTTGGTCAAGCACACCGTCGCGCAGATGAAGGCGCAGCCGCGGAATGGGCCGACGGCGGGTCACATTGTGTTCATCAGTTCCACCAGCGGACAGCGCGGCGAGGCCTTTCATTGCGATTACTCCGCCAGCAAAGGCGCTCTGATCAGCATGACAAAAACCCTATCTACGGAACTGGCCTCGGCGGGAATTTATGTGAATTCAGTTGCCCCCGGCTGGGTGGATACGGATATGTCCAAACCCGCGCTCGATGATCCGGGCAGCGGGGAAGAGATCCGGCGAACGATCCCTATGGGACGCGCCGGCAAGCCAGAGGAAATCGCCGGACCGATCCTGTTTTTATGCACGGAGTACGCAAGCTTTATCACGGGCGAGATTTTCAACGTAAATGGAGGAGCGGTGCTAGTCGGTTAGGCAGGCCGGCTAGCCCGGGTGGGTTAGCGCTCCGCATCGTCGAACGGCGCCTGCGGTTTTTTCTGCATCCAACCGAAAGTGAAAGTCCGCGATGTAGCCGTAGTCAGCAATTCTGCCGCATGGGGCTACAATTCCTGTGCCGGACTTCTCCTGTACCGGACTTCGCTACTGAACGTCTGCATGAAACTCGCCTGAATGAAATATCGGATTCCCATCCTTACATTGGCGTTTGTGCTGGCTGCGTCTGGCTGGGCCGCGATGCGCTCTATCGCACAGGATGCCGCGCAGGCTCCCGCCAAGCCTGACTCGGGTAAGTCCTCATCCATCCCTCTGGATCAGCAGAACGCGCACCAGGCGCGCGACCTCCTGAATCAGGCTATTCAGGCGCTGGGCGGGCAGGCTTATCTCAGCATTCACGATTTGCAGGAGCAGGGCCGGGTTTACAGCTTTTACCACGGACGCCCCTCGAGCAACGGCGTTTTCTTCTGGCGGTTCGTGGAGTTCCCCGACAAGGAGCGGATTGAACTGACTCCGCAGCGCGACGTCGCTTATGTCTACATCGGGAACAAAGGTTACGAAATCACCTACAAGGGTCCGAAACCGGTGGAGCAGAAAGACCTCGACGATTACCTGCGCCGCAAACGGTTCTCGCTGGAAACCGTGTTGCGTACCTGGATTAACGATCCCAAGGTGGCGCTCTTTTTTGACGGCGCCGCGCTTGCCGGTAACCTCGCCGCGCAAAAGGTGACGCTGATTAATTCCAAGGACGAAGCGGTGAGCCTTTACTTCGATATCGATACCCATCTGCCGATCCAGAAGAGCTACTCCTGGCGCGATCCCGTGGACAAAGAAAAGAACGTGGAAGAAGAAACATACAATGGATATCGCCTGATCCAAGGAGTTATGACACCCTTCGGATTCACCCGCTACTTCAATGGGGACATGCAGACAGAACGTTTCATCACCTCCGCCAGCTACAGTGAAACCTTGGATGAGGCGATGTTCGATCCCAATTCCGGCTACAATCCCCTGAAAGCCGCCGGAAAACATAAAAAATAACTTAGGGAAACCGGACCTTGAGCTTTCTACAAGCCATTGAGAGGCTTGGATTTACAACCGAAGTAGCAGTAATCATTCGGGTTCTCCGGCGCGGTTAGCCACGCAGTGTGGCTTTTTTACCACAGTCAACCTTCCGACTCCGGCTGTAATCTATTCATTCATCGACACATAATTTAGGATCCTTGATTCAGGAGCAGACAATCCGCTCGTCCGTGCAATGCAGCGGGGTCGGGCTGCATAGCGGCGCGCCGGTTTCTCTGCAGATTCTTCCTGCTCCTCCCGGAACGGGAATTGTATTTCGCCGCACCGATTTGGACGGCTTCGAGATCGAGGCCACCAGCCGCAATGTAGCCCGCGTCAGCTACGCGACCAGCCTGATGAAGAAGGGAGTTCTCATCTCCACCACGGAGCATCTGCTCTCCTCCTTCATCGGACTCGGCCTCGACAATGCCATCGTCGAGCTGGACAATCTGGAGCTGCCTATCCTCGATGGCAGCGCGCTTCCGTTTGTGGAATTGATCCAAAAAGCCGGCATTCGCAGGCAGCGGCGGCCGCGGCGCTATATGAAAATCCTCCGCGAGTTCGAGATGCGGGAAGGAAACAAGTTTATTTCGGTCTACCCCGCTAATAGCTATTCCATCTCTTATTCGATCAATTTTCCCCACCCGCTCATTGGCAAGGAAACTTTTCAAGTGGAGCTTTCGAACGGGAGTTATCTGCGAAATATTGCGGCCGCCCGCACTTTCGGTTCGCGCGCGGATGAAAAAGCCATGCGCAACATGGGGCTGATCCGGGGCGCGTCGCGCGATAACTGCATTGTGTTGACGCGTGACGGAATCGAAAACGGGCCGCTTCGCTTCAACGACGAGTTTGTCCGCCACAAAGTGCTGGATCTGGTAGGCGATCTGGCTCTCCTAGGCAAGCCGATCCTGGGGAAAGTGGTTGCCGACCGCGCCGGACACGCCATGCACACCGCTCTGGTTTCCCGCATTCTCCGCGACCGCAGCCTGTGGGAGGAAGTCACGCTGCCGGAAGAATCAGCAGCCGAGACGGGGCACTATGGGGCGCAAGCCACCGCCGGATCTTTGCTGTGAGATCGCGCGCTCCAGCTTCTTCACCGGTTTGTTCAGAGCTGATTTAATCCGCGGGTTCGCAGGGCACTTCGCCCAAATCTAAAGCGGGCTCTAGTTGTTCTTCCAGCAGGCGTTGGAGTTCCGCCCGCGTCTGGTCGACCACGGCTGCGGCGAACTGGCGTGCAGAACGCTGGCGCTCTGCCGACAAGTCCTTGACTCGCATGTTCAGCAAGGGAATATCCTGCTCAAACCAGCGCAAAGTTTTCTGGATGCGCGCAACACGATAGTTAGAAGGCAGCATGATGGTGGCTCCGATCTGGCTAGATTGCCACGTCGAATGCCGCCCGCCAATTACCAGGCGGATACCTGCGGATCAAACGAGGCGCGAAGGCTGGCGAGCGGGGCTATTGGATGGGACGAGAAGCGGATGCCAGTGGCTTGTCTTGGGCTGCGGGAACCTGTTCTGCGTGATCGGCAAGCCAGCGCTCCAGCAGCTCCTTTGAGCTTGCAGGCACGTTGAGAAAGCGCAATCCTACGCACCCGTTCAGGTTGGCCCAGGCAACTTCCGTTTCCACATCGAGACTGGCGCTGGTCCCGGGTAGTGTGAACTGCAGGCGAGGCGTGGCATTCTTCGGAAGCGCGTGGTGGAGTAAGAGCGCGATTCCGCCCTCGCTCAGATTCGTGCTTTCCGCTTTGATTTCTGCATCCCCCAACAGCAGACGGGCCGCCATTCTGACCGGATGGCGGAAGTAGCGGCGGCGCTCACGCAACATAAAGCTCAAAGCCGCGTTGAAACAGCGAGATGCGTTCAAGGCAGACAGCGGCTTATGGAGAACAAAATTTACCCCCATCCCGAACGCATCTTGAGTAGTCGTTCTTTTGCCGTTGACAATCGCAAATGTTACAGAGTTTTTATTGCTGGGAGTTGCGCGCAATCCTTCCAGGACCCCAACTCCGCCGGGCATGTCATCGCAGTCGACGATCACGGCATCGAATTTTTCCGAGATCAGAATCTCGCTGGCTTTTTTAGCTTCCTGACAGATTTCGATCTCGATGGACAATTTTTCGAGCGTCGGGCGCAGCACCCGGAAGACGTCGGCATCTCGACTCAGCAGCAGAGACTCCAGCATGCTTTAATTCTAGGATGAGGTAGAAATCTGCGAAAGTAACCAAGGTATCGGCTGATAAACCTATGGCAACATTGGCCTATCTTTCACTAGGCTCGAATCTGGGGAATCGCGAGGGCAAGCTGCAAGAAGCTGCGCGTCAGCTGCAGGCATTGGGCCGAGTGGCGGCGGTTTCATCCTTTTACGAAACCGAGCCCGTAGAGTTTACGGAACAACCGTGGTTTCTGAACTGTGCGGTTGCTCTCGAAACTGCACTAAAGCCGCAAGAGTTGATGACTGCGATTCTTGGCATAGAAAAAGCTATGGGGCGGCAGCGGGTGCAGAAAAAGGGTCCGCGCGTGATCGATATTGACATCCTCTTATTCCGGGATGTTGCCTTGGATTCTGCGGAGGTCACGATTCCGCATCCGGCCATGGACGAGCGCCGATTCGTGCTTGAACCTCTGGCGGAGATTGCGCCTGAGGCGCGGCATCCGGTGCTGAATAAAACGATCCGTGAGCTGCGAGACGCGCTGCCTTCGGGCGCAGAGGTGCGCAAACTGAAGAATCAGCCGCGGATTTTCACTGATTCTACGGATTAGACCTTGAGCGCACGATCTCGCAAGATTGTTGCCCTGATCCGTGTTAATCAGTGAAATTCGTGGCTCGATTTTCGATCTTCGATCTAAGGCACGATGAGCCGGCTGCCTGCTTCAGGCGCAGCGAGCACGGCTGATTCTTTCTCCGGAAACTGTTCGTACAAAAAATCAATGAACGCTCGCGACTTGGGCCGTCCCGAAGTTCGCCCCTGCGCCAGCCGAAGCAGAAATACCAAAGCCTTCAGCACATCGGAATCCCGCAGATTGGAATACCCTAACTGCTTCTGCTCCGCCGCACGAAATTGCTTCACTATCTCCTCGACCTGCTTTGCGACAGAGTGCAGCGCCGCGCTCGGCAGCGGTTGTTCGTAGTGCAACCCGGAATTCACCAGCCTTTCATAGCTGGTACACATGGCGGAGAGTGCGGCGATCAGATCACGATCATTGAGGGCGCGGTCAGCGCGCGCAGCTTTCGACAGTGCATAACTTAGTCCCATGAGCAAATGCTCATGCTGGTAAGTAAACTGATCGGAAATTTCGACTTGAAGAAATAACGAGGCCGCGTCAAATTCGTCCGCCAATCGCGGCTTCTCGTGCTGGCGCGCTTGTTGCAGATAGGGACAATCGCTGGGGCAATCGAGCGTAACCTCGCGCTGCTCGCCGCAACATTGCGGGCAGATGCGCCCGTGGGCCGCGGGACAGAAACGTTTTTCCTTTCGTACTTCGCAGATCGCGCAACTCAAATCGTGATTCTCCTCTCTATTATTATTGCATCCGCAGGCGAGCAACTCAGACTCGCATCGAGAAAGATTGCGACCGAGGAGAGAGAGTCCTGCATAGATCACAGTGCAGTTAGCGGCCTATTTTGGCCATTTTGGGCGATGCGATTACAAATAAACGTGTAAAAATGGCCCTTTCGGCGTGTTATATCTTTGGAACCCGCGTAGAATAAGGGTGTTTTCCACAGGGCGCTGATATACCATCAAGCCCGCTGGAATTAAAATTCAACTTTTTCCCCGAGGAGGAAACATGGCTTCAGGTTTGACCAAGACTCAACTCGTCCGTTATCTGGCGGAGAAAACCGAACTTCCTAACAAGACGGCTGCGGCATTTTTGGAGCAGCTCGCCGATGTCGCAGTGAAAGAAACCAAGAAGAACGGCGTGTTCGTCGTCCCCGGCCTGGGCCGGCTGGTGAAAGCGCACCGCAAGGCGCGTGTCGGACGCAATCCGCAGACTGGCGAACCAATTCAGATCAAGGCGAAGACGGTTGTAAAGTTCCGCGTCGCCAAGGCTGCCAAGGATGCAATCGCTCCCAAAAAGTAGTTTTGGATTTCGAAGATTGATGGCGAAGGCCGGCTTAGGCCGGCCTTTAATTTTGTGCAGACCTCCGAAAAGTTTTTACCACGAAGGACACAAAGTTACATGAAGGAACCCTGACGAGGCCGCCTTCGTGATACTTGGTGTCCTTCGTGGTCACTTGATTTTTCATCTCTTTCGCTTATGTTGAACTGGATCGTAGTCGGAATCGGCGACATCTCGACGCGGCGCGTCATTCCCGGAATTCAATCCGAATCGAGAAGCCGCTTGTATGGCCTGGTTACGCGTGATCCGGCAAAAACTGCCGCCTACAATGTGCGTGTTTGGGCGACGCTCGACGAAGCTCTCGCCGATCCCGCGGTGAATGCGGTTTACATCGCGACCCCGATTTTTCTTCACGCGCCTCAGACGATTCAATCTCTGCGTGCCGAAAAGGACGTCTTGTGCGAGAAGCCGATGGCCATGAATGAGGCCGAATCGCGCTCGATGATAAAGGCCGCCCAAGAAACCGGACGAACGCTCGGCGTTGCATACTACCGCCGGACTTATCCCAAACTGCAACGCGCAAAACAATTGATCGAAGCCGGCGCAATCGGCAAGCCAGTGATTGCCGAACTCACCAACCACGGCTGGCTCGACGAAAAGCTCAGCGAACGTAGCTGGCTCATCGATCCGGCAAAGGCCGGAGGTGGCCCGCTCTACGATATTGCCTGTCATCGCATCGATGTGCTGAATTTCCTTTTCGGCCAGCCGTTGCGCGCGACGGGTTACATGTCGAATGCGGTGCATCATTATGCGGTGGAAGACAACGCGACTGTGATGGTCGACTATGCCGGCGGCGTGCGCGGGATTGTAGATGTTCGCTGGCATTCGAAGGTGAAACGGGACGAATGCCGCATCCGCGGCACGGATGGCGAAATGGAGTTAACTCCGCTGAATGGGCCCGAACTCGTCTATCCCGGCGGCCGCGAGGATCTGCCGCCTAATGCGAATTTGCACTATCCCATGATCGAAAACTTCGTAGATGCCGTGCTCGGAAAAGCTCCGCTGCTGTCGAGTGGAGCATCCTCTTACTGGACCGACTGGGTGATTGAGCAAGTAAAGCGCAACAACCTCTCTGCGCACGCGGTTTAATTTTTCCTGCGCAACTGCGCTACTCTCGTCGATATGGAACGTCCGGCTACTGTGACGGTGATCGCTGTTCTGTTTTTTCTGGTTGCGGCGTATCTGATCATAATCGGCGTGGCGGAGTTACTAGCCCCCGGAGCGCTCGCCATGACGCGGACCGCAGGCATCACCTATGGAAGAGAATTGGACGGACCGCAGACTGCGATCTCCGTTGGCGCGGGTTGGGCGCTGGTGGGCTGGGGACTCTACCGGCTACAGAATTGGGCGCGCTGGTGCGCGATCGTCCTTATGGTACTGGGAATTGCGGGGTCGGTGCCGGCCGTGTCCGCCGCTGCGAGGGATATAAATTGGCGCTTCTTCTGGTACGGCGCCCAAATCATGGTGCGAATCGTAATTGCATGGTTCCTGGCTGCGTCGCCGGAGCTAATTCAGGCTTTCGTGCGGAAATGAGCACCACGCGGCAACGCTGGCGCTAGGAATTGCAGAGATCCTTCGGCCCGTAAAAAACGCGGGCCTCAGGATGACAGTGTGTAGCGCTTGACAGTGTGTCGTGGATGACCATGCGTAGGCGATCGCTCTCAGCGCTTCAGCTTTTCCGGTTGCTTTTCTCCCACGCGCTTGCTCACTTCGAATTTCATCTTGCCGGCTTTTTTGTCGGCATCGACCACAATGTGATCGCCGTGAAGAATTTCGCCGTCAAGAATCTTCAACGCGAGTGGATCCTGTATCAGCTTCTGAATCGCGCGCTTTAACGGGCGCGCACCGAAGTGCGGATCATAGCCCTGGGTGAATAACAGCTCTTTTGCGCCGTCGGTGAGCTCGATCGAGATTTTGCGATCGGCCAGCAGCCGGCGTACATCTTCGAGCCGCAGCTCGATGATCTTGACCAACTGCTCTTTGCCCAGCGGGCCGAAAATAATAATGTCGTCGACACGGTTCAAGAACTCCGGCCTAAAGTGCCCGTGCAGCACATTCATCACTTGCTCGCCAGCCTTCTCAAAATCTTCCGGCGTGCGCAGACTTTCAGCCTGCAGATAGCTGGAGCCGAGATTCGACGTCATGATGATGATCGTATTTTTGAAATCGACGACGCGGCCCTTGCCATCGGTGAGGCGGCCATCGTCCATGATCTGCAAGAGAACGTTGAAAACATCGGGATGAGCCTTCTCGATTTCGTCGAAGAGCACGACCGAATACGGCCGGCGACGCACCTGCTCGGTGAGCTGTCCGCCTTCTTCATATCCCACATATCCCGGAGGCGCGCCGATCAGGCGCGCGACCGAGTGCTTCTCCATGTATTCCGACATATCGATGCGCAACAGCGCGCGTTCGTCGTCAAATAAAAATTCAGCGAGAGCGCGCGCTAATTCAGTCTTGCCGACGCCGGTCGGACCGAGAAAAATGAAGGAGCCGATCGGACGCTTGGGATCGCTGAGCCCGGCGCGGGAGCGGCGAATGGCATTGGCCACGCGCTCCAGAGCTTCGTCCTGTCCGACAACACGATGGCGCAGGCGGTCTTCCATGCTGACCAGTTTTCTCACTTCCCCTTCGAGCATCTTCGAGATAGGAATGCCGGTCCACTTGGAGACAATGCGGGCGATATCTTCTTCGTCCACTTCCTCTTTCAGCATGCGTGGAGCGCCCGAGCCTTTGGCTTCGATCTTGGCGGTGAGCTGATTTAACTCTTCTTCGGCTTGCCGCAGCAGTCCGTAGCGGATTTCGGCAACGCGCTGCAGATTCCCTTTTCGCTCCTCAGTCTGTTCTTCAAGTTTCAGCTTCTCGATTTTCTCCTTCAGTTCGCGGGAGCGCGCGATCAGCTCCTTTTCTTTTTTCCAATTCGCCTTGAGGGCGTTGGATTTCTCGCGGATTTCGGCCAGCTCTTTCTCGATCACAGCCAGGCGATCGCGGGAGTTTGCGTCGTCTTCTTTCTTCAATGCCTGTTTTTCGATTTCGAGTTGCGTAGCGCGGCGCTCGAGTTGATCGATATCAGTGGGAAGCGAATCGATTTGGATGCGAATCGACGCCGCGGCTTCATCCACCAGGTCGATGGCCTTATCAGGCAGGAAGCGGTCTGAGATATAGCGATGCGAGAGCGTCGCGGCAGCGACAATAGCTGAATCTTTAATTCGGACGCCGTGATGCACTTCGTAGCGCTCTTTCAAGCCGCGCAGAATGGCAATGGTGTCCTCGACATTCGGCTCGCCGACGAAAATAATCTGGAAGCGGCGTTCGAGAGCCGCATCTTTCTCGATGTACTTTCGATATTCGTTGAGCGTGGTAGCTCCGATGGCACGCAGCTCTCCACGAGCCAGCGCCGGTTTCAGCATGTTGGAGGCGTCAATCGCGCCCTCGCTGGCTCCGGCTCCGACCAGAGTGTGCAGTTCGTCGATGAAGAGAATGATCTGGCCCTGGGAGTCTTCGATTTCCTTCAACACGGCCTTGAGGCGATCTTCAAACTCGCCGCGATATTTCGCTCCGGCCAGCATGGAGCCGAGATCGAGTGCAACCACTCGTTTGTTCTTGAGAACTTCCGGCACATCGCCGGAGATAATTCTCTGCGCCAGACCTTCGACGATCGCGGTCTTGCCTACGCCCGGCTCGCCGATGAGCACGGGATTATTTTTCGTGCGCCGGGAAAGAACCTGAACCACGCGCCGGATTTCTTCATCGCGGCCGATTACGGGATCCAGTTTGCCGCGGCGGCCCTGCTCCGTCAGATCGCGGGCGTAGCGCTCCAGAGCCTGATATTTGGCTTCCGGATTCTGGTCGGTCACTTTCTGCGAACCTCGAACCGAAGTTAGGGCCTTCAGAATCGCGTCATACGTGGCTCCGTGACGGGCGAGAATCTGCTGGGCCACGTCCTGCTTCAAGTGCGTGATGGCCAGCAGCAGGTGCTCGGTGGAGACATACTCGTCCTTAAAGTTGGCGGCTTCTTTGAAAGCCTGCTCCAACAGCTTGTTCGTGGCATTCGAGAGCGTCGCCTGCGCGGCTTCGCCGGAAACTTTAGGCAGCTTTTCGATCGCGACGTAGACGTCGCTGAGAACGGCCTGCGGCCCGATGCCGATTTTTTCTAGGACGGGCGAAACGATGCCTTCTTTATCTTCGAGCAGCGCCGCCAGCAGATGAACCGGTAGCAGCTCCGGATTGCCGTGCTCGGAGGCGAGCTGGTTCGCGCGCTGAACGGCTTCCTGCGCTTTTACTGTGAACTTATCCCAACGGATAGCCATGATGAACTCCAACTATTAATTTAACGATTTGTGTGATCGGGTAATTTGAAAATCGAGATTACAAAACTTTCAGATTGCCGAATTGCACATCTCTATTGAGTTGCAAAAACTAAATGGGAAGCAGCTTTTTCGCCGCCTCCCAAGGATTGTAGAGGGTTCGAGCGTCGCTCGCAGGGCGGACGAAGGCGTCCGCCCCTCCACGAGCAGCGCTGCTTACGCGGCTTTGCCGGGGGCCTTGGCTTCCAGAGTCTTGTCCGTGGCCTTGCCGGCGCCGATGTTGACCTTGATCTGCTTCGGCTTGGCTTCGGCTTTCTTAGGCAGAGTGACCTTCAGAACGCCTTTGTCGTAGTCCGCCGAAACCTGCTCGGCATCCACGGTCGGGGGCAGAGTAAAGGTGCGGGTAAAGCTGCCGTACTGGCGCTCCACGCGGCGATAATTCTCTTCCTTCTCTTCCTTCTCGATCTTGCGCTCGCCATGCACGGTGAGTGTGTTGTTCTCCAGGCGGATGTCGATATCTTTCTCATCGATTCCAGGCACTTCGATCTTCAGGGTCACGTTGTGCTCGTCTTCGTAAACATCGACTGCCGGGGCAAAGCTGGACGCGGTGAGGAATTCGTCCCGGCCACCTTCGTTATAGGACTCGCGAAACAAACGGTTCATGCGGTCCTGCAGGGTGGAAAACTCACGGAAAGGCTCCCAACGGGTAAGTACGGCCATAGAGATATTCTCCTTCTGTGCTGGATTTCAAGAATTCGGCGTTGCCGTTCAAATACTTGGATGCTGGCTCAGCACAAAGGAAGCATAAAATATGAGTCTATTAGTGTCAAGTATAATATATTGCTTAGTTTCATCAGGTTACGCGCAATATAAGGCACTTCAGATAGGCGGTTTCCGGAATATTCAGCAGAATGGGATGGTCTTTGGCCTGTCCGCGAACCTCGACGATACGCGCCGTCCGTTGCGCGTCCAGAGCCGCATTGGCCAGCATTTCGACGAAATCCGACGATCTCACATGATACGAGCAGGAGCACGTGATCAGGACTCCGCCGGGTCGCAGCATCTTCAGGGCGCGAAGGTTTAGCTCCTTGTAGCCCCGCATTGCGGGGTCCAAGTCGCGCTTGGATTTGGCGAAGGCGGGAGGATCGAGCACGATGCTGTCATAGCTCTGGCCGGAAGCTGAATAGTCTTTGAGCAGGTCGAAGGCATTGGCCTCGATCCATTCGATCTCCCGGTGGTTGAGGACGGCATTCTGATCGGCGACTTCGAGAGCTGGCCGGGAGCTGTCTATCCCCGTGACACGCGAACAGCGGGAAGCCAGATGGAGCGCGAAACCGCCTTGGTAGCAAAACACATCCAGCGCTTCACCCTGAGCATATTGAGCTGCGGCAGCATAGTTTTCACGCTGGTCAAAAAAGGCTCCGGTCTTTTGACCCTCCAACGCCTCGAACTTAAACTGAACGCCGTTCATAGTGAAGACGGTCGAACTTTTTTCGCCGGTTAGAAGGCCGCTGAGCCGCGGCGGAAGCTCTTCAAGCTGGCGGATTTTAGAGTCGACCCGCTCGACGATCGATGCCGGATGCAGCTTCCCGGTCAACTCTGAAATCAAAGCCACTCGTATGACCTCCGCGTCCATCGCCTGCGTAAGGATCTGCAGCGACAGAATGTCGTTGTAGCGATCGACGATGAGGCCGGGCAGGAAATCGGCCTCGCTGAAGACGACGCGGTAAGCATTGGTATTGCGCACAATCGGTTCGCGGTAGGAAATGGCCTCGGCGATGCGCTGACGAAGGAGTCCGGGAAAATCGCCGATGGGCTCTCGCGATAGTAGACGGATGGCAATCTGGGAAGAACTCGAATAGAGGGCGGTGCCCAGCGCCCTGCCGCGATGATCGAGGACTGTGACCAGAGAGCCAGGGGCCGCACCGTCGGCAGAGACAATGTCGGAACGGTAGACCCAGACGTGGCCGGATTTGAGTCGAGTGGCGCCGCGAGGAGAGATTCTGACTACGGGGATCTTGGACTCGGCCAGCGTCGGGGGCATGCAGATATGGTAATGCCTGGCGGCGGGTAGCGGATGGTCGTGTAGAGCAGACGCCCCGTCCGCTGCCCTTGGCCTTGACCTTGATTTTGCTTGGTGCCACCATCGAACGACGACGATAGCGTGGAAGAGCGGCGCTTAAGCGCCGCGTAAAGAAGAAAGATCGGGAAGGGCACGAGTTTCACTCGTGCCGCATCAGCGTCAGTTAGGGAACGCGGCTCCAGCCACTTGATGTACCCAGCCCGCGAAGGCCATGGAGTCCACCCTTCGCATAGAGCATAAAGAATGGGGCTACCCGGCCATCCGCCCGATTTTGACTTGCGACCAGTTCCGAGCGCATATTCGAGACTGTTGTGTGAGGCAATATGACTGAATCTGAAGCGTCAACCTTGACGATCACCCCCAGAGAGCCGGGCAAGGACGATCGGGAGGTTACTGCTATCTTCGCGATCGTTTCCGCGCTAAAACCGCTAAAGGAAGATGAGGTGAGGAACGTCTTAGAGTATGTCCTGCGTCGCTTTGGCGCGGGGCCACTTCCAATTTATGCGGCCAGCCAAACGCCATCTTCTTTGCCCCAGACTGCCACGCCGATACATTCTGGGTCGGGGGCTGTCAAAGACGTTCGCAGTCTCCGTGAGGAGAAGGCCCCGAAGAGCGCCAACGAGATGGCGGCCCTTGTCGCCTACTATGTTTCGGAGTTGGCACCCTCTGCCGAGCGCAAGCCCGAGATCAATAAGACCGATGTCGAGCGGTATTTCAAGACCGCTGGATTCAAGCTGACTGCCAACGCTGGTCAAACCCTCGTCAACGCGAAGAACTCAGGATACTTAGATGCGGGCTCTGACGCTGGGTACTACAAACTTAACCCAGTCGGATACAACCTCGTTGTTCACCGGCTAGGCTCAGCGGACGGCGGGAAGCGTTCAATTCGGTCCGCCAGAAAGACGGCCCGTAAGGAACGGTAGCACCCCTGTTGGCCACATGAGTACATCGCATCCGGCGATCGACACGTGGACTAGGTGGTGGGGACAACTCAGCCGCCTAAAGGCTCACCTTCGTCGAGTAAGAGTCACCAACGTGGGCTCTTCTCTACGGGAGGAGGCGAAGGCTGCAGTCCAGTTTTATTTCCGCGAGGTCCGCCCTTCGCTTGAACAATTGCCACTTCAAGCGGACTACGTTCAGTACATTGATCGCATAGTTCAGCGGCTTTTAGAACTGAGCTCAAGCGCCAACCGCAAGTCGACGTATCTGCATACCATTCAAGAATTATTTGACTTCCGTAGCGATGCGGAAACAGGGATCGAGATCAAAGCCGCTAGCCGAGGGCCTGGAATAACCCTAACCACCGCAACGGAGGCAGCTATATTGAAGACGCTTGGTCAGATACTTCCAGCTTCAGCACTTTCTTACAAACAGGTCCTTCAAGATCTGACTGACAACGCGCGTACGTCATTCCGTGGAACCGCAGCCGATCTGCGAGAGGTGCTTCGGGAACTTCTTGATCATCTGGCGCCGGACGAAGAGGTGCTCAAAACCGTGAAGCTTGAGAAAGACCAAAAGCGGCCTTCCATGAAGCAGAAAACGATGTTCATTCTTAAGGCTCGAGGGGTCGGCGAAACTGGTCGCAGGCCTGCTGAGAACGCAGCAGCCGCGATTGAAGAAAGCGTCGGGTCGCTTGCACGCTCAGTGTACGATCAGGGGTCCCTCGCGACACACGTCTCCAGCACACGTCGACAGGTTCTTACCTTCAAAGGGTATGCTGACGCGGTACTAGGGGACCTTCTGGAGATTCATAAATAGCTGACGACCTGCCCTAGAATAAGCTGGGTGGCAGTGCCTCAGCGGCTGAAGCCGATGGGATCACGGTGCTTCAGGCGGCACGACTGGAAGTCGTGCCCTTCCCGGTCATTGCGGCAAAAAAACCAAAACGGGGCGGCTTGCGCCGCCCCGCTTCAAAGTCAAAGTCAAAAGCAGCGGACGAGGGCGTCCGCTCTACGCAAACTACGTCCCCTCGCTCCACCCCGCCAGATACTCTTCCTGCTCCGGCGTAAGCCGATCGATCTTGATGCCCATCGATTCCAGCTTCAGCTTGGCAACACGCTTGTCGAGTTCATCGGGAACTTTATAAACTCGCTTCTCCAAAGTCTTGAAATTCTTCACCATGTATTCGACCGAGAGCGCCTGGTCGGCAAAGCTCATATCCATCACCGAAGCGGGATGCCCCTCCGCCGCCGCCAGATTAATCAGCCGGCCTTCGCCCAGCAGATTGATCTTCCGCCCATCTTTCAAAGAGTACTCATCGACGAAAGCACGCGTAGTCCGCTTCGACGACGACATATTCTCCAGCGCCGGAATATCGATCTCCACATTGAAGTGTCCGGAGTTCGAAATGATCGCGCCATCTTTCATCAGGCCGAAGTGGTCTTTGGTGAGCACGCTCTTGTTGCCCGTGACCGTGCAGAACACGTCGCCGATTTTGGCGGCTTCGGTCATCGACATCACGCGGAAGCCGTCCATCACCGCTTCCAGCGCCTTCGTCGGATCAATTTCGGTGACGATTACTTCCGCGCCCGCGCCCCGCGCCCGGCTCGCCAGTCCGCGCCCGCACCAGCCATAACCGGCGACAACAAATTTGGAACCGGCCAGCAAAAAGTTGGTCGCACGAATAATGCCGTCAATCGTCGATTGCCCTGTCCCGTACCGATTATCAAAAAGATGCTTGGTGTCGGCATCATTCACCGCCACGATGGGAAACTTCAGCACGCCTTCCTTCGCCATTGCGCGCAACCGGATCACGCCGGTGGTCGTCTCTTCGGTTCCACCAATCACGCCTTCGAGTGCATCGGTGCGCTTGGTGTGCAGAATCGTGACGAGGTCCGCGCCATCATCCATCGTGACGTGCGGCTTATGATCGATCGCCGCCATGATGTGCTGATAATAAGTTTCGTTGTCCTCGCCCTTGATGGCGAAGACTGCAATGCCCTGATCGCGCACCAGGCTCGCGGAAACATCGTCCTGCGTGGAGAGCGGATTCGATGCGCACAACACCACGTCTGCTCCACCATCGCGCAAGCAAATCGCCAGGTTCGCTGTCTCGGCCGTAACGTGCAGGCAAGCCGAAATGCGCATCCCCTTCAGCGGCTGGTTCTTGATGAATTCCTTGCGGATAATCTGCAGCACTTTCATGGACTGGTTCGCCCACTCAATGCGCTTCTTGCCCAGCTCCGCCAGTTCTAAACTCTTGATATCGGAATTAACTTGTGCTGCTGTTGACATACGCCTCCTGTGGCGCCTCATGCGAAAAATTTAAGTTTGTTGACGAAGAATAGTCGATACCAGTGCTCTGTCAGAATACACGAATCGAACCTGGATTCCGCATATTCAAAAACTCTTAGGGGAATGGCACTTTCGCCTCATGTGACGCGGGCTCCCTCGCCCGCGAATGCGTACACCACCACAAATCCGGCGTGAATTGAGTAACCTACTTCCGCGCTCCCGCCGTCTCCCGCACGCCCGCGTCGCTGGCCAACTTGGCAGCCTTATCGGTCGCTTCCCAGGTGAAATCCGGATCGTTGCGTCCAAAGTGCCCATAGGCCGCCGTCTTCTTGTAAATCGGCCGCCGCAAATCCAATGACTCGATAATGCCGCGCGGAGTTAGTTTGAAATTCGCGCGAATCAAATCCGAAAGAATTTCCGGATTGACTTTTTCCGTACCAAACGTTTCTACGCGCACGCTCACCGGATCGGCTACGCCGATCGCATACGCCAACTGCACTTCGCAGCGATCCGCCAACTTCGCCGCAACAATATTCTTGGCAATATGCCGCGCCATGTAAGCCGCCGAGCGATCCACCTTGGTCGGATCTTTTCCGCTGAACGCCCCGCCGCCGTGACGCCCCATGCCGCCATAAGTATCAACGATGATCTTCCTGCCCGTCAGTCCGGTGTCTCCCATCGGTCCCCCAATCACAAAGCGACCAGTAGGATTGATGTGATACTTCGTATCCGCATCGAGCAGATGCGCAGGAATCACCGCCTGAATCACGTGCTTCAAAATTCCCGCGCGCAACTCCTCATTGCTCACGGTCTCCGCATGCTGCGTAGAAATTACCACCGCATCCACGCGAACAACTTTTCCCTTGGCATCGTATTCAACCGTAACCTGCGACTTCCCATCGGGACGCAGAAACGGCAACGTCCCATTCTTCCGCACCTGCGACAACCGCATCGTGAGCTTGTGCGCCAACGAAATCGGCGTCGGCATCAACTCCTCATTCTCATTACACGCATATCCAAACATCATTCCCTGGTCGCCGGCGCCACCGGTGTCGACGCCCATGGCGATGTCGCCGGACTGTTTGTTGATGCTGGAGATGACGGCGCAGGTGTTGCAGTCGAAGCCGTGCAGAGCATTGTCGTAGCCGATGGATTGCACGGTGCCGCGGACTACGTTCTGAAAATCGACGTAGGCTTTGGTGGTAATTTCTCCGGCGATGACGACTAGGCCGGTGGCGGTGAGAGTTTCGCAGGCGACGCGGCTGAAGGAATCTTCGGCGAGGCAGGCGTCGAGGATGGCGTCGGAAATCTGATCGGCGATTTTATCGGGATGGCCTTCGGTTACGGATTCAGAAGTAAACAGAATGCGGTTCTTCGATGCTGAGGTTGCAGACAAGATTGTTTCTCCTTAGAAAATTGCTTCGGACATGATTTCGGACTTTGCTTCGAACCTTAATTGTTCGAACTTTACTTGTGCGAGAGCCACGGACGGGGGCACGCGGTCGCAACGGCGATACGAAAGAACACTCAAAAGAGCCCACACAAAGGCTAACAGAGGGTGTGATCGAGCGCAACGAATTTTGGCGCAAATGTGGCGCGGGTGATCGAACAGCGCATTTGCGCTGTCCGATGGAGGGATTTGAGGTCAAGCGGGTTGTTGTTGGTTACTTTCTTACGGTTACTTCCCGGTGAGCGGCGACCATATTAAAGGATTAAAGGGCATGGCATCGCTACTGCGAACGACCAGCTTAAAGTCGCCGACGAGACTCCTGGTGTGAGGATCCTGCTTCTCGCAAATGATGCGAGCAATGGGGCGCCCAGATCCTGAAGGCGTAGGGGCCTCAGGCCTTTTAGTCCACTTTATAATTGGCGGCCTATGAAACTTTTGCTGAAGGTTAATCTGGTTCTGATTTTTGTTTTCGCGGTGGGAATTGGGATTGCAGGTTATTTTTCGCGCGAATTCTTAGAGCGCAACGCGGAGGACCAGGTGTTGCAGCAGGCGCGGCTGATGATGGGGGCGGCGGGCGGGATGCGGACTTATACGTCGCAGCAGATTGTGCCGTTGCTGGAGGCACACCAGGCGCGCATCCGCACCTTTTTGCCGCAGACGGTGCCGGCGTTTTCGGCGACGGAGGTTTTTAATTATTTGCGGGCGAGTTATCCGGACTATACGTACAAAGAGGCGACGCTGAATCCGACCAACCTGCGCGACCGGGCAGTGGATTGGGAGGCCGATATTGTGGAAGACTTCCGCAGCCATGCGGATGCCAAAGAGTTTTCGGGGCAGCGTGAGGTTCCTGGAGGGCGGTCGATGTTTTTGGCGCGGCCGATTGTGGCGGCGGGTCCGTGTCTCGAGTGCCACAGCACTCCGGCGGCGGCTCCCGCGGCGATGATTCGAATTTACGGAACAAATAATGGATTCGACTGGAAGCTGGGCGATACGGTAGGGGCACAGATTGTTTCGGTGCCGTTGAATATTGCTGACATGGTGAAGGCCATGCGGATGCTGGAGTCGTGAGGGCAGAGTACGCTCTTTCGCCCCGGAATCCGTCGCGTCCCTTGTGAGCAATCAGTAGAGTGAACATCTCTCGACGGGCAATTCTTCCACTTCGCTCAAGGCAGGTTGAGGCTGCCGCCCTACTCTGACTTTTGCTAGCTGGCGGCTTGTCCTGTCGGGATCGTCGCCGGACTGTCGGATCTTGCAGGCGTGCGCGAACTCATTTCATAGCGGGCAGCGTCAAGGTCGGTGTGCAGAGAATCCAGAGCAGTCATGGGCATTTCAGTGCCCCAGGTTTCTATCTCGCTTTCTGACCAGCTTCCGTTCAGGCGGATGGCCCCGGTAATATCTTCGGGAAACGCATGCCGGTAGTCGCCTTCGCGAATGAGGATGTCGCCAACGAGCCGCCCCGTGCCCATATCGAAAACGCGACGGCTGGCCTGGCCGCCGGCATTGGCCAGGCACAGGAAAACTTCGCCCGCATCGCCGAACTCGGCGCGATAGTACCAAGCTTGAGGAGCGTCAATTTTTGGATGGTGCCGACGCGAGCGTTTGTGTTCAGGCTCGAGCGCCTGCATTTCGTTCGCGGGATTGAAATAGAGAATTCGCTGGCAGGAATCGCAGACCACGGTTTGCTGCCCGGTGCGAACGTCGTTGTAAATCTGCGGGCGCAGCATAACTTGGCACGCCATACATTTGTGGTCGCGAACTTCAGAGATGCCGCTGCCGCGGAACTTTGAAACGCGCTCGTAATGCCGCAACAGATCTTCGTTCACTCCCGCCCGCATCTGATCGCGTTTGCCTCGCCATTCAGTGAGTTGCTTCTCATCTTCCGCGGTACGCTGGCGCGCTTGTTCTTTTTCTTTCTCGATCTCCGCGGTTTCCGCTTTCAATTCAGCCTGAGCGGCTTTTACTTGTTTATCGCGAGTGTCGGCATTCACCATTAGCTCGAGAATCTTGTCCTCATTCTCGGCAATCTCTTTTTCCGCAAACTGGATTTCCTGCAACAACGCTTTGTATTGCTCATTCGTCTTGACAGCGAGCGACTGGTCGCGGTATTTGGAAATTTTGCCGCGCAGGTCGGTAATGGCGGTTTCGTACTTGCGGCGGGAAGCTTCATCCGCTTTCACGGCGGCCTGAGCTTTTTCCAATTGCAGTTTGGTATCGGCCAGCTTGTGCTCGATGGCGGCAACGCGTTTTGGGAGTTCGGCGATTTCATCCTGCAAGCGGCGAATTGCTCTATCCGCTTCTTGCAGGTGCAGCAGGTTTTCTATTTCTGGGAGCATCCTGAGGGAACTCAGGTTTGATTCTAACACGCGCAAACGCGGGTTTTGATGGACTATTACGGCAAAGCCCTCACGGAGAGGCCGGTTCGGGTGTAAACTCTTCCGTTCCGCATTACTTCATTTCTCGCTCCGGGGTTTTCCTAGTGAAAAAGTTTCTCACTCTCGCTGCCACTGCTGCCGCTCTCACTCTTTTATCCGCCGATGCGACTGTGCTTTGGGCGCAGACGTCCTCTCCGGCCAAACCGCTTACCATCGAGGCAATATTCGCGCCGGGCGGTCTCGGCGGCCGCGGCCCGGAGACTCTGGAATGGAGTCCCGATGGAACCAAGCTCTCGTTCGTGCAACGCGATGACCAGGGAGAGCACGGCGAACTCTGGTATGTGGACGCGGCCACCGGCGAAAAGAAAGTCCTGGTCAGCGCCGCCAAGCTGGCTTCGCTCGCGCCCGATTATACCAAGGTGAAAGATGAGCGGGAAAAAGAGCGGCTCATGCGCTATCACGTCGCCGATTACTTGTGGGCGCCGGATTCGAAGCACCTGATCTTCGATTCGCAGGGACAACTCTGGATGTTCGATTTGAATACCAGCACGGCGGTGCAGTTTACCTCGGCGCCCGATCCCAGCGTCGATCCAAAATTCTCTCCCGATGGCAGCCGTGTTTCCTACGTGCGCAAGCACAACCTTTACGTCAGGCCGGTGGGTGGGAAGGACGAGAAGCAACTCACCAGAGATACGGCTGACGACTTGTTCAACGGCGATATCGATTGGGTATACGCGGAAGAATTAGCCGTGCGCAGCAATTATTTCTGGTCGCCGAACAGCAAAGATATCGTCTTCCTGCACGTGGATGAAACCCGTGTTCCGACTTATCCCATCTCCAATCTGATCCCGACGCATCCGACAATCGATAACGAGAAATATCCCGATGTAGGAGATCCAAATCCTGTCGTGAAACTCGGAGTAGTAGACGCGGACAAAGGTAAGGTTCGTTGGATTTCCTTGACTCGCGATGCGACTGACGATGCAGAGTACGTTCCACGCTTCGGCTGGGTGCGCGACGGAATCATCTGGGCGGAAGTTCTGAATCGCAATCAGGACAAAATGGATTTGTACTTTGTCGACGCCCGTTCCGGAAAGTCAACGAAAGTTCTTAGCGAGACCGCTCCCAACGCCTGGATCAACGTGAATGACGACTTCCGCATCCTGAGGTCCGGCGATCATTTTCTATGGTCGAGTTGGCGCGACGGGCACACGCAGTTGTATCTCTACAGTTTCGATAAGCAAAATCCGCTGGCAGGCGAAGCGAAGCTGGAGCGGCAACTGACGCAAGGCGACTTCGAAATGCTCGGAGTCGAAGGACTGGATGAAAGCTCGGGAACGGTTTTCGTCTCGTCCAACAAAGACGATCCCCGGCAGCGGCATATTTTTTCCGTCAACCTGGATGGAACAGGAATGCGACCGCTCACCCGCGAAGAAGGGATGTCTTTCGGAAAATTTTCCGAGGATGGCAAACATTATGAACTGAGCTTTTCGGGACCGGTGACGACGACCCGCATGTCGCTCTGCACCGTGGGCGGTGGGTGTTCGCCCATTTGGGCGGCGCGCGATGAAGTTGCCGATTATGGCCTGCGCGCTCCGCGGTGGCTGGAGTTCAAGGCGGAAGACGGCGAAACATTGTATGGCCGTTTGTTGCTGCCTCCAAATCCGCAGGCCGGTGGCAAGATTCCGCTGATCGTGAATATTTATGGCGGGCCTGCGGCGCAAATGGTTTTGAAACAACCGACCAATCCGTTCGATGAGATCCTGGCGCGCGATGGCTTTGCGATATTTTCCGTCGACAATCGCGGAACCCCAGGCCGCGGTCGGAAATTCGAAACTGCGATTCGTCATGAGTTCGGCGGGATCGAGTTGAAAGATCAGCTCACGTCACTCGATCAGCTCTTCGCGCAATATCCGCAGCTGGATAAGGACCGCATGGCGATGTGGGGATGGTCCAACGGCGGCTCCATGACGCTTTATGCCATGACCCACTCCGAACGGTTTCGCGCCGGAGTCGCGGTCGCGCCCGTGACTGATCAGATTAACTACGATTCGATTTACACCGAACGTTATATGGGACAGCTCAAGGATGATGCGGGGGGTTATCGCGAATCCGACGTCACCACGGCGGCGGCGAACCTGCACGGTGCTTTGCTCATCGCCCACGGAACCGGCGACGACAACGTGCATTTTCAAAACAGCGTTCAGATGGTAAATGCGCTGATTAATGCGGGGAAGCAATTCCAGCTGATGATCTATCCTAATAAAACCCACAGCATCGCGGGCAGTGAGTCACGCGACCACCTCTTTCACATGATTGAAGATCACTTCAAGAAGGAGCTGAAAGCAAGAAATTGGGAGGAGCAGAAGTAACGGGAAGGAACGGCGCAGGCGCAGGAAAATTGCCCGCGTCGGTTACCTCCTTTTATCGGGCTTGCGCGACGAACTCACCCTGTTCAAGCTCGTCTTTCTCGAGTCTTCTTTCGAAGCACTGCTGCGGGAGGAACTTTCCTTCGTCGAAGAATCCTTGGTGGAACTCTCCTTGGATGGCGCATCCGACTTCAACTTCTCGGACTTTTCGTCTTTCTTCGAGTCCGAGTTTCCGCCTTCGGACGCAGGCGCGTGAGATTTGTTGGCATAGTCGGTAACGTACCAGCCGGATCCTTTGAACTGCACTGCGGGCGCGGAGATCATTTGTTCCACCCGGCCACCGCACTTCGGGCACTTCTTGACCATGGGGTCGGAAAACTTCTGAATTTTTTCGAAGCGATGACCGCATTTTTCGCACTGATATTCGTAAAGAGGCATGGGTTCTTAAGACAGTCGTGAAGGAAAACTATTTCAACTTGATTCTAGGGCGCGGGTCGGATTGCGTCAATTCTCGAGCAGGGGTAGTGTGCAGCGACGGCGAAAGTGCTCCCTCTCCAGAGCCAATCATCCATCTCTCGATGGTCCTAACGGCCACTCGCGTGGCGTTCGGTGGCCAGGTCTGGTACATGTCCTATTTCTTGGCGTGAAGCACCGCGCCTCTCGGGTTTAAGAATCAAAGAGTTCCACAGGGTAACTTCGCGAGGTGACGAACGGCACATTGCAGCGACCAAGAGCACCCTCTAATGTCCCGACAGAATGAACTTGAAACCTGCACATCCCCGCCCGAAATCTCACCATTCGGATCTGGCTGCGAACGCGACCACTAGCCGCGCCCAGATCGCAAAACGCCGGAGCAACCGCATGGCCCTCCACGCTTCCGTCGGTTTAGCCGGAGAAGATCGGCAGAAATGTTCTTTTACGATGCCGGCCAGGGCCACGAAATTGAATAAGCACGGCGCTGCCGTCCAACTCAGTCGTGAGCTTCTGGTGGGCTCGGTCGTCACCGTGAATAACAAACACGGCATCGAACTCTCAGCCCGTGTAGTTGCAGAGTTGGCGCGCCTGGAGGGTGTTTCCACGTACGCGATCGAGTTTGTCGAGCAGGACGAACGGGCGGAAACTTTCTGGGGCATTCTTTTCCCCCGAGCACCTCAAACGCCTAAACGGGGTAAGCTCAGCGAACATAACGCTGTAGAGCGCGAGAAGTTGCGGCTCGCGCGGTGGTAGACTCCGGCCATGAAGCATCGTGGCCGAGAAACGGAAGAGTCCGAAGGCGCTGAGCCGGCGATGCTTCCCACGAAGGATGAAGCGGCGTTGGCACCGCGGCCGGCGCTTTATCTGGTCGCCACACCCATCGGCAATCTGGAAGACATCACGCTGCGCGCCTTGCGCGTGCTGAAGGAAGCCGATGTGATCGCTTGTGAAGACACGCGGCAGACTCAGAAACTGCTCAGCCATTACGGCATTACCACTCGCACCGTCAGCTATCACGAACGCAATGAGATGACGCGCGCCGCGGAACTGGTGAAAGATTTGCAGGAGGGTACCAGCGTCGCATTAGTCACGGACGCGGGAATGCCCGGAATTTCCGATCCCGGCTTTCGTCTGATTTCGCTGGCCATTCGGCATCATGTACCGGTGGTGCCGGTTCCGGGAGTGTCCGCATTCCTGGCGGCTTTGGTGGCGAGCGGACTTCCGACCGATTCCTTCCGCTTCAGTGGATTTCTTCCCGCAAAGCGTGGAGAGAGACGGGCCGCGCTGGAGGCCGTGAAAATCTCGCCGCGCACCCAGGTCTTCTACGAAGCACCGCACCGCATCGTCGAGGCCCTGGCGGATGTGGTTGAGGTCTTGGGAGCCAACCGGCATGTGGTGATCGCGCGCGAAGTGACCAAACTGCACGAAGAGTTTTTGCGTGGACGCGCGAATGAAGTCTTGGAGACTTTAAGATCTCGCGATCGAGTGAAAGGCGAGATCACGCTACTCATCGGGAAAGCTGAAGAACAAGATGTCCGTGTGGAGACGGGCGCTCCCGCCCGTCCCGCGGTTCGCCAAAGGCTGGAGCAACTGATGGCCGAACAGAAGTTAGATGAAAAAGCGGCCCTGAAGAAAGTGGCGAAAGAGCGGGGCATCTCGAAGAGCGAAGCCTATCGGGAATTACAGAGGAGCAAGTGACACAGCTTTCTCCACGTAAGCATCGTTATTTCCCCGCCAACTCCCGCTTCACCGCCTCGCTGACTACCTTTCCATCCACGCGCATCCCCGCGCCGGAAAAACGCGCCATGGCGTTCTTCATCACCGCGCCCATGTCTTTCATGGTGGGAGAGCCCATCTCGGCGATTACAGCTTTCACTCCGGCAACAATTTCATCTTCCCCTGCGGCTTTGGGCAGATAGCTTTCAATCAGGACGATTTCGGCGGCCTCTTTGTCGGCCATTTCCTGGCGGCCGCCTTTGGTAAACTGCTCAACCGATTCCTTCCGCTGCTTGATCAGCGTACTCAGTACGGCGTGAGATTCCTTCTCATCGAGCGGCGCCATCTTCTCGATCTCGCGATTCTTCAGCGCGCTCTTGACCATGCGCAACGTGGAGAGGCGCTGCTCCTCGCGCGCCTTCATGGCCGCAGTGATGTCTTGTTGAATCTGTTCGATCAGGCTCATCCATGAATTATAGACGGTGCCTGCACCCCCGCTTAAGCCGCCGCAATTACGACTGTCACAGCTCGTGGTCTCTGCAATCACAATCAAGCACAAAAAAGCCTCCTTCCAGTAAACTAAACAATTACTCCACGCATAAGGATATTCACGCATGTTGCGCAAGAATCGTCTGTTTACTCCCGGGCCAACTCCCTTGCTGCCAGCGGCGCAAACCGCTATGGCGTCATTCACGGCGCATCACCGCACCGCAGATTTCCGCGCATTGTTCCAGCGCGTTCTCACGGACATGAAGGAATTCATCGGCACGAAAAACGATGTTCTAGTGTTGGCTTGCTCTGGCACGGGCGTGATGGAGGCATCGGTGTCGAACCTGACGTCCCCAGGCGATAAGGTTTTAGTGCTCACCGCAGGGAAGTTCGGCGAGCGCTGGACGGGCTTGGCCAAGGCATTCGGCTGCAACGTCGACGTTCTGTCCGCGCCGTACGGCACAACGTTTTCGCTCGATGACATTCGCGCGAAAATCACTCCCGGCGTGCGCGCGCTTTTTGTGCAGGCCACGGAGAGTTCTACCGGTACGCGCCACGACATCAGAAGCATCGCAAAAATAGTCCGCGAGCACGATGACACGCTGCTGATCGTGGATGCCATTACTGGCCTCGGCACAACTCATCTTGATGTGGATGGCTGGGGAGTGGACCTGATTATCGGCGGCTCGCAGAAGGCGCTGATGATTCCTCCCGGACTCGGCTACTGCGCGGTGAGCGAGCGCGCGTGGAAGCGAATGGATACCACGACTTCTCCGCGCTACTATTTCGATTTGCGCAAGGAACGAAAAGCCGCGGCCAAGGGAGAATCGGCGTACACTCCGGCAACTTCGCTGTTTGCCGCGCTGGGAGCGGCTTTGGGATTTATACGCGAGATGGGTGGCGGCGACCTGGCCAAGGGACGCGAAGCTCTCATCGATAATGCTGAACTCTGTGCGCAGATGACGCGCGCCGGGGCGCAGGCTTTGGGCCTCAAGCTTTACGCGTCTTCGCCTGGCGCTGCGCTGACGGCGATCTCGTCGCCGGAGGGCGTCGATTCCGGGAAGATCGTGAAAGAATTTCGCGAGTCGTTCGATGCCGTGGTGGCCAACGGCCAGAGTGAAATGAAGGGACAATTATTTCGCGTCGCGCATATTGGTTACTACGATTACCTGGACACGATCGGAATTCTAGGCGCGCTCGAACACGTGCTCGCGCGCGTCACAGGGAAAAACGTTGAGTACGGTGCATCCGTACGAGCGGCTCAGGAAGTTTACGCGCGCGGAAAATCGAACCAGGCGCAACTCGTGGAGGCTTGAGGACCGCGAAATACGCGGCCCTCGTTTTAGTTCACGGTGAAATTCATTGCTGCCGAAGTTTCTGCTAGCGTAGCGCCAGTGTTGTAGATGCCAGTGCCGCTGGTGCCCGGGTTCGTCACAGTAATCGCCACGGTTGCCGAAGTTGCGATACTCGAAGCCGCGATGGTTGCCGTAAGTTGGTTCGCACTTACATGACTTGTAGCCTGTGCGGTGCCGTTCCAGTTGATGGTTGCGGTGCTGGAAAAATTACTGCCGTTCACAGTCAGCACGAACGCCGGACCGCCTGAATTCATGCTATTCGGTGCGAGGGCTGCGATAGCTGGCATAGCCCCGGCCGTTGGCGGCGTAGCTGCTTTGGAGCTGTAGCCGCAAGCCAGAGTGAAAGCGGCGAGGGCAGCTAGTAATGCGGTTGATAATATTTTCATGACTGTTTCCTCCGCGGGCATTGCCCATGAGTGCAGTCTAGGAAGACCCTGGCGTGGGGGTGTCAGTGGAGTGTCAAATGTCTGTCAAGGTCTTGTCGCCCGTAGTTAGCAGCGAAGTCTGGCCAGTGAGGTCATAAGAAAGGACGAGCGTATCCGTGAAAATTGTTATAGCGGAAAAGATTTCCGCATCTGCAGTGGATCAACTTAGAGAACCCGGATGGGTGGTTCTAACGGCGGACCAGATAGACGGGAAACTCACAGCCGAGCTGGAGTCCGCCGACGCGCTCATCGTGCGCTCCGCGGTGCAGGCCGATTCTGCGCTGCTGACGCACGCCAAGAAATTGCGCGTGATCGGCCGGGCCGGCGTGGGCGTCGACAATATCGATCTGGATGCAGCCACGCGTCAGGGCATCGCGGTGATGAATACGCCGGGAGCGAATGCCGTGGCAGTCGCGGAACAGGCACTGGGCATGATGCTGGCCATGGCTCGCCATTTGTGCCGCGCAGATGCGCTGATGCACGCCGGCAAGTGGGAGAAAAAATCGCTGCAAGGTTCTGAACTGCGCGGCAAGACGCTGGGAATTGCCGGACTGGGCCGCATTGGCATGGAAGTAGCACGGCGCGCGCGCGCATTTGGAATGGAAATCGTCGCGCATGATCCGTTTGTTTCCGTCGCCGTGGCCAAGGAACTAGGAATTCGCTGCGTGAGCCTGGACGAACTTTATGCCGCCGCGGATTACATCACTCTGCATGTTGGCCTGACTCCGCAAACTACGGGCATGATCAGCGCTTCCGCGCTTAAGAAGATGAAGAAAGGCGTTCGCCTGGTGAACTGCGCGCGCGGAGAATTGGTTAACGAGGCCGACTTAGTCGAGGCGCTGAAGCAAGGGCAGGTCGCCGCCGCAGCGCTCGATGTTTTCAACGAAGAGCCGCTGAAGAACTCGCCGTTCCAGGCAATGGACAACGTCATTCTCACTCCGCACATCGGCGGGTCGACGCATGAGGCTCAGGAAGCCGTAGGAGTACAGATCGCCCAGCAGGTACGCGAGTATCTGAAGCATGGCGTAATTCAGAATGCAGTGAACGTGCCTTCGGTTTCCGCCGAAGAGTATGCCGAGATGCAGCCCTACATCGTGCTGGCGGAACGCATGGGGGCATTTCTCGCGCAGATTTCCGCCGGCTCGATTGAAGAAATTTCGCTCCGCTACAGCGGCCACATCGCCGAATGGAAGACGGAACTGATTCGCAACGCGGCGATCAAAGGCATTCTCAACCAGGCGCTCGACGAAAAAACTAATCTGGTGAATGCCGCATCCGTCGCGGACCAGCGCGGGCTCCGCATCCACGAGTCGCATAAGGCCAAGGCTTCCACCGGCGGCGCAGGCAGCGTGCTCTCGCTTTTTTTGAAGAGCTCAACCGAAGAGCACATGGTGAAAGGCGCAGTCCTGCACGGCACTGCGCCACGGCTGCTACACATTGATGACATCGATGTGGAAGCGCCGCTGGAGCGAAATCTGATTTATCTGCGGAACCGCGACGTCCCCGGTGTGATCGGCAAGGTGGGAACGATCCTGGGAGAAAACGAAATCAATATTGCAGACTTTTCGTTAGGGCGCCGCGGCGCGGAAACATCTTCGGAGCCCCGTGAAGCCATCGCCGTGGTCCACGTGGATGGGCGAGTTCCAGATGATGTACTACGTAAGCTGGAAGAAATCCCTGCGGTGCGCCAGGCCAAGGCGGTGCAGTTATTTTAAAGATTGCCAAGCGCCAATTTTCGATTGCCGAATTTAAAAATTGCGCACGAACGAATCGGCAATTGGAAATCGCAATTCGGAAATAGACTCCCGCAGTAGGCTGCCCGCTTGGATCAGTTCGACCCATCCCGCCGCAGCTTGCGTCCTTCCGCCAGTAGCGACATCGAATGCATCAAATTCTGCAGCGTGACAATGCCCACCAGTCGCTGATCTTCCACCACCGGGATAATGCTCAAGTTACGCGCCGTAAGTTTGCGGAAAGCCGAGGCCAGCGACTCTTGCCGCAGGGAGACTTCGAATAATTTGTTCATTACGGCCTGAACATATCCGTTGCCTTCCGCGCGTAGCGCGTCCAGTATGCGTTGCCGGGAAATCACACCCACCATATCGCTCCCGCGCACCACGGGAAAATCATCCTGCAGCGAATGCACGGCTTTATCCAGCGCGTCTTCAAGCGTATCCGCCGGAGACAGCGTAGAAAAATCGGTGAGCATCACTTCTTCCAGCCGCACATTATCCAAAACAGATTGGAAGATGACCGCGCGTTCTTCGAGTTGTGCCGCCGAAAAGATGATGACGCCGACCATGGTGAGCCAGGTATTGCTAAACAAGCCTGCGATCATCAGAACCATGGCCAGCGCGTGGCTGATGGAAACAGCACGGCGCGTGGCCGCGGAAGAGTCGATGCTCTGCGCGAAGTAAGCGCGTAGAATGCGGCCTCCATCCAGAGGATATGCCGGCAGAAGATTTATTCCCGCCAAATAAATGTTCGCCCACACCAGGCTGCGCGGCAAATTAGCCGACTGCAAAAAAGGCCACTGCCAGAGATTTACCCCAGGAACCGTCGCGTAGATTATGCCTGCTGCGACCAGCGCAAACGCAATATTCACGAGCGGCCCGGTAACAGCGATGCGCACTTCCCGTTTCCAGACTCCTGTCGCGGACTGCGGCGTTTCCGCGTGCGACTCGTCAAACACGGTCACACCGCCGAGCGGCAGAAGGATGACCGCCTTGGCAATCAATCCCGCGCGCCGGGCTACAAGCATGTGGCCGATTTCGTGAACGGCTACGCAAGCGAGCACGATGCCCACCAGCGCCAGGTCCCGCGGCCCATTAGCCGACGGATGCACACTGTACTCCGTCCAGAAAACAAACAAGGGCAGGATCAGGAACGTCAGGTGGATGCGAACCTCCACTCCGAACAGCCGGCCCACGTGAACCGAAAAACTTCTCATAGGTTTTGACTACTACTGTTATTTTACATGGTCAGATATATTGGGCTCGGTAACCGAAAGTACAGAGCCATGCGCGTCATCGCCGGCAAATATCGCGGACATCTTCTGCGGGCGTTGCATGGCAAGGATACCCGGCCTACCTCCGACCGCCTGCGCGAGACGCTGTTCAATGTGCTCACGGCGGGTAATCCAGCAGCCCTCGCGGGTACGGTGTGGTTGGATTTATTTGCCGGCACCGGAGCGGTGGGGATCGAAGCGCTCAGCCGCGGCGCCAAGCAAGTTTTTTTCGTAGAGACTTCGGCCTTCGCGGCAAAAGTGATCGAGCAAAATCTCCAGAGCCTGAAAATCACGGAAGGCTATCGAATTCTGCGCGAAGATCTTTCCGGAGTCCTCTGGCACCTCCACCGCGAACACGTCACTGCCGATGTTGTATTCCTCGATCCGCCTTATCGGATGCACGAAGCCTACGAGAGTACATTGACTGCACTGGCCGATTCGTCGCTGGTATGGGCCATGTCTCTAGTGATCGCGGAACATGAAAAGAAGTTCGATCCCGGGACAGAATTTGAATCGCTGCGAAGAGTTCGCAAGCTGGTGCAGGGAAACAGCACGCTTAGTTTCTACCGCATCGGTGGATGGCCGGACTTGAACGAGAAATGAAGCCGCAGCCTACATCAGCAATTCATTCGCGCGCCGGGTGATGGGATGCTGCATCTCCTGCAAGTCGTTTTTCACCATATTGAGGCCGTAAACACAGCCTTCAAACTCTCGTGAAAGATTCGCAAAGAGCGGCGCCACTTTGGCATATTCGAAGTGCTCGAACTTCGACACAATGTAATAGCTTTCCTTCCCGGCTTTCACCCACTCTACGAAATTCTCCAACCGCTGATGACGCAGCCGGAAATGGTTGATGCTTTCGGGAAACATCCCCGCGAAAAACAGAGCGTAGTCTCCAATGTGCTTGCGCACCTGGCGCTCACGATCAAAGGAAGGCGCAGGTCCATAGATGGGGTCAGATTCCAGCATCATTTCGCCCAGGTCGTTCAGCGGCCGGTCTGCCGCATCGTGAATCTTGAACAACTGATCGGCTTCGCAGAACTCGGTGAGCAAGTGTGAGACATAAGCCACGACCTGCGGATCACGAATGCCGATCTCCTCGGCATAATGCCGCCCCACCAACTCCTGGAAAAGCTGACGCAGTGGATGCGATTCCGGAATCATCTGTTTCCCCCTTGTGAATCGTGTTACAAACCCACTCCCTCGCAGTGTTAAGTAACTAGTTACCCCAGTTGCGCTCCAAAAGCAAATGACTTTTGTGTATCGAGCGCATTCTTTTCATCAATCGTTAGAGGACACTGGCGCGGTAGAGTTTGCCGCCCTATTTCTGCTGGCACACGCAAGCGTTGGCTGCTAATACCATCGCGTTAGAACGGTAGAATGAATCGTCGAGGAGGAAACCCATCACAATGGAACGAATGAACATCTCAAGCGGTACACCGTGGGAGCCGATCGTTGGTTACTCTCGTGCGGTCAGAATTGGACCTCATGTGTATGTTTCGGGCACGACGGCCACTGGAGCCGACGGCAAGATCGTGGGCACCGGCGACATCTACGCCCAGGCCATGCAGATCATGAAGAACATTGAGAGTGCTTTGCACAAGGCTGGAGCCAGCATGAAAGACGTGGTGCGCACTCGAACCTATGTGACGAACATCGCCGCGTGGGAGAAGGTCGGCAAAGCACATGCCCAGTTTTTCTCGGACGTTCGTCCTGCGGCCACAATGGTGGAAGTCCGTGCTTTGATCTCGCCGGAAATTCTGCTTGAGATTGAAGCCGATGCCTACGTTATCGAAAAGTAAATATGGAATTCGTCGGTCCGTGACTCCGCGATGCTGACTCTCAGAAATCGCGGGCAAGAGACCATCCTGCGGACCGCCAAGGAAACGAAATTCTGATCCGGGCAAGATAAAGATTTGTTGAATTTTGCTTCAATTTCCTTGACTTCGCTCCCGCCGTGAGCATAATTCATCAATCCGATTTTCGATGCCAAACTGGCTCTGCGGAGTGCGGCCAGAGGGAGTCTTTATGAGCGTATTGGAACTTTGTGACCGGGAAATCGCGGCGGTTCCGCTGGATGCCAGCGTAGCCGACGCCATCAACAAAATGCTTGACCACCACGTCGGGGCCGTCGCGGTGGTCGATTCCGAATACCGGGTGGCGGGAATCTTCACCGAGCGTGACGTCCTTCGCAAAATGTCGCTCACCCATACCGACCCGCAGACCACTCCGGTCCGCGAACTGATGACCACGCCAGTCGAGATGGCAACTCGCCGTACCGGCGCAGGCGAAGCGCTGAGTATCATGCTCGAGCGCCACTTTCGCCATCTGCCGGTGGCAGAGGACAACGGCAAGCTTCTCGGGATTCTTTCCATTCGCAACCTGCTGGAGTGGCGCGTCGACGATCTCAGCCGCGAACTGGAATCGCTCGAACAGTATGTCTCCAACGACGGGCCCGGGGGCTAGTCGAATCTCGCGCCCCGCGCACTCTGCGGATTTTCTCTTCGATCTCTGCGTTTCAAGCTTCTTCCGCGCCAAGCTGTGACAAGGCTGCCAATCGCCGATTCTCGGAATGTAGTCCGGCCTGTGGCACACTAGTTCTATGCCACAGCTCACTCTCGGCGACTTCGAACTCAGTGTTTTCTCCGACGGCACTTACCCGCTCGATGGCGGCGCTTTTTTCGGCGTGATCCCCAAAGTCATGTGGTCGCGGAAGGTGGCTGCTGACGAGCGCAACTGCGTGCAGGCGGGACTCAACTCGCTGCTCATCCGCACCGGAAAGCAAAACGCCCTCGTTGAAACCGGCATGGGCAACAAGCTGTCGGAGCGCATGATCAAGTTTTACGGCCAGCCCGCGAAACTGCTGGCGAATGTCGCTGCCGCCGGAATTGCTCCGGACGACATCGACATTGTTATCAACACGCATCTTCACTTCGACCATTGCGGCTGGAACACCATGCGCGGCAAAGACGGCAAGATCGTCCCAACTTTTCCCCGCGCGAAATACTATGCGCCGGAAGGCGAATGGCAATACGCGCGCAAGCCCAGCGAACGCGACTCAATAAGCTACATCCCCGACAATTACGATCCGCTCGTTCAAACCGGCCAGATGACGCTGCTCAAGGGTGGCGAAGAAATTGTCCCCGGAATCTCAGTGAAAACTTTTCCTGGCCACACCGCCCACATGCAAGCCGTCATCGTCGAAAGCGGAGGCCGCACCGCCTGCTATATCTCGGATCTAATCCCGACCACCGCGCACATCGACATCGCCTGGGGCATGGCCTTCGACCTCTACCCGCTGCATACCATCGAGAGCAAGAAGGAGTACTACGCGAAGGCGATTCCAGAGAAGTGGCTGACCGTTTTCACGCATGATGCGAAAACGCCTTGGGCCTATGTGGAGAAGGATGAGTCGGGGAAGATGGTGGCGCGAGTACGACGCTAGGAACCTAAAATATGGCCCCATATGGGGGCCCACCATGGGGCGGGTCGCGCGAATAAAATGACCTCCCATGGCTTAACTTGCGGTTGGGTCACTGATTTTCCGAGTTTGCATTCGCCCTGTTGCACAGCGCCTTGCACGCTCAGATCATTGGGGCGAAAGCTGGACCTTCCAGCACCGCAAAGCCAAGCCGAAGCCGAAAACCATAGTTCAGCCGGAGACGGCGACGGCACCGTGAATTGCGCGACGCCTTCGTCATTTGTTTTAAGCGGCCGGGACCTTTGAACGCTATGATTGGAATCTGAATACATCACATAGACCATCCGCCCGCGTAGAGGTTTCCCATTGCGGAAATCAACGAGATGGACAGTGATTTCCTGGGCCATCCCAATTGCAGATAGGGTCCCAAGCAACAAGACTAGCAGTGCGACGAACTGCAAACCTGATCCGTTATTGATCGCGGCCACTCGAATCTCTGCCGAGATCAGCCCTTGTGTCACCATTGAGAGATTCTTAGCTTTCCCGGGCGAGGGCGCCCGCGCCACACAACCTCGGTTCGAAGAACTCTTCCACCCGCGCCAGGATCTCCACCGCGCTCTTCGACTCGTAAATCGCCTTACGTAAGCCTGCTCCGCCCGGCACGCCGTGCGTGAACCAGGAGGCAAACTGCTTCATCTTGCCGACCGCGTCGGGAAGTTCCTCTTCGATCAGCATCTGGAAGTAAGTGCGGATCATCTGATAGCGATCAGCCTCGCTGGGCTGGTCGTAGAGAGACACTGCTGATTCATTCGCGCTCGTGGAGCCCCGGACGCCCTCGTCCGGGGAGTCACCATCACGAGATTCGAACGCGAGAGTATTGCCACCAACCGGGCGGACGAGGGCGTCCGCGGCTCCATGAGCGTTGCAGTACTGCTGAATCTGACGGAAGATCCACGGGTTCGACGGCGCGGTTCTGCCGATCATCACTGCATCGCATCCGGTCTGCGTGACCATGGCACAGGCATCTTCGGGCGTGCGAATGTCGCCGTTGCCGATCACCGGAATCTTCACGGCATCTTTTACGGCTGCAATCCACTCCCAGCGCGCCTGGCCACTATAACCTTGCTCGCGGGTGCGCGCATGAAGCGCCACCGCCGCCAGGCCGCAGGATTCCGCCATGCGCGCCAGTTCCACGCACACGATTTCATCATCACTCCATCCCGCGCGAAACTTTACGGTGAAGGGAATCGTCACCGCAGCGCGCACCGCCTCGAAGATGCGTCCGATGGCCGGCAGATCGCGCAGCAGGCCGGAGCCTCCGTTGCACTTCACCACTTTCTTTGCCGGACAGCCCAGATTCAAATCCACCAGATCGAAGCCGAGACCCTCGACCATGCGTGCCGCCTCGGCCATAACATTCGGATTGCTGCCAAAAAGCTGCGCGGATATGGGATGCTCGTCTTCATAGAAATGAAGGTAGCGCTTGGCCTTCTGATCTTTCTTGCGCAACACGCCGTCGGCCGAGGTGAACTCGGTCATGATCAGGCCGCAGCCACCAAGGTTGCGAATGAAGCGGCGGAAGACCGTGTCGGTGACGCCAGCCATGGGAGCCAGAACGGTGGCGGGAGTTATCGGGACACTGCCGATTTGAAGACTTAAAGGAACCCGCTTCGGTGGCGCTGCCTGGCGGACAGAGCCTGCCCTGAGCTTGTCGAAGGGAGTGTCCGCCCCACACGAGCTTTCTCCTGCCGAATTGTCCCAGAACTTCTTCACCGCTCTATTCTACTTTGTGCCGCAAAATGTCCCGCAAAATCAAAGCCCCCGCCGGTTGGCGAGGGCTGAAAGTTACCACGCGACGCGAATTAGTTCTTCGACGCGCCGGGCTTGGCCGGTTCGTTCTTGGCGTACTTGCGACGGAAGCGCTCCACGCGGCCTGCGGTATCCATAAGCTTCTGCTTTCCAGTAAAGAAAGGGTGGCAGGCGGAGCAGATTTCAACGCTGATATCGCCCTTATGAGTGGACCGTGTAACAAAGGCGTTGCCGCACGCGCAGTGCACGCGAATTTCGTTATAAGCGGGATGAATAGCTGCTTTCATAGCGTTCAGACCTCGATTCGAATCCTTAGATTCTACCGGAACCCGCCAGGATTCAGCAAACGCAGCCTGCGTGCGGGGCATCGCATGCCGCCCCTGTCGGGGCTGGAATCATAGGCCTTGCACGCGGGTAGTGTATAAAAGATAAAGTTATGTCGCAGGCAGCGCCAGCTATTACGCGGAGCCCCGCGGATGTGGTCCGGATGACGCCGGTTTCGCAGGCGGGGAATGGGGTGTGCTATGCCGTGGCGGGCGAGACCTCAATCAGCTCACTTGATCTGGAGCGGATGATTGCCGCGGTGCCGACCAAAATTGCATCGGCGCTGAAGCGCAAGGCTTATTATTTTGTGCCGCTGACGGTGACGCAGGGGGAAGAGATTCTGATTGCGGACCGCTATGACGTCGCGCTCAGCGACAATGCGGTGTGCCATCGCAATCTGAATCTGGGCGATTCGCAGTGCGTGTTTATTTCCACGCGGCTGATGGACGACAAGTTTTCCGTGGCCTTCGAGTTTTATATCAATGTGGGGCACGCGCTGGTGGAAGCGGCCGGAGTCTCCGAGGGCTTTAATGAGTTGGCGTGGAAGCAGGTGGAGGCCGGCACGCGCGGCGAAACTTCGCTGGATGCGTGGGAGGCGCGGAAGCTGGCGCTGGCTGGCGGCCTGGATGCAGAACGAATCAAGAATGAGTATTTCGAGGCTACATTTGCCGATACGATTTCGATTTATTTGTTGTCACTTTATTTAGACGTGGATTATTACGATTTGCGGGAGCGGGATTATCCGTTGCTCGCGCCTTCGGCCTTGGCGGAGCGGCTGAGGAAAGTGGCGGAATTGTTTCCGGCGAATGCGGGGTTTGAGTTTGCGGTGCTGTATAAGCGGCGGAGCTAGAAATTCTTTCTTGCCGCGGATTTCCACGGATTAACGCGGATTTTCTGTGAGCCGCTCGATGTGGTCGTGATTGAGAAACAATTAAGAGGCCGCATACCTCAGCGGCTAAAGCCGCATTTTTACGGCGCCTAGGCGGCACGACTGAAGTCGTGCCCTTCCCGATCGTTTAATGCAGGCAGTCTTGCGGCCCGAGATCCGCGTGTGTTGCAGTATTGCCATTCGCAATTCTTCGCGATCGGCAATTGTCGGACAAGAGTGTCCGACCCACACAACCTGTCCTTAACCTCCTACTTATTTCCGATCACGAAGTTGACTGTGCTGGGTTGGTTTGCGTTCACGGTTACCGAGTGCTCCCAGGTTTTTGCTTCGGTGAAGATGGGGCGCTGCACGGTGTGCTCGGTGAGGACGTCATAGGCCTGTTCTTTTCCGGCCAGTCCCCAGCCTTCATGCCAGGCAACAATCTGATAGGTGCCGGGAGGAACGTTGGTGAATTCGAAGCGTCCGCTCTCGTCGGTCACTGCGTAATAAGGATTGGGAACCACCATCATCTCGGCATTCATCCAGACATGGCCGCCGTTACAACGCAGGCTAACCAAGCCGGGTCTGGACATAGTTCGCGAAGTGATTTGGTTGGGGAAAGGAAAGGGCAGATTGAAACTGGCTGCGCCATCCATATGAATGGTGTGCAGAGTGGCGTCAGAACTTTGCATTTGCAGATCGGCATTTTGCGGGACAAGAAGGATGTGCGGGATGTAACGGCAATGCTTCTGGTCGAGATGACGCCGCTGCTCGGGAAGCTCCATGGCTTTTCCCGCGGAAATATTTTTCAGATAAACGACGGTGTTGGCGACGCCGCCCTCCGGACCGACGATCAGGCGCTCGAGACTGACGGTTTTTTTGCCGCTGGGATCGCAGATCTGCGGGTCCTTGGTAACGGGAAAATCAAGCTGGCGTGGTTGTGGGCCAGACCATTTTACGCTGCCGGAGATGGTGCCACCATCTGCGACGGAGATGACTCGGTAGCCATCCTGCGCGACAACATAAGTTGTTGCGAGTGCTAGGGAAAGAACCAGTAAAAGGCAACGAGCAATCAAATTCCGCATAACGACACCCCTGACAAGCCGCCCGTTACATGCGACCGATGCGCGATCGTCGTGGAACGCGGGCCGAAGATTTGAGTCAATTTTCACGGGCGACGACTTGCACTGGCTTGCGGACAGCGCTGCAAAAAGGGCCGCCGATGCGAACCTTCGTCTTGCGGTCGTCTTTATCCCAATCGGGAGGGCCGTGCGAACACGGTTCATGTGATCGGGATCACAAAATTAAGGTGCTCTTATTTTTGTAACCAGTCGAGATTACCAAGGTGGGGGAACTAGCGGGGGGGCGAAGGTTGGGAAGAGACGAACGTGGTCTGCACGGATTCTTGTAATCATCTCCGTTGGCTTACAATCTTGCTTCCATGACAGTACGAGTTCGATCCTTCGCGAAGATTAATCTTGGGCTGTGCATTGGCGCAGCGCGGGAGGACGGTTTTCATGAACTGCTCACGGTCTATCAGACGATTGGGCTGCACGATCTCATCGGCCTGAGCGTTGGGCGCGGAAGTGGGATTGAGATTCGCTGCACGGACGTGCGAGTTCCGCAGGATGAATCGAATACCTGCTATCGCATCGTGGAGATGGCGATGGCGGCGATGAAGAGCAAGGGGCGAGTCATCATTGATATTGAGAAGCGGCTGCCGGTGCAGGGCGGGATGGGGGGAGCTTCGTCGAATGCCGTGGCGACGTTGCTGGGTCTGGAACGGGCTCTGAAGAAAACTTTGCCGTCAGAAGAGCGGTTGCGGATTGCGGCGGAGGTGGGGTCTGATTTGCCGCTGTTTCTGCTGGGCGGGACGGTGTTGGGAGTGGGGCGTGGGGAGCAGGTATATCCGCTGGAAGATTTGCCCGCGACGGCTGGTGTGGTGGTGACGCCGGAGGTGGGGGTTTCGACTCCGAAGGCGTTTGCCGAATGGGACCGTAAATTGACGATGGGGAGGGCATCCGATAGAATTGGTTTGCTTGGCCGTGGGTTTTGTGCGTGGCTGAGCAAGAGTTACTCCGGTGCTCCTTTTAGAAGGGGCCGGGCCGAGAATCCGCTTCTCGAGCTTGTCCGGGCCGGGATCAAGAACGACTTTGAAGAAGTCGTCTTTCCTGAATATCCCGAACTGAGTGAAAGTAAGAGGGCGTTGGAACGCGCGGGCGCGAAATATGCGTCGCTGTCGGGCTCCGGGTCGACGCTGTATGGGCTGTTTGCCTCGAAAGCGGCGGCAAGCGCGGCGATAGCCAAGTTACGCCGGCAAGGTTGGGCGGCGCGGGCGACGTCGACAATGACGCGGCGAGAGTACTGGAAGAGGCTTTTTGTTTAGCCGCTCGTCTCAGTAAATTTTTGATTGTTGATTTTGGATTGTTGATTGACAATGGGTGGTTGGTTGTTTCAATCGACAATCCAAGAATCAACAATAGCTTCTACTGGGCCGTCGACTAATGGTAGGTCAAGTGCCTTTGGAGCACTTTGTCTAGGTTCGAATCCTAGCGGCCCAGCCAGATAACTGCTAAAGGCTAAGAGCTAACTATGGCCACTTTGGTGACGCCGACGGACGCGGAAAAGACGGAGAAAGCCGAGAAGCAGGCTCCCCCTATGCCCGAGGAGAAACCGGAACGCAAGCCGCGAGCGCGGGTGGACGAGAAGTTCAAGATTTTTGGCGGCACGGCGAACGAGGCTTTAACCGACGAAGTTTGTAATTTTCTCGGGATGCCGCGCGGCCAGGCCATGGTGAAGCGGTTTGCCGATGGCGAGGTATACGTTCAAATTCAGGAGAACGTGCGCGGCTGCGATGTATTTGTGATGCAGCCGACTTGCCGGCCGGTGGATGAGAATTTAATGGAGTTGTTGCTGATGATCGACGCGTTTAAGCGCGCGTCGGCGCGGCGGATCACGGCGGTGATGCCTTATTTCGGGTATGCGCGGCAGGATCGGAAGGATAAGCCGCGAGTGCCGATTTCGGCGAAGCTGGTGGCGGATTTGCTGACTACGGCAGGCGCTCACCGGGCTTTGATTGTGGATCCGCATACGCCGCAGATTCAGGGATTTTTTAATATTCCGGTGGATCACTTGTTTGCGTCGCCGGTGCTGGTGGATCACTTCAAGAAGTTGAGCTTGCCCAATCTCACGGTGGTTTCGCCGGACGCGGGCGGCGTGGAACGGGCGCGATTCTTTGCCAAGAAAGTGGATGCGGCGCTGGCGATTGTCGATAAACGCCGAGTCGAGATGAACGTAGCCGAAGTCATGAATGTGATCGGCGACGTTAAAGGCCGGTCTTGTTTGATCATTGACGATCTGATCGATACGGCGGGCACCACAGTAAAGACGGCGGCGGCGCTGCTGCAAAACGGAGCGACTTCCGTTTATGCCTGCGCTTCGCATGCGGTGCTTTCGAATCCCGCCGTGGAAAATATTCATGACTCTGCGATTGAGCATGTTGTGGTAACCAATACGATCCCGCTGACGGCGGAAGCCAAGAGCGAGTCAAAGATTATGGTGCTTTCGATTGCCGGATTGATTGGGCGGGCGATTCAGTCGATTCACGAAGAGACTTCAGTCAGTAAATTATTTGCGTAAGGGAAATTGAAATTATGGCGACTACTTTGGAACAGAACGTTTTGGAAGCGCAGCCGCGAGAAGCGGGCACGAAGAATCATGCGCGGCGGGTGCGGCGAGAAGGCAAGATTCCCGCGGTGGTCTATGGCGCGGGCAAAGATGCGATGCCGGTGAGTGTCGATCCGCGGCATGTGCTGCGCATTTTGCGCTCAGACACCGGACACAACTCGATTTTTGATCTGGCTCTGGATGGCAGCGACAAAACTAAGGCCATGATCGTGGATTGGCAATATGAGCCGATCAAGGGCCATCTGCTGCACATCGATCTGAAGCGGATTGCGATGGATAAAGCACTACGGGTGAGTGTGCCGATCATGCTGCAAGGCGTTCCAGCGGGAGTAAAGACGGAAGGCGGAATTCTGGAACAGATCCTGCGCGAAGTGGAGATCGAGTGCTTGCCGGGCGATATTCCGGGACACATCGATGTCGATGTGAGCGATCTGACGTTTGGAAAAGTGTTGCGCGTGTCGGATTTACCGCACAACGAAAAGCTGGAATTTTTGACCGACGCGAACCAGCCGGTGGCTCACGTAACCAGCGTGAAGGAAGAAGTTGTGGCTGCTCCGGAAGCGGTGGCGGCGGAAGCGGGAGCTGCTCCGGCCGAACCTGAGGTTATCAAGAAGGGCAAGGCGGAGACTGAAGAAGAGGGCGAGGCTGCTGCTGAGAAGCCGGAGAAGAAGGCTGAGAAGAAGGAGAAGAAATAGCTTCGTGGCAAGAGAGGCCGAGCTGCGCTCGGCTGGACAGCCGGGTGCGGCTGTCCCCACATCGGTCAATCCTTCGCGGGCTTTCTCTTTCTGGGTTGGGATGGTGGCGTGAAACTGATCGTCGGGCTGGGCAATCCTGGAATCGAATATCAGTTTTCGCCGCATAATGTTGGATTTCTTGCGGTCGATCGCATCGCCAGCGATCTGAAAATTGAGATTCGGAACCGGCAGTGCCGGGCATTGACGGCGCGGGCGGTGATTGAAGGCGAGACCGTGCTCCTGGCCAAGCCTGAGACTTACATGAATCTCAGCGGACTGTCGGTGCGAGAGTTGGTTGCGGAGTACGAGGCGAAGCCGGAATCGGATTTGATTGTGATTCAGGACGAGCTAGATTTTCCGCTAGGCACGTTGCGGATTCATACGCGGCGGAGTTCGGCGGGGCATAACGGGATTGAATCGATTATCGGGGCGCTCGGTACGCAGGATTTTTTGCGCATCCGGATTGGCGTGGCACCGGAGCACAAGCTGGAAGATGGTCAGCGATACTTGCTGGCGCCGATGCGCAAAGGCGATCTGGCGGTGATCGACGGCGTGCTCGATGCGGCGGAAGAAGCGGTGAAGGTGATTTTGAAGGAAGGTCCGGCGGCGGCGATGAACCGGTTTAATCGCAAAGAGCCGGAAGAAAAAGATTAGCCACGGATTTCCGCGGATTCCACGGGTCAAAAATCTTATAAATGGTTTATCCGTGGAATCCGTGAAGATCTAATCCATGAAGATAAGCGGCAAAGATTTGGAGACTGCAAATGAATCGTACTTATGAGTTGATGTTTATTGTCCGGCCGGATATGGCGGACGAAGACCTGGACAAACTGGTTTCGCATTTGGAGACTACCGTAACTTCAGCATCGGGAACGGTGAAAGCCGTGGACCGCATGGGTAAGCGGCGGCTGGCTTACATGGTCCGCAAATTTCGGGAGGGCATTTACATCCTGATGACGATTGAGGGTGCGGGAACGGTGATCCACGAACTGGAGCGGCGTTTGCGCGTCACCGAGCAGGTGATCAAATTTCTCACCGTGCGTGTGGATGAGGAGCAGAAGCGGCTGGAGAAGATCAAAGCGCTGCGCGACTCGCGGAAAAAGGCCAGCGCACAGCCTGCGGCGTCTGCGGAGGAGGCACCTGCCGCAGCGGGCGAAGCGCCGACTGCGGACGTGCCGGCGGCGACGGCTTAGCCCACATCGAAGACTGATGATCGCGCTGTCGAATTTTCCACGAGATCGTTTCAAAAGATCGTTTAGAGAATCATGAAGGAGCACTATGAGCGACGAAGTTAAAGCACCAGCGGCAGGCGAGCGTCCCTCGCGGCCTTTTGGAGAGCGTTCGGGCGGCGGAGATCGTCCGCGATTTGGCGGTGGTGGAGGAGCGGGACGATCCGGACCTGGCGGTCCGCCGCGCGAAGGTGGACGGAAGTTTTTCCGGCGCAAGAAGGTTTGCAAGTTCTGCACGGAGAAAATTGCCGACATCAATTACAAGGATTACCGGCTGCTCGGGCAGTTCGTGGCGGAGAGCGGCAAGATTGTGCCCCGGCGTTTGACCGGAGTGTGTTCGCCGCACCAGCACCGGCTGGCCTCGGCCATCAAACAGGCGCGGAACATTGCGCTGCTGCCGTTTGCAGGAAGAGCGTCGTAAAACCAATTGCTGATTGTTGATTTCTGATTGCTGATTGAAAACCAAAGGCCCAGTGCATGGGAATTTCAATCAGCAATCAGAAATCAACAATCAGCAGTCCTAGCGAGATCGGAGCCATCATGGAAGTTATTCTCAAAGAAGATGTGAACAAACTGGGCGCGCGGGGCGACGTGGTGAAGGTTGCCGAGGGATACGGACGCAACTTTCTTTTGCCGCGCAAGCTGGCCATTGAAGCCAATGAGGGCAACAAAGCTGTCATCGTGCAGATGAAGGCCGCCTCCGTGCGCAAGTCGGCCAAGGAGAAGACCCAGGCCGAAGAGTTGGCGAAACAGTTTGAGGGGCTATCGGCTACCTTCCAGAAGCGTGCGGGCGAACACGATCAGTTGTTCGGGTCGGTCACTTCCAGTGACATTGCCGACGCGGTCGCGAAAAAGGGTATCAATCTGGATCGACGGCAGATTCAGCTGCACGAGCCGCTGAAGACTCTGGGCGAGTTCAGCGTGCCGGTGAAGCTGCATAAAGAAGTGACGGCGCATTTGAAGGTTGTGATTGAGAAGGAAGTTGTCGCGGAGTAATCCTCTCGCCGGTGCCGTAGGCATCTCTGAAAATAGCCCGCCAGTTCACTGGCGGGATTGTGCAACCCTGTAGCAACCGCGTCCCGTAGGGACGCTTGAAAGTTCGTTCCTGGCATTTCAACCGCGCCTGCGGCGCGGATTCCAATTTCTGGGATTGCGCACCCGCCACTGAAGTGGCGGGCTATTGTCAGGCGCCCCTCCCGGACGACGGGCACCCACGCTTCGCAATCGATTGCGAACACCATTCGCACGCAGCATCATTGGCACGTAAGCGTCAACCGGCGCAATGAGCCATTCGTCCATCCGGTTCCATCTGTCGGCAGGTGGGTGAAATACACGTAGAAACTCTTGCCGAGCGTGTGCGGGTCATCGCCGAGTCCGACCGCTGTGGGGTACGCGGCAATCGGGCCAAACGTGCCGATTGGAATCGGCAGCGTCCAGGTCAGGCCATCGACCGATTCCGCGTACGCAAACTGGGTATCGTCGGAGATGATCATCACGTAGCGCTGTAGCGAGCTGTTGAAGTGGATATCGAGATAGCCGGAAATCGGAGCCCGGGGATTGAGGTCGGTGGAAGCTCCGCCGATTGCTGGTTGCAGATGCCAGCCGCCCTCATAAAACTTCTGGAAACCGATAGCGTGATGCGGCGCCGAACCGAATGCGGCGTTCAATAGGTCAGAAGCTAACGCGCGGGCGACCGAGACGTTAGTCGTTGTTGAAACTCCTTCAGCGCTTGTGGTGTGCAGCGAACCGTTGGCGATCCAATCGGGAAAATAGAGATAGAAATATTTGCCGTCGGGGGAGAGCATGAGCGGCCCGTCGCCGATTTCGAAGCCGTCGAGTCCAACCGCATAGGCCTGGTTCAGGCGGATAATTTCGCCTAGATCGGTCCAGTGCAGCCCGTTATCGGTGGAAGCGGCCAAGCCGAGGGCTGCATAGAGAGCGTCGTTGGGGAGTTCTGCGTGATAGGTGGCCAGCAGGTTTCCCGCGCCTGTCATGCCTGCCGGGACTTGATAGACGGGACCGCCGCCCATGTATCCGTAGCTGGGGTAGATGGGATTCGCCGAGGCATTGGAATTTGCGGAGACGCTAACATCCTGTGGATCGCCGTGCCTAGCGGGTCGTCGAGCGTACCTGCCGTAGTGGTGAAATGATCCCGACTTGTTGTTGCCAACCCAATGACCTTCCCACATTTGCCGATAGTGGGCGCCACCATCGCTGCCGAAGAATTCATAGCCATTTGCCGTCTTGATGACACCCAGCGGGGTATCGGGCCAGTCGAAGGTGTCCGTAAGCGGCGGTTGAGCTTTGGCGCCTGCGGCGAGACGCTGTGCGGGGGTGACGACGCCAATCGGCGAAGTCACAGAAGGCTTGCAGAGTGGAGTAAGAGCTTGAGCGGAAGCAACATTGGACAAGAGCGGAAAGTTGATCGCCAGTAGGAAAAGTGGGGCGAGCGGAGGGCGAAAGGGCATAAGGCATCCTCGAAGCTGGCTCTGTGCGGCCGGTAGGATTGGTGGGCGACTGAACAAAGCGTCAATCAGTTTACATCGCATACCAACACCAGAACCTGGGGAATGTCGCGGACCTCTTCCACCGCAGGACCTTCGTGAAAATAGCTTCTGAATTTCAACCGTGCCTACGGCACGGATTCTGGTCTCTGGGAACAGCTTCTCCGCCACTGAACTGACGGGCTATTTTCGGGCGTCCTTCGGGACGCAATGTCGAGCTTCGCTCGACTGGGGAGCCTCTTCGGCTCCGCTCACGGCAAACCTGGATGGCTGTCCTTACATCTGTCTATCCGTTTTGTTGGGCTACTCTGCCTATCCAAACTGTTGAGCCTCAAGCAGAAATCTGTGCCGGCAGCCTATAATTTCTGCTCACGGTTCCGCTCGCTGAGCGTCTATTCCAATGCAAGCCCGGGTACGGCATTGTCACCGGGCGGTATAGGAAAACGACGAGAACATGCCGGCCGATGTTTGGGCAGTAACACTTGCGGTTGGTGCACGGAGCCACTCGAGAACGAAGTACGAGCGAGTGGAGAAAGTCAGCGATAATCGGGACCCCGCGTGGGGCCGCATGGCTGGGCAAGAACGCCGCATTGACGATACGATCCTGATCCGCGAAGCGCAACGCGGTAACCGCGGAGCCTTCGAGGAACTGGTGCGTCACTACGATCAGGCGGTGTTGCGGCTGGCCCTGCATCTTACCGGCACCGAGCACGACGCGCAGGATGTTTATCAGGACGCCTTCCTCAAGGCGTATAAGAACATCGGAAGTTTTCGCTTCGAGTGCTCGTTCTATACCTGGATTTACCGCATTGTCACTAATCTATGCCTGGATCATCTGCGCAAGAAGACGGTGCGCAAGGAAGATGCGCCGGTAGCGAAGGATGGCAACGGAGGAGAGTATGACCTGCTGGATCAGGTTCCGGACGGGCGGGCAGGTGCGAATCCGGAACGGGATTTGATGCGGCGGCAGTTGGGAGCGCGGATTTCGGGAGCGCTGGAAAAGTTGACACCGCGCGAGCGCATGGTTTTTGAGTTGAAACATTATCACGGATTGAAGTTGAGAACCGTGGGCGAGATTCTGCATACCACGGAAGAGACGGCGAAGAATACGCTGTTTCGGGCGACGCAGAAATTGCGTGGGCAGTTGGCGGATATGAGATAGGAAGGTTTCATAGTTTCAGGGTTTCAAGGTTTCTAAGACCTTGAAACTTTGAAACCTGAGAAACCTTGAAACGGGGTTGATATGTTGCGTGGGCAGTTGGCGGATATGAGATAGGAAGGTTTCATAGTTTCAGGGTTTCAAGGTTTCTAAGACCTTGAAACTTTGAAACCTGAGAAACCTTGAAACGGGGTTGATATGAAGTGTGAATGGGTACGGGAGAATATAACGCTGCAGGTTTATGGCGAGCTGGCAGATGATGCTCGTCATGAACTGGAGCAGCATGTGGCACGGTGCGCCGACTGCGCTGCGGAATTGAAGGCGGAGCAGGCGTTTCACGATCTGCTGTCGCAGGAACGGGCGGCGGAGCCGACACCGAACTTACTGACGGCTTCGCGCATGCGACTGCAGGAGGCGCTGGAAACGGCCGAGCAGGGCGGATTCTGGCGGCGGCTGGCTTTCGATCCGGCGAACTGGCTGCGGCAGGTTCGGTTCTCTCCGGCGCTGGCATCGGCGATTTTGATTCTGGGCTTCGCCGGCGGCGTGGGAACATCCTACAGAGTATTTCTTCACCAGCCGGAAAATTCGCCTACCAACACAGGCTCGGCGCCCGCCGAGGCTTCGATTACCGGCATCCAGTCCATCACGCAAGATCCCGGAACAAATCAGATCCAGATTAAATACAACACGGTTTCCACACTGGAGACGCAGGGATCGCTGAACGATCAGCGGATCCAGCAATTGCTGCTGTTTGCGGCGCGGAATAATTACAATTCCGGCGTGCGCATGGATTCGGTGGATCTGCTGACGCAGAAGCCGAATGTTCTGCAGGTGCGCGATGCCCTGATCTACGCGCTGCGTTATGACACGAATCCGGGCGTGCGGCTGAAGGCTCTGGACGGGTTGGGAAGTTTTGTGAAGGACGATGTGCATGTGCGAGATGCGGTTCTGGAAGCGTTGGTGAACGATTCGAATCCGGGCGTGCGGACCGAGGCGATGCGGCTGATCGAGCCGGTGAAGGCGGACGGCAGCGTGCGCGGCGTATTGATGACGCTGGCGGGCAAAGATCAGAACCAGTACATCAAGTCGCAGGCGCGGACGATGCTGGCGCAGTTGCCGGAGATTGATTGATCGAGCGGTACGCAGCACGAGCAGATTCCTCACCGGCAAACGACGCCGGTTCGGAATGACAGATGGAAAGAAGAGAGAAAGAAAAGAAACAGAGGTGGGGTATTTGAAACGTTTGCCACAATTCGTCGGGGTATTGGGCGTGCTGGCCATGCTTACGCCCTTGGTATTAGCGCAGGAAACGCATTTATCCCGCGAAGGAGACGGGTGGACTCAAGTCCTCACCGGATCCTTGGTCGGCGTCAAGAATCTGAGAGTGAAGTTGGACATGGGCTCGGTGGTGGTTCGAGGAGGTCAGCAGAAGGGCGTCGATTACACGCTCCACATGCGTTCTCAGGCATCGTCCGAGGAGGATGCGCGCCGGCAGTTCGATGCTTACAAGATGACCGCTTACGTGAAAGGCGATACGGCCTGGGTGGTGGGGGAGTGGGAAGGAGAAGGCGTTCATAACGTCCACGTCGGTGGCGTGCACGTGCGAGTTGAAAGGGGTTCGAGGCGAAAATTTTCCGGCGACTTGATGATTAGCGTCCCGCACGAGATTGCGCTGGTAAAGGTCGAAACCGAGGGCGGCAACATTGACACAACGGCGGTGGCCGGGCGGGTGGAGGCCGAGAGTGGCGGCGGCAGTATGCACCTCGATGATATTGGCGGCGGTGCGCACGCGGAAACCGGTGGGGGATCGATCGAGGTGGGAACCATCAACGGCGATATTGGGCTGCACACCGGCGGCGGATCGATCAAGGTTCACCACGCCAATGGAATGATCACCGCGGAAACCGGCGGCGGCAGCATCGAGATTGTTTCCGCCACGCAGGGGGCCAGCATTGAGACTGGTGGTGGAGGGATTGAGGTGCGGCAGTGCAGCGGCAAGGTGAAGGCGGAAACCGGGGGCGGAAATATCGACCTGGGAGACATTGGCGGGGCCGCGGAAATTGAGACCGGCGGTGGCACGATTCACCTCGCGTCTGCCAAGGGCCATGTGCATGCCCAGACTGCGGGGGGTGGGATCGAACTCTACGGAGTTCCTTCGGCGCGAGTGGAGACGGGTGCGGGCGGCATCGTGGTGAAGTTTGTCAAGACTGGCGCCCCGGTCAGCGATTCGAAACTGGAAACTTCCGCGGGAGATATTACGGTGTACATTGCGCCGGATGTTGCCCTCTCGGTGCGCGCCAGCGTCGATTTGGGCAATGGACATCACATCACATCAGAGTTTCCGGACATCCATGTAGCCAGCGAGGGAGATAAGTGGGGCCCGCGAACGCTCAACGCGGAGGGCAATCTGAACGGAGGCGGTCCGGTGTTGAAGGTGAGAACGACGACCGGGGATATTTGTTTCCGGCGGGCGAACCAGTAAGGAAGCGAGCCAAACCCGCTGTAATTGCGTCGCAAAAAACGCGACCCTTCGGCCTGCGCTCAGGGCAGGGCAGCATCACGCGGCTCGCCTAGGTCCTTCAGCGGGCAAAAGGCGGCCGCTTCAGGATGACAACGAATGTTTTTGGGAGGCCAGTCATGCTTAAACAAGTTTTGACTACAGTTGCGGTGCTGCCGTTGATGCTCAACTTGTCGCAGGCGGCGCAAAGGTGGACGGGCGACTCGTCGCATTCGTACGGCATTCCCAGCGAAGATCCCGGCGGCGGCGCCTATCTTGGCGTGGACATCGCCGACATTACGACCGACCGGCTGGGGGTGCTGAAGCTTAAGGAAGAAAAGGGCGTTGAAGTAACGATGGTGGATCAGGACGCTCCGGCAGGAAAGGCCGGCATTCGAGAGCATGACGTGATCCTGAGCATGAACGGCACGGCGGTCGAAAGCAAAAATCAATTACACCGGATGATCCATGAGACGCCGCCAGGACGAGTGGTTACGCTCGGACTGAGCCGCGACGGACAGCCGCTGACGGTCAAGGTGCAACTAGCGGATCGCGGCAAGGAATGGTCGAATATGGATTCGATGGATAAGGGCTTCCACGTGCAGATTCCGCCGATCCCGAGCATTCCGCCGATTCCCAACCTGCCGGATTTTGACATTCCAAACATTAGCGTGGTTTATGTGCATTCCTCGATGCGCAGCGGGCTGATGGTGGAGAACCTGACGCCGCAATTGGGGGACTTTTTTGGCGCGAAGGATGGAAGCGGAGTGCTGGTGCGTTCGGTGGACCGAGGCAGCCGGGCGGAGAAAGCTGGGTTGCGCGCGGGAGACATCATCATTCGTGTTGGCGATCAGGCGGTTCACGATACCAGTGACTTCACCCATGCCTTGCACGACCACAGCGCGGGATCGGTGAGCGTAAGCGTGATCCGAGACAAGCGGGAGCAGAAGCTCACACTTACGCTGCCGGCACGCAAAGAATCCGGTGAGGATATCGAGGAAAGTTTGGAAGCGCCAGAGATGGATGCGGAGATGCAAACCGAGTTGAGCGAAGTGCAAAACGAAATTGCGAAACTTCAGCCAGCGATGGAACTGGCGCGGGAAGAAAGTCACAAGGCCTCCGCGGAAGCCCGCAGGGCTGTTTGCACGCAGCAAAAGGAAATGCGGGAGCAGTCAGAAAAACTGCGGCAGCAAATCCAGCCGCAACTTGAACGTGAACTGGAAAAGAGTCGCCAGAAACTGCAGCGGGAGATGGAGCGGCTCCGTCACCGGATGCAGGGAGACTGGCTGGAAATCTAGCCGCTATAACGCAGAGCAATAATTATTAAAGTGAAGGCAGGTTAGAGGCTTGCCGCGTGGCGGTGGGCCAGCGGGCCCAGACAAACTTTGTTGCGGCCCGCCTGCTTGGCGGCATACAGACCGTTATCGGCGGCCCGGACCAGGCTGTCGCGACTGGTGCCATGTTCGGGAAAAGTTGCCGCCCCGGCGCTGATGGTTACGGTGCGGGGCACGCCAGGGAACTGCCAGCCTTCCACCATCTTGCGCAGTTTCTCCGCCACGACCATGGCTTGCTCGGGGTTGACCTGGGTCAGAAGGATTCCGAACTCTTCGCCACCGTAGCGGCATACTACGTCCACCTTGCGCACTTGCTGATGAAACAGAGAGGAAACCTGGCGCAGGACTTCGTCGCCCAGCACGTGACCGAACTCGTCGTTTAATCGCTTGAACTCATCGATGTCAGCCATAATAACGGCCATACCGGTTGCGTAGCGGCGGGCGCGTTCAATTTCTTCCATGATGCGGAGTTCGAAGAACCGGCGGTTGAAGATTCCCGTCAGACCATCCAGATAAGCCAGTTGCTTGACGCGATCCACGTAGTGGGCATTTTGAATTGCGGTGGCGCAAATATCGGCCACGGATTCGAGCGACTGCTGATCGCCATCGCTGAAGGCGTCGGATTCAGCGCTGTCGAGGGCGAGAATGCCTAATGTCTGTCCGAATGAGACCAGCGGGATGCACAAGCGGGAGGCTGATTCCGCAAAAAATCTGCCGGCCGGCGTGCTGCAAAAATCTCTTTCCAACGAGGTGCAGCTATCGGAGAGCATGCTCGCCCAAGGCTCTGTGGTGGCGGCAAAACGGCCGCCTTCCGGGATGCATGGAGTCAACGTTCCATGATGCGCCCGCAGCACCAGATCGTGATCTTCGCGCAGGAAAAGCGAGACGTGGGATACGCGGAAGGCATCCTGAATGAGCTGGCATACGCGGCCGAGTAACTCTTCCAGATCAAGCACCGCGGTGGTTTGTTGAGCAATGGCATTGATGGCCTGTAGCTGCCGCGCACGTTGTTGCTCCAGGGAGTAGAGGCGCGCGTTCTGCAGGGCGATCGACGCTTGCGTGGAGAACAAGGTGAGCAGGTCGATGGTTTCAGAATCGAAGTGGTCGAGGTTATCACTTTGACAATCGAGCACGCCGACTACTTCATCGCGCCCCATCAAGGGAATGGCAAGCTCGGAGCGAGTGGATTTGGCGGAGCAGAAATAGCGCGGATCCTTGCTGACGTCGGGCGAGTAGACCGGTTGCTTTTTGAGCGCGGCGGCGCCGGTGATTCCCTCGCCTACAGGCAGGCGGTGCTGATCCTGGCCTTCGTCCCATCCAATCTGCGAGCGGACGTACAACTCCTGCGACTCCTTGTCGAGCAGAACAATGGCCACGTTCCGCAGGTGAAAGTAGTCGTGCGCGATCTCCAGGATACGCTGCAGCACCTCGTCCAAATCAAAGGTGGAGAGCACGGCCTGGCCGGCATCGTACAGGACCGCGATTTTATTCATACGTCAGGAGATATCGTAACGTGACGGTAGAGCTTGGGCAGGTGCCTAAAGTAACTGGAGAAATGTCGAAAAAAGACGTTGCGTGCTATTTCCAAATCTTGCGGATCAAAGCATAAAGGGCGAGGCAGATGAGGAAATCGACGAGCAGGCCGGCGTCCACTTGAAACAGGCGGTGCTGGGGAAGTGGGAGATGGCCCGCAAGCAGAAAGTAGAGCAGGTTGCCCAGGAGGATGGCGAGCAAGGCTTGGAGGAGGTTTAGCTGCACAGGATGGTTAGACGCCGATTGCGGGCTGGGCGGATTTAGTTATGTCTCCAAGACGGGCGAAATCCGTTCATACAAGAATTCCCGATAACGGCCCCCGCCGGCCTTCCAAGGCGACATGGCCTTATTGAGAAGCCGAAATCCTTCGATTGAGAACGATGACGCGGGAATCTCGGTGTGCCCAAGGGTGTGATAAGGTTTGTCGCTATTTTCATGCAGAAAATATCTTCGGCAGGTGCGGGCAATTTGTCCCAGATATTCTCGAATGGTTTCCGGCCGCATTTCCGACAGGCTGTGGGTATTCACGAAAACATCCACGGAATCCTTGGGCAGCAAAGGGAAACAAAAGTTTGGGAAAAGGATTGCGTCGTAATTCTCCATATTCGCGAGGACGGTCTTAGGGTCGTGCTCGCCGTAAAGCGCGATCTTCCGGTCCGGCCGAGTGCTGCACAACCAATACGAGGCCAGCAGCAGGATTTCGGGGAGATCGATGTCGAGGTAATGCACGTCCGGAAATCCCAATGCGAAAAATCCCACGTCGCCCCACCCACCTCCGATTTCTGCCACGGTTCCCTGTCCATTCATCAACGAGACCGCCTTCTCAGCAGTATAGTGATGGCGGAATGTGGCGGGAACTGCCAGAGTTCCATCGATGAAGTATCCGAAGGGATTGCCCGCCCAAGGCGCTCGAACGGCTTCTATTTTCTTTCCCGTCAGCTCGCACCAGGCACGGTAATCATGCAGCATGGAATTGACAAAGAGCACGCGGGTCATCAGGTTCCGGCGCGGTTTCAGATAGGGCGGCGTGGCATAGTCGGATAGGCCAACGAAAGCGTCCTCGTTGCGAAAAAACGACCCGAGCACCTCACCCATGGATCCCCTATCTCGAAATGCTTTCAGTTTCGCCTCGATGAGCGTCGTCCACTCGCCGTTGGCCCGGTACTCCGCTCCTGCAGTTTGCTGATCGTGTTTGGCGGCTTCGTAGGAGCTGATAACACGGGCCACCAACTCCGGGGCAACGGGCTGGCGGCGATCCTCCAAACCTTTCTCCAAGGCGACGAAAGATGCAAGCGGCTCGCGGTAGAAATCGTGAAGAGTGTCCGTTAACGTGCGAGCTTTGCGAACTAGCTTCGAAATCATCATTAGCCTCGGATGAAGATTAGTTCGCTCGATTTTAGCGGAATCCGGGAGTGGCAGAGGGCGGCCCTCTTCCCAACTTTCGGCCCTTCCAGTTCCTAGATGAGTTGTCCTGCTAACATTCCTTGGGAACTTTCTCCATGGTTGAACTGGCCACGCCGGTGCAGTACGTCAAGGGAATTGGTCCCAAGCTGGCGGAGATTCTTGCGACCAAGGGTATCGCCACGGTGGGCGACCTGCTGCATTATCTGCCCTTTCGTTATGAAGACCGGCTGAATCCGCGTGGGATCGCGGAGCTACGTCCGGGTGAAATGGCCACTGTGATTGGCGAGGTGCGCAACTCGGGGCTGTTTCGTACGCGCAGGATGCCTATCTTTCAGCTAACCGTGGGACAGGGACGTTCGCGGCTGAAGTGTCTATGGTTCAACGCCACGTATTTGCAGGATAAGTTCAAGCCCGGCGAGTTGATCGCGCTTTACGGGAAAGTGGAGCAGGATCAGCGCGGAGAACTGCAGATTATGCAGCCGCAATTTGAAATGCTGGGCGGCGGGGATGGGGCAGAAGAAAAGGCGGCGGCATCGTTGGAAGTTGGGCGTATTGTGCCGATCTACGAATCGGCAGGACAGGGGCGCGTGACCGCGCGATGGTTTCGGCGAGTGATTCGCACAGCACTAGACGATCTCACGCCAGAGCTGGCGGAAACGATTCCGGCGGCTGTGCGCGGACGGCTGGCGCTGGTTTCGCCGCGGGAGGCGTTGTGGAAAGTTCACTGGCCGGAGGCGGGCGAGAGTTTTGAGGATTTGCAGTCGTCGCGCACGCCGGCGCACATCCGGCTGATCTTTGAGGAATTGTTTTTTATCGAGCTGGGATTGGAGATGAAGCGACAGCAGTTGAAGACCGAGACCGGGATTGCCTTTCGGCTCGATGATCGGGTGCGTCAGGCGATTAAAAAGATTCTGCCGTTTCATCCCACGCTGGCGCAGAAGCGAGTTTTGAAAGAAATTGCCGATGACATGGAGAAGCCTTATCCCATGCGGCGTTTGCTGCAGGGCGATGTGGGATCGGGGAAGACGATTGTCAGTTTTCAGGCGGCGATCATTGCCATCGAAAACGGATATCAGGTGGGGCTCATGGCACCCACGGAGATTCTGGCGCAGCAGCATTATTTTTCCGCGCGCAGGATTTTGGAGAATGCGGGATATCGGATTGTGCTGTTGACAGGATCGTTGGAGGCAGACCGCAAGCGTGAAATCCGCCGCCATATTGCGCAGGGAAATGCGCAGCTCGTCATCGGCACGCATGCCCTGCTGGAAGAGAAAGTTGAATTTGCCAAGCCAGGGCTGGTGATTGTTGACGAGCAGCATCGCTTCGGAGTTTTACAGAGGCTGAAGTTGATGAGGAAATCGGGCGAGGGCAGCAACTCCGAAAAGCCGCCGGAGCCTGACGTTCTGGTGATGACGGCAACTCCAATTCCGCGAACGCTGGCGCTTACGCTGTATGGCGATCTCGATATCAGCGTGCTCGACGAGCTGCCTCCGGGGCGCACGCCGATTGTTACGCGCAGGATTACCGACGAGCGGTCGTCCGAGGTTTGGGATTTTGTCCGCAAGCAGGTGGCGAAGGGACATCAGGTGTATGTGGTTTATCCGGTCATCGCGGAGAGTGAAGAGACTGAACTGAAGGCTGCGATCAAAATGTATCGCGAGCTCAGCGGAAAAATCTTCGCCGATCTCAAGGTTGGCTTGTTACACGGGCGCCTGGATGCCGATTTGAAAGATCAGGTCATGCGCATGTTTCAGAAGGGCGAATTGCAGATTCTGGTTGCGACGACTGTGATTGAAGTAGGCGTGGATGTGCCGAACGCAACCGTGATGGTGATTGAGCACGCCGAGCGTTTTGGCTTGGCGCAGTTGCACCAGCTGCGTGGGCGCATTGGACGCGGGGCCGCTAAGTCTTTCTGCATTCTGATGACTGGCGGCAAAGTAACCGAGGAGGGTGAGCGACGGCTGGACGCGATGGTGCGCACCAATGATGGCTTTCAGATCGCCGAACTCGATCTCGAACTGCGCGGCCCGGGGGAATTCTTCGGCACGCGGCAGGCGGGGATGCCAAGCTTTCGCGTGGCTAATTTAATTCGTGACCGGCAACTGCTGGAACTGGCCAAGCGCGAAGCCGCTGCCGTTATGGCTGGACCTAATTCGGAAGTGACGCAGGTGGAAATCAGCCGGGCGTTAGTCGCGTTGCGCACGCGCTGGCAGCGGACTTACGGGCTGGTGGAAGTGGGCTGACGCAGGCAAGTGAAAGTGCCGCCAGCGCCGATGGCGGCACTTTTCACGAGCTCTTCGCGCGATTGCCTCACGCAACCGGAGAGCGCAACTGCTGTCCAATTCCCGCGCGCTGCGGTAATGGCCACTGGCTGGCTTGCACAATGCAGATGACATGCAGAATCAGCAGCAATGGCACCAAGAATGTCGGAATCAGGCTCAGGGGAAGTACACTCATCGCGGCAGTCGAGATGGCGTTGGGATCAATCACTGGCACAAGCGTGCCTAGCGTCACTGCCATCACCAGGTCGACAATACCGAGGACCTGCCACAGGATGAAAATGGTGCGGTGACTGGGACTGGCCAGTTTCAAGGCGACGAAAGATGCGGTGGCGCCGATGGCGATGTCTCCCAATCCTGCGGGCAGTGCAAACGCACGCGGCAGAATGCCATAAGCGGCCAGCACCAGAAAGACAAAACCCATGACTCTCCAGCTGTGGATCATGGTTAATATCCGCGGATTCAACGAGAGTGTGAATTGCCGCAATCCTGGTGACACCGCAAACCAGATTACGAATGCAACGATGGGCGTCAATGCCGCCAGCCCAAGCGCAAGCGGCGGGGCGTTTGGGTTCGAGCGGAAGAGGTGCAGCGCGGAGGCTGTGAGTGATAAGGCGAGCCAGGCTCCTACCAGCCCGGCAGTGAACTTTGCGTATTTGTTCATGACCGACTCCTTTTATTCCGTGACTGCTGAAGTTACTTCACTGAAATTACTTCGTTAGACAGGTTCATGAGGTTCTTCCAGCGCCCGTTTCCGAGATGGCGCTGGAGCCGTTCCTGCACTGCCTGCCAAGTGGGAAGGGCGCGGGTGAATTGCGCTTCCCCTGCTTTTGAAAGGCGCAGCCGCCGCTCGCGCCGGTCTTTTCCGTGCTGTTTCACGATCCAGCCATGAGCCAGCATGATCTCCAGGGTTCGGGTCAGAGTGGTGCTGTCCATGGCGAGAATCTCTCCTAATCTTCCCTGGGAGACTTCGCCGACGAGCGACAGCGCTTGCAAGATGGTGAACTGCGTTGCTCTGAGTCCGAGGGGCCGCATCTCCTGGTCATAGTGCTGGGTGAGGGCGCGCGACGCTCTGCGGAGGGTCGCGCACATACAGGGGAGGGCCGGCATCGGTGGCTTTTTCATGTTTTAATGGATGTATATACATCTAGTTGGATTCGAAAAAGTGCACGATAGGGACGAGGGGCTGCAAAGCTAAGAGAAAATGACAAACTGGTAGAATCGTAAAGATGGCAGGCAGTTCACAATTGATTCAAATCGAGGTCGGACCGCCGGTACGCGTGCCCAAGCCGGAATGGCTGCGTGCGAAAGCCCCCGTGGGCGACAATTTCCACGAGCTTAAGAAGCTGGCGCGCGGGCTGGGACTGCATACGGTTTGCGAATCAGCGCAGTGTCCGAATATTGGCGAATGCTGGAATCATAAGACCGCGACCTTCATGTTGTTGGGCGATATCTGTACGCGGCGTTGCGGATTCTGCGCCGTGCCCAAAGGGCGGCCGCAACCCATCGACTGGGATGAGCCGCGCCGCGTCGCCGAAGCGGTTGCGACTCTTGGCCTGAAACACGCAGTTGTAACCAGCGTCAATCGAGACGACGACAACGTTGGAGGCGCCAGGGTTTTTGCCGAGACGATTCGCGAAATTCGTGAGCTCATTTCAGATTGCCGCATCGAAGTGTTGATCCCGGATTTTCAGGGACTGGAAGAACCGTTGAAGATTGTGCTCGATGCCCGGCCCGATGTTCTCAATCACAATACCGAAACGGTTCCCCGTCTTTACCGAGCGGTGCGTTCGGGCGCGCGTTACGAGCGGACTCTCACGCTGCTTGAAAACGCCAAGAAATTTTCTCCTGGCATAGTGACCAAGAGTGGAGTGATGGTTGGGCTGGGAGAGTCGAGCGATGAACTAGTGGAAGTTTTCCGCGAACTGGGCGGGCGCGGCGTGGACATTCTTACCGTGGGACAGTATTTGCGGCCCTCACGCGATCACTTGCCGATCGCACGTTTTTACACACCTGAGGAATTTCGCGATCTGCGAAATGAGGCGCTGCGCTTCGGTTTCCGCCACGTTGAGTCTGGCCCGATGGTGCGGTCGAGTTATCACGCGCACGAGCAGGCTGAGTCCACCGCGGCTCCGCGGGTCGTCTCGTAATTACTTCATTATTTCGGTGGCAGGCTAGAACCAAGATCCCTTGCTGCGCTCCGGGATGACAAATCAAACGGGATGACAAGCGATTCCGAAGGCTTCAGAAGATGTGCAGTTTGATGCTCAGATATTTCTTGGGATTTTCGCGGATGCCTTTTATCAGGCTTTGGGTCTCGGTCAGCATCTGATTGGCGTTGTTGTAGAGAGTGTCGTCTTTGAATAGCCGTCCTGCGGTGCCCTTACCGTCTTCAAGTGCGGTGGTGAGCGCGGCGAGCTTGGTGATGGTTGTGTTTAGTTTATTGGCCAGGTCTTCGTCTTTAGTTAGCCTGCCCAGAGTTCCCTTGCCTGCATTGATGTCTTCGCTCACCTTCTTCAGATTGGCAATCGTGTCGTTGGCATTGTTGTAGAGCGTGGGATCCTTGAGAAATCTCCCGGCTGTGCCTTTGCCGGCCTGCAGATCGTCAGCGACCTGGTTGATGCGGTCGAGAGTGGCAACGAATTTGTTGTAAGCATCGTTGTTATTGATCAGCTTTCCCAGGCTGCCATTTCCCTGGGCAATCTCATCCACCACGCCTTTGAACTCTGTAACCGTCTGGGAGAAGCGGTCGTAGAGAGTGGGATCGTAAATTAATTTGCCGAGCGAACCCTTTCCGCTTTCCGCGAAGGCCAGGATGCGGTCGGCGCGCTTCAGCAGCGCATCCATGTTCTGCAATGTGCTTTGACTGGAACGCACCACTTCGTTGAAGTCGGGATGAACCTGGGTGAGTAGGGTATCTCCATTTTTGACGACGGGGCCAATGGCCTGCGAACTATCGATATCAAGGTAAGTTTCACCGAGCACGCCGGCCGTATCCAGGGAAGTGACCGAGTCGCGGCGCAGGTCGAAGCTGTATTTCATGCTGACCTTCATGATCACCTGAACGGGCGTGATCTGCTTGTCTTTATCGGGAACCACTCGAATCAGAGAAACGTTGCCGATATCCACGCCGCTCAGTCGAACGGGAGCGCCCACCCGCAAGCCACTGGCATTGTCAAAATAGGAGACCAGAGTAATGCGCTTGGTGAAGAAGCCGCCGGTGCCGGACATAAGAAACAGAAGCAGGGCCAGAGTCAGACTGGCAATAATCACGGTCACGCCAACGCGAAGCTCCGACCATTTAAGCTGCTTCTGACTCGGCAAACGATTTCCTCAGATCGACGACTGCGTCTTGGGTATCGTACGGAATCGCTTAGCTTCCCGCCGCCCCATGCAGCATCATAGCAAACCGCCGGCCCTGCCTAGAGGCTTCTTCGTGTGCGAAGTGACGGCAACAGCCCAAGTGCGAGCACGTAGGCGGCAAGGCCACAGGCCAAAGTTACGGTCAAGCCAAACTGGATGGCAATCACCATGGCCAGCACGGAACCCAGCACGCTGGCGGCGGCGTTCATCGCCCAAGCCCACTCCACGGCATTGTCGGCGCCGGTGGGTCCGTTGGCCGGGTCAGGTATGGCGCGGGCGGCAAACGCCCGCAGACCGGTGGGAAACGGCATTCCCATCACGAAGCCGAGCGGGATCAGCAACATTCCGCAGATAACCAGTCGATAGCCAAATCCGAAGCCCACCCAGGACACCAGACCCCGAGGAAGAAAAATCACGTCGGCAACGAGCGCGGCAACTACCAGCACCAGCGGCATCCAGGCCAGTTCGGTGTGCGGAAGCCAGCGGCGCGAAAACAGGCTGCCCGCTCCGCTCGACAGCATGAGGAGAAAAATAACTACGGTGAGCGCGTAGGTTGGATGTCCGAGGAAAAGCACGAAGCGCTGAATGAATGCAATCTCCACCAGAATGTAACCCATGCCGACGGCTACGAAATAAAGCAACGGAAGAGAAGGCTGACGCCCAGTCCGAAGCGCGAGTGGCAAGATCAGGAAAGCAGCGACAGCCAGCAGTGAAATGACGAGCACAAGAAGCAGAACCAGCACTCCCAGATTCACCTTCCAGTCAATGCCATTGCGCAGTCCTTGTGTGCTGAGGATTTGACCCGGTTTGAGGGTGAAAAAGAAGAAAGGAGCGTTGTCGGTGACCGGGGCCACGTTGTAGTCATAACTCTGCGCGAAGCGGTAAGGATCGTTGCTGGCGATCAGGTCGGCAAATGGATTGCGAAGCTGCGCCGCGCTCTGCGAAGGCAGATAAATCGGAACGAGCTTGGGATACTGCGCGAAATGGGCCTGGACGGCGGCCTCTTCCTGCGCAGTGAAGGCCGTTTTCTTGGCCAGCACGACTACCGGAATTCCATCCTCGTTGAGCGGGCCCTGCGAAGCGACGATAAAGTTTTGCGCCGGGTTGGCTGCGCCAAGGGTGTGTAACGCGTCCATCGCAACCGATACCACGCGCAACGCTTCGCGAGGCTGACGAAATTCCCAGCGAGTGATGGCAATCATACCCTCCGGTTTGAGATGTTCGAAGTACTCCCGGAAGGCTTCCACGGTGTAGAGATTATTTTCACTGAGCGCGAAAGCGCCGGCGGCGGTGGAGGCCCAGGTATCGACCAGAGTCATCTGCACCACATCGAAACGCTGCGGCGTGGAGCGCAGATAGGAGCGGCCATCGGTGACGTGGAGGTGAACGTCGGGCCGCTGGTAGAGATGTTTGGAGTAAGTGGCGTAACGGCCGCGCATGATGGTATTGGCAATGATGGGATTGATTTCGATGCCGGTAACGCTGGGGCTGCCGCTGGCCAGGGCGCTCAGCACGTCAATGCCTCCGCCCGGACCGATGATGGCGAAATCTCCATGGGGCCGGAGAACGTTGGCCAACGCCGGCGCGCGGAACATCAGAATGCCTTCCCAAGGCGTACCCCGCACGCGTTCCGGTTCGACATTCATGATGTAAGTGGAGGCATCGGCATCGATCACGATTGCTTTGTCATGACCCCACCGATCCACTTCCACTCGGGACAGGGCGTTCCAGCGGGCAAATTCCACCCAGGCGGGATTGCGGAAAACTCCCTTGGCGTAGACCACATCGATGAGCCGGTCGGAAAGGTTTCCGGCGATCAGCATCAGGAATGCGGCGAGTACAAAGCCAGCCACTCTGCGTTCCTGGCGCGAGGCGGCCCAAACGGCGGACGCCACCGTCAACGCGACGCTCGAGAAAAGGATGGTATTCGGCCCACCGACCCAGTTCAAAAGAGGCACGAGGGCGAGACAGGCGAACGCGCCGCCGCCGAGATCCGCACCGTAAAGCAAGGGAATTCTTCCCGTCTCGCGTGCGAAAACCGTGGAGAACAGAAGTCCGGTCAGAAAGAAAGGAACCGCGGCAGCGAGATAAAGGACGGTCAGGTGGAGAAAATTTTCTCCCGTCACGGTGAGTGCGACCGGCACATGCAGAACAATCTCCAGCACCAGCAACACCACTACCGAGTTGATCAAGCAGAGACGTGCGGCCAGAATCCGCGTGGAAAATTGCGCCAGCCATTGCTTACGAAGATAGGCGAAAACGCCTCCCGCGCCGAGGCCCAGCAGCGCAATCGAAATGGCGAGAAACGCGAAGTGATAGAAGAGCACCACGGAGAACAAGCGGGTGAGCGCCAGCTCCAACAATAAGGCGGCGAAACTGGTAAGGCCCAAGCCGGTCAGAAGCGTGCGTTCTGGAATTTCTGAGGAGGAGGAAATCGGCGTAACAGCCTGAATGGTTGCAGACATAAATGAATCGGGATGCGCCAGTCTAGCAGATGATCTTACAAGAGTAGCTCGTAACTTTAGTTTTCGAGAATGACTTGGGCGATGGCTTGTTCCGCGGTATGGGAGAGCGAAAGTGCGGCGTGCTTCGCGCCCAGCTTGGCGGCAAACTCGGCCGCTTTGCCATGGAAGCTGAGTGTGGGACGGCCGCCCGGCATGCGAGTGACTTCACAATCGCGCCAGCGTACGCCGTGGTTCCATCCGGTGCCGATGGCTTTCATGGCGGCTTCTTTTGCGGCGAAGCGCGCGGCGTAGCGCTCGACGCGATTGGCCTTCGAATCGCAATAAAGAATTTCGGCGGGAGTGAAAACGCGCTGCAGAAAACGGTCGCCAAAGCGTTCAATCGCCTTCCGGATGCGGGGAACTTCAGCGATATCGATGCCAGTGCCAACGATCATAATTTGCCGAGCTTACAGCAGGCGGTCGCCGCGGTAAATCAGTTCGCCCTCGAGCAAGTGCGCTTCTTTCGTAAGCCGATGAGGCTTCAGCGGGCCAGCGCCGTCGATGTGCAGCACTTCGTGTCCGTGAGCCACCAGCCAGTCGGAGACCAGCATACGGTGGCAGCGGAAGTATACGCGCTCAGCGCACATGTAAGCGGCGCGCGAGTTCTCAGCCAGCGCTACCAGTTCAGCCATCGCGCTTTCGAACTCGGGCGTCAGCATGTAGTCGGCGTAATTGCGGAAACTCGGGTTGCGGAGTGCAAGGTGGGGAGAGTCGTCGCGAATCTTTTTGCGGTAGCCGCCGAGGGCTGGCATCCAGACATAGAAGATATCGGCAGCCAGCAGACTTTTCTCCAGAGATTCGCGATTGAATTGCGGCAGGCGCCGCGACATGGGGAAAGCGCGGATATCGACCAGAGTGCGAATCTGGTGCGCCTGAAGCGACGCAAGCAGGTCGTCGAGCGGGCGCGTGGAATGTCCGATGGTGTAGAGAGTAGCCAACTGTGGTTCGATGCGAAAGCATCAGGCAACGATGCGGGCAAGAGCCGCTGCGATGGCGATGTCCTGCTCGGGGAAGACGGTGCGCAGATCGAGCACGACTCGGCCTTCTTCTACCCGGGAAATGATGGGAGGGTCGGAATTGCGCAGTCGGTCGGCAAGATCGTCAGCACTCAGGCCTTCGCAGCACACCGCCAGCACTTGCGTAGGAAGAACCGAAGAAGGCGCGGAGCCGCCGCCGAGGATGGATTCCGCGTCCAAGATTTCCGTTTTTAATTTCGGCGAATTGATTTGTGCGGCAAGTTTTGCGGCGCGCTCGCCGATGGCTTCTTTTGTAAGCCGCATCATGCGGAGTGTAGGAATCGCGTCGTGATCGCGCCGGACGTAGGCAAGCAGGGTAGCTTCCAGCGCGGCGTAGATGAGCTTATCTACGCGCAACGCACGGAACAATGAATTCGCTCTCATGCGCGCGATCAAAGCCGAATTGCCGCTGATCAACCCAGCTTGCGGGCCGCCGAGAAGTTTATCGCCGCTGTAAGTGACGATATCAACCCCGGATCGAACACTATCGAGTACGCCCGGCTCCCCTTGAATCCCAACCGCCCGAAGATCAAACAGTGCGCCGCTGCCCAGGTCTTCCATCAAAGGAATGCCGCGTTTGCGCGCCAGAGTGACGAGTTCGGCGGTAGAGGCCTGCTCGGTGAATCCCGTGATTTCGAAATTTGAACGATGCACTCGCAGCAGAAGGCGAGTGTGGTCGGTGATGGCTCTTTCGTAGTCCGCGATGCGGGTGCGATTCGTCGTGCCGACTTCGCGAAGAATCGCGCCTGACTTTGCCATCACATCGGGGATGCGAAACGAGCCGCCGATCTCAACCAACTCCCCGCGCGAGACGATGACTTCCCCGCCGTCAGCGACGGTATTCAGAGCCAGCAGCACGGCGGCCGCATTGTTGTTCACGACGATGGTTGCTTTTTCTGCTCGTGTGGAGACAGCCGCCTCGGCTGTCCCGCCTGGGCGAAGCCCGGCGGCGTTCGGCGGCGCCGCTGCGCCAAGCGCCTCAATACTCAGCACCTTGCGGAGCAAGCGATCGACGTGCACGTCGCGTTTGCCACGAGCGCCCGAGGCCAAATCAAATTCCAGATTGGAATAAGTGGCGGCGGTTTCGCGGATATGTTCGATCGCGCCCTCACTCAGCGGAGCGCGGCCCAGATTGGTGTGCAGAATCACTCCGGTGGCGTTGATGACAGCGCGCAGAGAGTAGCGCAAAGACTGGCGCAGTTGTCGCTCAATCGCGTCCAGCAAGCCGGAGAGCGCTAGATCGAGCGCGTGCTCGTCCAGCAACTTCGTTGTAATTTCATGGCGCAGGCGGGCGAGTACAACCCGGGCTGCGTCCACGACGGAATCGTGGCCATAGTTCGCTGCCAAGTTCGCGACGGCAGGGAGGCGCACCACATCATCCACGGAAGGAAGCTTGCGAAATAGGTCGGATGGCGCGGTGGTTTTCACAGAAGGATTATCCCATGGCGGGAAAGCAACGCGCATCTCCGCAGGGCGCCTAGAGCGTATGCAGGTAAGCGAGCAAGTCCTGAATATCTTGCGCGCTCATCACCTGGCTGTAGCCGGGCATATCGGGACGGCCATTGCGAATAATGTCGGTGACGCGATCATCGTTGGCAGGCAATCCGGTCTGCGGAAGGTACTTATTTTGAAATATTCCTTTCAATCCAGGACCCTTCTTTCCCTTCGTCGAGTAAGGCCGATGGCAGCGGTCGCAGTAGTTGTCATAAATTTTGCGACCGACGGCTTGCTGAGGGTTAAGGCCGAGTTCGGCATCCGATTTGCGGCGTTCGATATCACAGCCCGAGAGAGCGGCGATTATGACTAGTGTTGCAATCGGCAGCGCGATCCTGCGAAGCGCGAGAACGTCGCAATAAAACTTTCCAATCGATTTCATTTTCAATTGATTTTAATGATACATGTTCCTCGAGGTGAACTGCCCCTGGTTTCATTTAGAATCTGCGGCATGAGAGCTGTCTTTCAGTGGAGTTTGAAATCGCGCACGCTGGAGTTGGGAAAGCGCACGCTGATCATGGGAATCGTGAATGTGACCCCGGACTCTTTTTCTGATGGAGGGCTGTACATCGATGCGGAAAAAGCGATCGCACACGCACTGAGTCTGCTCGAGGAAGGCGCGGACATGATTGATATTGGCGGAGAATCCACTCGTCCCGGAGCCGCGATCTCCAACACACCTGCAACGGATGAAGGACACACGCAGGAATTAAGGGTACATACCTCGCGACTCACAAAGGTTGCGGTGAGTGCGGAAGAAGAATTACGGCGCGTGTTGCCGGTGATCGCCGGACTGAAGAAACTCCGGGCCGAGGCGGTGATCTCGATTGACACTTACAAAGCCAGCGTGGCGCGCGCCGCGGTTTCGGCAGGAGCCGAAATTGTGAACGATGTCAGCGGGCTGCGCTGGGACGCGGAGATGGCGAAGACGATTGCTGAATTGAAATGCGGGCTGGTTCTGATGCACATGCGCGGCCGTCCGGAAGAGTGGCGGACGCTGCCACCTCCAATAGACATTGTTCTGCAAGTGAAGCGGGAACTTAGAGAATGGATGGAGGCGGCGGTGGTAGCGGGGGTGCGGCGGGAGAAGATCGCACTCGATCCGGGATTTGGTTTCGGAAAAAACTTTGAGCAGAACTACCCGCTGCTGGCCCAGTTTCAAGACTTACAATCGCTGGGAATGCCGCTGCTGGCCGGGACTTCGAGAAAATCGTTTATCGGCCGCATGCTGGCGAAAAATGGAAAAGACGCGGCGATCCCTGACCGGCTTTATGGAGATCTCGCGGCGCAGACTGCGCTGATCATGAAGGGAGTGCACATCCTCCGAACCCACGATGTGAAGGCGGCGCTCGATGCGGCGCGAGCGACCGACGTGATTCTCGCCGCTCGCTAGCCAGCTAATGTATGGCCGATCTGCTGGCCCTGGTTCGAGCGGCCTATCTTTGGGCAGATTCGGTATATGTCCGGCGCGAGTACGGGGAGGAAATTCGATAGCAAGAAATACATCGAACAGAACTTGGGCGGGAAACTTTCCTGAATCGGCTTTGATCCGCGCTGCATTTGGTTTCGGTTGGGCTGTGGCTCGCGTTGTCATTGGTATACTTGAACGGCGACGCGAAAGATTGTGTTCACCGCTGCCTCCGCAAGCAGTGTTGGAGCCCATCGGGTTGCCGCTTTAGCCGGCGGAAGCCGGCGCTCCATTCCAGCTATGCCATCAACATCGAAAACGTCCCGACGAAAAGCCATAAAGCCCCTGACCCATTCTCCAGCGGCATCCTCGCGGATTATCGGCCAGGGAGAAATGGCCAAGCTCGTCCAGGAATTCGACTGGAGCAAGACGCCAGTCGGCCCGGTTGGAACCTGGTCCGATACGCTGGTTACCACCGTAAATCTTCTGCTTGCCTCGAGACACCCCATGTTCTTGTGGTGGGGTCCGGAGCTGATTCAGTTTTATAACGATGGCTACCGGCCCAGCATCCGAGCTGACAAGCATCCTTCGGCTCTGGGCCAATGCGGAATCGAATGCTGGCCGGAAATCTGGCCGATCATTGGGCCGCAAATTGAAGCGGTGATGAGTGAAGGAAAGTCAACCTGGAATACCAACCAACTGGTTCCCATTAATCGAAACGGAAAGTTGGAAGAAGTCTTTTGGACCTACAGCTATAGTCCGGTGCGGGACAAGAGTGGAACGGTTCGCGGCACACTGGTTGTCTGCAGCGAGACTACGGAACAGGTGCTGAGTGAACGGCGCTTGCATGCACTGCTGGCCGTCACATCAGACTCTTTGGAAGATGAGCGAGCTTCAGAATCGAAACCGTTGCTGAGTTTCGCGCAGGCGATCGTGGAAAAGCTCCAGGGCAATGCCGCAGACCTGCCGTTTGCCGCGATGTTTCTGGTCAACAACGAAGAAGTTCTGGAAGCCGGAAGCACCGGTGGCCCGAAAGAGCTGGCTAATTCCAGCCGATGGCCGTTGGCAGAGGCGCTGAACTCGGGCTCGCCGGTGCTGGTTGAAGATTTGCAAAAGAGCCTCGGTGACCTCATTCTCCCTCCTTGGCCGGAACCTGTGACGCGGGCGTTTGTCTTGCCGCTGCCGATGGCCGGATCTCCGACGCAGGCGGTGGTTGTCTTCGGAATCAGTCCGCGATTGCCCTTCGACCAGAGCTACCGCACATTTTTTCAGTTGATGGGATCTCGCATTGCCGGGTTGCTGCAGAGCGAAGTTCACAAACAAGAGATCGCACAGGCGGCAACCCGATTCAGCCGCTTGGCAGAAGCGAACCCTTTTGGCACAGTGATCGGCGACTTGACGGGAGTGCTCAACTACGTGAACCCGGCTTTCCTGGCGACTCTGGGTTATTCGGAGACGGACGTGAGCGCGGGGGAAGTACGCTGGGACCGTTTGACGCCGCCCGAATATTCGGGAGAGGATGCCCGCGCCGTGGCTCAACTTCGGGAGCGGGGACGCTGCGACGTGTATGAGAAAGCCTACATTGCGAAGGATGGGCGGCGGGTTCCGATCCTGATTGGCGCCGCTGCTATTGACGCAGGCGCAAACGAACCGGAGATTGCGGCTTTTGTCACCGATCTGACTCCGCTGAAAGCCGCGCAAGAAGCGCTCCGCAGCGCAAATGAGGAGTTAGAGAAAAAAGTAGCGGAACGCACTGCGGCCCTCGAAACGGAAATTTCCGATCGCAAGCGGGCGGAGATCAGTTTGCGCGAACTGACCGGGCGACTGCTGGTGACACAAGACGAAGAACGGCGCCACATGGCTCGTGAGTTGCATGACCATGCGGGACAAACCCTGGTTGCTCTGACCCTGAACCTGGCGGCTATGCTGGAAGTTGGCAAAGGTCAGGATTCGGCGATGATCAGTTTGATCGAACAGAGCCAACAACTCTCTGACAGTCTGTCAAAAGAAATCCGCACACTTTCGTACCTGCTGCATCCGCCGCTACTTGACGAGGCTGGGCTCAAATCTGCTCTGCAATGGTATGTGGAAGGATTTTCAAAACGGAGTGGAATTGTGGTGGACCTGGAATTACCGGCAGACTCAAGAAGGATCCCGAGGGCATTGGAGTTGGTGGTGTTTCGAATCGTGCAAGAGAGTTTGACGAACATTCATCGCCATTCAGGAAGTCAGTCGGCAATGATCCGTCTGACCCGCTCCGCCCAATCTGTGGAAGTGGAAATCGCGGATCGGGGCAAGGGTATACCGGTGGCAAAGGGACGGGAAATGATTCCAGCGCAGGTGGGCGTTGGAGTGCGAGGAATGGAGGAACGAGTTCGCCAATTCGGGGGCAGGCTGCGGATTGAATCCAGTTCCTCCGGAACAAAAGTTATGGCGATGATTCCGCTGAGCGCGGATTCATAGTTGCTCTGCTTCGTACTTGATCTTCCCGTCGTAAGACCCGCCTAGAACGTCTTCCGCGAGTCCAACAAGATGGTCACCGGGCCCTCGTTGACGAGTTCCACTTTCATCATTTCCTGAAATCGCCCGGTTTCGCAGACAAGTCCCGCGGCACGGATTTGTTCTACGAAGAACTCATAGAGTTGACGTGCTTTTTCTGCCGGCGCGGCGGCGTCGAAGGAAGGGCGGTTGCCGCGCCTGACGTCGGCGAAGAGCGTAAACTGCGAGACGGCCAACACGCTGCCGCCGGTCTCCACTATGCTGCGGTTCATCTTTCCGCTATCGTCTTCGAAAATGCGCAAACCGGTAATTTTTCGGGCCAAGTAGCTGGCATCGGCCTCGGTATCATCGCGGCCAACGCCAAGCAGGACCAGCACCCCCAGGCCGATCTGGCCCGTGATTTCTCCCTTGACCGAAACTTGGGCGCGGCTTACCCGCTGGACGACAGCACGCATATAGTTTGACCGCTGGTTTGACGGGTATGAACGGTCACGTTACGATGCAGCAGGTATATCACAGCTCCGGCTGCATAAAGTTCGGCGCTTCCTTTACAGCCATTCACCGGGACCGTTACACTACACGTTCGCCTGTTCGGTTGCAGTGGCATCACTTTCACTAACACGGAGGGCCACGGCATGCGTCGAGCAGGCGCAGAATGGCGACGATTCTTATTTTGACGGGCTTGTACTTTGCCGAGTTAGTGCTTCGACGATCTAGAGTCCAGACATCGAATTTGAAAATCTAATTAGAGGTTAAGCGAGGAGAAACATGGCAGCCGTTGACGAGAAAGTAAAACAGATTATCGTGGAGCAGTTGGGCGTGGATGAGGGCGAAGTCACTTCCAGCGCGTCGTTTGTGGACGACCTGGGCGCGGATTCACTGGATACGGTGGAGCTGGTGATGGCTTTCGAAGAGGGCTTCGACATCGAAATTCCCGACGAGGATGCGGAGAAGATTCGCACCGTGCAGGATGCCATTGATTACATTTCCAAGCATTCGAAAGGTGGCAAGTAGTTTGGGACGCAGGGTCGTAGTTACCGGCATCGGCCTGATCTGCGGCGTGGGAAATACCACCGGAGAAGTGTGGCAGGCCTTGCTCGCCGGCAAAAGCGGCGTGACCCGCATCACCCAGTTTGATTCCAGCAAGTTCGCCTGCCAGATCGCCGCCGAAGTCAAAAACTTCGATCCGCTCAACTTTGTCGAAAAAAAAGAAGTCAAGAAGATGGGACGCTTCATTCATCTGGCGCTGGCCGCGGCGGATGAAGCGTTCAAAATGTCAGGGCTGAAAATCACACCGGAAAACGAAGAGCGTGTAGGGGTGCACATTGGCTCCGGCATCGGCGGATTCGACATCATCGAGCGCGAACACAGCGCGCTGATCGAAGGCGGGCCGCGCAAGATTTCTCCTTTTTTTATTCCGGCGGCTATCGTCAATCTTGCGGCTGGTCATGTGTCGATGCGGTTTGGTGCGAAGGGTCCGAATGAAGCCACGGCCACTGCGTGTACCACCAGCGCGCACTCGGTCGGGGATTCTTTTCGCATCATCCAGCACAACGATGCCGACGTGATGATTGCCGGCGGCTCTGAGGCGGCGATTACGCCGATGGGCGTGGGCGGATTTGCCGCAATGCGCGCGCTCTCGACGCGCAACGATGACCCGGAGAAAGCCAGCCGGCCATGGGATCGTGACCGCGACGGATTTGTGATGGGCGAGGGTGCGGGCATTCTGGTGCTCGAAGAGCTGGAACATGCGAAGCGGCGCGGGGCTACGATTCTGGCCGAGGTGGCCGGCTACGGCATGTCGGGCGATGCTTACCATATGACGCAGCCTGCGCCCGAGCATGAAGGCGGATTTCGCGTAATGCGAAACGCCGCGCGCGATGCCGGCATCAGCCCCGACAAAGTTGATTATGTGAATGCTCACGGAACATCGACGCCGATCGGAGATACGCTGGAGGCTCACGCCATCCGAAACTTTTTTGGCGAGCGCAAGATTCCAGTGAGTTCGACAAAATCGATGACCGGGCATCTGCTCGGCGGGGCCGGCGGCCTCGAAGCAGGCATCACTGTTTTAGCACTGCGCGACCAGATTCTGCCTCCCACAATTAACCTTTTCAATCAGGATCCGGAAACCAACGCCATGGATTTCGTGCCCAACCACGCGCGCAAGGCCAGCCTTGAATACGCCATGTCGAATTCTTTCGGCTTCGGCGGGACGAACGGGGCGCTTTTATTTCGTCGCTGGTCGGAATAAGACTTTAGCCATCCGCCAGACCCACCAGTCCATCAACGGTAATGGCACTTTTGTACTTCTGCCCTAGCCCCTTAGGGTCTTTCCATCCCGACGGCACCGCGCCACAATAAACTTTCGTACTGGTAACGGCCCTGACCACATGGAAAAATCCTTCGGTACCGCCTTTGCACCTGCTCCGGCCAAAAAGACTACAGCTCGCGCCGCCCTTGTCGATCTAAAAGAGTCCTCCAGATTTTTGTTGACGGAATGCTTCCGGCAGTTCGGGATCGAGTCCGTTCTTGTTTCCTCGAGCGCCATTGAGCGGCTGCGCCAGGAAAAGTTTGAGGCTTGCGTACTCAATCTGGCGCCCGGCGCCGATGCCATCATGGAAGCCGCTCGCACTTCGCCTTCGAACAGCCGGCTGGTGCTCTATGGCCTCGGCGGCAACGCGCAGGAAGCCATGCGCTATTCGAAATACGGAATCAACGCCATGTTTCAGGAGCCTCTGGAGCGGCCCGCGGCGCTCAAGCTGGTGCGGGCCACACATATGCTCGTGCTGCACGAATTCCGGCGCTACGCTCGGGTTCCGATCATGACCGAGGTTACAGTGGTCAGTCCTGACGGTCACCGGCTCAGCGCCTCAAGCATCGACCTGAGCTCCGGCGGCATCTCTTTAAAAAGTTCCGAAGATATGCCTTCGGGGACGAACGTCGAAATATCTTTTTCGTTGCTTACTCTGTCTCGGGTTTGTTGCCGGGGAATTGTCACCTGGCGCAAAGCCAAAGCGTTCGGAGTGCGCTTCGATCCCGCCGATGACCGGCGCCATAAAGTGAAAGAGTGGATCGACGCTTACCTGGAAAACTAAGCACGAACCGTCTCCTGAAGTGCAACGTACAGCCGGCCCGCCCACCCAGTACAATAAGTTCGTGACGAGCGTTGCGACTCCGGATTTCTTCGCCACCGAAGGCCCGATTTCCCGGCGCTTCACGCTGCGCCAGCGCATCGCCCTGCGCTGCATTATCTTCGCAGGCCACTCTCTGATCCGCGTGATTGGGCCCACGCTTCGGGTTTGCGTTTCCCGCGAGGAAGGCGCGCAGCAGACTCTCGACCAGCGCCCAACGGTCGCTTCCTTCTGGCACGCCTGCCAGATTCCCGCGGCGTACGTGTTCCGCGATATGGGAATCCGCGTGATGAGCAGCAACAGCTATGACGGCGAATACATGGGACGAATCGTGCGCAAATTAGGATTTGTCCCGGTAAAAGGATCCAGCAGCCGCAACGCGGTGCGGGCACTCCTTGGGCTGCGGCGCGCTCTCGACGAGGGTTGGACCGTAGCCTTTACCCTGGATGGTCCGCGTGGGCCTCGCTATAAGGTCAAGCCCGGACCAGTCGCGCTGGCGCGGGCTTCCGGCGTGCCGATGACTATGTTTCACATGGCCGTCGACCGGGCATGGGTCTTGAACACGTGGGACCGTCTCATGATTCCAAAGCCGTTCTCCCGGGTGTTACTGCGCTTCGGCAAGCTGATCGCGGTCCCCGCGGATGCAAGCGACGCCGACCTGGAACGCTATCAGCAGGAGCTTCAGGATTCGCTCGACCGCGTCCGCGAATTCGCGGAAGCTAATATCAAGAAAGTCGGCACGCCGGAATTTCCCTCTGGTGCTTGAAGTGAGAGGCAAATGGAGGAGGCGATGAGCGTCACCTGCAAGAAAATCAGCCCCATGCTCGCAGCAGCAGACATGCGGGAAACTCTTGCGTTCTATCACGACGTGCTCGGCTTCCAGGCCACGATGAAGTCCGCAGAATATTCCATCGTTGAGCGCGATGGCCAGACGATTCATTTTATGGCGGCCGCCTCCGATGAAGTCATGCGATGCGTCCGTGGTCACACGGAAATTTATATTGAGGTTTCTGGCATCGACTCGCTCTGGGAGCATGTGAAAACTTTTAAAGACCGGCACAAGATTCGAGATTTGTTCGAGCGGGATTATGGCATGACCGAATTCCACATCAGCGATCCGAATGAATGCCTGGTTTTTGTCGGCGAACCTACCGCGGCGCGAAAAAAGCGGTCTCAAAGCGCAAGTCGATCGAAGCCCATTTGACTTACAGCCGATGCTGCCAGTAAATTTCTCGAACCACACATTTTTCCGTTCTTTGAAATGTCCTTCGGTTTGCGCGTCTTTGCCTTGCGGCGAAGACAGGGAAGCGGGTGCAATTCCCGCGCTGCCGCGCAACTGTAAGCGAGGAAATCGCAGCCGGTCACTGGAGAAACTCCGGGAAGGCCGTCTGCAGGCAAATCGGATGTTTGAATTTAAAAATTCAGCCATTCTCACTCGCCAAGCCAGGAGACCGGCGTAAACCGTCCACCTTAACCCCTTTCGCGTGAAAAGGAGGATGGTTATGCGCGCACTTTGCGCTTGGGTTTTTATTTTCGTTTTTCTCGCGGCGGCATTCGCTGCCGATCTCAAGGTCAGAGTCATCGATCCCCAATCAGCCGCCGTTGCCGGCGCTCAGGTTTCTTTATTTGCAAAAGGTTCCGATGTTGCTTTGAAAATTGGCGCAAGCTCCCCTGAAGGGACGGCTCTCTTTAGCGCGTTAGAACCCAGTGAATTGGAGTCCGGAGCGTTTCGAATTCAAGTCCTGGCTCCAGGTTTTGCGCCTGTAACAGCGGTTGTCCCACCCCACTCTGATGTCATCACGGTCCAGTTGCATCTCGCCGCAGCCTCGGAAACCGTTGTCGTCACGGCAACCAGCAATCCCGTGGCTGCTGAAGAGAGCGGCGCCGATGTCTCTACGCTGGATAAGGGCCAGCTCCAAACCATGCAGCCGGTGGCCGCCAACGATGCGGTTCGTTTTCTCCCCGGCGCCGTGGTGAATACCGCGGGCCAGCGCGGAGGCTTGTCCTCCTTGTTCGTGCGCGGCGGCGAATCCAACTACAACAAAGTGATCGTCGATGGCGTCACCGTCAACGAACCCGGGGGCACATTCGATTTCGGAACGCTGCCGCTCACCGAAGCCAACCGCATGGAATTTCTCCGCGGCACACAGAGCACGCTCTACGGATCGGACGCGATGACCAGCGTTGTGCAGGTGTTTACCCGCACTGGGAGTACCCGCAACCCCGAACTACTAATCGGAGCCGACGGAGGAAGCTTTTCCACGGCCAACGGTAATGCTGCAATCTCCGGGGCTCGCGGCCGCATCGATTACAATTTTTTTGGCGATCAGTTCAATACCAACGGCTCGGGAATCAACAATGCATATTCTGACTCGTTGCAAGGCGCAAACGTTGGCATTGCGATCAACAAAAACACTTCTTTGCGCCTGCACATGCGGCATTCGAACGGCCACACGGGTGTTCCCGGCGAATGGAGCTTCAACGGTTACGATCCGCCGGTGGATGTGAATGGCATTACGGAGCCGCTCCCTCCCGATCCCAACGAATGGTCGCAGCTCAACAGCTTGCTGGGCAGCGTGGAACTAACGGTGGCAGAGCCTTCGGGCTGGCAGCATCACTTCACCGGCTTTGATTATCTTTACCGCTACAACGATGTGAATCTGAATGGCGACGCGGCGCGCGTGAGTCCACTCTACGGACAGTTCGATTTTCCCGATCACGAATACGACAACATCAACCGCGCGGGGTTTGAATATCAAGGAAACTATTCCGAGCGACCCTGGGCGCAGAGCACGTTTGGATATCGCGTTGAAAACGAAAATGGATTTGTCGGCAGCCTTGGCGCGCAAACTCCCGGACAGCGGCTCAATCAGGACGCTTACCTGCAACAGCAAATCACTTGGGGTCGACTTGCGATTGTTGCTGGCGGGCGCTTCGTTCATTCTAGCGTCTTCGGGAATACTGGTGTGCCGCGGGTGGCTTTAACTCTGCTGGCGCGGCGTGGCGGAGAGATTGTTTCTGGAACGCGTCTTCGATTCTCTTATGCGACCGGCTATAAGGAGCCGCGGCTGGAGGAAACTTTCGCCGGACCACCGTATTCCATTCCGAATCCCGGCCTGAAGCCGGAGCGGGTTCGCGCTTTTGAGGCGGGCATTCAGCAAAATTTCTACAGCGGAAAATACGTTCTGAATGCCGCGTACTTCAACAACCTGTTTCACGATCAGATCAACTACGTAACTGTCGATCCCACGACGTTTGTCGGTGAATATTTCAACGTGAATCAGGCTTTCGCGCAAGGAGCGGAGGTGGAATTGCAGGCAAAGATTCGAAGCCGGTTGTTGCTGAACACGGCCTACACGTACACATCGACGGAGATTCTCAGCGATCCCGCGCCCATCGATTCGCAATATCTTCCCGGAGAGCCGCTGCTGCGACGGCCGAAACATTCTGCGACTACGCTGTTGTCATATCTGGGGAATAAGTGGGGTGCGAATCTGAGCGGAAGTTTTGTTGGGCGGCGGCCGGACGATGATTTTCTTGGCTTCAACATTGACCATGCCGCAGGCTATGTGCGCGCCGATCTCGGCGGGTGGTACGCCTTCAACTCCCGCGTGACGGCTTACGCCAATATCGAGAATGCTCTGGATCGGCGCTATAACGAGGTGGTCGGCTATCCGGCTTTGCCTATCAATTTCCGGGCCGGATTTCGCTTCCGCATCGGAGGAGAATGATTCGTGGGTTAACGACAAGAAAGGGCACGAGTTTAGCTCGTGCCTTTCCGAATAAACTTTCGCGATTCTAACTTACTTTTTCCGGCTCCCTCACCATGGCCATGGGCATAGAGGCGGCCATCTTCCCGCCGAAATATTTCGTCCGCGCCAGCAATAATTTTTCGATATCAACCCCGCTTAGCGGCTGCTGGCGCCCCAAGAGGTGAGTTACCAGGGCGATTTGCGCGAAGTGTTCTACGGTTTCCATCTTCATATAGGCGTGTTCAATCGTATCGCCATAGGCCACCACGCCGTGGTTCGACATCAGGATGGCATCGTAGTGAGGGACGTAGGGTTCGAGCGTCTTGGCCAGCTCCGAAGTTCCGGGCGTTCCATACCGGGCGAGCGGAATGCATCCCAGGCCCATCACCACTTCGCACACCAGCGGCTCCGTCAAAGGCATGCCAGCGGCGGCAAATCCCGTTGCGGTGGGTGGATGAGCGTGCACAATCGCCTGAATGTCGGGGCGGGTGCGGTAAATCAGGAGATGCATCCCGATTTCGCTGGTCACGTTGCGCCGCCCTGCCACCCGCGTGCCGTCGAGATCCACGATGACCATGTCCCCCGCGCGCATCGCGCCTTTGCTGACGCAGGTGGGCGTCACCAGGATCCGTTCTCGGTCCAGCCGGACCGAAAGATTTCCGTCCATCGCCGCCACGAAGCCACGCTGATGCAGCATGCGTCCGTAGCGAACAATCTCTTCCCTGTGTTTGCGTTCAGCGGACATGGAAAAGCTCTCTTAGGGGAGTGACGAAAGCGGCTAAAACCCAGCCCCCGCATAGTATCGCACCTTGCTCGCGGCAGACAAACAAATTTACCAAAGATCACAGAATATGTTGGCCCTGAGCTGAGGTAGGTTGCCCGCCATTGCTTTTATAATCGACGCCGTGCTGGTTTCTGATTTCGACTTCCAACTTCCCGACGATTTGATCGCTCAGGAACCGCTTGCCGCACGCGATGCTTCCCGCATGTTATGTGTGGACCGGGGCACGGGGCAGTGGTCTGACAGCCTGTTTCGCGACTTTCCCGAACGGTTACGATCCGGCGATTTATTGGTATTCAACAATACTCGTGTTTTTCCGGCCCGGCTTTACGGCCGCCGCAAAGGCGCACAAGCCCAGCCCGTCAGCCCCCCTAATCCTGCTGCCAGGGACTTTCTCCACGGGCGAATCGAAGTTCTTTTGACACGCCAGGTCTCCGCCGAGCCGAACGAGTGGGAATGCCTGGTTCGCCCCGGACGCAAAATCGGAGTCGGGGAGTGGCTATCTTTCGGCGATCACCATTTCGCTGGGCACGATGAGCTGCAAGCCGAGGTGCTTGCTCGCGGTGAGTTCGGAGAGCGCCGCATCCGCTTTCATCCGGTCGAGAATTTCTTCTCGATCCTCGATTGCATCGGCCACGTTCCGCTTCCGCCCTACATCGCACGGGAAGACTCTCGCCAAGACAGGGAGCGCTATCAAACTGTTTATGCCGAGCCCCGAGGTTCGGTCGCGGCGCCTACTGCCGGACTTCATTTCACCGCTGACATTCTCGACCGCATCCGGCGGCGCGGAGTTGAGACCGTTGAAGTCACTCTGCACGTGGGGCTGGGAACATTCCAGCCCATTCGCGTGGAGCGGGTGGAAGATCACAAAATTCACTCCGAGCCGTATTCCATTTCTTCGGACGCGGCCTCCGCGATCACTCGGGCGATGAGAGAGGAGCGCCGCATCGTTGCGGTTGGTACGACTACTGTGCGAACTCTCGAACACACGGCCCGGGATGGAGCCGGCTCCATCCTTGCAGGGTCCGGCATAGCCGACATATTTATTTACCCCGGATTCGAATTCCGGGTGGTCAAGGCGATGCTGACAAATTTTCATTTGCCGCAATCGTCATTGCTGATGCTGGTCAGCGCATTCGGCGGCAAGGAAAATATTCTGCGTGCTTACGAACATGCCGTCAGGGAAAAGTATCGTTTTTATTCCTATGGAGATTGCATGTTCCTCGAGTAAACGATCGAACGACCGAGTGACACATCCGTTATACTTTTCCGGAGCATCCATGGCTACCGCGACGAAACAAATTCCAATTCACGATTTCGTGACCGCTCTCCGCAAATTTCCCGAAGCAGCATTTGGGCCTACGGAGCAAATCCGCGGATTTCTGGAGGTCAATCCGGTAAACGCGGATTCGCTGGCGCCCTACCTCACCTGGGATCGCCAACACTACACCCGCAATTTAATCGATAAGAACGCGCTTTACGAGTTGATCGCCGTTTGCTGGGAGATTGGACAGGCCAGCTCCATTCACAATCATCGAGACCAGAACTGCTGGATGGCGGTCCCTATCGGCCGTTTGCTGGTGGAGAATTATCATGTCGTTCACCAGGACATTCCCGCCGGCAAGTCTGCCATCCAGTCCACCGAAATTGTGGAGATGAATGTGGAGCATCCTTGCGCGGTTGACCCGCTCGAACCGGTGCACCGGGTCATCAATCCGCGCGAATTTAACCAGCGTGCCGTCAGCCTGCACGTGTATTCCCGCCCCTTTGATACTTGCGTGGTTTACTCCGCGGAGCAGGGAACATGTGGAGAAATTCAGTTGCACTACACGACGGAATATGGAAAAACGGTTCGTGCATGAATTTAATGAGCCGCAGCCGAGTCGTACTTCCAGTCGTTCTGGCTGCGTTGGCGTTTTTCGCCGCCGCTTGCCAGACTAAGAAGCCGCCTTCCGAAGAGGTTGCTCTGCCCATGGATCGCGTGGCCGCTTCGCCCTCGGGTTCACAAACGATTTTGCACAAAACGTTTTCTGTCACTGCGTCGGCTAGTTTTCCATTCGAGATTCCTGCCCGCACCGCGATGCCGCACCTGCATGGAAATTACAAATCTTTCGTAAAGCAGATCTCCGCCGACGCCAACGACGATAGTGCGAATGTCGACTTCCTCATTTTGAAGGAAGATCAGTACGCCGATTTTATGCATGGGCACACCGGCGAGGCTCTTTTCTCTGCGGAGGCGTCGCACGATCAGGATGTCGACTTCAGTCTTCCCGCTTCGCAGGATCAGCCGCAGAAGTACTATCTGGTTTTTCGCAACAGCCCCGGGGGGCCCGCCAAGAAAATCGTACAAGCTGACTTCACCGTCGACTTTTAGCGAGTATCGATGCTGCTAAACTAAGAGCTTGCCCGTTCGTAAACAATCTTCGAAAGGCCCCGCCGCATCTTCCGCGCTCAAGTCGAGCCAGCAAAAAGAGCGCGTGTTCCTGATCGACACGATGTCGTTCATCTTCCGCGCTTACCATGCAATGGCGCGGCAGCGCTCGATGTCCACCAAAACCGGACTACCGACCGCTGCGGTGTATGTATTCGTGAACATGCTGCGTAAGCTGCGCGAAGATTTTTCTCCCGCTTATCTCGCCGCCGTCTTCGACGTTGCCGCCAAGACTTTTCGCGACACGCAAGCGGAATCGATTACCAGCGTTCACAAATTCGATATCAAGACGCAGACATTTACTGAGATCGAATACAAAGGCTACAAGGCCAACCGCGCCGCAATGCCGGAAGATCTGGCGCAGCAGATTCCTTACATTCGGCGCACGCTTGAGGCCTACCGCATTCCGATCCTCGAATTGGCCGGTTTCGAGGCTGACGATGTGATCGGCACGCTGGCCCGCAAAGCGGCCGCCGATTCGTATTGCGTCTATGTCGTCTCCAGTGACAAGGACATGATGCAACTGGTCAACGAGGATGTTCAGATTCTGAATCCTCCAAAAGATAATCTGATCTGCGATGCGGCCAAAGTGGAAGAAATTCTGGGAGTGCCGCCGGAGCGGGTGATCGATGTGATGGCGCTGCGTGGCGATACCATCGACAATATTCCCGGAGCCCCGGGCATCGGCGATAAAGGTTCGGTCGAGATTATCAAGCGTTTCGGCAGCGTGGAAGCGGCGCTTGACCGCGCCGCCGAAGTGGAAAAGAAAACTTATCGCGAATCGCTGCTCAACAATCGCGACGTCGTTCTGTTCAGCAAGAGCATGGCGACCATCGACACGAACGTTCCAGTGGAATTCGATGTCGAGGCCATGCGCGCCGGCGAGCCAGACTTGATTTTACTGCGCCAGCTCTTTACCGAACTGGAATTTACTTCGCTGTTGAAGGAATTACTTCCGGAAGTTCAGATCGCGGAAACTCATTATACCGAGGCGCAATCTGTCGCGGAGGTAGAGACTGTTCTCGCTTCTATCGCGCCAGGAGCTTCGCTAGCCGTCGCGGTGGAACTGGATAAGGCAGAATCGCTGCCAGTCGCCGATGAAGAAGTCGTTGAGGAGGAACCGCAGGATGCGATGCTTCCTTTAACGGATGGCTCTGCTGAGGCTGTGCCATCGGCGCCAGAAACTGTTTCGCACCGTATCGCCATCTCTGGTGCCGCTGGCTCCGCTGCCATCGTTAAGTTGGATTCCGGCGGCGCGGCCGCGAAACTTCGAGCCATCCTGGCCGATGCGAGTACGCCTAAAACAATTCACGACTACAAAGCGGCCATTCACGCGCTCGATTCTCAGAGCATCCGTGTGAACGGCGTGCAACACGATCCCATGCTGTATTCCTATTTGCTTGATCCGACCTACTCTTCGCACCGATTGCCGGATGTTGCTCTGCGCCGCTTTAATCTCAAGCTAGGCGGCGATCTTGCGGAAGCCGCAGATATCACAGGCAGGCTTGCTTCTGCTTTTCGCGAAGAAATAAAACAGGGGGGACTCACAAAACTCTATGAAGAAATTGACCTCCCGCTGGTTCCGGTTTTGGCCCGCATGGAGCAGGCGGGAGTAAAGATCGACACGGCTGCGCTGGCACAAATGTCGACCGAACTCGAGCGCGAGATCGGAATCAAAGCAAAAGAGATTCAACAGATCGCCGGCACTGAATTTAATATCGGCTCTCCGCGACAGCTCGGCGATGTTCTGTTCAACAAACTGAATCTTCCGAAGCCGGTAAAGTACGGCAAGGGCCGCACCATCTCTACTGCGGTGGATGTTCTTGAAACTCTTGCCGAGGATTACCCAATCGCTCGCATGGTGCTTGATTACCGCCAGCTCACTAAGCTCAAGTCCACGTATGTCGACACGCTGCCGGCGCTCATCAATCCCCTTACCAGACGCCTGCATACGACCTTCGGGCAAACTGGAACCGCGACGGGGCGGCTATCGTCGGCGAATCCGAACCTGCAAAACATTCCCATCCGCACTGAACTGGGACGCGGCATTCGCGCGGCTTTTATCGCCGAGCCTGGTCATGTTTTGCTTACTGCCGATTACTCGCAGATCGAGCTTCGCTTGCTTGCGCATTTCTCGCGCGATCCGCTGCTGGTGGAAGCATACCGTCGCGGCGATGACATTCATACTCTGACTGCTTCACAGGTCTTTGGAGTTCCGCCGCTGATGGTCACTCCGGATCACCGGCGCCAGGCCAAAGTTGTCAATTTCGGAATCGTGTACGGCCTCTCGCCTTTCGGGCTATCGCAAAATCTTGGCATCGAGCCCTCTGAGGCGAAACAATTTATCGCGGCTTACTTCGAGAAATACAGCGGCGTCCGCAGCTTCATCGACAAAACTCTCGAAGAGGCGCGCCGCGATCTGAAAGTAAAAACTCTCTTCGGGCGCGTCCGGCCCATCCCTGACATCAACAGCAAAAACTCGAACCAGCGTGGCTTTGCCGAACGCACTGCGGTGAACACGCCGCTGCAAGGGACAGCCGCAGATTTGATCAAAGTAGCGATGATCCGCATCGACACTGCTCTGCGCGGGCGCGATTTAAAATCGCGGATGACTTTGCAAGTTCACGACGAACTGGTTTTCGAAGTCCCGGAGAGAGAAGTGGACACCATGCAAACTCTAGTTCGTGAACAAATGGAAAGGGTTCATGCCCTGGCAGTGCCGTTGCTGGTGGAAATGGGTGTGGGGCCTAATTGGAGAGACTTGGATTAGGTTTTTGTATATCTTGACGCGAAACGAAAAATTTAGCGATCACTAGCAATCGTCGGCCGTGTTCACGAGCATCCTGAGAAAGCCCCCTCTGTTAGATTGTCGCTTTTAATGTTATACTAGAGTATAACTAAGGAGAATTGCCGTGCACACCACGAACTTGCGCAAGGTCGGAGGCTCGGTCATGTTGGCTGTGCCGCCCGCGCTGCTCGACGTTCTGGAATTGCAGCCTGGCGCCAAGGTCGGCATCGCAGTCGAGAGCGGACGCCTCGTGGTCGTGGCACGGCCTCGTCGTCGTTACACTCTGGATGAACTGCTGGCACAATGCAATTCTAAGGTACGGCGCTCGAAACTAGGCGCGAAGGAAGAACGGGGATGGCTCGATAGCAAGCCCGTCGGCGGCGAGCTAATTTGATGGAACGCAGAGCGGAACGAGCGGTCCAGCAAGTGATGAATCGCGGCGAAATCTGGCTCGTCAGTCTCGACCCTACATCGGGCCATGAGCAAAGGGGCCGCCGCCCGGTTCTGATCGTTTCCCCGGAGCCCTTCAATCGAGTCACCAAAGTGCCAGTAGTTCTGCCCATCACGAGCGGCGGAAATTTCGCGCGTATGGCGGGTTTTGCCGTTTCCTTAACAGGAAGCGGAATCAAAACGACGGGGATTATCCGCTGCGACCATCCCCGCGCTCTCGATCTCGCCGCACGCGGCGGCAAAAAGCTCGAAAGCATTCCAGCCGCAATCGTGGACGAGGTGCTGGCAAGAATGTTGCCGATATTTGAATGATACGAACTACTGCTACACGCCCAGCGCCTTCTGAATCTCTCCCGCAATTCCTGCTGTTATGGCGCGCATCTTCTCTTCCGACTCCGCTTCCACCATCACGCGGGCCAGTGCTTCGGTGCCTGAGTAGCGCACCACAACGCGCCCGTTTCCATCCAGCTCGCGCTCGGCCGCTTCGATGGAGCGTTGTACCTCAGGCACCTGCGCGAATGGAATCTTCTCCCGCACGCGGACATTTTGGATCTTTTGCGGAAACACTTTCAGATCACTCACCAGATCTGCCAGCGAGCTTCCGCTACGCACGATCACATCCATCACGCGCAGCGCGGTCAGCAGACCGTCGCCGGTAGTTGCGTCGCCATCGCGGAAAATAATATGCCCGGACTGTTCTCCGCCCAGAGCTGCGCCGGTCTTCAGCATTTCCTCGAGAACATATTTGTCTCCGACGTTCGCCCGCAACATGCGAATTCCGGCTTTCTTCAGCGCGATCTCTACCCCCATGTTCGACATGGTGGTTGCGACGACAAGATTCCCCGATAACCTTCCGTGGGCTTTCAAATCCCGCGCCGTGAGCAGCAATACGCCGTCGCCATTTACCACCCGGCCCTGGGAGTCGCAAAAAAGAGCGCGGTCGGCGTCGCCGTCAAAAGTTACGCCGAGATCGAACTTGCCGCCTGATTCCGCGACGGTTTTGCCCAACGTCTCCGGATGAAGCGCGCCGCAGCCTTCGTTGATGTTTCTTCCGTCCGGCGTCACGTGAGTGAAGGTCGCCTGGGTGCGCAAGCTGCGAAATAATTCCGGGGCTTCAGCCGTGGCCGCGCCATTGGCGCAGTCCACCAGCACGCGCAAGCCACTCAGATCAGACGACACGCTGCCCGCCAATGACTCGATGTAGGCCTTGCGAAGCGCTGTCTCGCCGGGCAGAGATGGTCCGGCAATCCGCAACGCGGTATCGTCCGCCACACCCGGTTTTCCCAGCAGCGCGAAGATTTCTTTTTCAATCCCCAGTTCGCGCGCATCCGTGAGCTTGAATCCGTCTCCGGAAAAAACCTTGATGCCATTGTCGGTCCAGGGATTGTGCGAAGCAGAAATCACCACTCCTGCCGCAAATCCTCGCGACCGCGCCAGATATGCAACTCCAGGAGTCGTAATTATGCCTGCACTGTGCACAACCACGCCCACGGCCGCCATTCCCGCAGCCACGCGGTCGGCAATCCAGGCGCTCGACTCCCGCGTATCCTGGCCGATCAACGCCTGCGCCTTCCCTGCCGTGCGAATCAGATCATGTCCCAGCGCGCGCCCGATCAAGTATGTGCTTTCCGTAGTGAGCGGAAACTCGCCCGCTACGCCGCGTATCCCGTCCGTGCCAAACAACTGTCGTGTCTGAGAGTTCATAAATTGTGCGGATGCAAAAAAGTCGAAGCGCGAATCTAAAATCGGTCGAGGATGATGCCTTGCAATTGCGACATTAGCAGATCAATGCCCGCTGCTTACGGGCGTAGTTTTTCCCATGATCACTGTCACTCGCACCGGGGTCGGTTGCACCACCTGCACCAGCGGGTCCGCAACGTACACGTTGGTTACGAATGTAGCCTGGGTGCGAGTTCCCGAAGCGTCGACCGGATCGGTGGTGGCCGCATCCATCATCTCAACATGCTGCTTGGGTCCGGTGATGGTGATACGCTCGGGATCGACCAGTACCTTGGCAATCTCAGTCCCCGCGACGAAATTGCCGGTTACGCGCGCATGGATATCGACCTCGCGCGTGAGGCGAACATCAAAACTGAGATGCACCTGGCCGGGGACGACTTGCACCACATGCAGGTCGCGCTGATGCCGAATCTGTTGCGCTGTTAAATCGAAGGTGCGCTCGCCGGGCTTTGCGTCCGCCAATTCCAGTTCCGCATGGATGTCGGTAGAGCGCAGTTCCCGGATCATACGCTCGGGACCGCGCACCCGGATCTGCGCCTCGGGAATAGTTACCGAGCTGATTTCAAGATGCGGCGGTACGTGGCGAAACTCAATGGGCACGCGCACTGCGACTTCCGCCGGTTCCTGATCGGGGGCAACCGCCAGCCACAATCCTGTCGCGATCAGCAGAGATAAAACTTTCAGCCATAAATTGTGCAGCACCCAACGCTTCAGGAATTTCGTCACAGCGGGCGCTCCATTTCCGAATCTGAATCGCCATCGGCGCCGATTTGCGCGCCCGCCCGCAAAGCTGCATCCGATTCCTCGTTCTGCACTACCACGGTGGGCAGCGCCACGGGCGCCATATAGCGGCGCAATTCGTTGCCCAGGTGCTCGCGCAGTTGTTCCGCCGTGAGATCTCGATCGATCTTTCCTCCCACGGCCATGCTGATGGCGCCCGTTTCTTCCGAGACAATCACGGCAATCGCATCCGTCTCTTCGGTGATTCCAATGCCTGCGCGATGGCGGGTTCCCATCTGAGTGGAGAGCACAGGATTCATCGACAGCGGCAAGAAGCAGGCTGCCGCGGCCAGGCGGTCTTTCTGAATGATCACCGCGCCATCGTGCAGTGGAGCGCTGGGGCGAAAAATCGTCGCCAGCAGATCGTAGGAAAGTTTCGCATCCATGGCGACGCCACTCTCGATGTAGGTGCGCAATCCGATCTCGCGCTCAATCACGATCAGCGCGCCGGTCTGATGCTGCGAAAATAAATTCGCCGCCAGCACGATGTCATCGTACGAGTCGCCTTCTACCGCGGCCGCACGCAGGAAACTCACTCGCCTGCCTACGTCGGACAACATGTGCCTGATCTCCGACTGAAAAACTACGATCAACGCAAACACGATGTAGGGCAGCAAGTGGCTGACCAGCCAGTTCAATGTGACGAGCTCGCCGATCCGCGCCAGATAAAACGCCACTGCTACTGCGGCTAATCCGGCCAGCATGGGTGCGGCGCGAGTTCCCCGGATCATCACCAGCACTTCGTAGATGATCAGCGCCACCAGCAGAATGTCGAGCACTGCAAATGACACTCTCGACCATGGCGCCATCAGTTGCGTCACCGGATCTCCTCATCTGCTGAGCTTCTAAACCATGAGAACTCTACATTCTAATGCAGTCGCGAACCGGCTCTACCATTTCGAAGGTTTTGCTGCTTTAGGGTTTATTGCTATTCCGAGTTGCTACCGTCTGCTTGGGGTGCCGTCACCGCAGCTCGAATCTCGCCCTGCGCCAGGCGTGCGCGAATCGTGTCGCCGGGATTTACCTGTCCCGCGTCCTTTAGCAGATGTCCGGTGGCGTCAAAGATCAAAGCATAGCCGCGTTGCAGAACCGCCAAAGGGGAAAGTGTCTCCAGCGCCCTGCCCATGCGCTCGAGGCGAACTTTATTCTGCAGGAGTTGATTTCGCATGGCGGCGGCCATGGCGGAAGTCCCCGCGTCAAGCTCGGCTCGAATGCCCGCCAACACACGCCTCAAGTCGTAATGGCGCACGGTCGCCGATACGGTTTCCCAGCGCCGGCGTAATTGCTCGAGCATTTGGCGCTCGCCGCGCTCCAGCCGGTAACTGAGATCGTCCAGTTTTTGCTGGCGCTGCCGGATCAGGTCCATCATGCGGGCAAATGCGCCATGCTGCGCCCGCTCGATCAAAGCGTGGCGAGCTTCCAGCAGACGGCGCTCCATGGCTCGCACCAGCCGCTCGCGTACCGCTTCCGCCTGATTCTCTACATCTAGGCGGGAGCGAATCACAAGTTCAGCTGCGGCCGAAGGCGTGGGAGCGCGCAAGTCGGCGACAAAATCAACGATGGTGAAGTCGGTCTCGTGGCCCACGGCTGAAATTACAGGAATCTCTGATGCGGAAACGGCTCGTGCCAGCCTCTCATCGTTGAACGCCGCCAAATCTTCCGCCGACCCTCCGCCGCGGGCCACAATGATCACTTCCACGCTGCGGCTGGAGTTGAAATAACGGATGCCGGCTGCAACTTCTGCGGCTGCCGTGTCTCCCTGCACTTGCGCCGGATAGATCACCGCGTTCGCCGTGTGATGCCGTCGCTGCAGAATGTTCAGAATGTCGCGCAGGGCGGCCGCTTGTGGTGAGGTTACAATTCCGATGCGTGCGGGTAAGGTCGGAATTGCTTTCTTCCGGTCGGCCGCGAATAATCCTTCCGCTTCCAGCTTGGCTTTCAGTTGCTCAAAGGCAATCTGCAAACCGCCCGCACCCTTGGGCTCGATATACTCCGCGGCGATTTGCAACTCGCCGCGATCGTCGTAAATTGTGACGCGGCCGCGCACCACCACCTGCATTCCATCTCCTGGACGAAATCGCAGCAGCCGCGCCGCCGAGCGAAACATCACCACCCGGATCTGCGCGTTCCCATCTTTGAGGGTGAAATAAAGGTGTCCGGAATCGGGCGCGCGAAAATTTGAGATTTCGCCCTCGACCCAGGCATCGGAATACTCCCGCTCGACATGCGTGCGCACCGCCGCGACCAGAGCACGCACCGTCCAAACGCGCCGCTCCGGGGGCTGGAACCGAAATCCGAGTTGATCCGTTGCCGACATGGTCCGACTGCAGTTTAGCCTTGCCGGGCTCCGTTTCCAAACGGACGCTGAAAAGGCTCCTTTCCGGTTGGGGAAAAGGATCCAAGGAGCCAAGGTAGCCTCCCGAGAAATCGTTCATGGAATTTACCTGCTTATGGAACCGCTTCCCTGTTCGACCGGGAACTGGTTACTTTTTCAGAGGCCGGCTTCGAACTTGCCGCGCCGATTCCAGCCGGAGTCTCCCGCGCATCCGCTTTGTCAGTGAGCAGTCCGAACACTCCCACTCCAGTGGTCGTCCCGACATAGACTTTGCCGTTGGCAATCATCGGAGTAATGAACTTATTACCCGCACCAAAGTGATCGCGTCCGTCCGCAGCTTGATTGCTGTTGTAAAGCTCGACCAGAGTTGTCGCTTTGTAGGCATACAGCACTGCGGGATTTGTGTTCTCGACCGCCCACACGATTGGGTTGGAACCCTGGTTACAGGAAATGCTTGGAGTAGCTCCGGGATAGCCGAAGGTGTTGATGGTCTTCGCAATCGCGGCGGTCGCGAGCTTGGCTTGCTTAAATTGAAATTCAAGAATGGGCTGCCCCACCGGTCCAAAGTAAAGCCGGCCGCTCCAGAAAGCTGGCATTGACCACAGGCCTCCGGGCAGCACGCCGGCAAGTTCCTGGTAAATTTTGTTGCTACCAGCATTGAACTTGCCCATCGAGCTGCGATTCACGACGTAAAGGTTTGTATCTTTGCCCGCACCCACCGCCAGGTCCCAGGTGGCGCCGGTAGAATCTTTCATTGCCGGCAATAACAAAGCTCCGCCCGAACCCAGGTCCGTGTCGCTATCGCTTTCGCTTACGCCGTTATCCATTTCGAAATAGTCGGTGACGGCGAGACCACTCTTGGTGGCCAGTCTCATGAACGCGTTGCCGTAGTCGCCGCTGCTGGGAAAGCCGCTGGAATTCAGAGTGGTGTCGAAGGTGCCGTTCGCGTCCAGGAAAAAAATGTTGCTCGAATCATCCGCAGTCAGTCCCGCACCCGATCCCCAAATCGCGCCTTCATTGCCGTTCGGAGTGACGTTCAGCACCGTGCTCTGCGCCAGGGTCGTCGCGTTGTAACCCATGATCCATCCGGTATAGGGTCGGATATCGCAATGCGAGGTCCAGGCTAAATAAATCGTGTTGCCGACTTGAAGCAATCCGGAGCGTTCTTCATATTGCGCAGGATCGAAAACCACGTATCCACCAGAACTGTTGTCGCCATTGCCTGGGTACTTGGCCGCAATGTCGACGGGGCCCTTATACAATTCGTCGCCAGTCGTGGCGTCGAGCGCGTGCAGCCGCTGATGATAGTTGCCGGAAGAATCTTTGGACATGGCTACTGTGTAAATCACGCCGTTTGATCCGGTAGGCCGCCTGATCACCGGCGTCGAGGTAATCCCGATCTGCGGGGTCACCTGGCTGCAGCCGCGATCGTCCGACGGAGTCTCGCCAGATTTTAGAGTTGTGACACGCCAGATTACCTTGCCAGTATCGGCATCGAAGGCGTAGACGGAATCGTTCTCCGTTACCACGACGAGGAGATTGTGAGTGCCGCTGCCAGGGATGGGCACGGCCGAAAGATACAGCGGCTCGCCATCGACACGGCCATCGGCCGTCAGGGTAAACAACTTTCCGAACGAGGTCGAATTCACATTGCTGAGGGTGAGCGTTGCTTCGGAGGGATCAAGACCGGTACGCGAGTTATTGTTGTGATAGGTGAGAACGTTCTGCGAGAATGCGCCGGGCGCTCCAGCAGTGAGAAGGCATAGTGTGAATAGGATGGGAGAGACGAGAAACGAGAACCAGGCTCTGCGAAATAGCAAGACGAAACCTCCTCGGAAATGTTGACCTCGAGACGATGCGGCGCAGAGAAAGGGGACGAAGACCGATGCAACGCTTAACTTAGTTGCGAAATCGAGTACTTAAGATGACGAGAAACCAATACGTTACATCTTTAGAGTATTCGTAGTAGACCTGGGTTCGCCGAGGATTGCTAAGGCGCAGCCGGGGAACGTGGGATAATTAGTGCGGCTAGCGTCCGCCAGAGTAGATGGGTCTATGGCTGAACTCGGCAAAGTGCTGGTGGTGTTTGGCATAGTCCTGGTAGCTGCGGGCCTCGCGTGCATGCTGCTGGGGCGCATGCACCTTCCCATCGGCCGTATGCCTGGCGATTTTCTTTTTCGCGGCAAGAACACCACGGTGTATTTTCCGCTAGCCACTTCGATTTTGCTGAGCATATTGGTCACGCTGGTGCTCTACCTGATTCGGTATTTTCGCCGATAAAGCCCTCGAGAAGGCCTCCGGAGGAAAGCGGTACTGGGTTGCGCAGCGGTGCTACAATGCCCCGCATGAAACACCTGATGCTGGTCTGCGCGCTGCTGGCTGCGCAAGCGGCCGCCCCGGAAGTGGAAATTACCGCGGAATCTCACCATCACCTCAGGTTAGAGAATCAATCTGTTCGTGTTTTTGACGTCGAAGTCGCGGCACATCAAGACACGCTTATGCACTGGCATCGCCACGATTACATTGCTGTAAACCTGGGCGACGGCCAGATCATCAACGCTGTCAAAGACAAGGCTCCAGTGACGGTGAAGCTGGTCGACGGCCAAACCGGTTTCGCGTCCGCCAGCTTCGCCCACATCGCGCGCAATATTTCCGATCAGCCTTTTCGCAACGTGACCATCGAAATTCTCCAGGACGAATCTCTCCGCCAGTCCTCCGCTCATTGGGACGAAGACCGCGGCCTCAAGGTGCTGCAGGGCGGTACCGAGCAGATTTTGTTCGTCAAAGACGGCATCCGCGTTTCGGAGTTTGAACTCCAGCCCGGTGGAGTCGTTCCCATGTATCACCACATTGGACCGCATCTTCTGGTTGCGGTTTCCGACCTCGATATTCGCAGCGACGTGGAAGGCCAGGGCCCCATGGCGGGACACTTCAAGTCCGGCGATTCGAAATGGCTGCCGGGCAATTACTCGCACACCATCACAAATACCGGATCGAAAGCCGCCAAATTTGTGACATTAGAGTTTCCGTAGACTGGGCGCATGCAAGCCGCCCGCATCGTTGAATTGCTGCAGCCTTTCCTTTCGCCACTGTCAGGCGCTTGTCATTCCGAGTTGGATCGAAGATCCGGCGAGGAACCTGCTGTTCTCTCGGCAACCCAACTTCAAAATATATCGATGTACATCGATATACTAACGCACTGGAATGCTCGCATCAATCTGACTGCAATTCGCGACGAGGAAGAAATTGTTACCCGTCACTTCGGCGAATCTCTTTTCGCCGCGCGGTATCTCTTTCCGGAAGCGGCCTCCGCCTTTCAGGCGGGAGGTCGTGTCCGAGTCGCGGACCTGGGCTCCGGTGCCGGGTTTCCCGGGATTCCCATAAAGCTGTGGGCTCCGGAGATTCAACTCACGCTCATCGAATCAAATCATAAGAAGGCCACCTTCCTGCGCGAAGTTTGCCGTGCTCTTACATTGACGGATATCGATATACAGAATGTTCGTGGCGAAGAGGTTGGCCAGACTTACGACACTGTGACGCTGCGCGCGGTAGAGAACTTTGCGCATGCGCTTCGGATCGCGGCCGGACTAATGACTCCCCAAGGGAGGCTGGCGCTGCTGCTTGGTTCCTCGCAACTGGATTCGGTCCGTTCGGCGGCTCGGGAGACGATTTGGCAGGCGCCACTTGCCGTACCGCTCTCGCAGTCGCGCGTTCTCTTGGTGGGAAACGGGCGAACCTAAATCGTAAACGGTGGGAAGCACACCTCGGTTGCAGCGTCCAAACAGGCTTCCCCGTCCACTAATCTCCGCTTTGGATAGGACTAAGTGGGAAAACACTATAAATAACCTGTTTAGTCCTGTGACCGGCGCTTGACCATTAAATATGGAATGTTCCGGTAGGAACATTACACACAATTATTTCTTCCCCCCAATGTTCCAGGCGGAACACCCGCTCCAACGGCGGCAATCGCCTGCGCAGGAACCGTGACGAACGCGATAAAGATGTTCCCACCGGAACATTGAACGAGTTTTGCACTGAATTCTTCATTCTGCACACACTTCTGCATTGCATTCGAAATATAAACCGCATTATGCTGCGGTAGCTCTAGCTTCCTCCAAAACTTATGGGACGCATTATCGCGGTTGCCAATCAGAAGGGCGGCGTGGGAAAGACTACGACTGCCATCAACCTGGCCGCATCCTTTGCCGCTGCTGAGGTGAATACTCTGCTCATTGATTGCGATCCGCAATCGAATGCCTCAAGTGCCTTTGGTCTGGCTAAGGATCCAGAACGCGTTTCCAGCTATCACCTGCTCATGGGCGACGCCTCGTGCGAGGAGGCGCTGGCCGCCACTGAACTCGAGCAGCTTTGGATTATCCCGTCGCACAAGAATTTGATTGGGGCAAATATTGAGTTGGTAGAAGCGGAGCGCCGTGAATACCGGCTGAAGGATGCGATCGCTCCGCTTCGCGATCGGTTTCACTACATTGTGCTGGATTGTCCTCCCGCGCTCGATCTGCTCACCTTGAATGCGCTGGTGGCTGCCGACTCGGTTTTGATTCCAATGCAGGCGGAATACTTTGCGCTGGAGGGCATCAGCGAGTTGCTCGATACCGTGGAAAGAATCCGGGCTGAGTTGAATCCGCATCTTGAAATCGAAGGCGTCGTCCTCACCATGCTGGACGAACGCACCAACCTGGCACAGCAGGTGATTGCCGAGCTGAAAAAGTTCTTTGGCGAAAAGCTATGCGCCACGACGGTGCCGCGAAACATTCGCCTCGCGGAGGCTCCGAGCCATGGGAAGCCGGCGCTAGTCTACGATCCGCGGTCCAAGGGCGCGGAGAGTTACATCCGGCTGGCCAAAGAGTTGTTGGGGCGGCATCTGGCGGCAATGGAAACTGGAGAGGCCGCGAAAACTGCATAACGTATATTGATGATCGTCGATATATTATATTGACGTACATCGATATATCGCAAAAAAGGATTAACCACAGAGGACACAGGGGCTCACAGGGGAAGACTGATGGCTACCACGCTGGCGGAAAAGAAAGACGAGAAGGTAGTAGAGAAGCGGAAGGCGCTGGGACGGGGGCTGGCTTCTTTGTTGCCGGGACCGAGAGCGGTGACGGCTCCTGCGCCTCGAGTGCCGAGCCAGGCTTCGGTTCAGGAGACTGGCCCCACTGAAGTAGAACCTGCCGTTTCGACACAGATCGCGACGCGCACGGCGCAGCCCGCGTCAAATCAGCTCACGTCAAGCCAGCACACGGTCGCAATGCTGGACCTGGACCTAATCGAGAAAAATCCTTACCAGACGCGGTATGTGTTTGACGAAGAGATGTTAGGAGAGCTGGCGGATTCGATCCGGGAAAACGGCGTGGTGCAGCCGGTGGTGGTGCGACCGGCAGAAGAAGCTGGGCGCTATGTTCTGGTGCTGGGCGAGAGGCGCTTGCGCGCGTCGAAGATGGCGGGGAAGCAAACCATCCCGGCGCTGGTGCGGAGACTTTCTCCGCAGCAAGCGGCCGAGATGACCGTGCTCGAAAATGTGCAGCGCGAGGATTTGAATCCGATCGAGCAGGCAGAGGCGTTTCGCGTGCTCAGCAAGGAGTTTCACCTGACGCAGGCGCAGATTGCCGAGCGCATTGGCGTGTCGCGGGAGACGGTGGCGAATTACATGCGATTGCTGCGCCTGCCGCAGGAGGTGATGGGATATCTCGTATCAGGACGGCTGAGTTTCAGCGATTGCCGCGAGCTCCTGGCCTTGCAGAATGAAGAGCACATCCTGCAGCTCGCGCAGGAGGTTGTGACCAAGCATTTGAAGTGGGATGAGATCGAAGACCGCGTCGCACGGCTGAATGGATTTATTCCAGGTCAGCCAGGATCGGGCGAGCCGCAAAAACAGGCTCGGGGAGCGCGATGGATGGATCCGAATGTGCGCGCCGCGCAAACCGAGATGGAGCGAACGCTCGGGATGCGGGTAAGAATTAAAGATCGCAACGGCAAGGGCAAGATTGTGATCGAGTACGCGACTGTGGATGATTATGAGCGCGTGGTCGAGATGTTGCGAGGAAAATAGTAGGGAGCAACTTGTCTGGAGCAAGGGCTTTTTTTTGCGGGCGGCCAATCGGGCCGCCTTTTTAGTTCATCCCTTATGGGGAAGCTTACTCGTAATAGTGGAACGCGCGACGCTGAACTTGCCTCGGTCTGCGCGCCAAACTGTAACGCATACGTGTTGTGGATTGCGGCAAGTGGGAGGGCCAGCCTGAGGTTAACTAACTTGGTGCGCCGCTTCTCGATCGAATTATCATAATTTGGGAAACGTTAAACGCGCTTTGGCTTGCCAGGGAATGGGAATCTAAATGTTAAATGGTGGGATAACCGATGAACATTAACCCGCGCTGCACCGATATGAAGAAGGTTTGTCTGAGGAAAGTGGGAATACTTTGACTGATTCGGCGACAATTTTAGCCGCAGTCGCGGCGCAGCTGATGGATGAAGACCAGGTGTCGCTTGGGGATCAGAAGATTCCGGTACGAAAAGTCGGCCACGCGCGGCTGCGAACGGCGCAATTTCGCATGAACGGACGGCTGCTGGAAGCGATTGAGCAGAATCCGGAGAAGCCGAGCCGATGGGGAAAGCTGGCGCGGGAAAAGCATCAGGTGGTGCAGTTTCTGGATCCCGAGACGCATAAGTACGTGGCGGTATCGGTGGACGGGAAAGTCCAAGAGTACGGCAAGAAAACCTAATACTGCGTTCCAGAATCCTCCCGGAACTGAAAAGGCATGCTTGCGCCGATTCGCGGCGGGCCGGGTCACAGACCCGGCCCTACACGATTCAGTATCGGTCCATCCCTTTGATCAGACCGTAAGCGCTTTAGTGACGGCCTAGGCCACGCGCCAGAGTTTTTACCATGGTGCCGTTGGTGTCGTCATCTTTGAAGGCCCAGATAAAGGCTCCGCCAAGACCTCCGGGGACGCGGATATCGACGTAGAGAGCCTTCGCCCAGGCGATCGAGGGATCGTCATACGTCCAGAAAGTCAGGGTTGCGGGATCATACGCCCATTGCGCAACTCTTCTTGGATCGTAGTGGTGCTCGAATCCGGTCAGACTTGCAAGAGTAAGGTAGGTGGCGACTCCATTGGTTTCCAGAGTATCGCCAGCGGGCGAGGGAGCCGGCCCGGTCGATGTCTGATACAAGCCGTCGTTCGAGTCGGGAACGCCAGTCCAGCCGTATCCATAAAGCGGCACGCCCAGCACCAACTGGCGGGCAGGCACACCGGCCTCGAGGTAGGCGCTGACCACGGCATCGTCGTAGAGGCCCTGGCCAGCATTAGGATCCTGGCGCGAATCGAAGAGCGAAGCCGCATCGTTGGTGACGGTCTCCCAGGTGCCGTTCAAGTCGTAACCCTGCAGATTGAAGAAATCGAGTTGAGCTGCGACTTTGGCCAGCTCGATGTTGGAGTAATTTTGCGAACCTGCGGGCGCGAAGATGCTAAGCAGATAGTGGTGGTGGTTGGTTCTGCCGAGAGCGTCGAGTTGTTGGCGGAACTCCCGCAGCAGCAAAGTGAAATTGTGCTTGTCGGCCGCCGAGGGAAACTCCCAGTCGATATCGATGCCATCAAACAAGTCGGCGGCGGAAATGCCGGGAGCGATGTTGCCGTTAATAAACAGATCGATGCACGAAGCGGCCAGCTGCGAGCGCAGCGCGGGAGTGCTGGCGGCATAGGCGAAACCTGCTGCGTTCGTACTGGATGAGCCGCCGAGAGAAATCATGATCTTCAGATTGGGGTGAAGCTGCTTCAGCTGCAGCAGCGCGGCGAAGTTCCCATACAAAGGGCCGGCATAGGGCTGGCCGTTCACCGACGGAAGATAGGGAGTCTGATAGTCGGCCCAGGTATCGGCAAGCTGGCATTGTGCATTGGGCGCGCCAGTGGTGGGCGCGACATTGCCAAAGGCGTAAATCAGATGCGAGATGTTGTCGGCGACACCGTTGGTCTGAAGATTGGCAATATTGTAATTCGCGGCATAAATGCTCCACTCCTCGAAATAGCCGGCAAGAATTTTGCTTTGATCGCGTCCGTGATCGCGATTATCGGGAGCTTGATTGTCACGAGCGAGGCTGGGCGTGGCGATAGCGAAGAGCAGAGTGAGAAGTAATCCGGCAGACAGAGCCTGCCACATGCGCTGAGAGAGGGTGAGTTTCATGGGGGTAATCCTTCCGGCTGAAATTACGAACCACGGGAGTATAGCCCTCTATAGCACATTGTGCAATGGGGCTTTGAATAATAGATTCTGTGTGATGAATTCAACTAAGTGCTATATAGCTGATGCGCCAGCCAAGGCTGCGCGCAATGTTTTGCCTCGCGCAAAAGACGACGTCAAAGCTTCGCGGAAAATCTACTTGGCAAAGAAATAGTCGAAGGACTTCACGGCGGTAAATTCGTCATCTTTGATGTCGAAAACGGTGTAGAGTTTGGTGACGTTCAGTACGTCCTGCACTTTTTTGGTGAGGTTAAGGAGTTTGAGTTCGCCGCCAGCATTGCGGACAGCGGTGAAGCTGCTGACTAATTCGCCGACACCGGAGGAATCGATGTAATCGACATCCGCGAGGTTGAGCACGATTTTTTTCTTGTCTGCGGCGATGAGGTTGCGGACGGTATCGCGAAGCTTACCGGTTTCATCGCCCAGGGTGATGCGGCCGTTGAGATCGACAATGGTCACGTGGCTGACTTCGCGGGTATGGATCTGCATGGGCTTCGAGGCTTCGGGGAATGGTAGTGGGGCCGGGGGCCGCTCGTCAAATGCGGGCGTCATTCTAAAGCTTGAAACCCTTCAACACCGGCGAACAGTGTTTACACAGAAGGGTAGTCGCGGATTTCCTGGATCGGTGAAGTGACGATGGGCATGGCGTATTCGGGATGACGAAATTCCAGATGCATACCGCGTCCGACATATTGCAGCTTAAGCATGGAGCCTCCCCAGGTGGAACCGGCGATCGCGACCTGGACCGGGCTGGGGCAAAATTCGGGATGGCCGGAAAGCAGAGCTTCGCTCCCGCCGAGAAGAACAGCGGTATAGCAGTGGTGGAGAGTTTGAATTTCCAGGATGGTAGAGGGCGGAAGATCGTGAAGGAAGACGCCGCCTTCCACTTCGGATTGCACGATGGCGTGGTTAACGTTGTCTGCCAGGTTGGGGTGTGGGATGAACATAAGGGCAAAACGTTCTTAGGAGTGTACTCCAAATCTGCTCCATCGAGGCGTCGCGGTTGAGGAACTTTGGAACATGGCTGGTGGTTTGATGTTTGGCAGCCGGTTCGGGGTGCGGAAAAAGCGCATCGACTGACTTGGCCGGCATCCCACGCGGCCTGGCTTCGCCAAGGCCCGACAGCCGACGCGGCTGTTAACACATCAGTCGCCTACCTCGCTCGCCCGGCTTAGGGGACGGTGGCGATGGAGCCGTGGGGGCCCACGAGCAGGACTCCGCCAGCGGCGTACGGGCTCACGGCGTTGAATTGCAGGCCGGACTTTTTGGGTGGACTGATGCGGGTAGGGTTGTTCGGTGAGCGGAAATCGTAGATCGACTTACCGGAGACGATGAAGAGGCGGATGTGTGCCTGGTTATCGTCCAGGGATGTGGTTGAGGCCCGCGAGGACAAGGACAAGGATCGGCGATCGTAGGCAACGGCAGAGTAATAGGATTGCGGAAAAATTTTGGAGAGCGTCCACGTCTTGCCGCCGTCGTTGGTGAACGCGAGGTTGGGACCGTCCTGTTCCGGATGTTTGTAGTCCCCTCCGGCAATCACGCCGTGGAGCGGGTCGCGAAAGTCGATGGAAAAGATGCCGGCAGAGTCGGGGCCGTGGAGGATGGGAGTGTCGAAGACTTGCCACGTGCCCCCACGATCCGGTGAGTGGAAGACGCGTGCGACTTTGCCGCCGGTCGCGAACCAGATGTTGGGGTCATTGGCGATGTTGGGGTCATTCGATAGGATCGACAAACAACTATTGCTGGCGGCGAAGGCGCCTTCGCCTTCAAGCGCCGGCGGAAGCTGCGCGGTCGGCACAGGAGTCCAGGATTGGCCATCGTTCGTCATCAGGAGTTCGAATTTCAATTGGCCGGTTGCATCGGGGATAGGATCGCCGAGAACGATGCCGTGGGTGTGATCCCAGAAAGCAATGGAATCGAAGAAGCCTTTGGGATTGGTGTTGCGGAATTCCAGATGCCAGTGCTGGCCGGCGTCAGAAGTGTGGTAGATGCGGGATTGATCGCCCGGTCCCGACGACATCAGGAAGGCCTCATCGGCGGAGAAGGCGACTACCCCGCGGAAATCGAGGTAGCGGCGTCGGGGACTTGGCCGGAGATCCAGGAGCGGCCGCCGTCGGTAGTTCGAAGGAAAATACCGTGAGTTCCGGAAGCCCATGCGACTTGTTGCGAAACGGCGCTCACACCGCGCAGATTTTCGGTGGTATTTGAGGGCTGTGTTTGCCGGGTTACTTGAGCGGGGAGGGTGGTTGCGACGAGAAGCAAAGCGAAAACAAACGGGAGGTTGGGCCTCATGCGGGAAGTCTAGGATCTCTACCGGCGAAATGCAATGGAGTGACACGGCGGCGCAAGAAATTCTTCAGCTCTCTCGGCCCGCAAAAGCGCGGGCCTAAGGATGGCAGCTCCAAGACGCGATCGTCGCTATCGAGCGGTAAAAGGAGCGAACGAAGCGCTCTTACCGAAATAGATACGAAGTGTGCATTTGTCGCCTACGTGAGCAAAGGCTACCTCGAGGTCATTCGACGCCGTGCTTACCTGGTCCGTTTCTATGGGTGCGCGGGCGATGTCTTGTTTTTCATCGTAGGCAGAACCGGGAGTCACATTCCTATTGACGGCGAGAGTCCACTTCTCTTTCGCAGGAATGGGATACACGGTGTAGGCGCCAATTGGGATGGTTGAGCCGCCAAAGGTGAGCGGGGCTTCGGTGAATAAAGTCATTGGAGCGCCACCGGGCTCCCACGGCTTGCCGTTCGATAGCTTATCGTTTCTCGAGACAGTGACTGGGTTATAACGGATGTAAACTTGGCGTCCATCGTCGAGATTACAGCTGGCAGTGGACGAAGGCTCGGACGACTTTTGTGCGGCGCAAACTCCGGCTAGCACAAACGAAACAAAGACGACGAAGTGTGAGCGGAACATGAGAGACCCCCCGGGGGGAAAGTGTAGCGCTGAATGGTGTCAAGTGGAAGGGGTTTTCTAAGCGGGATCAGCATTTCGGTCCGTTCGTCGCTGGTCTTCGGTGACGTTCTCAGGGGGCGGATCGGTTGCTACCGTTGCTGTGGCCAGTGCTGAGCGACTCGCGCTGAGCCAGGACGGGAGCAATGGCAAAAACCAAGCTGAGAATCCTTTACGGTGAGGGCGATGCGGAAGTGCAAGCGGGACCGGCGGCGGCATTTGAGAACGCCGGGCATACGGTGCTGAAAGCCGAAGGCCGCAAGGCTGTGGTCGAGGCGCTGCAAAAGGCAACTTTCGACCTGGTGGTTCTGGGGCCGAGCCTGTCGCGCAATGACCGTCACCATCTGCCTTACATGGTGAAAAAAGCTCAGGCGGAAACGCCAGTATTGGTGATGCACGCGGATGGAAGCCGGCATCCCTATGTGGATGCATGCACGGATACGGGCGCGAGCATTGAGAACGTGCTGGCCCGGATTGACGGGATGCAGATCGCCGGGATGATGACTTCGGCGGCCAGAGCGGGCCGGTAGACAGTTCCGTTTTGATTCTTGAGGGGCGGCCTTTGCATGCCGCCCTTCTTTTTTGGTGCAAAGTTTATGCACAGGGTGGTAAGTCTGAATCTCGGCGAATAAGAATCTGCGAAGTTACGAGGTGGGATGGAATTCGCGAAGCACCTTCCGAAGGACTCCGAACCCAGGCCGGGATTCGTGAAAGTGGAATTTCTTCGCACGTCGGGGCCAGCAAGGCGATTCAGAATCGAGTTGGTAATAGTGGAATGCGACACCGATCTGTGGATATGTTGTGGATGAAAATCGAAGACTTCGCCGCTGCTAGCAAGCGAAAAGTGGCCCATTCGCCCCACCAAGACGGCTACGCGGCGCGTCCCAGGACTGGCTGCGTACAGTGGGCGCAGCGTCGGGCGTCGATCGGAATCTCGCTGAGGCATTCCGGACATTTTTTCGTGGTGGGATCGGGCGGTTTTTCGCCCTTGTGCATTCGTGCCACCAGGGCATTTACCGGCAAGACTACGAAGAAATAAACTGCGGCGGCGATCAGGAAGAATGAGACGCAGGCGTTGATGAAGTCCCCAACCGGAAAAGGCGTGCCCCTGACAGCGAAATGGAGCGCGGAAAAATCTGGCTTGCCAACGAGGGCCCCAATCAGGGGAGTGAGCAAATCTTTAGTCAATGCTGCGACCACTCCGCCGAAAGCCGCACCGATGACCACGCCCACGGCCATATCCACTACGTTGCCGCGCAGGATGAACTTCTTGAATCCACCGAGCATTTGAAGCTCCTTCCAAAAGATTGGCCGTCAATTATGACAGGAACGAGGGTAAGGTCAAGAGCCGCAGTTCCGGGAACGATCGGCAGAAGGATGAGCGACACAAGAATGTTCAACCACGAAGGATACTAAGCTTCACGAAGGAAACCGGCGGCTTCATCGACCTTCAGATCCGCATGGGCATGACGATATAGCGGTACTTGTAATCGTCGCCCTCGGCGGGACGCAACTGGCCGGCGGATTGCGAATCTTTCAATTCCAGGCGCACTTCGTCGGTGCCGGCGCTTTGAGGAAATCAACCAGATACTGAGCGTTGAAACCGATGGTAAGGGTTTCGCCATCGTAGGGGGCTTCGATGGAATCCTCGGACTCGCCCGCTTCGGTGGACGATGCGGAGATTTTCACTTCGCCTTTTTCCAGCTTCAGGCGGACTGCGCGCGAGCGTTCGTCGGCGAATTGGGCTACGCGGAGGATGGCGGAGTTTAAGTCGGAATTGTTCAGAGCAATGCTCTTGTTGTTGTCCTTGGGCAGGACGGCTTCAAAGTTGGGGAACTGGCCGGTAAGTTGGCGCGAGGTCAGCAGGCGCGATCCGATGCGGAAAAATAGAGTGGAATCGTCCTTGGCGAACTCCACGTTCTCGGCGTCGGTGGAATCGAGAAGGATTTCAGTTCGTCCATCGCCTTCTTCGGGACTAAGGTTTTCATCTCGCCGGAAATGCCTTCGAACTTTTCTCCACCGCGCTCGCAATGCGCGAGGCGATGGCCGTCGGTTGCGACCATGGTGATGGATTCGGGCTTCAACAGCATGAGCGCGCCATTCAGCGTGTAGCGCGATTCTTCGCTGGAGATGGCGAAGCCGGTGCGGGCAATCAAACCGCGCAATACCTGCCCAGGAATCTTGACCACGCCTGCGGTAGGAAACGCAGGCAGGCTGGGGAAATTCGATTTCGCCATGCCGACCATCTTCGTATTGGAGCGCCCGCAGCGGATGCTGACCCAGTGGTTATCCAGCAGTTTGATGGTGATATCGGCGTCAGGCAGGAGCTTTACGTAGTCGTGCAGCTTGCGGGCGGGAATGGTGCAGGAGCCTTCTTTCTTCACTTTGGCATTGCAGGAAGTACGCAGGCTGAGATCGAGGTCGGTCGCGGTGAGCGACAGTTTGCCCTCCGCAGCCTCGAATAAATAATTCGACAGAATCGGAATCGTGGTCTTGCGCTCGACCACGCCTTGCGTGGCGGTCAACTCGCGCAGCAATTCGACTTTGCTGACCGTGATCTCCATCGTCCCTACCGCAACGGCCGCTTCCACCGGCATAGACTTTTTCTCCCCTGCCGCGTGCTACTTTTATTACTTCCCTTATATCAAATGCAAAACCTATAAAACCAGCAGTAACAGTAGGCGAGTCGGAGAAGTGGAAAACTTTATGAACCGGCCTATTGTCACCACTTTGGGGACCAGCCCTTCGTGTGAGAAATCGGTCCCGATCTTTGCGGAGACCCTACCACAAGATTTCCGCATTTCCAGTTTCGCCCGAGCCATGCACAGCTTCCACATCGCATTCACAGAGGGACGAAAGGAAGACCGCGCTGCACCGTGCAAAACCCAAAAACTACTGCGTTTAACCGCCCAATTGCTCAGTCAGTTTATTGAGCAACCTGTTCAAATCTTTGTCGTTCTTGCGAACCTCTTCAATCTTCTCCACCGAGTGCAGAACGGTAGTGTGATGCTTTCCGCCGAACTGGCGCCCGATCTCGGGCAGCGACGCTTCCGTCATCTGCTTGGCCAGATACATGGCAATCTGGCGCGGGTAGACGATCGCCCGCGAGTTATCTTTGGCTTTGATCTCGACCAGTCGCAGACCGAATTGCTCCGCAACCATTTTCTGAATCGACTCGATGGTGACCTTGCGGGCTTGCGAGTCGATAAAGTTCTTCAGCACCTGCTGCGCGTAAGGCAGAGTGATCTCGGCGCCGATCAACGACGAGTGCGCCACCAGCCGAATGAGAGCGCCTTCGAGTTCGCGCACGTTGGAGCGGATATTTTGTGCGACGTAAAGAGCCACGTCCGTGGGCAGCGTTACTTTCTCCTGCTCAGCTTTCTTTTGCAGAATCGCGACTTTGGTTTCGAGGTCGGGGGGCTGGATGTCGGCGATCAATCCCCACTCGAAGCGGCTGCGCAGACGGTCTTCAATCTCGGCCAATTCTTTTGGCGAGCGATCGCTGGCGATCACGATCTGCTTCATGGTGTCGTGCAGGGCGTTGAAGGTGTGGAAGAATTCTTCCTGGGTGCGCTCCTTGCCGGCGAGGAACTGGATGTCGTCAACCAGCAGAACGTCGACGCCGCGGAATTTGTCGCGGAAGCTGGTCATCTTGTCGTAGCGCAGCGAGTTGATCATGTCATTGGTGAACTTCTCGCTGGATACGTAGCAGATGGCGGCTTGCGGCTGGCGGCGCTTTGACTTCGTGGCCGATGGCCTGCATCAGGTGCGTCTTGCCCATGCCGACGCCGCCGTACAAGAAAAGCGGATTGTAGGCTTTGGAAGGACGCTCGGCCACGGCCTGGCACGCGGCATGCGCGAATTGATTGCCGGAGCCGATGACGAATGCGTCGAAGGTGTAGCGCGGATTCAATTGCGCCGCGCCATCCCAATCGAAGCGTGCCTGCGACGGAGCCGAGGCAGCCGGAGGCGCGGATAGGCCGCCGTTGTGGCGGACCGCGGTAGCCGCGGGATCGTCCTCGGGAGTGACGAACTTTACGTCGTTGAAATCGAGGCCGAGGTTGTCGATGGCTTCCTGAATCAGATCGGCGTATTTATCGCCGGCGTGGCGGAACTCCACTGTCGGCACGCGGACGAATAAAATTCCCCCGCTGGAGTGGCTGTAGCGTGTCGGTTTCAGCCAGGTGTCGTAGGAGTGCCGGTTAATCTTTTTTTCCAGCGCGTCGAGAATGCGCATCCACGGATTGGGGGAAAGCGTTGTTGTGACTGACATAATTTATGAAATACCCGCCGCGGCGTCCCGGCGGCTGGCTGAGGGCGCCTGTTAAAAAATGCCGTTTACCGAATTGCTGATGGAACTCTTAGTGTACTGCGGAATGCGCCTCTTGTACCTTGCGCGGTTGTCATGGTGAATGAGATTTTCTTAAACCCGAACAGTGCCGCATAGTAGCACGAAACTTTTTTCGTCGCACAAAAATCTCAACGCAAATTTTTGTGCACGCTCATTCAGAACGCGAAGGCACGCGCCTGTCAAGTGTCGAGGATGTAACTGCAACGCACGCGGTGCAAAGCGTGAAGTGGGATTTGAAATTTTCCGCAGCGACAAATGCAAAATTCCGGCTGGCTCTTAAATCAGCGCAACGTAAAATCAATATCCAACCTCGGAGCACGCTCGGTTTAGAATTTGAAGCGAAGCGTACTTCGCAGCGTTGCGGAGAACGACGGCGGAAGTTGCTGGGAAAATCCGAGAAGCTCAACGCTGTCCCTTTGCCCTTACGGCACTTCGTCATTTATACTTACCGTTTGCCTCAACACTGTCGACGGAACCAGGAGTAGCGATCTTTCATGCCCAAGCGTACATTCCAACCGAACCGGCGCAAGCGAAGCAAGAAGCATGGGTTTCGCACGCGCATGAAGACCCAGGGCGGCAAAAAGGTGATATCCCGCCGCCGCGCCAAGGGACGGAAGCGGGTGTCAGTAAAGCCCGGATTCCGCGAGTAGCTTTTTTCGTGCCGCTTACTTTCATAGTTGAGAGACCTGGCCTCTTATTGCAGCCTGAGGAGACGGCGGCGGATGCCGCGCTGGTAACCCGGCTCGATTCCAGAATGCCACCAAAGAAGGCAGCACGATTTCCGCGCGCGGCGCGGCTTTTGCGCCACGCGGATTTCGAGCGCGTTTACAAACAAGGCCGCCGGCATTTTTCCGCGTCGATGACGGTTTTTTATTGGCCGCGTCCCGACGCCAACGTGGACGAGCTGCCGGGAAGAATGACGGCGAAAACGCCGTCGTTACGCGGCTTGCGCGTGGGGTTTACGGTGGGGCGCGCGCTGGGCGGAGCCGTGGTGCGCAACCGCATGAAGCGACGCCTGCGCGAAGCGGTTCGCATGTCACTTCCGGTGCCAGGGATTGCGGCTGACGTGGTGATCAATCCGAAGAAGTCATTGTTGACCGCTGACTTCACCGACGTACTGAATGAAGTGAAGCGGGCGTTCGAAGTGATGGAACAGAAATTGCCAGGGAAGACGCGGCCGGGGGCGGCTGCGCCACGCGAGAATTGATGGACTGCGCGAAAATCGTCATGCTGCAATTGTTGCGGGCTTATAAGTGGGCAATCTCACCCATGTTTCCGCCCGCTTGCCGTTACGTGCCGACGTGCTCCGAATATGCAATGGAGGCAGTCGAGCGTTTTGGCGCCCTGCGCGGTGGATGGATGGCTTTAATCCGCGTGCTGCGCTGTCATCCTTTCGCCCGCGCGGGTTATGACCCGGTGGTGCGAGGGAAGAGCGCAGAACCCTTACAGCAATGTGGCACGTGCGCACCCAGAATTTGAACGGTAGATAAAATTTGGCCGACTTTAAAAATCCTCAACAAGAGCCCGGCGCGGAGAAGCGGCTGCTTCTCGTGTTCCTTCTGACGTTCGTCGTTCTCATTATTTTCCAGCCGTTGTTGAAGAAATATTTGCCGCAGGCTCCAGCCTCGCCGCCCCAGAAACAATCCGCTCCAGAGCCCACTCAGGCCGTGGCACCGCCTTCCGCTGCGATGGCCGCGGTGAGTCCCGCGAAACTTCCGCAGTCCGCCACGAGCAAGCAGTCCTCGTCCGAAACAGAAACTGTTGTCGAGAACGATCTTTATAAAATCACATTCACCAATCGCGGCGCTCAGGTGAAATCCTGGATTCTGAAGAAGTTCGATAACGACGCGCAGAATGGCCCGTTGGAACTGGTGAATACTGCCGCGGCGCAGAAGTACGGTTATCCGCTTTCGCTGTGGACTTACGACGAGACTCTGCGCAATAAATTGAGTTCGGCGCTTTATGTCGCTTCCAAAGACGGGCATCTCGCTGCTCCAGCGGAAGTCACATTCGAGTACGCGGACCAGGATTTGGTGGTCCGGAAAACTTTCCATTTCGATCACACGTATGTTCTGAACGTAGAAACCTCCGTACTTTATAAGGGCGCTGAAATATTTGCCGCGCCGGCGTGGCCTTCGGGATTCGGCGACCAGTCAACTGCGGCTTCCTATGCTGCGGCGCGCATCGATTACCACAACGATGCCTCCACCGAACGCAGCGGGTATGTGTTCTTCCCGAACTACATTTCACGCTTGCCCTTTAAAAGCATCATCGGGGGCAACACTATAAAAGGACCGTTCGAGTGGGCGGGACCGGGCGATCAATATTTCACCGCAATTTTCATTCCCGACAATCCCGATACCGCGGCGATGGTGACGCTGCGAAATTCGTTGCAAGTTCCGCGCGATCCGCAGAAGCCTGATTCTAAAGAAACCGTGAATGTCGATGCCATCGGTGCAGCGGTTGGCGATCTTCGCGGACCAACCGCGGAGCGCATGTACGTCGGTCCGAAGGAATTGTCTTCGCTCGAAGCGGTGCACGTGCCGACGATTAAGAACGGCGATCCTGATCTGCGCGGCACAGTGGATTTCGGATGGTGGGGGCTGATCTCGCGCCCGCTCTTCCTTTGGCTGAAGTGGACTTATAAGCACATCGTTCCGAACTGGGGCTGGGCGATTGTGATCCAAACCCTCATCATTACCGTCGCACTCCTGCCGTTGCGTATCACGCAGATGAAGTCGATGCTGAAGATGCAGCGCATCGCTCCGCAGATCAAATCGATTCAGGAAAAGTATAAGAAGTACAGTTTGCGCGATCCCCGCAAGGCGGCGATGAATGAGGAGATCAGTGGGCTCTACAAGAAAGAAGGAGTGAATCCTGCGGGAGGTTGTCTGCCGCTGCTGATTCAGTTTCCCTTCCTGATTGCATATTACCGGATGTTGGGCGTGGCGCTCGATTTGCGCCATGCGCACTGGCTCTGGGTGAGCGATCTTTCCGCGCGCGATCCTTATTTCATTCTGCCGATACTGATGGTGGCGAGCATGTTTGCCATGCAGCGTATGACGCCGCAGGCCGGCATGGATCCGGCGCAGCAGAAAATGATGACCTGGATGATGCCGCTGATGATGGGCTTCCTCTTCTTCAACTTTGCGGCGGGATTGAATTTATATTATGCGGAGACCAATTTGATTTCGATGGCGCAACAGGCCATCATGAACCGAACCAAGGTGGGCCGCGAAATGCGCGAGATGATGGAAAAACGCGCCAGGAAAAAAGAGAAGTAAGAGCTTAAGAGCTTTCTTATGGATAAAGTTGCTGCTGCGAATCGAATCAACGAGTTCTTACAAGCGGTCGTCAATCTAGGCGGCCTTCATTTGAAGTACCGCATTGTGGTGGATCCTCCCGCGATGAGCGAGTGGGAAAGGCCAGAGATCTATGTGGATTTCTCCGGTCCGGATTCAGCACTGCTGCTGGATCGTGGGGGCGAACTTCTGCGCGCGCTGGAATTGCTGGCGTTCGAAATTTTGCGCCTGCCTTCCGGTGAGCACGAGAAGATTTCTTTCGACTGCAAGAACCAGCGCTCGTTGCGCTTGAAGGAACTGCGAATGGCCGCGAGCGTGGCAGCGGAGAAAGTCCGGCAAACCGGCGTGCCTCTTCACTTTGCTCCCATGTCGTCGCGGGAGCGGCGCATGGTGCACTTAGCGCTACGCGATGAAGCGGACCTGCGCACGGAAAGTGACGGCGAGGGCCGCGATCGCTGTGTGGTGCTGTATCCGGCAGAATATAAATCCACCAGTGCGAAAAGCGTGCGGCGCACTGTGCCCTAGCCTTGCCACACAAAATACTCATGCGCCTCATCGCGCTTGCGACTTCGACATAATGGATTTTCCATCCCAGCTGTTCGGTTTCGTTTTTCTGATCGTGGCTTGGCCGCTTCCGTTCGCTAGCGCACAACAGCCCGCTGCTCCCTCTGGTAGTTCTTCCTCGGTGCCGCATCCGCGAAAACCAGCGCCCGACGCTAATCTGCACTTGGATTTGGGAACAGTAGGCAATGGCACATACCGCAATGCTTCTTTCGGATTTAACTGCAAGGTTCCTCAGGGGTGGGTATTGCGAACCGAGGAGATGAACGAGGGCGATGACGAGCAGCCGGATCCGTCGCCGGCTGGCAAAACTGGTCGCGTGCTGTTGGCCGCATTTTCGCGGCCTCCGGCGGCGCGCGGCGAAGATGTGAATTCGTCGATTCTGATCGCGGCAGAGGGCACGACTCAGTACCCGGGACTGAAAGAAGCGGCGCAGTATTTCGGACCGCTGACGGAGATCGCCAAGGCGCAAGGTTTCTCTGTAGCGGAGGAGCCGTATGAGTTTGCGATCGGCGCCAAGACGCTGGTGCGCGGCGATTTTCAGAAGGACGTCGGCTCACGTGTAATGCGGCAATCGACGCTAGTGATTCTGGCGCGGGGATACGCATTGTCGTTTACCTTTATCGGAGGCACCGAGGACGAGGTTGAGCAGTTGATTTCAGGATTGAGTTTTGCTGCCTCTGCAAAATCGCACGAACGCTGACCTGAGCTACAAAAATATTCATCCAGCATGAAACTTGAATTGCCCAAAGGCGTTTTTAGAGCTTATCTTTTCGATTGTGACGGCACCATCGCCGATTCCATGCCACTGCATTACCGCGCGTGGAAGCAAGCGCTTGGTGAATGGGATTGTGAATTCGAGGAAAAGCTCTTTTATGAGTGGGGAGGCGCTCCGGTGGCGGAAATCATTTCCAGCCTGAACCGGAGACACGGGCTCAAAATGCCCGTATCGACGGTGGCGCATCGCAAGGAAGAACTCTATTTCGAACTGCTCCCGGAACTCAAACCTGTCGCCGATGTTATGGAACACATTGAGAAATCCGGTGGAAAGATTCCGTTCGCGGTGGTCTCGGGAAGTACGCGCGAATCTGTAACAGCATCGCTCATTGCGCTGAAGTTGCTCGATCGATTCGACACGCTGGTGTGTGCCGGGGATTACAAAAAGAGCAAGCCGGACCCAGAAGCATTTCTGCTGGCGGCTTCGAGGCTTAACGTGTCGCCGGAATTGTGTCTGGTTTTCGAGGATACGGAAATGGGAGTTCAGGCGGCGAAGTCCGCGGGGATGGCCTCTGTCAAGGTTCCTCCGCCGTGGGAGCGAGCGAAATCAGTCTAATGGTTCCGGTTCGAGAGCGATGTTGGTTTCGCCGGCCGCTTTTTTCGCGGCATATTTTTTCATCCAGGCTTCCCAACTTTTTCCGGCGGCTGTGTCGCGTCCAGTGAAAGCAAGAGCGGCGATGTCGGCGTAGGAGATCGCGATTTTTTCGTTGGCGTCTTTGGGATAGAGGCGCACGAGAGAATCCTTCAGCGTAGCGGCGTTGCGGCGGTCGAATAGATAACCTTCGATTCTTGATCCGTCTTTTCGGGTGATGGTGACGTCACCGCGATAATCGAATGCTTTTTCCAGGGCGACGCGGATTTCCTCCTCGGTGGCGAGTTGCGGAATCCAGCCTTCGAGTTTTTCGTGGACGGCGCCGGGAGCAAGCTCCAGCGTGTCAGGATTGGCGCTGGTGTGCGGCGCGGCTTGCGCGTCTTCGTGATCGATGTGGCCGGATGCTTTGCCTGTCATGATCTTAATTCAAGTTCAAAATCTTAAACACAGGGGTTCACAGAGGAACCGTCACGCTCGGGTTTCTTGCAGAGAATCGTCGGTCGCAGCAATTTGCACAAGCGGGTGAACCGGGGCTTGTGGTTCGTCCAATAGTCGCAATGCTTCTTTGTCTCGATATCCTGTAAACAGCGTGGCTTTTACCGTGGCAAGAAATCCACCCAGCGAGCTGAATGTAGCGTTTACCGCGGAGGCCTCGTAGCCGCTGTGCACCATGCAATTGGCGCAGGCGGGATTGCCGGACTCAGTGCCGTAATTACTCCAATTCGTAGTTGCGAGAAGTTCGGCGAAAGTTTCGGCGTAGCCATCCTGCAGCAGGTAGCAGGGCTTCTGCCATCCAAAAATATTGTAGGTCGGCATGCCCCACGGAGTGCAAGGATACGTTCGCTTGCCCATGAGAAATTCTAGGAACAGCGGCGACAGATTGAAGCGCCAGTTCTTCTTGCGATTCGACAGGATCGCACGGAACATGCGGCGAGTTCGGGCGCGGCCGAGAAAATGTTTTTGATCCGGAGCTTTGTCGTAGGAGTAGCCCGGCGAAAGCATCATGCCTTCGAGGCCAAGCTCCATCATGTCATCGAAGAAGGCGCGCACGGACTTGGGATCGGCGCCGTCGAACAGCGTGGTGTTGGTGGTGACGCGGAAGCCGCGGCTGAGAGCTTCCCTGATGGCATCGACCGCAATGTCGTATCCGCCCTCGCGGCAGACGGCTAAGTCGTGCTCTTCGCGCTGGCCGTCGAGGTGCACGCTGAAAGTCAAATATTTGCTCGGCTTAAAGAGATGAATCTTTTCTTTGAGCAGCAGAGCGTTGGTGCACAGATAAATATATTTCTTGCGTGCGACCAGGCCTTCGACGATCTCGCCGATCTGCGGATGCATCAGCGGCTCGCCGCCGGGGATCGAGACCATCGGGGCTCCGCACTCGTCGACGGCGCGGAAGCATTCTTCCGGAGTGAGATCTTTCTTCAGGATGTGGGCTGGGTACTGAATCTTGCCGCATCCGGCACAGGCCAGGTTGCAGCGGAAGAGAGGCTCGAGCATGAGCACGAGCGGATACTGCTTCCGTCCGGCGAGCTTCTGTTTAAGAACATAGCTCGACACAGTCCACATCTGGGATACGGGAACGGCCATTCTGACTTGATAACTCCTGTGCGGGTATTTTATCAGGGTCTGGGGGTTAGATGACCCGATACGTCGGCCAGGTGCCGGAAAAGAAACTGTGGGAGCGATTTCTTCCTAAACTTTGTCAGAGCAAAGACTGTTGCCAAACCAGCCGCAGAAACCCTTGTAAAACCAGCGTTTACCGAAGGGATTCAGGGCCGCACGAAGGTCGCTGGGAGAGCCTTTTCCGTGGTATAATTTGATAGTCGCCAAGCGGGCCTAAGTACACTAAATTTCAATCACTTGAGGTCGGTTGAGCAGGCAGGCAGTTCGGTCTCGCAGCGGGCGATTTTTGTGAGTCAATCGGAGCTTTCGTTCGTCGGAAGTTTGCCAGACAAATCGGGCGTGCTCCATGGAGTTGAATGGCCACCAAAGAGATCAACACCCCCATCGTAGAACCTAAACCGAAAAACGGAAGCTTGACACCGATCGCTGGAAATAATGGCGGCGCCAAGAACGACTATAACGCCGATTCCATCAAGGTGCTCGGCGGGATGGAAGCGGTGCGCAAACGCCCCGCAATGTACATCGGATCGACTGGCGATCTGGGTCTGCACCATCTCGTCTATGAAGTTGTCGACAATTCCGTGGACGAAGCGCTGGCCGGCTTCGCCACCAAGATTGAAGTCACGATTCACATCGACAACTCGATCACGGTGATCGACGATGGGCGCGGCATCCCCGTGGACGATATGGATATCGACGGCGAAAAAATTTCTGCCGCGCAGGTGGTGATGACCACTCTGCACGCCGGCGGGAAATTTGATTCGTCCACGTACAAAGTTTCTGGCGGATTGCACGGTGTAGGCGTTTCGTGCGTGAACGCGCTGAGCGAAGAGCTGGAACTCGAAATCTGGCGCGATGGCGCGACCTGGGAGCAGACCTACTCCAAAGGCGAGCCGACCAGCAAGATGAAAAAAGCGGGCGCAGCCAAGCGGCGCGGGACAAAGGTTCACTTTCTGCCCGATCGCAGCATTTTCACCGCGACCGAATATAACTACGACACGCTGGCGCAGCGGTTGCGCGAACTCGCCTTCCTGAATAAAGGATTGTCGATTACGTTGACCGACGAGCGCACGACCGACGCCAAAACGGGCGAGGCCAAGCACGCGGACTTCAAATACAACGGCGGCATCGCCGAATTCATCAAGCATCTGAATCGCGGCAAGCAAGTGCTGCACGACAAGCCAATCTACATGGAAGCCGAGCGCAGTGGCGTGGCCATGGAAATCGGCCTGCAATATAACGACGGATATTCGGAGTCGGTTTTCAGCTTCGCCAATAACATCAACACGATTGATGGCGGCACGCATCTCTCCGGTTTTCGCATGGCGCTCACGCGCACGATTAATTACGCCGGGCAGCAGATGGGCTTGTTCAAAGACGTAAAAGAAAATCTGACCGGCGACGATGTGCGCGAAGGATTAGTCGCGGTAATCAGCGTGAAGCTGCCGCAGCCGCAGTTCGAAGGACAGACCAAAGGCAAACTAAATTCCGACATCGCAGGTGTAGTTCAAGCGTTTATTAATGAGAGGCTGGGAGCGTTCTTTGAACAGAACGCGACTGTGGCGCGGAAGATTATTAACAAGGCCGTGGACGCGGCGCGGGCGCGCGAAGCGGCGCGCAAGGCGCGGGATCTAACGCGGCGCAAAGGCGCGCTCGATTCCGGCGGGCTGCCGGGCAAGCTGGCGGATTGTTCGGAGCGCGACCCGAACCGTTGCGAATTGTTTCTGGTGGAAGGTGAATCCGCAGGCGGGACGGCCAAGCAGGGACGCGACCGCCGCTTCCAGGCGATTTTGCCGCTCAAGGGAAAAATTCTTAACGTAGAGAAAGCGCGCTACGACAAGATGCTGGCGCACGAGGAAATTCGCGCCATGATTACGGCGCTGGGCACCGGCATTGCGAAGGATGATTTCGATCCTACGAAAGTTCGGTATGGAAAAATCATTCTGATGACCGATGCTGACGTGGATGGATCGCACATCCGCACCCTGCTGCTGACTTTCTTTTTCCGGCACATGCAGGAGCTGATCAAGCGCAATAACATTTATATTGCGCAGCCGCCGCTGTATTCGATCAAAAAAGGCAAGTCGATGCAGTACATCAAAGATGATGACGCTTTCGACAAAGTCATGCTCAAGCGCGCGGCGGACGGGCTGATCGTGCGTTATGGCGAGGGTGCGGCCAAGCTGGAGGGCGCGAACCTGACACGCTTCATGAGCGTGCTGAAGGAGTATCTCAACTTCTTCGACAAGGTAAACAAGCGGCTGCGGGATGAAAGCGTTACCGAACTTGCTGCCGAAGCTCGATCTTTCCAAGCATGCCGATTTCGAAGGCGATAAGAAAGCGCCGCCGAAGAAGATCGAGAAGCTGGAAAAAGAATTGAAGCGGCTGCAGAAAGACCGGAAGTTTAAGAGCGTGAACGCGGTCTTTGACGAAGAGCACAATCTGTGGGAAGTGCGTTTCGTCAGCTCGCAGGGGTCGGAGCACGTGATCAACTGGGAACTGGTGTCCAGCGCGGAGTATAGGCAGTTGATTTCGAAGTTCAAACAGATTGAGCCTTATCTGGAGCCGCCATTCGTGGTGGAAGCCGTGAGCAAGGCGAGTGCCGCGAATAGCAATGCGATGTTGCGGAAGACGACAGTCGGATGAGGTGGGTGAGTCCGACGGAAAGTCCGGAAAGAAAACCGCTAAGGCTGCGCCGAGGAATCGAGCTGTGATTGAGCCGGTCGAGAAAGCCACGGCGCGCGAGCTTTTCGAATATGTGAAAAAAGAAGGTAGCCGCGGGTACGATGTGCAGCGATATAAAGGTCTGGGGGAGATGACGGCTCCGCAGTTGTGGGAGACGACGATGGATCCGGAGCGGCGCACTCTGCTATCGGTAAAGCTGGAAGACATTGCCGAATGCGAGACCATCTTCACTACCCTCATGGGCGAGGATGTGGAGGCGCGGCGGAAGTTTATTGAAGAGAATGCGCTGGATGTGAAGAATTTGGATATTTAGAAGTACTTTGCTGCCCTGGCGAGGTGTGGAGGCTAGAGGCTTACCTCAGCGGCTAAAGCCGGAATTGATTTCCGGATTTTATGGCACGACTGAAGTCGTGCCCTTCCCGATCGTTGTTTTGGGGCTCGATAATTGCGCTGGACCTGCGATCTTTGTCTGGGTCCGCCAGCCTTTTCCTCATCTCGTTGTTCTTATCAAAGTTGCGACTCGGCG
>CAWEYI010000002.1:0-16569 GCA_963813205.1 uncultured Acidobacteriaceae bacterium | reverse complement strand
GGTTCGAACAAGACGCCGTTCCAGACGGGTGATCGTGCTCCGGCGGGAAGAGTGGTTCCGGTTGTGTTGTTGCCGGTGGCGACACCGTCGATGAGGTCGCCATAGCCCTGCCCAAACCAAACATTGTCTTCGCCATGTTGAGTAACGACCGTAAGGTCGGCATGCTGGCCGAAGTAGAACAAGCCGACGAAACCTTCGCGACTGAAGGGTTTGTTGCCGATGCCGCCACCAGGGAGAGGCAACGTGCGACTTGGTCCCGTCTGAGTAAGCCACGTGGTGGGCGCTTCTCCTACCATGGCGTAGCCGCCGATGCGCTGCACTCCAGCCCTGCCCGCGTCAAAGGCCTGGCTGGCGGTAAAGAACCCGGTATAAGAGTTGCCGTACGGGAGTTGCGTGGTACCGTCGTTTGAACTCAAGATAGCCGCCGAGTAGCGCGACCTGTCGTTGTAGTTGTGGCCCATTACTTCGAGGCCGAGTTGGTTGTCTCCCATCTGACCGAAGATGTTGCCATCACCCTGGGGGATGAAGTGGTAAAGCTGGTAGATGCCGCCGTTGCCGGTCAGGGTGAGGATGCGTTTTTCCGAGAGCAGGTTGTCGAGTTCGAACTTGCCCAGCTTGACGTTCAGCCAGGACTACCGCACAAGTTGTCGAGCCGAGCCATGACGGTTTCAAAATGGAAAGCGCCGGTAGGGTCGGAAGACGGCAACACATAGAACGAGATGTTCTTATAGAGGGTGCCGCCGGTGTGGAAGTCGAGGCCGCTGAGGTCGAAGCCGGAGGTGGTGACACGCTGGATCGTAGAGCCGGTGGGCGTGGTGCCTCCGGCCGTATACGTGTCGACCGGAACTTTGCCGGTGCTTACACGGTGCCAAATGGGCGTGATGCGGAAGGTGACCGGCCAATAGCCGGGATTCTGCCAGATCGGGGCATCCCGGTCGTTCATGAGTTGGTAGCCGTTGTCTTTGAATTTTTGCCAAAGTAGTTCAGCATCGGCCACGACTCATGACAAGCCGAGCAGCGCAGCCCGTACTTCGGGCGAATGCGGGAAAAGCGTTCGCGCGCTGGCTGCAAGTCATTACGAGAAAGAGAAGGATTAGGGAAATTGCAGAGAGGGAGGGAGCAAACGTAGCGAAACCGCGAATCCGCAAACGGCTCATAACGTGCATGACCGGACTCCTCAGATTCAAATCAAGATCTAATTTTGTTGAACCGGCTACTTCCTCAGAAAGCGAATAAGTCACAGACAGCATTAACTTAATTGGGCGGAAACGCTTGATTTACTGCATGTTCCGCCGAAGTCATACGAGAATTTAGACCGTACCACCGTTTCGGGGTTGAATACTACTACGGTAGTAAGAAACAATTCAAGTGGTTTGAATCACTTTTTTAAAAATTTTTTTAAGGGTCAATTTGCCGGAAGGCAGCGAGCTGGGAAAACTAGCGTCCGGGCTGTCAGCTTTGCGATCTCGTGAGACTCGGGAGAAGCAACACATGAGGTGGGTTGGTGCGGATGAACCTTCAACGGCACTGCCTGTTCTTTCGGGCTACGAATTGTACGGGGCCAAGCACCAGCGTCGAAATTGACAGGACGATAAAAATACTGCCTTGCGCAGCGATGCGCTTTTTGAGAGGACTTGCGAGGCGTTGTGGACCAATTGGTCTCCTACTAGAGCACTAGTACTACGCAACTCGCAGGAGGGGTGTTATAATCGTGCCGCTTTGGCACCAAACAGACTGAGATTCCGCGCGCCGCTTTTATTCGGAAATTGATCGGGCAAGTCCGAACGGAGTGCACTGCATTCATTGGGGAGTGCAACGCGCGCAATAAGATCGTATCCTTTCTGGCGGCGATAGGCTTGGGGCGGTGGAATTATGAGATTGGTTTCAACTCTTGAGGTGTGGCCACAGCTGGGCCCGTTCGAGCAGCGACTGATGCGGAAGCTTTGGAGACATGGGAGCGCCACGGTTCGCGAATTGCTTGCGGACGGCGAATTCCATCAGGCTTACACAACGGTGATGACGACCGTCGATCGTCTGTATAAGAAGGGTCTACTCGACCGGGTTGCCGAAGGCAAAGCGTTCCGTTACACTCCGTGCCACGCCTTCGAAGAATTACAGCGTGTGACGGCGCTGGACAGCATCCGGCAATTGTTGGACTCGGGCGACACTTCCGCGCTCGCGCTTTCGTATCTGGTGGAAGCGCTCAGCGACCATGACGCGCACCTGCTGGACGATCTGCAAAGCCTGGTCGAGAACAAACGCCGCGAACTGGGGGACAAGGAAAAAGTCGGGAATAACTCTAATGTTTGCCCTGCGTGAAATTGCCGTTTCGCTTAGTTGTTTTGTTGTGCTCTACTGTCTATTGTCGGCGCTGGTGGCTGTCGCATGGCGCCCCGTGCAGCCTTTGCAGGTGGCGCAACAGAGCGTGGCTACGATACTTTTCGCGTTGCGGGTTGTCCCGCTTGTGGTTTCCGTGATCGTTACATTCGCTTTGGTGGTGCCATCGTTTCAGTTGCTGGAGTCGCGAGCGATCAGTGACGGTATGGGCGCGATTCCGCTGGCACTCAGTGTTTGCGCTCTCCTGTGGATTGCCCTTGGCTGTTCCCGCGCAATCGCAATCCAAACCAGGACTACCCGAGTGGCGACTCGCTGGCTGGAAGGCGCACTCCCTTTGAACGCCAACGCAGACTTCACCGCTACTTTTCAGTGTCGCCGCGAGACCCCTCCGCTGACTCTCGTGGGAGTCTGCCGTCCGAGAGTATTGGTTTCAGAATCTACGCTTGCACTGTTAAGTCACAACGAACTCCGCATCGCGCTGAAACACGAGCTTGAGCACATTAAATCTCACGACAACTTGAAGAAGCTTATCTTCGGTTGTTGTCCCTTCCCTGGCATGGTCAAGCTGGAAAGGGCCTGGGCGGAATCCGCCGAGCTCGCCGCCGATGATGCTGCCATCTCGAATCAATGTGAAGCCATCGACCTGGCGGCAGCCTTGGTCAAGCTTTCTCGGTTGGTTCGGGTCGAAGTTCTTCCGGGCTACGCCATGGGCTTTGCGGCCGGTTCTCTGAGCCAGCGTGTGGCGCGTCTTCTTGCTTGGGATGAAGCATGCAAAGCGCGGCGAGTGCGAGTTCGTACATGGTTCGTAATTCCACCTGTGGTTGCTGTTTCGTTACTAGTAAGCATTGCGTATGGCCCGGTGCTGGCGCTCACGCATCACGTTACCGAGTGGCTTGTTCGGTAATTCTTCCGCTTGATCGAAGCTAGGATCGGAACGGGGTGGCAGATCGGCTTCGGCGAGACCGGATGATAGTGTGAAGATGGGCATGAAGTATAAGACTGCACGTGCAGGCGTCTCGCAACGCGACTGGCCAATGTTGATGCGGCTCAACTTCTCAGTTTTATCGATCCCGGTGCTTCTTTTGCTACTTATGTCAGTGGTTCCGACAGCGCTCGCGGGCCGCGGCAAAGACAAGATTTCCTATGGCGAAGGCCTGATCGTAAACATTCCGCTACCGGAGGGGGAAGTACAACAGGTAGTGGAAGACGTAGCGCAAAATGGGGTGATCAGGGGAACCAAGGAATACAACAAGGACCAGTTTGTGTCGGGAGCAAAGGCGGCCGATTCATCGTCCATATTTCCGGCCTGGGATCAGGGGGGAAGAGTTATCTACAAAGTGCGTACGGAAGCGCTCGATCCGCGGAATTTTAAAGATTCAGGAGATGTAGGCACCCTGGTGGTGCGATACGTGGTGATGCCGCAAGGGAAAAAAAATACGGTCTTGCGCATCAATGCGCTGTTCGAGGAAGACTTCCGGCGCACCGTTCACCAATCCAACGGGTCGGTGGAAACGGCGGAATACAAAGACATTCGCGAACATCTCGACAGCATCGAGGTAATGAAAGCGCAGAATGTCGAGGCCCAGAGGGAACGCCAGGAAACGCTGGCGAAGAAGCAGAATCTAGCGGTGCGCAATGACGCGGCAGACACGCCGGTGGCTGAAAATTCCGTGCAGTCTGCTCCGCAAGCGGCTGGGAGCAGTTCGAGCAACGTGGAAAGCGCTTCGGACAATGCGGTTCAGACGCCGCCACCGGCTGCGTCGGAACCAACGACCGCCCGGCCCCGGTGGGGCAGACGTTGGAAGAGCAAATCAAGGATATTAAGAAACAGGTGGAGCGTCTGGTGAAACAGCCGGGGGCTCCGCTGAAGTCAGCGCCGTTTCACACCGCGGGCACGCTGCAGTTGCTGACTCCGGGAACGGAGGTGCTGATCCTGATATCGACGCCTTACTGGTACGGAATTGAGACTCACGAGGGGCAGCACGGATGGATGGAGCGCGACCAGTTGGAGCTTTTGCCATGAGGCCTTGCCCCGCGGTGTTTCGTGGAATTTTCTCGTTAGTGTTGCTGGGGATGGCGGCTGCGTGTGCGCCGGTAAGCTATGCGCAAGGCAATGGCTACGAGCGGACGTTTCCTCAATCGAAAGCCACCATTGAGAAAATGCTGCAGGAAATACCAACGGCCGGGCGGCTGCCCGTACTGGATGGTTTCGCGATATCGAGCTCGGCCGATCATCCTCTGGACCGCTACCGGCGGGGCTATTACGAATCGAAGTTTCAAGTGAGCTCTGCGCCTGGGGGCGGCTCGGTGGTGCGCGTGGTGGTGGAGGTTACCGCGTGGTATGCCGACCCGGTTGCGGCTAAGTCTGGATATCAGCTGCTGACCTCGAATGGCCGGATTGAAGGCGATGTGCTGGACCAACTCGCGGATCAACTGGCAGAAAATAGTGCGCAGCCTAGCCCGATGCCGGCGGCCAGGGCGACGGCGAAAGCCCCCGCGGCCCGGCCTGCACCGGCTGCGACGACGCCGTTTCCAACAGAATCGCCGACGCGAGGATCGGTTTCAGCTTCAGCTTCGTCGGCGACGAGTTCGACTTCAATGCCTGCGACGGGACCGTCGTCGACAAAGTCTCCGTCAGGAAACTCGCCCACAGGAAATTCGCCATCGCGAGATTCGTCGATAGCCTCATCGGAGCCAGCTATTTCGGCGCCGGTGCCGAGGCTTCCCGAAGTGACCGGAAATTATTCATCGTCAGTGGGGCACGGTCTGGCGGATCAGGAAAAGAATCCTCAGCAGAAAGAACCGAAGAAAGTTGAGGAGGGCGGTCCGCTGCAAACCGAACTGGACGGTTTGCAGGAAGTTCTGAAAAATCAGACGCATCCCAAGAATCTGGTGGCGGTGAAGAAGTCAGGAACGCCGGTGGTGTCGTCGGCCAGTCTGAATGCCAAGACGTTGTTTTTGGCCAGCGTGCACGATGAATTCGAGATGCTGGATTATAACCGGGATTGGGTGCATGTGCGGATTTCAGGCCTGTCGCGAGGATGGATCTGGCGCAACAATCTGGAGATGCCGGATAGCGTGCCGGATGGAGACGCGCCAGCGAGCGCGGCAGCGTCGCCCACGGCGGCACCGGCGGCGGAGATGTTTCGCATTGCGCGGGAGGAAGTGGCACCGTTTCCGGGAGACTGGACGCCGCTGCGCGGCAAGCGGGTAAAAATTGTCTCGGTGGAAAAGACGGATGAGGGTGCGAAGGAGTCGAGTCCGCAGCTCAGGCTGGAATTTGTTAAGTCTGTGCTGGACAGGGACTATCCCGAACTAGCCCAGAGGACGCAGGAGTTGGCGGGGATTGTTCTGATCTTTGATTCGGCTGACGGGGGAATGATCGCCGCGACTTTCGAGACTCTGCAACAGTGGAAGGCCGGCAAGTTGTCGGACGCCGCTTTGTGGCATCAGTGTTTTTTTGATCCGCCAGAAATTTTTACTGGATCCACCGTGGCCGCGACTCCGTAGTAGAATCGCGGCTGTAGCGCTCGAATTTTATCTTGGTATCGGAATGCGAGTCAGATTTTGACTTGACTTTCGAGGGCCAACAGAGTACCTATGCAATTCTTGGTATGTGGTGGTTTTGTGGGACCACCATGCTTGCTTTTCTCGATTCGCCTTCAACGGTATGATGATTCGAGCGATCGAGTGCAAGCAAACGCGGTACGACAACCACACCACTGATCGCCCATGAGCACGATGACCCAACCTATGTCAATCCTTCGCAGTCAGGCGACTTCTCTGCTGCGCGACTATGCCGAATTGATGAAAGCACGCGTCACTACGCTGATCGTGATGACGGCGTGGTGCGGCTATTATTTCGGGGCGCAAAAAGGCGGAGTGTCGTCGCTCTCGTGGGGACTTTTTCATGCGCTTCTGGGCATCGGGCTGGTTTCCAGCGGTACGGCGGCGCTGAATGAAGTGATGGAATATAAAGTGGACGGGCACATGCGGCGTACGGCGCAACGTCCGCTCCCTACGGGTCGAATGAGTTTGTTGCACGCGACGACCGCCGGTGTGGTGGCGACGCTCGGTGGGTCGATCTATCTGGCTGTTTTGTGCAACCCGTTGACCGGGTTGCTGACGTTTCTGACTTCACTGGTTTATTTGGCGGCTTACACCCCCTTGAAGCGAATCTCGCCGATCTGCACGTTCGTTGGGGCTTTTCCTGGAGCTATGCCCGGAGTTTTAGGTTGGACGGCGGCGCGTGGGCAGTTGGAGTGGGGCACTTTGATTTTGTTTGCCATCTTATTCGTGTGGCAATTCCCGCATTTCTTCTCTATCGCGTGGCTCTATCGCGAGGACTATGCGGCGGGTGGAATTCGCATGCTGCCGGTAGTGGAAGAAGATGGACGGTCGACTGCGAGACGCATCCTGGCGTATTCGCTGATTTTGATTCCGTTAAGCGTTTTGCCCACTGTTTTCGGCATGGCGGGAAGAATCTATATGGTGGGCGCGATCATTCTTGGGATTGCGCTTTTTTATTTCGGAGCGCGGCTGGCGTTTTTAAAAATGCCGATCCAGAGTGGCCGATCGAAGATGCTGGCTCGCCATGTTCTGCAGGCGACCGTGATTTACCTTCCGCTGTTGTTTGCGCTGATGATGGGCAACTCACTGAAGCGCTGAACGATTCCAGAAAGTCTCCCGCAAGGGCTGGCCGTTGTCGCGCCTCATTGTTTAATTCTGCTTTTGTATTGCCCATAGTCATAGCTGAATTTCGCCGAATCAGCCCCCCTTGGATTTCCGGTTTTAATTTCCCGCTTGGCAGTGCTTACAAGACACTTTTGCAATGCAATCGATCCAGTTCCCGATGAGCGTATAGTGGCGCTCTATCATGAATCGACGTGACTTTATTTCGAGTGCAGTGGGCGCGGTGGTGTCAGGCGCGATTCCTGCCAGAGCATCCGTAATCACAAACCGACTGGGAGCGGCGAGAGTCGATGACTCACGTTCTGTTCAACGAGCCTGGAGCCTGGCGCTGGACCGGCATCGTTTTGGAGTGAACTATACGCCGTCGAAGAATTGGTGGTTCTGCTGGAATGAATGGGACGCGGACCCTATCCGGCGCGACCTGGATGCGATTGCCGCGCTGGGCGCAGACCATCTTCGCATTCTGCTGATCTGGCCTTATTTTCAACCCAATCCGAAGTGGGTAAGCCCGCTGCATTTGGAACGGCTCGATCAACTGCTCACGCTAATGGGCGAGCGTAAGTTGGATGCGGTGGTGACGGCGCTGACCGGACAGTTGAGCGGATGGTTCTTCCTGCCTCCATTTAATAAGGCGGGAACGGCCTTCTATGCGGACGAGGCGATGTGGAACGCGCAGGAGATTTTCATCGGGCAACTCGCGCGCGTGATGAAGGACAAGAACAACATCATCGGATTCGATTTTGGAAATGAGATCAATACTTGCTGGAGCACGGAACCGAGCGTGGGCGATGCGTGGATGGCGAAAATGTTTGCGCTGATGGAGAGAGTTTCACCGGACCACGTTCACGTAAATGGAGTGGATGAGGTGCCCTGGTTTGAGTCGACCACGTTTTCTCCGCAGGCGCTGGCGGCGAGGCCGATGCCGACGATGCATTGTTATCCATACTGGTCAGGGGCGCTGAAGTTTGGAGGGCCGATGGATCCTCCGAGCACCAAGCTGCTGGCGGCGAATGCAACTCTGATTCGCGCTTATGCGGGAGATCCTCAAAAGCCGGTGTGGGCGGAGGAGTTCAATACGTGCATTGAATCGCTGAATGAAAAACAGCAGGCGGAGTGGCTGGAGAAGGCGGTGCTGGCGGCGATTGAGTCGGGTGCGAGCTGGTTCACTTATTGGGATAGTCATGACGTGGATAGGAAGTTTGAGTTCAACTCTCTGGAGTACAGTTTGGGGCTGTTGACGAATGATGGGAAGGTTAAAGAGCAAGGGCGCGTGTTCAAGCAGCTTGTGGAGGCGTATCGCGGGAAGGCGGTGAAGTTTCCTGCGCAGGCTTTGCCGGCGCCGCCGGTGCATCGGGATCATGAGGTCACGTGGGAGTGGATGTTGGATTGGATGGGGTGGAAGGTCCCGAGTGGTTAGGAAGAAACAGTGGCGTCCCTGGCGGAGTCGTTTCAACTCTCTACGCACTATCCCGCACTTATAGGTTTGCGCGAGCAGGATAGATTAAAAGCGAAACAGATACGAAACCTTCACGAAGAACTGCCGGCTATCGTTCATAAGACCTTTTGCGGTGTAGAGTCCCGCGAGGCCGGCCGGATCGAACCCAAGATTATGGTCAAGGTTCTGCAAGTCGCTGTTGTAGCCGAGGTAAATTGCGGTGCCGGGATGCACCAGATACGTCAGCAGGAAATCGGCGTTGAATTCTTTCTCGGTCGGCAGATAGGTATACGGATAAATCGTGTTACCCGGCGTATTGGCCAGCAGCGAGTTGTATTGCAGAATCACGCGCAACGAAAGTTGCGGCGTAAATTGCCAGTTCCACTTACTGCGCACAATGTGGTCGTTGAAAATGCCCTGGCCGATATGAGTGCCGGGCAACTGCGACTGCGCCAGCAGATATTCGTTATGCGTAGCCCGAAGGCGCTCGAAGAGATAAGTATTCTCAATTTTCAGCGGCTTCAGCGGACGGAATGTGAGCGTGCCCGTGGCCGTATCCTGGCGCGCGACAAAGGGAACGTCGAGGGGTGGCGGAGCGCCGGGAGACGCGACGAAATTTGCGCCATCTCCCCAGTGATAACTGGCGGCCGCGGTGACCTCGGGAAGAACGCTGGTCTGGATGGATGCGCCGCTGCTGTGCTCGTGATAATCCTGCTTCGGGTTCTCACAGGAGAAACCGAGAAAACAAAAATCCTGTGGCCGCAGACGCTCGCGTAATTCCTCGTACGGAAATAAATAGATGACAGTTTGGCCGCGGCCCTGGATCGCAAGATAAGGCTGATAATCGGTGTCCAGGCGATTTCCTTCGTGATCGAAGACATAGCGCTGGATGATGGAAGGTCCCCAGTCAACCACCCAGCCTTTTTTCGGGCGGAAACGATAGTCGGCGGTTTGATACAGTTCGCGGATGTCCACCCGATTTACGAATCCAGGCACGGTCACAAACCCGGGACTGATGTCGTCGTAAATTCCTTCGTAAGTAAAGTGCAGGCCATCGCGTTTCAGATCGAGCTTGTCTGCCGGACCGGCGTAGTAATTATTATTGCCGGCGTTGCCGGAGCTGAACGGGTACAGGTTGTACTCGCAAGTAGTTTCCAGATTCGTCGTATTAAAGCCCAGCAGGTTGCTCGAACTGGTTACGGCCTGACCGTCCAAGGACCAGTTGGCATTGAACTTTAACCGCGTATCGAGGCCACCGACGCGGTTAAACTCACCGGTTGTGGGACATTCCCAGTCCGTATAAATCGCGCCGACACTCGATTCCTTAAAGATGTCGCGGCTCACACGCGCAATGGTGAAATACGAGCGAATCCCGCTGAGAGTGTCGGAACAAACCGGAGATGTCGCGGGACAGAAGTTGGGCACCGCCAGCCCCGGAGCGCGGTCGTCGGTAGCCATCAGGCCGACGGAATAGGGTCCTTCTTTTCCGGTGAGGCGAATGCCGGCCGAGAGATCCTGAATATTCCGCGTGAAAAACAAATCCAGCGGCGTGCGGAAATAATCTTCATTCTCCAGAAAGAACGGGCGCTTCTCGGGAAAATACACTTCGAAGCGTTGATTGACCGTGATCTGCGGGTCCTCCGACTCCACCTGACTGAAGTCAGGGTTAGCGGTTAGATCCACTACAAAGTGATCGTGGATCACAAACTTCGCGTCCATTCCAGCCTGGCCCTGCGCCACCGCATTTTGAAAATAGGGATCGTAGGGATCGCGCTCGTCGAGCCCGCGGAAGCCGCGCATGATTCCGTAGGGAATCAGCTCGATGCTGCGCCCGGGCGAGATTCCTTCCAGACCGAAAAGCGTGGCCGCCTGTCCCAGCCGGCCAGCAACTTTGTAGGAAATCCGCGGCCAGAACGCATCTTCGTTCTTGCGCACGATTCCCCGATACAGAATGATGCCCCACTCCTGATCTTTGGTCGAAGGAAAGCGCAGGCTCTTGAAGGGAATCGCCATCCAGACTACGAATCCCTGGCTGGTAACTTTTCCCTTCGAATCCCAAACGGTATCGAAGGACGTATCGAAATTGCCGCTGATCTCATCCCGCGTGGCCTCGCTCCAGATGGCGTCCCACTGCACGCCAAGAGGGGTGGTCTGGAACGCATAGGCACGGCGTCGATCATGAAACGTATCCAGCATAACTTCGACTTCGTCGTCGTCGTAAACGTCTTCCCGGCTCGACATGCGCGCCCGCACCTTTTGCGGATCGTCGAAGCACACGAATACGACATAAAGATTTTTCTGGTCGTAGCCGAGATAGGCCGTGGTCTTCTCCGAAGCTTTCGCGCCGTCATGCGGATTGCGCTGCACGAAGCCCGTGACTTTCGCCATCTGCTGCGCAGCCGGGCCTTCCGGCTTCATGCTTAGAAAATCTTCGAGCACGGGCGCCCGGCCCAGGCGCGGAATGGTAAGAGTCGGCGTGGTTGCCGCCTTTTGGGCAGGCCGCACCTCAGGATTCTTAATCGCCGGCTCCGGCTCCTGCTCCGAGGACGGCGGTGTCTCCTTTGACGGTGCGGGCTTTTCTCCGGGCGGAGCGGGATTCGCCTCTGGCGGGGGAGGTGGATTCTGCGGAGTCGTCTGAGTGTTCTGTGAATTTGACGTTTGCCCGGAGGAAGCATTCTGTACAACAGAATTGGTGCTTTGATCTGCCTTCGACTGGAACCACGAAGCCGCCGAGGCTGCGCCTGTCGGCAGCAGCACTGCCAACATCGCTAACTTCACGAGATGCGTCTTGTCTCGCCGCCGCCCCAGAACCAGACTCAAGCGTCCCCGCTCCCGACGGGGAACTGAGGAAGATACACTATATTCGGGTTAACGAAACAAAAAACAAATGTTTGTCACGAACTCCGAAACAGAGGCTTCGTCGTTGAGGGGTAAGGGTTGTGGATACCTTTTAGAATAGGGAACTTTGCCGCCGGCTCGGTGTAATTTTGAAATACTCGTACGCCAGCTGTGTGGCTACGCGCCCGCGCGGAGTGCGGTTCAGGAATCCAATCTGCATCAGGAAAGGTTCGTAAATTTCTTCGATGGCATCCGGTTCTTCCGCCAGAACTGCCGCCAGCGTGCTCAAGCCTACCGGGCCGCCCTGGTATTTTTCGATAATCGTAAGCAGGAGTTTGCGGTCGACTTCGTCGAAGCCGTATTGATCCACTTCCAGCATCTGCAGCGACGCCTGTGCCGTAGGTAAATCGATTTTGCCCGCGCCCCGCACCTGCGCGTAGTCGCGCACTCGCCGCAGCAGGCGGTTCGCAATGCGCGGAGTGCCGCGCGAACGGCTGGCAATCTCCGTGGCACCGGCGTCATCAATCTGTACGCCAAGGATCTCAGCCGAGCGTCCCACGATCACCCGCAAATCTTCCGGGGTATAAAACTCCAGCCGCAAGACAATGCCGAAACGCGAACGCAACGGCGCCGAAATCAATCCCGCGCGCGTTGTCGCGCCCACAAAAGTAAACGGCTTCACTTCCAGAGTGTGCGTGCGCGCCGACGGTCCCTGGCCAATAATGATGTCGAGCTTGTAGTCTTCGAGGGCTGAATACAGCAACTCTTCGAGCACCGGCTGCAGCCGGTGGATTTCATCAATGAACAGGACCTGCTTCTCCTGCATGTTCGTAATGATCGCCGTCAAGTCGCCCTTGATCTGCAGCAGCGGCGCCGCCGTCGGCTGGAAATGCACTCCCAATTCGTTTGCGATGATGTTAGCCAGCGTCGTCTTCCCCAGCCCCGGAGGCCCGTACAGCAACACATGATCCATGGCCTCGCCACGAGACTTGGCCGCCTCGATCGCGACCGCCAGATTCTCTTTAACCTTGGCCTGCCCAATAAACTCGCCCAGCCGCTGCGGCCGCAGCTTCAGCTCAAACGAAGAATCATCCTCCACCGCCGCCGCAGAGACGAGGCGATCTGGGGAGTAATTCAAATTAGGATTGTTTTTGGCGGTAGCCACTCGCCGGATATTACCACGGCTCGTGTAGGGACAGCCGCCGCGGCTGTCCAACTTGGGCGAAACCCCCAACCCTAGAGTCGGAACGCAGCCTTCAGAACTTTCTTGACAATGTGACACACTATGTGTCACATTATACCCATGCCATCGGTCAACATGAGACAGCTTCGCGACACCCGCCGCCTGAAGAGCTGGCTCCGCGCCGGAAAGATCGTAGAGCTTCGCGAAAGAGATCAAGTAATCGCCCGCATCGTTCCCGAGAGAGCGCCAGTAGTTCAGGGGAACTGGCCGGACTTCGAGGCTCTTGCCAAAGAGATTATTGGTGATCGAGTGTTGTCCGGAGCCGACCTCCTGATTGAGGAGCGCGGACGTTATTGAACATTTATCTCGACACAAGCTTCCTGGTGTCGTTGTATCTGAGTGACCGCCACTCGCCTGCTGCCCGTCAACGCATCATATCCGCTCCCCCCCTGTGGCTTACGCCGCTTCATAATGCGGAGTGGGCGCATGCTATAGGCCAACACATATTCCGCGGAGAGCTGTCTTTATCCGAAGCGCAGCGAATGAACGCTCGGATCGAAGAGCATATTTCCGCTGGACGCTGGATCTCGGTGCCGATACCAGAGAACGCCTACGACCTTTGTGCCGACCTCGCCCGCCGCCATGGACCGAAGTTGGGAATGAAAACTCTGGATACGCTACATATTGCCTGCGCGCTCGAACTAAAGGCCGAACGATTCTGGACGTTTGACGAGCGGCAAGCGAAGCTAGCGAAAGCCGAAGGACTCAGGGCCTAGAAACGATTCCTACGCCTTCTTGCTTTCCGCCGGCGAAACCAGATCGTGTCGCAGGCTAGAGATGACGAAATCGACGCGGCGATATAGCCTTGTTGCGTAATCTTTTTTCCTATCTTGCAGCGCTAATTGCAGTTCCTTAAGCTTTTTCAAATACGCCGCCGTCTCTTCCTGAAAGATACTTTCTAAGTCATAGTAGCTATCTTGCCTCGAAGCTTGTGTCAGTTGCATCTCACTCTTCCTCTTCCTTCACCTCGCCCCGCGCCGCCTTCGCCTTCTCAACAATCTTCTCCTGCAGCGCCGCCGGCACCGTGTCGTAATGGTGCATTTCCATGTTGAAGCTGCCGCGGCCTTGGGTCATTGAGGTGAGGTCCACGCCATAGGTCAGCATCTCGGCCATCGGAACCTCGGCTTTCACGATCGTGTTGCCTCCTTTGTTGTCCATGCCCTGGATGCGTCCACGGCGGCTGTTGAGATCGCCCATGATCGAGCCCGCGAAATCGTCGGGCACCGTGATTTCGACCGACATCACGGGCTCGAGCAAAGTTGGCTTCGCCTGCTCCATCGCTTTTCGAAAGGCGATGCGGCCCGCCATCTGAAACGACATGTCGTTCGAATCCACATCGTGATACGACCCGTCATAAAGGATGACGCGGAAATCCACCACGGGATAACCGGCCAGATAGCCGCGTCCCGCCGCATCCTTGATTCCCTTCTCGATCGCCGGAATGTAATTTTTTGGAATCGCGCCGCCAAAAATATCGTTGACGAATTCAAACTGCCCGCCGCGCGGCATCGGCTCCATCTTAATTTTGCAGTCGCCGTACTGACCGTGGCCGCCAGTTTGTTTTTTGTGCCGCCCCTGCACGTCAGCTTTGCCGCGAATCGTTTCGCGGTACGGCACTTTCGGAGCCTTCAGAACTACTTCGGTGTGGTAGCGCTTTTTCAGCTTCGCAACCACTACTTCGATATGCTGCTGTCCGGTGCCTGCGATCAAAAATTCCTGGGTCTGCGCATCGCGGAAGAAACGCAGCATGGCATCCTCTTCCATCAGCTTATGAATGCCCGGACCCAGCTTGTCTTCATCGGCGCGGCTCTTCGGCTCGATGGCAAAAGTGATTGCCGGCTCCGGCAACTTCACTCTCGGATATTGAATCGGCGCTGACTTATCTCCCAGCGTGTCGCCGGTGAGGGTATCTTTCAATTTCGCGACTGCGCCAATATCTCCCGCATGCAGCTCGGTTACCGGCACCGCAGTTTTTCCCTCCATGATGGAAATATGCGACAGCTTCTCCGCGGATCCTCGCGAGAAGTTCTGCATGGTAGATTCGTTTTTCAACACACCAGAAAAAACCTTGAAGTAGGAAATCCTGCCGGCAAACGCGTCCGACACCGTCTTGAACACATAGAGCGAGACCGGTTCCGCGTCCGTTTCATGCCGCTTCGGCGCATCTCCATTTCCCGAGGATGCCGCCTCGCCCTGCACCCACTCATGCTCTGAAGGCGCAGGAGTGTAGTCGATGATAAAATCCATCACCCGATCGGCGCCGATGTTGCCCAGTCCGGAAGAAAAGATCACGGGGAAAAGTCTGTCTTCGCGAATCGCGTTGTGCAGCGCGGGAATTAAATCTTCTTCCGGAATCGTTCCCTTCTCGAAGAATTCCTCCATCAGCTTGTCGTCACCCTCGGCCACCAGTTCGACCAGTTGTTCGTGCGATTCCTGCACCTGCGCCCGCATGCTGGCGGGAATCTCCGTCTCTTTTCCCTTGCCATTGCCGCCGAGTTCGTAAGCGTAGGCCTTCATGCGCACCAGGTCGACTACGCCAGTCAGATTCTTTTCGCTTCCGATCGGCAGCTCGATCGGAATCACATTCCTTCCAAACGCATTGATCAACGATTCGAGAACGCGCTCTGCATTGGCCCGGTCGCGATCCATGCGGTTCACCACGATTAAGCGCGGCGTTTTATATTCTTCGCAATCGTTCCATACCCGCTGGGTCACAACTTCCACTCCTGCGACGCCGTCCACCACAACAATCGCCGCATCCACCACGGGCAGCACCATCCGGGCCTCGTGGACGAACATATTGAACCCAGGCGTATCGATCGCATTGATTTTCGTCTTGCCCCACTCCACATACGCAGCGGAGGCTGCAATCGACATTTTTCGCGCAATCTCTTCTTCGTCGTAATCGGTGGTTGACGAGCCATCGTCGACCCGCCCCAGGCGCGGGGTTGCGCCGGCGGTGTAAAGCATGGCCGAGAGCAGAGTAGTTTTTCCAGCGTGCCCGTGTCCTACAATCGCAACATTACGAATATTTTCTCCGGTATAAACTTTCACGATAGGCTCCTTCGCAGGCGTGCAAAACGAGAAGGCCCAGAAGAGAATCGGTGCAGTAGAGAGGCCAGCCCAACATCACCCGCCAAAACGTAGGATGCTACCACGCGGCAAGCGGAAGCCTCAACCAGCGAAAAGGTGGCACCGAATCCCGCATCCGGGATTCAACTAGCGGGATGCGAAGCAGCGGCCACGTCCTGCAGCAGATCTGTTGCCTGCCAATCCGCCCCGTGATACCACTTGAAAAGTTTTCCGTCCGGAGAAATGATCGCAGTGCTGAGCGAATGCGTAATTGAGTCGCCATCTTGTTCGTAGGTCAGGGCGAAATAGTGGGCGAATTGCGGCAATTCTGCCTGAGGAATTGCGGCGAACTCCCAGCGTTTAAACAGTGAAGGATCTTTGCTTCCCGCGCAAGAAAATCCGTAAGCCCGCAAAACTTTCGGCGTGTCGTGCTCGGGATCGAAGCTGATGCTGAGCAGATGTGTGTTGCCATAGTGAGCAGGATCGGCGCGGATCTGTTGGTCGATCGCCGCAAACTCGTGGCTCACACGCGGGCAGAAATCGGGAAAAGGACAGCGAGTGTAGATGAGAGTGAGAAGTAAAGTCTGGCCACGATACTGATGTAGCGAAATCAACTTTCCATTTTGATTGACGAGGTTGAAATCGGGAACCACATCGCCGGGTTCAGGAATGTGCATGGTTGTTGGCTTCGCAGCGGAGGGTTGCGCATGGGCGATCACTTTGACGTTCTCCAGCCAATAATTTCCCGGCTCGGCGACGACGACATCGGCGGTGATGGAATCCCCAGGCTGCAGTTGATCCAGCGCCGAAGCGGGCTTCACCTTGTAGGGCATGATCATCGAGTCCATGAAGCCGGCAATGGGCTCGTTGTCGATGTTGGCTGTGCCGGCGTTCTTGTCGACCGAAACAACTTTGCCCTTGAGCGAATACCGCTTGGCGCCACTCGACGCGC
>CAWEYI010000001.1:0-43957 GCA_963813205.1 uncultured Acidobacteriaceae bacterium | reverse complement strand
CACAATCGTAACTAATTGAAACCAGAGGCACGGATCGCAATAATTAGAGCGCAAAAGAACAGTCAGGAAGCCTTATCGAACCCTTATCGAACCCTCGCGCAAGTGTTATGGCGCCTGGTTTCCGGATCGCCCGTCAACCGGGAGCAATCGCGATCACTTCCTACAAGCCGAATTATCATTACCGATCCGCATATCCCAATCTTGATTACTTCCGGATAGCCGACGATACTTCCAGAATCGCCGGAAATCCGCTGCGAAACACTAGGTAGTCTATAATTGCGGCCTGGATGGCCCTCACCTCTGGCACAAAACTTGGTCCCTATGAAATTCAATCACCGCTAGGCGCGGGTGGCATGGGTGAGGTGTATCGTGGTCGGGATCCCCGCCTCGAACGCACCGTCGCCATCAAAGTTCTTCCTACGCACCTCAATGCGAATCCTGAACTCCGCGCCCGCTTTGAGCGCGAAGCCAAAGCCATTTCCGGCTTGCAGCATCCCAATATTTGTGTCCTCTATGATGTCGGTTCGCAAGGCGACATCGACTTCCTCGTCATGGAGTATCTGGAAGGTGAGACCCTCTACACCCGCCTTGTCCGCAAGCCGCTCACGCTCGACGAAACCCTGAAAATCGCCACAGAAGTGGCCGACGCGCTGGTCAAAGCGCATCGCTCCGGCATCATTCACCGCGACTTGAAGCCCGGCAACGTCATGCTCACCAAGGGCGGCGCCAAGCTCATGGATTTTGGTCTCGCCAAGCCTCTCGGTCTTGCCACCGGACCCCAGTCAAATTCGGCGCATGTCTCGTCGATGGCGACCATGGCCGCCACCATGGCCGATCTCGCTTCGCCCGTAACTGTTGCCGGCACGCTCATCGGCACCGTGCAATATATGAGCCCGGAACAGATTCAGGGTAAAGAAGCCGACGCCCGCTCCGACATCTTTGCCTTCGGCGCCATGCTCTACGAGATGCTCTCCGGCAAACGCGCCTTCCAGGGCAAGAGCCAGCTCTCGCTGGCCAGCGCGATTCTGGAAAGAGATCCCGACCCCATCGTCACGCTTCAGCCGCTGACGCCTCCGGCCCTCGAACAAGTCGTCCGCACATGCCTCGCAAAGGATCCCGAGGATCGCTTCCAAAGCGCCCACGATCTCAAGCTTCAACTGCAGTGGATCTCCGCTGGGGGCAGCCAGGTCGGCGCTCCCGCGGTCGTCTCTTCGCGGCGCAAGAAAACTGCCACTGTTCTCACGGCAGCAACCATTGCCGGGTGGCTCATCGCCTTGGCTCTCGGCGGTTTGCTGTTGATCTACGTCAGCCGCCTCACCTCCGCGCGGCAGCCAGTTCACACCAGCATTGAACCGCCCGCCGGATTTGATTTCTTCTCCATCGCTGAAGGCGCTCCCGTCATATCCCCTGACGGCCAGCAGGTTGCATTCTTAGCTGCGAAGAAAGGCACATCCTTCACGCCCGGTGGGGGACAACTTTATCTGTTACGGCTCTCGACCGGCGAGGCCGCGCCCGTGCCCGGTGCTCAGGGGGCGCTTTTTCCCTTCTGGTCGCCCGATGGTAAATATCTCGGCTTCTTCTCCGAGGGCAAGCTGAAAAAGATTCCCGTCACCGGCGGTACCGTGCAGGTTCTGTGCGATGCCCCCGATGGCCGCGGCGGCAGCTGGAACGAGCAGGGCACCATCATCTTCGCGCCGCGCATCGCCGGGTCGCTCCAGTCCGTCTCCGATGGCGGAGGCACTCCCGTTGAAATTACTAAGAGCGACAATAGCGGCCAGGGATACACCGACCGCGACCCCTATTTCCTGCCCGACGGCAAGCACTTCCTTTTTGTGCGGCGCGCCAGAGATTCCGGTAGCGTCTATGCCGGTTCGCTCGATTCTTCCGGAACAAAACAAAGCGACGACATCAAGCAGATTCTTCCCGTCGGCTCGGACGTCGCCTACAGCGACGGTTATCTTTTTTACGTGAAAGAAGGTGCGCTCACCGCGCAGGAGTTCGATCCCTCCAGCCTGACCTTCAAAGGCAAGCCCGTCTCCATCGCCTCTAACGTCGAGTTCGCCCCGGCGCGCAACGAGGGGAATTTTTCCGTCAGCCGCAATGTGCTGCTCTATCGCCACACCTCCGTGGTGAATCGCGAACTCGTCTGGCTCGATTTGTCGGGCAAGGAAATCGACCACTGGGGCGAGCCCGCCCCTTACCTGGGCGGCAAATTCTTTGCGGCGACGCAAAACGCCCTCCTGTTGCGAGCCGGTTCCGGCGGCAACGGGTACAGCCTGTGGATCTCCGATGTCGCGCGCAAGACCGTGAACCGGCTCACCCAGGACTCCGATCGGAACGCGACCGGCGCGTTGTCTCCCGACGGCAAGGACGTCTGGATTTCAACAAGCACCGGCTACGTCACCAGTCTCACGCGCAAGTCGCTCAGCGCCTCGGGCACGGAAGAAAAAGTGTTGGATGACTTCAATGGAAACATGATCCTCTTCGACATTTCGCGCGATGGCCGTTACCTGGTGTTCAATCACCAGGATCCGAAAACTGATTTCGACATCTACACGATGGATCTGCGGGGCGACAAAAAGATCGTCCCGGTGCTGAACGGTCCCTCAGTCGAACGCAACGGCCACGTCTCTCCCGATGACAAGTGGCTGGCTTACATCTCGAATGAGACCGGCACCGAGGAACTTTTCGTCACTTCGTTCCCCGTTCCCGGCTCGCGCTGGCAGGTTTCGAGCGGAGGCGCCACCAGTCCCGGCGAGTGGTCTGCCGACGGCAAGAACTTGCGTTACCGCAAGGGTGAAAAAATCTTCAACGTGGAAGTGCACTCCGGCGCGAGCAAACCTGACTTCTCCGCTCCCAGGGAGCTGCTTTCTCTGCCCACCAACATCCTCGACATTGCTCTTCTCCCCGACGACAAACGGATTCTCGCGGTCCGCCCCAGCGGCGACAGCACTCCGGTCCCCATCGACTTCGTCCTCAACTGGGAACACCTCACGCATTAATCCGAACTCGCACGAGGACTCGATGTCACCGTCGAAGAGACCGTCGCCGCGGCAGTTCCGCGAATACCCACCGACAGCTCTGGGCGGATGACGGGCTAAGCGGAAGTTATGCCCCCGGGGGGCACGGACCGCCAACCACGTTCGCTAGAAGTCGGTTAGGCTGGAGATAAAATCCTGGATGCTTGCGCGTTTATCGTTAGCCACTGTCGTTCTTGGGACAGAAGCCCTTTATCACTCATGGAGGACCGCCATCTCAGCCCTCAGCCCACATTCGACTCCCTGTTCCCGCAGCTCTTGCAGCGAATAACGCGGTAGACCACAGTCGATGCCCAGATGATTGCCGCGACAAGGTAAAGCGTGGCTTGCGACACCTGAAACGGGCCTCCAAAGCGTTGATCGAGGGCGAACCCGATGAGAACAGCACTTGCAAAGAGAGCAACGAGGATATTGTGGATCCTTTTTTTAAACATGGTTTCTCCTGGTGAGGTAGATCGCACTGTCCTTTTGGACAAGCGTCAGTACTCCAGTCGCACCATGGTGGAAAATCTTACAGATCGGATTCAATCGCTCTCAGCTTTTCGTTGAGTTCTTTGACCTGAACGCTCCTCGAACGTGCCAGGATGACGCCTGCCACCATCATGACGATCAATACGACGACATCCGCTACCCTCTGCACCATTTCAAGGTGCAGATGCGCCGCTCTCCCCTGCGACGACGCACCAATACCGATAAAGTTCGATACAACGTAGCCGACCGCCGCGCCAAGAGGCACTCCCGCATAAAGGCATCGCGCCACAAACAGATCTTTCTTCGCACGCGTAATCATGGCCTTCAACAGACTGATGGTGCCCTGGGTCAGCGCATCCAGACGGTTGCATCGCGCGCGTTTCTTCACAGACGACGCCGGTTACAACAACAGCAATAAAACCCAGGCTCAGGAATCCATGGGACGCGCGGCGTCCCGTCGCCTCCTCAAAAATAAGCAGTATGGCAATGCCACACATGATCGCCAGCACAGTTCGGTTGAGACGCTGATGCAGGCGGTTCAGGCGCTGTTGACAGCGTTGAGTTCTGCCTCTTTACGATGTCTCTTAGACGCGGGCGGAAGAACAGAAGCGCACCAAGCTGTCAGCTAACCAGAAGCCGTGCGAGAAGATGGCTGAGGCCATCGTCATGGACGGCGGCAAGCGCGGACAGGTCGTCAAAGTTTGTGCCGATCCGACCTGCCGTGTCCACCACCCCAACACGCCTTCGCCGCAGCAAGTTGAGCGGGAGCGGGGTGCACTTCCTGTTTTCCATCGACGAAGACGAAATTTGGCCTGATCCGGCCATTGGCTGCGAGAACGACTGGGCAGTAGCGAAGGCCGCTTTCGGTCTTCACTCTTTTGGTGAGATTGACTTGCCGGTTCACGTGAGCTACCTCATTTCGGTATCACAGCATGTCAAGTATAACAAACTAAAAGAACTGGCGGAGAGAGTGGGATTCGAACCCACGTTACCCTTTCGAGTAAACACGCTTTCCAAGCGTGCGCCTTCAGCCACTCGGCCATCTCTCCGGCAAGGCTTTACGCTTCGGTCTTTCAAAACCGACACATGCTCGGACGTACTCTATGCTGTCCCGATACCAGCAGTCTATCAGAGAAGCGCGGTACCTCATGAGGGTGGTTTATCTCTCAGGGTAGGCTTCTTATCTGAAATTACACGAGCTTTTCGGCCTGACATTCCGCAGTCGAAATCATTGAACCAGGGTGTCGACTGGTCCGGAGTAGGCTCATTCTTGGCCTGAAGAAACGGAGGGCATGGCCGATTCTCTACTGGAGGAAAGATGGAGATGAAAGGCTAGAAGACAACGACTAGCAGAAGTCGTCTGGTTCAGTCGAGTCCGGAACAATTGATTTTGAAGCAGCCGGCGCATTCGAACTGCTCGCTCCTGCGGCCGCGCTGGCAGCGGAGCCGTTCGTTGGAGCGGAAGCGGAAGCTCCCCCTGTTTGAGCAGCGGTCTCGGGCATGGGCGGCGGCTTGACGCCATCGACAACGTGATGGCTCAGGCAATAAAGCGCGAGTTCCAGACGATCGGCAACGCCCAGTTTGTCATACACTTTCCGCAGATAATTTTTTACGACTTGTTCCGTGGTTCCCACCCGAATCGCAATCTCTTTATTTTTCATGCCCTGGGTAACGCAGGAAACGATCAGCGTTTCCTTGGGCGTGAGTTGAACTTTCGGGCGAGCTCCGGAAGGCCGCAGATTGTGGCCGCGAAAAGCTTCCATGACCCAATGAACTGCCTGGTTCTCGAGCCAGGGTTCTCCGGAGGCGACTTTGCGCAGGCAGTCGACCAGCACTTCCGGCTCAACTTCGCGGGATAAAATTCCATGCGCTCCGCGGCGGAAAAGATCGAGGGTGAGCTGTTCATCCGATGCGGGAGTAACCACGACGATTTTCAGATGCGGCGCCTGGCGCAAGAGTTCGGTTACCGCTTCCACAGGATTCGGCGCCAGCGCCGATTCAAAAATTAAGACGTCGGCGGAAAATTTGGTTACTGCAGATTGAGTCTGAGGCAGCGTCTCAGCTTGCCCGACCACGCGGATGTCATCTTCCAGCGCGAAGATTTTTCGCAGGCCGGCACGGAAGATAGCTTGCGTATCGGCGAGGATCACGCGGATTAACGGAGTCGATCCGCCATCTTCGTGAACTCCGTGATTTTCGCCGACGCTGAACGTGCTCGCCATCAGATTCCTTATATTCGTTCTGCCTTATGCTCGCTCGAAATGGTATTCGTCAATCACTACGCCTACGCCGCGACGGCCTTTGTCCTCAAAGCTGCGCACCACGCGGCCATGGCAATCAATCTGAACATCGCAACGGGAGCCGACCACATCTCCCGGAAGCAGGATGGTGAAATCCACCAGCGAACCCACCGGGACGTCGCGATCCATGGCGAAGAGAACTCCGTTGGCGGAGATGTTTTGCGTTTCCGCGGCACAGGCCCCGCTTGTCGATTTCAATTCGACAGGCAAATGCAAAGGAAAACGCGGAGCACTTTGCATTTCAGCGTAGTGCTTGATCGCAGTCTGCTGCTGCGCTTCCGACGTCAACTGCTGCTCTGTCGCTTCGCCTGACACTGTTCCGACGGACCTTCCTTCCGAACGCGTGTTGACTGTCCGGACTTCCCACAAATTCTTGGCACAGTCTTTTAACGAACTTATGGGGAGCGTACACCCCGGAATCAGGGTCGCAAAGTTACGGAAGTCATGGAACGATAGGGCTTTAACTGCTTGAGGATGAGAGGATTACAACGAATCAGCCATACTATTGCGCGGCTTTCCGGTTTTGTTGGTAGCTTAAAATTTTGTCACTTCAGTGAAGTTGAAATCGCGGACTTTCATAGCGGGGACGACCATATCAAAGGATTCTTCGCCGCAGGAACGAAGAGGCGCGCTCATGGCGTCGACGTTCGACAGCATCTGGATCAAACTTTGGTTGAAACGGAAATTGCGCACACCTTGCCGCACTTTTCCGTTTTCCACAAGAAAGGTACCGTCGCGCGTCATGCCGGTGACGATTTTTTCGTAGGGATCGACTTCGCGGATGTACCACAGCCGCGTGACCAAGACGCCGCGTTCGGTGGAGGCGATCATCTGGGCCATACTCTGCGGATCTGGTGGGGCAGCGAAGACGATGTTGAGCGGCATCTCGCCTATTTCGTTGGGCAGGGCGAATCCGTGGCCAGTCGGCGCGATCGGACCGACTTTATCTTTGTATTCTGAGTGCTGCATACGCTTCGCACTGGCACGCGCATAGACGACGCGCTTGACGACTCCATTTTCGACGAGCGGGAGGCGTTGCCGCCGCATGCCTTCGCCGTCGAACGGAGAGCCGCTCTGCAAGGGATGAGTAACGTCATCCCAGATCGTGATGTTGTCGCCGAAGAGTTTGCTGCCGATCCGGCCGGTGAGGAACGAACGCTGGTCGAGGATTGCCATGCCAGAGTAATCCCAGAACATGAAGCCAACGATGTCGAGCACGGCGGAGGGTTCGAGAATTACGGTGTACTTCCCTGGCGGAATTTCAGCCGGCTTCGCGGAGTCGATGGCTTTCTCAGCGGCAATCTCGGCGAGACTGAAGGGATCGAGATTGGTGACATCCGGCGAGTTGGCCTTCTGCCATCCGGAAGAATCGGTTGCCAGCATGGTGACGGAGACTTCCGCCAAAGTTTGCGTTTGCCAGCGGCTGAGGCCTCGTGAATTGAAAATGCCCTCGACGGATTCGGAGCTGGAGAAAATTCCGGCGGCGGTAAGCTTATGCTTCTTTGCGACATCGACGATTTTTTTCACGCCTGCAGCGCGAAGCTGAGGTGTGATGGCGGCTGTCTGCGCGAAGTGACGGGATGGCAGTTGTGTGGCCGTTGAACTGGAAGCAGCGCCTGCATCGGCTTCGCGCGAATCGGGCATGGGTAAAAGATCGGGATCAGGGTGTTGTACTTTCGCCAAGGCTTCCGAGGACGCAACCACACGCCGCAAACTATCGTCGTCGAACCTGTTCGTGGTAGCGCGAGCTGTGCGTCCGCTGAAGACGGTACGAACGGAGACGACGTGGTTTTCGTCCTGTACGTTTTGATGAATTGTGTTGTTGGCGAAACGCGTGAGCGCGAAGTTCGCACCGGAGAAAAGAACCTCGACTTCGTCGGCGGACGAGAGTTTCTTGATGCGTTCGAAGATGTCGCCGGCTTGGTCCTGGGTTAGCATTTCAGCAGTTAGTTTTATTTCCGCATCCTCTGCTTGATCTAGCTTCCTTTGTACGCGCTCCCGACTTTGATGCCGCGAAAGCGCGACGGTGCGGCGCCGTGGCCGGTGCCCATCACTTGTTGCGGCTGGCCTTTGCCGCAATTCGGTGTGCCCCAAAGCGTCCACTCATCGCGGGAGCAGATGACATCAAGCGAATTCCAAAACTCGGTGGTGATGCCGGAGTACGATGGATTTTTTACCATGCGTACGCGCTTGCCGTGTTTGATCTCCCAGCCGATCTCGCAACCGAATTGAAAGTTGTAACGCTTGTCGTCGATCGACCAGGAGCGATTGGTCCGCATCAGAATGCCGTGATCGGTGGATGCGATCAGTTGCTCGAGGGTCAACGGCGTGGTGCCGGGCAAAAGGCTGATATTGGTCATGCGAATCATCGGAAGACGATTCCAGCCTTCGGCACGCAGTGTTCCGCCAGAGCGATTCTCTCCGATGGTGTGCGCTGTCTCGCGGGAGCTGAGATATCCGGTAAATAATCCGCTGGTGATGATCGGCGTGCACTGGGCGGGAACGCCCTCGTCGTCGAAACCGAATGTTCCGAGGCCTGGTCCGTGCTCCTGGCGCGCGTCGGCAACGACGTTTACGATCTCGCTGCCGTAGCGCAGGGTGCGCAGCTTGTCGAGCGTGAGGAAGGAGGTGCCGGCGAAGTTCGCTTCCATACCGAGCACGCGGTCAAGTTCAATGGGATGCCCAATAGATTCGTGGATCTGCAATCCAAGCTGTGAACTATCGAGAATGATGTCGAACGTGCCTTCGGGACATTGGTCCGCATGATGCAGCGCCACGGCCTCTTCTGCGATTCGGCGGGCGTTCTCGACCAGTTTTAGTTCCTCGATCAGCTCGTAACCTTTGTTTTGCCATTGACCACCATAAGAATTTGGATACGAGCGTTTCTGAATTTCATTTTCCGCGAAGGCATACGCGGCGTAGCCCGCGCCTGCGGAATACTTGGTCTGATGAATGTCGGCTCCCTCCGACGACAGGAACCATTGCTCTTCACGATTGAAGTTCAAATTACTCTCGGCTAAAGTGATGCCGGAAACGGCGCGCAGTTCGGAGTCGATATTCAGCAAGAGCGCGATGTTTTGTTCCACGGAAATCGAGAACGGGTCGATCAAGTGAGGCGTGGTCCATTCGGCGGTTACTGGCTTTTCGGGAGCGAGTCGGACATCCTGTTGCTTGACTTGGGCCGAGGCGCGGGCGATTTCGACGGCGCGTGCAGCGGTGGCTTCAACTCCGGAACGCGACAAATCTTCGGAAGCGGCGAATCCCCAGGCGCCGTCGGCGAGCACACGGACGCTGAGGCCCGTTGATTCGGCGTCAGAGGCGCTGCCAACTTTGCCATTTTTGGTTGTGAGAGCACGGCTTCTGTGGCTGACGATGCGCGCATCGGCGTAGCTCGCGCCACGCACCGTAGCAATATTCAAAGCCCAGTTGGCGATCTCTCTCATGCGGAAATTCAAATTTACCACGAAGAACGAAAGACCAAAGTCATTCACCACGAAGGGCACGAAGGTACACGAAGTTCAATTACTACCGGCACGCAAGAATTTATAGTGTGGCTCGGGCCACATCCAGCGCTTGACGGACCGCAAGCAGCTCCTTCAACACTTCGCGAAGTTTGGTGGATTCCAGCGCGTTCGCTCCGTCCGATTTCGCAACCTTCGGATTGTCGTGCACTTCCAGAAAAATACCATCTACACCGGCGGCCACCGCGGCACGCGCCAACACGGGGATAAATTCAGGCTGGCCACCGCTGACTGCGGGACCACGGTCGTCGGCTTGAGCGGAAGGCAGTTGCACCGAATGCGTCGCGTCGAACACAACGGGAGCGAACCTGCGCATGATGGAAAGCGAGCGCATATCGACAACCAGGTTGTTGTAGCCGAAACTCGTACCTCGCTCTGTGAGGAAAACCTGCGTGTTGCCTGCCTCGCGGCATTTTTCTACGGCGTGCCGCATGTCCCAGGGCGAAACGAATTGTCCTTTTTTGATGTTCACGGCGCGGCCACTGAGCGCGGCCGCGACCACGAGATCGGTTTGGCGGCATAGGAACGCGGGAATTTGCAGTACATCGACCACTTCCGCGACCTTCGATACGTCACTCACTTCATGAACGTCGGTCAGAACCGGAAGCTGCAATTCGCTCTTAATCTTTTTTAGAATGCGTAGGCCTTCTTTGACACCGGGTCCACGAAAGCTACGGATCGAAGTGCGATTGGCTTTGTCATAGCTGGCTTTAAAGATAAGGGGAAAACCAAGAGCCCGGGTCACGCCTTTGATAATTTCGGCCATGCGAATGGCGTGCTCTTCGCTCTCAATGACGCAGGGGCCGGCTATGAGAAAGAGATTTCCCGCGCCGATGTGAACGTCGCCGACTTGGAAGGAAGAAATCAAAAGCGAAACCTCCCACCGCCGAGCACGCAGAGATAAAACCGGGAAACCCAAAATCGCAATTGCGTTTCCCGGCGTACTTGGCGATCTCGGCGGAAAAGTTCTTGCTATCTACGCGTAACTTTCTCTGGACGGTGAAACATTTCAACCGCGGCCGTCTCTTTTTCCGCCCGCCGCTCCGAGCCGTGCTTGTACGCGGCTCCGATGAACGTGCTGAACAGGGGATGCGGCTCCAGCGGCTTTGATTTGAATTCAGGGTGAAACTGGCATCCGATGAAATGCGGATGGTCCGGTAGTTCCACCATTTCAACGTAAGTGCCGTCGGGCGTCGACCCTGAGATGCGCAGCCCAGCCGCGATCATCGGCTCCTCATACTCGCGATTGAATTCGTAACGATGGCGGTGGCGTTCGCTGATTTCCAGCTTGCCATAAATTTTGTGCGCCAACGTGTTTGGTTCGATCTTGCAGGTCCACGCGCCAAGACGCATGGTGCCGCCAAGTTCCTCTACTCCACGCAGCTCGCGCAATTTGTAGATCACGCGATGCGGCGTGGCCTGATCAAACTCACTCGAATTAGCGTCGGCCAGTCCGACCACGTTGCGTGCAAATTCAACACAGGCGATCTGCATGCCAAGACAGATGCCGAAGTAAGGCACTTTATTCTCGCGCGCATAGCGGATCGCAATCAGCATGCCTTCGATGCCACGCTTGCCAAAACCGCCGGGAACGAGAATTCCGTCGTAGCCCTCGAGCTGCGCTTTGTAGCTTTCGTCGCCGGTTTCCAGGCCTTCGGCTTCAATCCAGTTCAGTTGAAGTTTCAGGTTGTGCGCCAGCGCTCCGTGAATCAAAGCTTCCTTCAGCGATTTGTAGGAGTCCTCATATTCGACGTATTTGCCGACGATGCCGATTGTCACCGTGTCTTTCGGGTTGTAGACGCGGTGAATAATGTCTTCCCACTTGGAAAGGTCGCGGTCCTTCGACTCCATGTGGAGATACTTCAGCACCAGCGTGTCTACGCCTTCATTGGCGAATACCAGCGGCACTTCGTATACGGAAGCGACGTCCTTCGCCGTGATTACGGCTTCTTCCTGCACGTTGCAGAAGAGCGCAATCTTTGACTTGAGATCCTTCGCAAGAAAACGGTCGGTGCGGCAGAGCAGGATGTCGGGCTGAATTCCGATGCTAAGGAGTTCCTTCACCGAATGCTGCGTGGGCTTTGTTTTTAGCTCTTGTGCGGCGGCGATGAAAGGCACAAGGGTGACGTGGACGAAGAGTGTGTCCTCGCGGCCAAGTTCCTGGCGCATCTGGCGGATCGCTTCCATGAAAGGCAGCGATTCGATGTCGCCTACCGTGCCGCCAATTTCGACGATCGCCACATCCACGTCCTGCGCCACTTTTTTCATCGCCGCTTTAATCTCGTTTGTGACGTGAGGAATTACCTGCACTGTTTTTCCGAGATAATCGCCGCGGCGCTCTTTGGCGATGATCTGTTCGTAGAGTCGGCCGGTGGTCCAGTTGTTGTCGCGCGAAAGTTTGGCGTGGGTGAAGCGCTCGTAGTGCCCGAGGTCGAGATCGGTTTCGGCGCCGTCGTCCGTAACGAAGACTTCGCCATGCTGAAACGGCGACATCGTCCCCGGATCGACGTTGAGGTAGGGGTCGAACTTCATCAGGTTCACTTTCAACCCGCGGCTCTCCAGCAGGCAACCGATGGAGGCAGCGGCCAGTCCCTTGCCCAAAGAAGACACAACTCCGCCCGTCACAAAGATGTACTTCGCTGGCATCTCTTCCTCGCTTTAAATTGTGATTGAAAATTGGTGCAGGTGGGGTGCACGGACAATTATGGCAGAAAATAGCTGTGGAAGGAAATAGGAGAAAAAGGATAGAGATCGGAATTCATGAACCACGAAGGACACGAAGTTTCACGAAGGTAATCGGCCGTAGAATTTTCTTCGCGAACTTTCGTTTCTTTCGTGGTTTATCCGAGCGCGCGTTGACTATCCCAGAGATGTGGGCGAAAATGATCCAGCACGGATTCAGCACTTTCCCGCGATCCCGGAAGCTTCGGGCTCGGCTTTTTGCTTCAATCGTGGGCCTGTGGCGCAGCTGGGAGCGCGCTTCCATGGCATGGAAGAGGTCGTCGGTTCGATCCCGACCAGGTCCACCAAATCTCTCAATGACCTGCCAGCTCCAAGAATGCTAGGCTTGTCGTGTGAACCGGCGGCTGCCTGAGCTTTCTCTTTCCTCGCTCCTTATCCTGGGGTGGATTTTTCTTGGCACGGTACAAACTGCGTCTGCGGCAAATTGGGACGTTCATGCCCAGCCTGCGCGGCTGGTCAACGGGGGGCCCGTGCTTTTTCAGATAAAGCCGCCACAGAGGTTGCAATCGCTAAGCGGGACTTGGCTCGGGCATGAAATCATTTTTAGTTTCGATGCGAACAGCAAGACGTGGTTCGCGCTGGTGGGCGTCAGCCTGGAAACGGCTCCCGGTAGTTACGCGCTTGGGCTAACCGGAGAAACTAAGGCTGGAAAAACCTCGACCACGAAAATCTCTTTCAGCCGCAAGTTCGCAGTTACCCGCGCCAAGTATCCGAAGATCGCAGTCAAGCTTAGCGTGGAAGGCAAGTTTACGGAGCCCACTCCTGAACAAGTGAAGCAAATCCAGGAAAGTCAGGAAGTTAAGAAAGATTACCTGAACCGCGTCACCGCGGAGCGCGAATGGTCGGGGCAATTTACCGCACCGGTAGAAGCTTCGATCTCTGACGTTTTTGGTTCGGTGCGAATTTTTAATGGCAAGACATCGAGTCCCCATCAGGGCCTGGATTTCCGCGTGCCGAGTGGGACGCCGGTGGCGGCGATGAATGACGGCACGGTTCTTCTGGCACGTCCACTTTATTTCGAAGGCGGCTTTGTTGTATTGGACCACGGCCAGGGGCTGTTGACGCTTTACTTGCATCTCTCCGAGTTCAAAGTAAAAGAAGGAGAACAGGTAAAGCGCGGGCAAGTAATTGCGCTGAGCGGCGGCACGGGCCGGGCCACAGGCCCACATCTGCACGTCGCGGTGCGGTGGCAGGGAACGTATCTTGACCCGGGGCGGCTGCTGCAGTTGCGGCTACCGTCGGTGGCGACCAGCAATTAGCAATTCGAATTCGACCTGCGCGGTGTTGCGAATTGCTAACCGCCAATTGCTAACAGCTTCCTGTCTTATGCGTTTCCGCCGGAGAGGCCTCTCAGCCCTCTGGCGGGAATATCGCTTAACGCATCCTTTAAAGATTCCTTCAACTCCAGATTGCGAATCAGGCGATGGAGGTAATTGGGATGCACACCGAGGATCCGGGCCGCATCGGCATAGCTGCCCTGGGTTTGCTCTACTGCATCGCGAATGAGTTGCTTCTTCAGTTCTTTCACCGCCGCGTGATATTTCGCTTCGATCATTTCCGGCGGCGGAGTGCGCTCCAGCAGCGATTCCGGAAGATCCTCGGGCAGAATCATGTCGGTAGATCCCAGCACCAGCGCGCGTTCGATGGCATTTTCCAATTCCCGCACATTGCCGGGCCAATCGTAGTTCACCAGGCAGGATAAGGCTTCACGGGAAATTGGTCGCGGCTTCACTTTGCAACGCTTGGCGTGCTTCTGCACAAAGTGTCGGGCCAGCATGGGAATATCCTCCCGCCGCTCGCGTAGCGTGGGCATAGTCACCTTCAGCACAGCCAGGCGGTAATACAAATCTTTGCGGAAGGTGCCGTCGCGCACTGCTTGCTCCAGATTGCAGTTGGTGGCCGCGATGACTCGAATATCTACTTTAATGGGATGAGTGCCGCCCACCCGCTCGAACTCACGTTCCTGCAACACTCGCAAAAGTTTGACCTGAAGCGCGGGAGCGAGTTCGCCTATTTCGTCGAGGAATACGATGCCGGAGTCGGCAACTTCCAGCCTGCCCTTCTTCAGTCCTGAGGCTCCTGTGAACGCGCCTCGTTCGTGGCCAAAGAGATCACTTTCCAGGAGCGTTTCTGGAATCGCGGCACAATTAATGGCGATAAACGGTTTATCGGCTCGCGGGCTGTTGCGGTGCAAGGCTCGCGCAGCCAACTCCTTGCCGGTTCCGCTCTCGCCTTCAATCAATACGGTTGAGTCTGTGGGGGCTACGCGCTTCAGAAACTGGTAAATCTGTTTCATCGGCGCGCCTTCGCCTACCAGGCTTCGCTCCTGGCTGACCTCGATCGTCAGGCGTTCGTTTTCCTGTTCCAGCCACTGCAGGCGGCGCGCATTCTCCAGCGCCATTGCGGATATGCCCGCGATTGCCGTCACCAGCTGAAGATGCTCTTCGTGGAGCCGGCTGCCCAGGGTATTGCTGTCGAGATAGATGCAACCGATGACCCGCTGAAACACCGTCAGGGGCACACATAGGAGAGAGCGAACCTGCATCGGCTACCAGGCTTTCTACTGCGCGCAGATCGCCGCTGCTGGGAACGTCGGTGCCCAAAATCGCAATTCCCTGCTCCAGCACCTGGCGGGCTACGGTGCGGCTCACATTCACCAGCTGCGGTTGTGCGCTCTGGCGCGTGCGCGCAAACAGAGAATTGAATTGGTGGCCCTCCCGGTCGGCCAGCAAAATCGCACCCCGTCCCGCGGGCACGACTTCAAAAATTAGGTCCAACAACTGTCCTTGCAGATCGTCGAGATCGCGAATGGCATGCACGATGCGGCTGATCTTCAGCAAGGCGTTCAGGTTTCGAGCAAGGTGCGAGGACGCGGGCAACTCGCGCAATAACCGATCCGGCTGCAGATAAACGACATCCTTGGGATCAATTACTGTGGTTTCGGCGGTACGCTGCCCGTCCTCAAATTCCACACGGCCGGGGGTGGGGACGTCGTGGTCTTCCAGCAAAAATAGGAAGGAAGAATCTCCAGCGGCAATCTCATCCCCGTGTTGCAGCCATTGTTCCTGGACGACCAGGCCATTGACGAGGGTTCCGTTGCGACTGTCCAAATCCCGCACCTGAAACTTTCCATCTCGGCCCAAGAGTGCGCAATGCTTCCGCGAAACCGAAGGATCGATCACCGCAATGCCGTTCGAAGCCTCGCGCCCGATGGTGACTTCGCCCTCGGCCAGCAGGACAGTGGAATCCTTCAAAGGGCCGGAAAGGACCAGGAGTCTCGGGCGCAAGCTTCCTCACCTCGTGCCCTTCTTATCACACTTTGGACCTAAATAGATATTTGAACTCAGATCGTTCCAATATCCGAACAGATAGGGTCTCTATCCGATCGGATAGAGAGTGTGGATTCTCTGCAGACGGTTCAAGCCCTTGTGGTCTTACTAAACCCATTATTTCCATTGAGTTGCCACGGCAAAGAGGTTTGAGTGGCAACTCTGCCGACTGGCACGTGGCTTGCAAATGGATAAGTGCGCCACGGCTTGGCAAAAAGCGATGGGGGAAGCGCTTTTTGAAAACAGTGATTGCTGAGCTGCGCAATCAGGGATCCGAGGGGCCCCCTCATCGGATCCCTGATTTTTTACAATCGACCCCAGCCTGTTCGATCTCCCCACCAATGTCTGACGTTTAAACTGACTTAGCGGATGACTTCTTTTTGACTTGATTTTGAGTCGGGCTGCATTGTGATCGTCGTCGATCTCGGCCAGAATTTTCTCCGAAAGGAGGCATTTCATGCCCGAATCGATCGATAGAAGCGGGAACTCGTCAGAAGCTTTCGTCGCAGCGGTACGCATTCAAACAAGCTGGGTGGCGGACCCCGAAAAAAGGTTCCTTCTTTGGCTCGCGCAACGTATCCCACTCAGCGTTAGCTCCGACCACCTGACTCTACTAGGCTTCGTTTCTCAATGCCTGGTTGGTGTTTGCTACGCCTTGTCCCGCTTGAATCCTGACATGCTGATCGTGGGCATCGGCTGTCTGGCTCTCAATTGGCTGGGGGACAGTCTCGACGGAACGGTCGCCAGAGTTCGAAACCGCCAACGGCCCCGATACGGATTTTATATAGACCACGTCACCGATACCATTGCTGCCTCTTTTCTTATGGGAGGGTTGGCCGTCTCGGGATACATTCATCCCACTATCAGCCTTGCCATGCTGGCCGCATTTCTCATGCTCTCGATCGAGGCATACCTTGCCAGCTACACCCTCGGCCAGTTTCGGTTGTCATACTGCAAATTTGGTCCGACCGAAGTCCGCATTCTTCTTGCCCTGGGGAATATCGCTCTACTCAAACACCCAACCGTTGCGGTTCTGGGCGAGAGAGTTCTGTTGTTCGACTTTGGCGGGGTAATTGCCACTTCAGGCATAGCGTTATTTCTGATCATGTCGGCAATTAGGCATACCAGAGAACTCTATCGCCAAGAGCGCATCCAGTGAGCACCACGAGGCATCTTCGGTTGGCAAAATTCTGCATTGCAGGAGGAATTGGAGTCGGCGTTCAAGTCGTTGCGTTAGCCTTTTTTAGCACAATGAAGTTGGATTATCTGCGCGCTACCGCTTTGGCGGTTGAATGCGCACTTCTCCATAATTTCCTGTGGCACTGGCACTTCACTTTCGTGAGCCAGACACCCTCTGGAGTTCGGGGGTTCATGCTCTCGCTCTTACGCTTTCACGTGAGTAATGGTCTGATATCACTGCTTGGCAACCTGCTGCTCATGCGGCTGCTCGCTGGCGGCCTGGGGCTGCCGCTGTTATCCGCGAACCTCGCTAGCATCGCAATATGTTTTGTCGCCAACTTCTTAGCCAGTGATCGTTGGGTTTTCAGGTCGTACTGAGAGCACGTCCCAAATAAACAACCCCGAGGGGTCTGGGAAGGGAAAATGCCACGTGACTTATCTCGCCACTTTTGGGCCCGGACTGCTCCTTTTGTGCATCAAAACGAGCGTCCGCTGCCCAAATGGGACGTAGGCCAGAGCTGCGGTAATGCCCAAGGCCAAGCCTACTCCGATTTGCGGGGTTAGCAAGAACGGCGAGAGCGCCCATATCTCGTCGAGAACGAACAATGCGGGAAAAAGCCTGAGAAACTTGCGCCTCAGATCTGTAATCGAGAACGACGCGGCGGAGAACAGATAACAGGCGGATGGGGATTCCGATGCTGGCTAACAGAATCACAGCCACCGTCAGACCTGGATTCCCACTGAACATACGCTCCAGTAAGTCTTGAACGGCCGGCAGTCGCGCTAGAACGACAATGTAGAAAGCGAGATACATCATCTGTATCAAAAGAAATAAACCACACACGTAACCGTCGGACACGACCGGCAACTCTTCCTGTTGCGTGAGCCGAAAAATGGATGGTGGAGACGACAAAAATGAGTCAGCGACGGCAGCTCCTTCGCCTCCTCCCCCGGAGCGCCCCGCAACAGAATCAACTGGAACTAAGAAGCGATATCCGCGCTTTGCCAAGGTTTCAACGAATCGAGGATTCGCAGCCGAGTCGCTCAGCACGTCGCGAATCTTATTAATTATGGTATTAAGACTATGGTCGAAGTCGACAAACGTATCGGACGGCCAAAGCTTGGCTCGGATCTCTTCGCGCGTAATAACATCCCCGGGCCGTTCGAGCAGCATTAGCAACACCTGAAAAGGCTGGCCCTGAAGTCGCAGGCGCGAGCCCGCCTTGCGCAGTTCTCCACTGCCGGGATCCACTTCAAAAATGCCAAAGCGAAATATCTTCCTGTCGACGCCGCTCATTCCGGAATATCATAACGTACACGAGTAGATGCGGTTCCTGTTGCTTAGACGCCCCCTAAGTGCGGAGACGGGCTGATCAGCAAGAATCGGCTAGTCAGCTCGCAATCCCTCCGACCATCGCCACTGCTGGGACCATTGGCACATCGATCGCCGCCCCCTCCCGGTAGGTAACGCTGTTGCCTGAGATCGCGGGAACGCGATCGCCCGGGTACCAGAATTCCAACCAGGTTCAGCGGATCGGCAGCGGATAATGTGATTGTTTCCTGCACAGCGTCGAGCTTGCGCATGCGCACGCACGGACTCGACCGCCACCGGCAAAGCAAACTGCTCGCCGAGAAATCCATCGACAAAACGGCCGCCGCGAATCTCGCCGCGATCTTCCAGCCGGCGAAAGGCCATCAGCAATTCGCGCCAGGGGGGAAGGTTTGCCTCGCGGGCCAGGACATCGCGGATCACGATGCCGTAGCGGCGCAGCAGCATCCAGCAAGCTGCCTCGACAGCGCGCGGGCGTTCGACGACTTCGTCGGCGTGGAGGAGGGCCCAGCGCCCGGCATTGTGCCGAGGACGCATTGTGCGTCCGGTGCCTTGGCCTGCGCGCCGTTTGGGATTGATCAGAGACCGCAAATTGTCGAAGCCGTCGGCGGTCACCAGACCTGCGGCCACCAGTTCCCAAAGGGCAGTCTCGATTTCCGCCTTCAGCTTCCCTGTGCCGCGAACGATGTCGGCAAAGAAAGACGCGCCTCGCTGCCGCAGAAAGTCGAGCACTAACTGTGCTCCGTGGCCCAGACCGGTGTTTGCGCCTGGTTGCGCGCCGGGATGCCGCGGCGTCATCCAATCGGCATCTTCTCGAACGAAGAATGTGATGGGCGCAACGCTGGTCGGAATCACACGGCGCTGTCTTGGAGCCGGGGCGTCCGGTTCAAGCTCAGCACTGCCTGCGGGGTTCGCGGAATCGAGGGTCGCCGGATGGGGCGACAGTCTTCCCCACCCAACTGCCCCGGTGAGACAAAGCTGATCCAGCCACTTGGGATCGTAGTCGACGATGCGGCGCGCGAGCACTTGCCTCTCCCACGCATTCGCAGGAATTTCAAAGCCCTGCAGTTGCCGCAGCACTTCGAGCGTGCCGCGCTCTCCGGAGACTTGCGTTCCTGGAGCAACGTGTTGCCACTGCAGCAGCCACTGCATGAATTGCGCCGCGGCTACCGGCTCAATCTGTTTGCGCAATGTGGCAACCGTAAGGCGATGAATGCGCGCCAGCAGCCGCCGCTCGCACCATTCGATCTCACGTTCTTGTGTGGGGACCGCCGCTCCCGACCTCGCAGCGCCACTGAAATTTCCCCGCAGAACCGTTCCACTGGCTTCCATGCGCAGAAGAGCGCCCAAAATTTCGGACGCGGGAATTCCCAAAATCTCGCCGAGTTGTGTCGCCGTCACCGGGCCCAGATGCGACATCCATCCCCTAACCAGAGTTAACAAAGCATCGTCGCGAGAAGGAGCTGTTTCCCCCACCTCGGCCAACGCCGGTTCCAATCGTGTCTCAGGAAATAAAGTTGAAAAACTTTTCGCGCGCTCCGCTGCGACGCAATAATGCCGTCCTTCGAATGAAGCTGTTGCTGCCCTGCCTTCATTTACCAGTCTTTCGAGGTGGCCGCGCCAGTTGTTCGCGGCAGTGGTGATGGGTAAGGCTGCAAGAGCAGGTCGAGCTTCGCTCGACTGGACAGCCGGGGGCGGCTGTCCCCACATGAATTCTTCTGGAAGCATTAGCAGCGTGTGCAGCACGTCATGCAATTCGTCGGCGTCGCGAACATCGGGCCACGCCTCCTCGCGGACTTGTGCAATCGCAGCCTGATCCAGTCCGCCCACTTCTTCGAGGACAGATTCCGGCAGCATGCGCCGCATCTGTACGGCGCGCGCCCGGCGCTCTTCCAGCGGGGCATCGTCGAGATATGCGTAGGGATTCGCATTCAGAATCTCGTGCGAAAACTGCGACGGAACCGGAGTGTCGACGGCAATGCAACGAATCCGTCCGTCTGCGAGACCGGTGAGCAGAGTTCTTAAACCTTCAATATCCATCGCTTCGGTGAGCACATCTTTCATCACTTCACTCACCAGTGGGTGATCAGGAATCTGACGATCGCCCTGAATGTTTTCGAAGCACGCGGCGGCATCGGGGAAGACTGAGGCCAGCAGATCGTCGGACCGCATGCGCTGGATCTGCGGTGGAACTTTCTTGCCGTTTTGAAAACGAAGCAGCGCCAGAGCGCGATTCGCGTCCCAGCGCCAGCGCGTGGCGAAGATCGGAGAATCGAGCGCGGCCTGTTCAAGGATCGGCTGCACGGTCGCGGCTTGCAGAAAATTAAAAACGTCTGCCAGGGGAAAGCTGTGCTGCTCGGCGAGAGCGATATTCAGACCATTGTCGGTGGCCGCGGCCTGCAACTCGAAGTTGAATCCGACACAGAAACGCTTGCGCAGCGCCAGTCCCCACGCTTTGTTGATCCGTCCGCCAAACGGCGCGTGGATCACGAGCTGCATGCCTCCACCTTCATCGAAGAAGCGCTCGGCAATCACGGTGGTCTGTGTGGGTACCGCGCCCAGTACGGCGCGGCCTTGCAACACATATTCAATTGCCTGCTCTGCGCCGGAATCATCCAGGCCGCACTCGTCTTTGAGCCACCTCACCGTTGCCGCCACATCCGGTTGCGTCGCGGAGAATCCTACGGGTGAAGTATGCGGCAGCATGGCGCTGATTTTTTCCCGTAAAGTTCCGATGTGCTCCGAAAGTTCCTGCGTCCGCGCCGGCGCTTCGCCTCGCCAGAAGGGCACGCTGGGAGGAGCGCCGTGCGCGTCCTGCACCAGCACGCGGCCCGCATTAGTTTCGATCCGGCGAATCATCCACGAGGTATTTCCCAGCAGCATGATGTCGCCACGATTGCTTTCCACGGCGAAATCTTCGTCCACCGTGCCGACGACGAGACCATCGGGCTCGGCAACGACCGCATAAAGCGAGTTGTCGGGAATCGCTCCACCGCTGGTGATGGCTGCCAGCCGCGCTCCGCGCCGCGCGCGCAATTTGCCATTCACTCGATCGCGATGAATGTATGCGCCACAGCGCCCGCGCCGCGCCGCAATTCCCTCACTCAGCATTTCCAGAATCGACTCGAAGGTCGCACGCGTCAGATTGCGGTAGGGATAGGCGCGGCGCACCAGCGCAAACATGGCATCTTCGTCCCATTCTTCGGCGGAGCAGGCAGCTACGATCTGTTGCGCCAGCACATCGATTGGAGACTCCGGAATCATCAACCGATCCAGATCGCCTTGGCGGATAGCGCGCACCAGAGCCGCGCACTCCAGCAGATCGTCGCGCGTGGTTGCGAACAGGCGTCCTTTGGGAACGGCGCCGCGCCAGTGGCCGGATCGGCCGACTCTTTGCAGCGTGACGGCAATTGCACGCGGCGAATTGATTTGCACGACCAGGTCGACGGTGCCTACATCAATTCCCAATTCAAGCGAGGCCGTTGCCACCAGCACTCGCACCTGGCCTTCTTTCAGCTTTTTCTCGGCGGCGAGACGCAGCTTGCGGGACAGGCTGCCGTGGTGCGCCGCCACATTGTCTTCCCCGATGCGCTCTCCCAGATGATGGGCCACGCGCTCCGCCATGCGCCGGGTGTTTACAAATACGAGAGTCGATCGATGCTGCTCGACGAGAGCCACGAGACGGTTGTAGACCTCGTCCCACATTTCGTTCGAAGCCACCGGGCCCAGAGGCATGGATGGAACTTCGACTGCCATATCGAGCTTGCGCTTGTGTCCAATGTTGACGATTACCGGATCAGGGCGATTAGTTCCGGTGAGAAAGTGTGCGACCTCTTCAATCGGCTTCTGCGTTGCCGACAAGCCGATGCGCACCGGACGCTTGTAAGTCAGGGCTTCCAGTCGCTCGAGCGACAGAGTCAGATGCGCGCCACGCTTATCGTCGGCGACCGCGTGGATTTCATCGACGATTACGGTTTCAACATCACGGAGAATTGCTCGACTCTTATCCGCGGTGAGCAAAATGTAGAGCGACTCGGGAGTGGTCACCAGAATATGCGGCGGGCGCTTCAGCATGGCGCGACGCTCGTGCATCAGCGTGTCGCCGGTGCGAACTGCGGTGCGAATCTCAGGCATCAGCAAACCGCGCTCGCCTGCCATAGCCAGGATTTCGCCGAGCGGCACTTCAAGATTTTTCTGGATGTCGTTGCCCAGCGCTTTCAGAGGCGAGACGTAGAGGACTTCGGTGCGGTCGGCAAGATCTCCGGCAAGCGCTTTTCGCACCAGACGGTCGATGCAGGTCAAAAATGCAGCCAGCGTTTTCCCGGAACCTGTGGGGGCGGAAATGAGAGTGGTGCGTCCGGCCAGAATGTGCGGCCATCCCTGCTCCTGCGGCTCTGTCGGGGTGGCAAAGCGCTGGACAAACCACTCCGCGACGAGAGGATGGGCCCAGGCTAGTGAGGGAGGAAGGGACGGCATTCGGATATTGTAGCCGGAAGCCCTAGTTTCGTAAAATGTTCGCTTTCCTTCAGATTAGGCACACTCAGGTCGGCTTCCTTGGAATGCTAGAATTCCCGCGATGGCGAAACCTTCTGCTTCATCCCGCGCCCGGAAGATCAAGCTTCTGCTCTTCGACGTAGACGGGGTGCTGACCGACGGCAAACTTTTTTTCTTGCCGGCTCCGGCGGCCGCGCAACTGGAAATACCTGAGACAGGCCATACCAGCCCGGGCAGGATCGAGTTTAAGGGCTTTCACGCCCATGATGGCGTTGCGATTTCTCTGGCGCGGATCGGTGGCATCCAAACCGGGCTTATCACGAAGCGAGTGTCAGAGACGGTTGCGCAACGCGCTCGCGATCTGAAGCTCGAATATGTTTATCAGGGCGTGGACGACAAGCGAGCGTGCTTTGAAGAGATCGTAAAAAAGGCGGGATTGAAAGTGGAAGAGGCCGCTTTTGTCGGCGATGATGTTATCGATCTTCCAGCGATGCGCGCCGGAGGATTGGCGATTGCCGTGAAAAATGCGCGCGCTGAAGTAAAGAAAGAAGCCCACTACGTTACGCCTCACGTCGGCGGGAATGGCGCTTTGCGAGACGCCGTTGAATTTATTCTTAAAGCGCAGGGAAGGTGGCAGCGAGTGCTTGAAAATTACATCGGTGAGTGAGAAGCCTGTGAGAGGTGTTAAAGAGAATGTTCAGAAAATAATGACAGCAAAGAAAAAGCCCATCAGACGCTTGCTTGGGGCGTGCTCGGGTCAGCATCTGACGGGCTATTGGTCTCCTTACTCACCCTGTTGTTTTCAGGAGCATTTGCAATCATTAAACCTTATAACTTCGCGGAGTTCCGTCGAAATTTGTAAAGCTTTGTAATTTTTCACAATTTCTTCTAAATGCTTCCCCGCTGACGCGGCTCAGTTCGAAATTACGGGCGTGTTTGAAGCCATGAGTTCGGTGAAGCGCGGATTTTTTCGCAGCTGGGCGAACTCGACGTCCCGGTACACATTTTTCAGATCTTTGTATCCATCTTCCCTTGCCTTGCGCAAGTATTCGAGCGATTGGTCAGACAAGCCCATCTTGGCGAAAAGTTTCGCGACTGTGTAGTCATAGCGGGCGCGGTCCTCGGGGCTGGGCAATTGCGCCTGCACGCCCCCTCGCGAACTACGATCAAACACATCCGGATCAAGTTCGAGCGCGTGCTGGTATGCGGACACAGCGGATTCAAAAGCACGTTTGGAGAAATAAGCCGCTCCCAAATTGCTGTAGAACGACGCCGAATCATTGTCGATCTGAATCGCTTTTTCATACTGCTTGACGGCCGCGCCATACTTCTTGCCCTCGTAGTAAATTACGCCAAGATTGTTGTAGGCGTCGGCAAATCGGCGATCATTGCGGATCGCCTGCTCGAATGACCTGCGCGCTTCTTTGTAACGCTGGATCATGAGTTCCGTTATGCCGATCTTATTCAGCAACCGCGAATCGTTCTTCGTCTTATTCAGCGCGGCGCGATAGTAGTCGAGGGCATCCAGATACAACTTGTCAGCGCGAAGCCGGTCGGCTTGTTGTTCGAGAGCGGCCGCAGTCGCATCGGGCGCCGGAGGATCGATCGCTCGCACCAACGGAGGCGCAATCTGCACTTGCTCTGAATGTGAAACTTGTGCCAGTGCGGCGGTGGAAGAAATCAGGAGAACAACCAGGCAGGCCTTCCGGTAGGACATACAAACCCCCAAAGCGACCAGTTCCCAACCAGCCTATTCTGCCACAGTTTTCGATCGGCGGCGAAGAATTTATTGCATCGGGCTTTTAACTCATTGCGGCGGAGTTTGCCCGTTTTCGGCGGGTTTGGGCGGCGGAGCCGAGGATTTGTCATCCTTGAAAATACCCGCCAGCTTACCGAAAAAGCCCTTCTTTTTCTTAGCGTCCGGGTTATTCGGATCCTGAACTTCTTGCCCGTTGGCAGTCTGGCCGGGAGCCGCCTGGGCAGGAGGAGGCAACGGCTTCTCGCCTCCACCGAAGAATCGGGAGAAAAATCCCGTAACGCCATTCTGCTGGTCACAAGTCTCGCGGGGCTCGGTTCCCGCCACAAAAGCTGCCGTGTAATCGTCCGGACAGGTAGGAGTCGCCAGGCGATTCGTAACTTTGTCCAGCTGCACGTCCACGACTCCGGTGGGCTGGGAGAAGGGTTTCATGTCCTTATATTGCGGAAGCAAGGACGCCTTTTTCATGAACTCTGTCCAGATGGGTGCGGCGGTCTGCGCGCCGCTCAGCCGCAAGTCGCTGTAGTCGTCATAACCCACCCAGACGACGCACAGCAAGTTGGAGGTATATCCCGCGAACCAGCCGTCGTGGGAACTGCCAGTCTTACCTGCGGCAGGCAGAGTGAAGCCGCGCAGGCGAACGGCCGTATAGCCGAGACCGTTGTTGATCACTCCTTCCATCATGTTGGTCATGATGTAGGCGATGCGGGGATCGAGCACCTGGCGCTGGTCGGGCTTAAAGTTCGCCAGCACGTCACCTTTGGCATTGCGCACGGAATTGACCAACACTGGAGAAAGGCGATCCCCATTGTCGGCGAACGATGTGTAGGCCGCGGCCATATCCAGAGGCGTGGCGTCGTAAGAGCCGAGCGCCATGGCTGGCGTTGGCTTGACCGAAGTAATTCCTGCCGACTTGGCCAGGTCCGCAACTTTGTCGTAGCCCACTTCTTCCGCCAATTTCACGGTGGCATTGTTTAATGACATGGCCAGCGCGTAGCGCAGCGATACGTCGCCGTGATATTCCTCTTTGTAATTGCGCGGCTCATAGATTTGATCGCCGTAGGCAAAACTGGTTGGTGCGTCGGTCACGGTCGAGGCTGGCGTAATCACTGTCTGAGAGCCATCCACCCCCGTATTCATAGCAGCGGCATACACGAACGGTTTGAATATCGAGCCAGTGGGCCGCTTCGAAAGCGCGTGATTCAACTGGCTGAAACCGTAGTCGCGACCTCCGACCAAAGCCAGCACCGCTCCGGTATGCGGATCGAGCACTACCATGGCGACTTGCGCCTGCGGACCAGGCGCTACAGTCGTTTCGAATTTCTTGCCAACCTTTTTCCGCTTGGTGCGAAGTTTCTTGACTTGCTCATCCACCAGCTTGATGCCTGATTCGACCGCTTGCGCGGCCGCCTTCTGCAGGTCGGGATCAAGGGTGGTGTAAATCCGGTAGGATTCGTCGTTCAAATCGTGTTCGCTGAACTTGTTAATCAGCGTGTCCCGTACCATGTCGACGAAATACGGCGCGTCACTGGCTTCTACATTCGGTGGCGCCAGTTTCAGCGGCGATGCCTTCGCTTTCTCCGCTTGCTCGCGGGTGATGGCGTGGGTATCGACCATGGAGTCCAACACGAGATTACGGCGCTCCAGAGCGCGTTCGGGATGCCGGTAGGGGGACAACCGGCTGGGCCCCTGGATGATTCCCGCCAGCAGAGCGGCTTCTGGCAGCGTAATGTCCTTCAAGTCTTTATTGAAATAAGCGCGCGAAGCCTCGGCAAATCCGCTGATGGCAAACGAACCTCGCTGCCCCAGGTTGACCCAATTGCCGTAAAACTCGAGGATCTGCTGCTTGCTGAACTTCTGTTCCATCTCCTCGGCAATCAGCATTTCCGTCAGCTTTCGCCGGATGGTTTTTTCCGGCGTCAGAAAGAAGCCGCGAGAAAGCTGCATGGTGATGGTCGATCCGCCCTGCTCGTGACGCTGCCGGGTTAGATCGATCCACATGGCTTCGAACATACGGATGAAGTTCACTCCACCGTGCTCGAAGAAGCGGCGGTCTTCGATGGCCAGAACCGCATCGACCATCACTTTAGGAATGTCGTTATATTTCACGACCTCGCGTTTGGAGCGTTGTCCAGCGTCGAACAAAGCCGTCACCAGCTGCGGTTCCAACTCGTAGGCAGAGAGATCGCCAGCCTGGCTGGTGATGCGCTCAACCTGTCCATCGTGAATGGTGATGCGGGCCGCTTCGGGGCTGTGGTACGACTCCGGCCCGGGAGTAATCTCGATGCCGCCACTGATCATGCGAAAGCTTCCCAGCGGCGACTCGCCCTCGTTTTCGGTATAGCCGGCTCGGCGGAGATCTGTAGCAATCTCTTTGGCGCTGGTCTCGTCGCCATCATGAACGGTTCGCGGCAGAGCGTAGATTTTCGCGGAATTGGTGAACACCGGCGACCGGAAACGTTGCGCGATAATCCGGTCGTATTTGATGTAGAAATAGGAAAAAGAGCCACCCAACGCAATCGCCGCCACTAGAAAGACGATCAACGCTGCCCGCACTACGGGATCACGCGGGAGACTGGGTATTGTTTTCCCGCGCTTCTCTCCGTTTTTCGGGATCTTGATTTTGATAGCCACTCTTTAGACTCTTACGCCCACCGAAAAAAACTCCTTGCTCGTCAGACGAAGGGACGCACGAAAAGGTTTGAATCAGCGCTTTTCGCCGAAACCGATCTCCTGCCAAGGCCAGAGAGGTTAAAACCGCAGGAGGATATCTTATTGTACCGTCACCGAGGGAAATGAAAAGGGACCCGTCTAAGGCGAGTCCCAGAAAAATTAACATGACGCGATAAAGTCTTTGTCCTTGAAGCTACTGGGGATCGGTGACGGCCCAGAAACCTTCTGTCGCGAATGTTGCGGGGGAGATAGGCTGGGTGAGAGCGCCACCTGTTCCTACATCCAAGACCCCAAGCGTCGAAGTGACGACGCCAGTCCCTTCGTTCACTACTGTGCTGTAGGGGAAAAGAAACTGTCCACTCTGGTCGAACTGACCCCAGAAACCGTCTGAAACGTTACTGAAGGGAGATCCGCTCACTGCGGTGAGCGTGCCGCCCGACAATTGATAGCCTTCGACCGGGTTGTAGCCGGTCTCTGTGGCATTGATGCTGAAGGAATAAACCAGATTGCCACCGCTATTCGGTTGAACAGCAATGCTATAAGGCGCGTATGACGTGGAAACCGCTTCCAGTTGCGTGATCGCTCCTGCATTCGATCCGGATTGCGTGATACTGAACAAATACAAGTGAGAGTCGCCCGAAAAGCCGCCCTGCGTCCCAATCAGGTAACTACCTGTAGGATCTCCTTCGACCTGCAACATGGGATAAGAAAAGGGACTGCCAGTAACCGCGGTAAGAGCACCGCTGCTACTGATCGTGTAAGCGGCAATCTCGGAGCCATTCGTATTCGTCGCAACATAGAGATACTTCCCAAGCCCATCGGTTGCCAGGTTTCCTGGAAAGAAGGGAGTAAGAAACGGAGACCCGCTGACCAAGCTTAAGACTCCGCCGGTCCCGATCTGATACGCATAGATTCCTTGCCCGCTGGCATTCGACGCGAAGAGCAGTGTGCCGGTAGGATTGGTGATCAGGCTCTGGTTGCCTGCTGCGGGGCTGCCGATCATATAAGGCGCGCTGAATGGGCTACCGGCAATCGTGGTCAAACTTCCGCCGGAGCCAATCGACCAGCCAAAGATTTGGCCGGTTCCAGGAAATGCAGCATACAAAAACTGCTCCTGTGCAACGACCATGCCCGACCCCTGGTCGTTAGAGGGAATTGTCGGCGCGGTGTAACCGGAGGTTGCCTGAAAGGTTCCCGCCGTCGCATTCAGCGTATAGCCATCGATAGTGCCGGCCTCGTCGATAGCGAAGGCAAAGGCCGTAGCCGCGCCGGTTCCCGTCCCAGTGCCCGTGCCGGTCGTACCGAGCCCAGATCCACTTGACGTGCAGCTGGTTCCAAGGTTGGGACCACTGGCGCAGTTGTAGTGATCGCAACTGGCCAGGCCCATCATTGCCAGGGCCATGATCAGCATTAAGCTTGCTTGCACTCGCATCGTCATAAAGTCTCTCCGCCTCAGCCTCGTTCTGCCGTTTGCAGTTTAGGAAGCATTCCCAATCTGGATGTAAAACTAAACTTTCGGAAGTTGCCGCGCCTGTCGTCTCTAAAGCTTTTCAGGAAAAGTCTTACTCTTCGCGATCTTAGGAGGAAGGTAACGCGATGGCAACGTTACGAATGTCACTACTTCACTCGTCCGTTCAGCGCGGCAATGCTGGAAAACAGACCGAGGGAGACACTACTTTTCAAAGTGATGTTAAGAGAATCTCAAGCTGGATCACTTCAGGTGGCGGCGATAAGACAGGCTAGAAGCCTTTATTTCCGCTGTTTGGATTAAAGTGCATATCGAAGGAATAGCCTGGCAGATTGATTGTGACCGAATAGTCGACTGAAACGTAGACGGATGAAAGACCCGGCGTATTGATGCGCTGGACTGTGACTTGCTTCTCTCCGATCGCGAGGTCATGCTCCCGGGCCTTGCGAAGCACATCAGCGCGAACGTCTTCATCTGTCTTCTGCAGACTGGCGCTATCCATCATCGCAACGGTCTTGAGATCGTCCTGAAAGCTGTAATTGGCCAGCAAGGGCGGAGCCACCTGAAACAAGCCGACCACTACGGCCGCGAGCACAACGAACCCCATGAGCGCTTTGATGATTCCCATAATCTGAAAATTGCGCCGCAGCCGGCGCAAATTCAGCGCCGGGCCGGCAGCACTCCTTGAAAATGTTCCACTACCGACGCGATCGTAACATCGCGCACCTCGCGAGTCGAGCGTAGAACCACTTCCACAGTACCTTCGGTAACTTTCTTCCCCACTGTGATTCTAAAGGGAATACCGACCAAATCTGCATCCTTGAACTTCACTCCCGGGCGCTCATCACGGTCATCAAGAATTACATCGAAGCCGGCGGCTTCCAGACGAGATGCAATGTCGATCGCGGCCTGCAGCAGACTTTCATCTTTCGCATTGACGGGAGTAATCACAATTTCAAACGGCGCAATGGACGGCGGCAGCCAGAATCCGTTGTCATCATTGCTCTGCTCCACCGCCGCCGTCAGAATGCGTTCAACGCCGATGCCGTAACTGCCCATGATCGGGGTAACTTCCTTGCCGTTCTTGTCGAGCACACGCGCGCCCATCGACTCGGAATAGCGGTAGCCAAGCTTGAAGATGTGTCCGATCTCTACAGCCGTATCGATGCGCAGTGCGTTGCCGCAATTGGGACAAGCCTCGCCTGCGGTAACCGAGCGCAAATCGGCGTACGCCGTGGGATGAAAATCCTTCCCCGGAGTGAGATTCTTGAGATGGTAATTCTCTTTGTTCGCGCCGCCGATCAGATTGCGCCGTCCCTCGAGAGCCTTATCGACGAGGAGTACCGGAAGCTCGTCATCTTTCTTGAAGCCCTTCGCCCACTCAATTCCGAACGGGCCCAAATATCCAGCCGGAGACTTGAACAGTGCTTTGATCTCGCTTTCTTCCATCGGGCGCGTCGCGACGCCTACTGCCCCGTTGAGCTTGGCTTCGTTCAATTGATGATCGCCACGCATAAGCACGACAATCCCGCGCGACTTCGTCTTGCCCGTCTTTTCATCTTTTGTTTCCGTCATCAAGGCCAGCGTCTTGATCTTGTTCTTCGGCGACACGCCCAGAAATCGAGCTACGTCTTCGATCGTCTTTTGCCCCGGAGTGTGCACCTCGAGCGGCTTGCCATCGTCCTCGCCTGCAATATCTTCCACCGGCGAAAGCTTTGAAGTGGCTTTCTCCATATTCGCCGCGTAGTTGCAGCCGTCGCAGCTCACAATCTGATCTTCGCCAGCGGGCGTTCGCACCATGAACTCGTGCGACTCTTTCCCGCCCATCGCTCCCGAATCCGCCTCGACCACCATGTATTTCAGCCCACAGCGCTCGAAGATACGGCAGTAGGTGTCGTAGTGCTTCTTATAAGAAACATCCAAGCCGGCGGCGTCGATGTCGAATGAGTAAGCATCCTTCATCATGAACTGCCGCACCCGCAGCAGACCGGACTTTGGCCGCGGCTCATCGCGAAACTTGGGGGCAATCTGGTACCAGATCTGCGGCAATTGCTTGTAGCTGCGCAGCTCCTTGCGCGCAATCTCGGTCATCACTTCTTCTGCGGTAAAGCCGAGGGCAAGATCGGCGCCCTTGCGGTCCTTCAAACGAAACAAGTTGTCGCCCATCAAAGACCAACGCCCACTCGTCTCCCAAATCTCGCGGGGATGCAGGATCGGCAAATAAAACTCCTGCCCGATCTTGTCCATCTCCTGGCGCACGATGGCCATAATCTTATTGAACGAGCGATTGCCTAGAAACAGGTACGAGTAGATTCCAGCCGCGAGCTGCCGAATGTAGCCCGCACGCACCAGAAACTTGTGGCTGGCAACTTCGGCGTCCGCTGGCGCTTCACGCAGGGTAGGAATGAAGAGTTCTGACCATCGATGCATAAGGTTAAGTTCCGTGAACCGAGTTGCGAGTACCGAAGAACAAGCACTCACTGATCTCGGAGGGAATTCGTTATTGTAAATGAATGCCTGGCAAGGGAACGGCCGCCCTCAGCTATCCGCCGAGCACAGCTCTTTAACTAAGACGCCAGTTGCCGCAGAATCTCTTTCCCCAGCTTCTGCGTCTCACCGAAAAATTTCTGATATTCAACAAATAGCCGGTTCAATTCCAGCGACTTGTCGGCGGTGAGTTTTTTGCGCAGCATCATGTCGCGCACATGCACCGGGTTTGGCAGGGTTGCGTCTTCGGTTAGTTCTTCCAGCGCGGTTTTGGGATCGTAGTGATACATAGGATTGAATCATTGAGAGATTGAGTCACTTGCTCATTGAAGCAATGCAACCTGACTCTCAAGCTCCTTTATTATGCTTTTTTGTGCGCAACGAAGCCGCGCAGCTAGCCAAACAACTCGTTTGCTTCTTTCAGCAGGAGTGACAGTTTTTCTGCCGAAACGGCTCCGGTGTCCGTGAGAAGCTCGAGCCAGAATACAGCTTCCTCCGATTCCTCGACACCATCCTTCTTGTAATATGAGGGGATTACCACCGCCGCCATCTCGTTGCGCCATACCGCAAGGCATAATCCTTTGGCGGCGATCGGCGTTGCTCTCGTGGTCGTTTTCATAATTTTTGCGCTCTTTGCACCCTGGATTGCGCCCCAGGATCCCGCGTCGATCAATCTTCCTGCGCGACTCGACGCTCCTTCTCGCGCGCACTGGTTCGGCACGGACGAACTTGGCCGCGATATTTTCTCGCGCATCATCTTTGGTGCGCGCATTTCCATGCTGGTCGGAAGCAGCGTGGTGCTCGCCTCGCTCGGCCTCGGTCTTATCATAGGCTCCATCGCGGGATACTACGGCGGGGGCATCGATCGCTTCGTCAACGTGGTCTTGATGAATGCATTTCTTTCGTTTCCGGGAATCCTGCTGGCCATCGCGTTCGTCGCATTTCGAGGGCCGGGCATTTTCAATCTTGTTCTCGCTCTCTCGCTCGGCGGATGGGTGGGCTACGCTCGTCTCGTCCGCGGACAAGTCCTCGCCGCACGCGAGCGCGAATTCGTCGAAGCCGCGCGCGCTCTGGGGGCAAGCGATTTGCGCATCGTTGTGCGTCATATCCTGCCAAATATTATTCAGCCTGTCATTGTGCAGGCCGCGATTGGCATGGCGGGAGCGATTCTTGCCGAAGCTACGATGAGCTTTCTCGGCCTTGGTGTACCGCCTCCAACCGCCAGTTGGGGAACCATGCTGAACGACGGTCGCGCGCATTTATTTGATGCTCCACATCTCGTATTGTTTCCCGCGCTCGCTGTAATGCTCGCCGTGCTGTCGTTCAACTTCATCGGCGATGCCCTGCGCGATTACCTCGATCCCCGCTCCCGTATCGAAGCCGGGTTGTAGCGCCGCAGTAACCCATTCAAAACACACCTGATACACTTCTTGACATATATTACATATTGCAATATAACTATCTCGATCTGCTATATGAAGCTGGGGGAGAAAATCCGTTATCTGCGCGAGGTGGAAGGGTCGCTGCGCGGATTGGGCCGGCCCATGACGCAACAGGAGATCGTCAAGGCGGTTCGCCAAGAGCTCCGCAAGGGCATTAGCCAGTCGTATTTGTCGCAGATCGAAAGCGGGGCGCGGCCGCATATGACGCAGTCGTCACGGGCGCTGCTGGCAAAATTCTTTAAAGTGCACCCAGGCTTTCTGGTGGATGATCCGGAGGGTTATCACACGGAGTTGACCTCAGACCTACGGACGACGGAAGGCCAGCTTGACGTATGGCTGCTGCAAGGGTCGGAGCGTTTCGTCAGCGATCCGGAAGTAAGCGACGTGCTGATCAAGGCCGCGCGCGAGAAAGATACGCGGCGTGCGCTGCTGCTGCTGGGCGCGATTCTCGATACGCCCGGATTGGCCGAGCGGCTCCTCGAAGCTTTGCGGCCGGAGTTAGTTGCGAGATCCGTGCGTGGCCATAACACGCGTAACGAGAATCTCCGGCGCAAGAATAGTGACGCCGAGGCGGAGCGCAAAGGGGGCAGTCGTCCCAGCGTAGAAAGGAGGCGAGTTCGATGAATCACTCCATGACCTGGGCAGATTTTTACTTGGTTTGTTTCGCGGTCGGCTTCTGCTTAAGTTTTTTTTCGTTTGTATTCGGCGGGGCGCGGACGGGCCGATTGCATCTGCCCCATTTTCACGGACACGTCGCCGGCGCGCACCTGCCGACGACGACGATCCCGGGGGCTCATGCACCGGTTGCGGCACACGCCCCGGCTGGTGTTAAGGCAACGGCAGGTCCCGCCGCGCAGCAGAGTGGAGTTTCGCCTTTCAATTTTGTCACGCTGACCGCGTTCCTGGCCTGGTTTGGTGGCACCGGATACCTGCTCACGCGCTATTCCGGAGTTTGGGTCGGATTTGGGCTGCTGGCTTCCATCTCCAGCGGCTTGATTGGGGGAGGGATCGTGTTCCTGTTCCTGAGCAAAGTTCTGATCTCGGAGGACGAGAACATGGATCCGGCGGACTACGAGATGGTCGGCGTACTGGGCCGGATTTGTAGCGCGATCCGCGCTGGTGGAACTGGGGAGATGATCTACACGCAGATGGGAACGCGCCGCGTATGCGGCGCCCGCAGCGAAGATGCAGGCGCCATCGCCAAAGGGAGCGAAGTTGTAGTCACGCGTTACGAAAAGGGAATTGCCTACGTTCGATTGTGGAGCGAAATGTCGGGCGACGATTAAACCCCGCGGTTGTTTCCGAGTTTCGAAAAACGATCAATTCTTTTGTGGGCTGAGTATCTAAAACGGTTTTGTAACAGGAGGCGTTATGCCGGAGATGTCGAGGATGGTTGAAATTTGGATTTTCGCCGGGCTGGGAGTGATGGTTCTTCTGTTCCTGATGAGCGGAATGGCCAGGCTATATCGCAAAGCGGGGCCACACGAAGCACTCATCGTGTACGGTCTGGGCGGGACGCGCGTGGTGCAGGGACATGGCACACTGGTGCTGCCCATGGTGCAGGTCTGTCGCGATTTGTCGTTGGAACTGATGTCGTTCGACGTGGCGCCGCAACAAGACTTATACACAAAACAAGGCGTCGCGGTAACGGTGGAAGCTGTTGCGCAAATCAAGGTGAAGTCGGATCGAGAATCTGTTCTGACCGCGGCTGAGCAATTTCTCACCAAGTCAGATCAGGAACGGGAAGCTCTGATCCGACTCGTGATGGAAGGCCATTTGCGCGGCATCATCGGACAGCTCACGGTCGAAGAAATCGTGAAGCAGCCGGAGATGGTTTCCGACCGCATGCGCGGCACCTGTGCCGAAGACATGAACAAGATGGGGCTCGAAGTGATTTCGTTCACTATCAAGGAAGTGCGCGACAAAAACGAATACATCACCAACATGGGCAAGCCCGACGTGGCGCGCATCAAGCGCGACGCCGATGTTGCCACGGCAGAAGCCGACCGCGATACGGCGATCAAGCGCGCACTGGCGCAGCGGGAATCAGCCGTAGCCAAAGCCCAGGCTGATCAGGAGCGCGTATTAGCGGAGACATTATCGCTGGCCAAGCAAGCGGAATCGCAACGCGATCTGGAAGTGAAGAAAGCGCAATTTCTGGAAGTCACCAAACGCCAGCAGGCACAGGCCGATAAAGCGTATGACATTCAGACCAACATCATGCAACAGCAGGTGATCGCTGAACAGGTAAAGGTGCAGCAGATCGAGAAAGAGCAGCAGGTCAAAGTACAGGAAGCTGAAATCAATCGCCGCGAGAAAGAATTGATTGCGACCGTATTGAAGGGAGCAGAGATCGAGCGTCAACGAATTGAGACGTTGGCCGCCGCCGAAAAGCAGCGCTTGATCGCGGAAGCCGAAGGACATGCTTCGTCGATACGCGCACAAGGCGAAGCGGAAGCCGAAATTATTTTCAAGAAAGGCGAATCCGAAGCCAAGGCCATGAATGTGAAAGCCGAGGCTTATCAGGAATACAACCAGGCAGCGGTGATCGACCGGCTATTCACCTGCATGCCGGAGGTGGTGAAGGCGCTAGCCAGTCCGCTGGCGAACGTGGACAAGATCACTATCGTTTCTACGGGGAACGGCGACGCGTCCGGGATGAACAAAATTACCGGCGACATCGCCAAGATGGCGGCGCAGGTGCCGGCATTGTTCGAAACGCTTTCCGGCATGCCGCTCTCGGAGTTGCTCGGGAAGGTGCGACAGTTGGGCGATCACACGCCGAAGCCGCCTGTGGTTGATGCGACGAAAAACTGAACGGTGTGCGGGGCTGGCTCCAGCGAGCCTGCCCCGAGCTCGCCGCTGCACGTGACGAGACGAACTTGGAGTTGAATATGAACCGGAAATCGAAAGGAATGGGTTTAGGAATTGCATTGGGCGCAGCGCTGGGCGCGGTCCTGGGAATTTTGGCAGGGCATGTTGCTTTGTGGCTGGGGATCGGCGTCGCGATCGGCATCGCCATTGGTAGTACTTTGCGACGGACAACGTGCGCCAACTGCGAAGCGGCAAAACGAAATCGAGAGCTAGGAGCAAGAACCTAGAAGCGTAATTCAAGAAAAAGGAGTCCACCATGGCATTACTAGAGCGGGTTTCCACATTAGTTCGAGCCAATCTCAACGACCTTATCGATAAGGCCGAGGAGCCGGAGAAGATGATCAAGCAGGTGATTCTCGACATGCAGAATCAGCTGCTGCAGGTGAAGACGCAGGTGGCGATCGCGATCGCTGACCAGCATCTGCTGGAGAAAAAGAAGAAAGAGAATGAAGAAAAAGTCGCGGAGTGGATGCGCAAGGCCGAACTCTCCGTCGATAAGAAACAGGACGACCTCGCGCGCGCGTCGCTGCTGCGGGTGGAAAGTTATCGCGAGATGAGTGAGAGCTTCGCGCAACAGGTAACCGATCAGAAGGCGCAGGTGGAAAATCTGAAATCCGCCCTGCGGCAACTGGAACAGAAGCTGACTGAAGCGCAAACCAAGGCGGACCTGCTGATCGCGCAGCATCGCCGCGCACGCGCGATCGGCAAGGCCAGCGACGCGCGGCTGGCTATGGGCGATGGCTCAAAAGCCGCGGCCTTCGATCGCATGAAACGAAAAGTCGCGCACTCGGAAGCATTCAGCGCGGCCAAGGCCGAAATCGCCGGCGACAACATGGAAGACCGGCTGGCCGCGCTGGAGAAAGAAGATCGCATCGAGCAGTTGCTCGTGGAGTTGAAGACCAAGCGCGGAGCGTAGAGCGAATCGACCTGGAGCGCATCAACGGAGAACTGAAATGAACATCAGACGGCGAAAAATTCAATCCAACTTTGCGGGGTTTTCGTTATTCATGTTGCTGCTGGGGGTTTGCCCGGTAATCCAAGCCCAGCAAAAGCCTGAGCAACTCGCGCAGCAGTCCGCCGAATCCTGGCTGGCTCTGGTGGATTCCGGAAAATATGGTGAGAGTTGGGAACAGGCCTCGCAGTTTTTCAAGGCCACTGTCACCAGAGAGCAGTGGCAAACGGCGCTACGCGCGAGCCGCGATCCGTTGGGCAAAGTCCTGTCGCGGGATCTGAAGAGCGCCACATTTAGGAAAACGTTGCCCGGCGCTCCAGATGGCGAATACGTCGTCATTCAATACGACAGCAGCTTCGAGCGCGAAAAGGCAGCAGTGGAGACGATTACTCCCATGCTGGATAAAGATGGCAAGTGGAGAGTTTCGGGGTACTACATCAAATAGCCGAGGCAGTGTACTATAGTAAGTACATTACTAGGTATGACAAAGTAACAACCATGAGAGAGAGCACAACATTCTCAGTTTCCCTTCCGCCAGCAATGGCTAAGGAAATTGAGCGGGCTATGAAGTCGGAGCACAGGACCCGTTCGGAGTTGGTGCGCGAGGCCCTGCGAGTATATTTATCGGCACGGCTCATTCCCGCCGAGCTGCCGACGCAAGCGGAAGCGCGCGCTTACCGGCGTGGAATGGCGGCTTACAGGCGTGGCGATTCGATCACTCTCCAGGAGTACGTGAATGGAATGGACCGTCGTCCTCGCCGGTCCCGCAAGAAAGTCTCTTAAGCGGATTCCGGCGAGCGACAAGACGCGCATTCTGGCCGCTTTGGCGGAGATGCAGCAAGATCCGTTTCAGGGCGATATCCGCAAGCTGCAAGGTCTTCCCGGTTTTCGCCGCCGCGTCGGTAATTGGCGAATTCTATTCGAAGTGATTCTGGATCGCAGGCAGGTGGTGATTGCGGCGATCGAGCGGCGGACCTCGACCACATATTGATCCGAGGGTCTGTGCCACAGGTCGCCATGCGACAGTCGTGGCCGTGCCTCCGCGTGCATCCATTGACCGCCCAGCCCGCATCTCTGTAGTCTTGCAATATAATTTCGATGCGGATTTCCAAAGGTCAAGGAAAATACATGAAGGAATTTGCAGTTCTGTTGCTGCTCGCGCTCATGTTGAACGGATGCGGCGACAACCACGTGGCCAATCCCCAGGTGGCAGCTGGCGGAATCTGGCAGTCGGAGATGATTGGCGGAGATGGTACCGCGTCCGGACTAAGCTTTATCACGCAGTTTACGGTCGCCAACAATGGGGCGATGAACATTACCAGCTTTCAGTTCCTGACCCAGATCGACGGGGGATGTTTTCCGGTTGCCAACGGGCCGAGACCGACTGGAACCTTGAAAGTGACCCCCAACTCTGCGAACCAGGTGAGCGGCACGTTTTCGTTCTCAGTGGTATCAGGGCCCAACACGCTCACCCTAACCAGTACATCCGTTAGCGGAACATTGAACGGGATTAACGACACTCTGAGCGACGGCGTGATCATCGGCACCTGGACAGTGAAGGGTGCCGGAAACTGTAATACTGATGGCACGTTCACAATGACGCAAACCACCAGCAACTGAAGGCTTGCTGGTTTCAAAACCAATCGCTACGGTAGGCAACCCACCACGCGATAAAGAGGCACGGTATCGTCGCCGCAAGTCCCCACCAGATGGGAAGCAGGAAATCCGCCAACAAGCCAAGCACCGTGAAGACGATCCAGAAGATTTTGCGTTCCATGGAAAGATTGTAGGATGTTAAATTGTAGGGCCTCAGGGATGATACGAGGAAATCGAACGGAGCGCACGGCTTGTAGTATTCTCGGCTTATCGATATTCTGATGCACGCGTTGCGCCGCCGACTCCACAATCCATGAACCTTAAACCTATCGCTTACTCTCTCGGGCTGTTTTTGCTACTGTGGAGTGCATTGGCCTGCGCGCAATCTGCCGCCGCAGGGGGGCCTGAGGGCTATCCATATTCGGCACAGGGAAGCGGCACCGCCTCTGCTTCGCAGGGCGCAGTTTCTTACGCGTCGGTCACGCAGTTGAACGAACTGCTGACGCAACTGGATGCTACCTCCAAAACCACGCAGGCCGACCTGGCGAGGTTGCGGATTGAGCACTGGAAGACTGACGGCTCGACAAAAAAGCAGACGCTGAATGATGTGGAGTCCGTGCAACGGAATCTGCAAAACGCTCTGCCGGAAATGATTGCCCAGTTGCGGAATTCGCCGGAAGACTTGCCTGCGACCTTCAAGCTCTATCGAAATCTGGATGCACTGTATGACGTGCTGGGTGGAGTCGTTGAATCGGCGGGAGCGTTCGGTCCGAAAGACGATTTTCAGTCGTTGTCGAACGATTTGAGCGGCTTTGAGGGGACGCGGAAGCAGTTGGCGGATCGCACGAATAACCTGGCGACTTCGAAGGAGCAGGAGATTGTGCGTCTGCGGACGGAGTTGAAAACGGCGCAGGCCGCGATACCGGTGGCGCCTCCGAAAAAAATCGTTGTGGACGATAATGAACCGGTGAAGAAGAAACCGGTGGTGAAGAAAAAGCCCGCAGCGAAGAAGCCGGCGACGGCGCCAGGTACCGCTCCGGCACAAGCCGCGCCAGCGCAACCGAAACCACAGTAGCTGGCTTCGGGCTCAAGGCGACTGGCTTGGCCTCAGCGTCGATGCTGGCGATGCATTTCTCACCCAGCCCAGCTTGTTCGAATCTGTTAACCTTCCCTCCGCATCAAAATTTCGCCTCGGTTATTCTTGGAATCCACCATGAACTCTCACGGAAGCATCGTTGCAATCATTTTTGGTTTGGTGATCCTGTGGGTAGTGTTTCTGGATGCGTTTGAAACCGTCGTGCTGCCGCGGCGAGTGACCCGGCACTTCAAGCTGACGGCGTGGTTTTACCGGCGCACCTGGATTCCCTGGAGAAAGATCGCCGAGCATATACGCACACCCTCTCGGCAACAAAGTTTCCTGGGATACTTCGGTCCGCTTTCATTAATTGTGCTGCTGGCATTCTGGGCCACCACCCTTATCTTCGGCTTCGCGCTGCTGCAATACGGTATTGGCGGGCACGAACAATTAGGGAATGAACCCATCACATTCGGCAGAATCGCTTATCAAAGCGGCGAGACATTCTTCACGCTAGGCTACGGCGATATCGTGCCCACGACCGGACTCGCGCGAGCGCTGTCTGTGCTGGAAGCGGGCATGGGATTTGCCTTCCTGGGCGTGGTGATCGGATACCTTCCGGTGGTATATGGTTCGTTCTCCCGGCGCGAGATTCAGATTTCCATGCTGGACGCGCGGGCGGGATCGCCTCCAACGGCGGCAGAATTGTTAGTACGGCTGGCAGGACGTTCCGACGGCCCAATGATCGAGCAGATCGTGCTGGATGGAGTATTGCGCGACTGGGAGCGTTGGGCGGCGGAGTTGCTCGAGAGTCACATTTCCTATCCAGTGCTCAGTTTTTTTCGATCGCAGCACAGCAATCAATCCTGGGTGGGAGCGCTGACCACCATGCTGGATGTCACCTCTCTGCTACTAACCGGCATTGAGGGAGTTCATCCCGGACAGGCGAAATTAACATTCGCCATGGCGAGACATGCGGCAGTTGACCTGGCGCAAGTGGTGAACGCGCGCTACGATCCTCTGGCGCCGGACCGCCTCACTGATGAGACTTTCAGTGCGCTGCAAGAGGCGCTGGCATCCGTGGGATTGAGATTGCGAACCGGAGAAGAAGCAAGGCAGAAGTTGGATCGATTACGGTCGATGTATGAACCCTATGTGCATTCCACGGGGAGAAATCTGATGCTAACCCTGCCGCCGTGGAGGCAGTCGGAGAAGACGCGGGATAACTGGCAGGCCGGGCCGTGGGATCGCGCTATTCAGGCGAAAGGCCTTGCCGTGCTTGGCCAAAAGCCCGTAAGGCCGGTGAGCGTCGAGGACCATTTTTAGCGCTTCTCGTTTGCGGCAAAGATCATGCTACGATCCTTGTCCCGGTTTTTTCCTTTCATGGCATGAAGAATATTGGCGAGAACGTGGTACGCATTGAGGCCGAGGCGTTGCGCGCCCTGGCGGACCGCATCGCGGGACCGATGGCGGGTTCGTTTCAGCGGGCTGTAGATTTACTTTTTCGCTGTGCCGGCCGCGTCGTAGTGACCGGAATGGGCAAGAGCGGGTTGATTGCACGCAAGATTGCCGCAACGTTCAGTTCGACCGGCACTCCCGCTTTGTACTTGCACCCGGTGGAGGCGTTGCACGGCGACCTCGGAATGGTGGTGCGAGGGGATATCGTGCTGGCGCTTTCGGCTTCCGGGGAGACGGAAGAAATTCTCGCGTTGCTGGCGACGATCAAGCGGCTGAAGGTACCGCTGATCGCCATGACGGGAGATGCGCTCGTTGAAGGACCTGCGAGCAATTCCCCCACGCTGCCACGCAGGTCCACACTCGCTGCCGCTGCGGACGTAGCGCTCGATTGCTCGATCGCCGAAGAGGCCTGCTCGCTCGGGCTGGCCCCTACTGCATCAACAACCACGATGCTGGCCCTGGGCGATGCCCTGGCAGTTACTCTCAGCCAGAAGCGTGGATTCAAAGAAGAGGATTTTGCCAATCTTCATCCCGGAGGGAAACTGGGCAAGCGGTTGGCGCGGGTAGGATCACTGATGCACACTGGCGACGCGCTGCCGTGTGTCGCGCCACGAACGACGATGCCCGATGTGATCTACGAAATGTCGCGCAAGAAGCTGGGCGTAACCGCAGTAGTGGAGGACGAGAAGCTCGTAGGCATCATCAGTGATGGAGATTTGCGGCGTCTGCTGGAAAAGCGTGGTAAAGATGTCCTTGATCTCACTGCAGGCGAAGCCATGACGAAAAATCCGCGGACGATCGCGGCGGGAGAATTCGCCGCGACCGCTTTGGCGCTCATGGAAGAAAAAAAGATCACGTCGCTCATGGTCGTTGAAGAAGACGGAAGGCTGGAGGGAATTGTGCACCTGCATGATTTGTGGAGCACGGAACTGGTTTGAATTGAATCATCGAGAGATCGAGTCATTGAGTAATTGAAACCCGGTGAACACGTCGGACAGGGCGGAGGCCATAAAACTGCGGAAGAAGCACCGAAGGTCTTGAGATCGCTAACGAATTGTGTTTCCATTAAGGGTGCAGGAACTAGATCCGCAGTCGGCGTGCGCGCCGTAACCTCTACCCTAACCTCAAATTCCAAGGAGGAAAATTATGAGCAAAGTTTCCTATATTCCCAAGGATTACAACTCCGTTACACCCTACCTGATCATCAAAGGCGCGGCTCAGGCCATTGAGTATTACAAGAAAGTTTTCGGCGCCACGGAAACCGTTCGCATGAACGGCCCGGATGGCAAGATCGGTCATGCCGAATTAAAGATCGGCGATTCGCACATTATGCTCGCTGATGAAAATCCCAGCATGGGTCTGGGACACACGAGTCCGGCCACCATCGGCGCCAGCCCGGTGAGCTTGTATGTATACCTTCCTGACGTCGACAGCGTGGTTGCGCGCGCGACTGCCGAGGGCGCCAAAATTCTCAAGCCGGTTGAGGATCAATTTTACGGCGATCGCTCCGGCTTCTTTCAAGATCCATTCGGCCATCTCTGGGGCGTGGCCACTCACGTGGAAGACGTGTCACCGGAAGAGATGAAAGAGCGGATGAAGAAGCTCCGTCCGGCGGCGTAGTTGTATTGGATTGTGTTTGAATTGGACTGGGGCGGGGCAGCTATGCTCCGCCTTTAATATTTTCGACTATCTCAGTCAAGCCCTCGGTGGTTGAGATCATCCCGTTCGAGCATCCCACTGGTGGCTGCGCCGCGAGGGATCCTGCAACTGCGTGAACCGATACGCTCAAGATGACAATACTAATGTCCGCCGCTTAACTCCCGCACGATGGAGCCGACAAATTGTTTCGCGTCGCCGAAGAGCATCAGAGTGTTGGGGAGGTAATACAGCGGGTTATCGATTCCGGCGAAACCTGGGCTCATGCCGCGCTTGATGACCATGACGGTCTGAGCTTTGTCGACGTCGAGGATGGGCATGCCGAAGATGGGGCTGGATTGATCAGTGCGGGCGGCGGGGTTGGTGACGTCGTTGGCGCCGATGACCAGGGCGACATCGGTTTGGGGGAAGTCGCCGTTGATTTCGTCCATTTCGATGAGGCGGTCGTAGGGGATGTCCGCTTCGGCTAAGCAGGACGTTCATGTGTCCGGGCATGCGTCCGGCAACGGGGTGGATGGCGAAGCGGACATCGATGCCTTTCTTGGTGAGAATGTCGTAAAGTTCGCGGACCTTGTGCTGGGCTTGGGCGACAGCCATGCCGTAGCCGGGGACGATGACGACTTTGTTGGCGGCGGAAAGGATGGCGGCGGATTCTTCGGGCGTGGCGCTGTGGACGGGTTTGGCTTCGGCTCCGCCAGCGGCTGCGGCTTGGACTTGGCCGAAAGCTCCGAATAGAACATTCGTGAACGACCGGTTCATCGCTTTCGACATGATTACGGAGAGGATGAGTCCGGAGGAGCCGTCGAGGGCTCCGGCGATGATGAGCAGTTTGTTCTGCAGGACGAATCCCATGGCGGCGGCGGACAGGCCGGCGTAGCCGTTTAGTAAGGAGATGACGGTGGGCATGTCGGCGCCGCCGATGGGGATAATCAGGAAAACTCCGAAGACCAGCGAGATGCCGACAATCAGCGGGAAGAATTGTTTGGCTTCGGGATGCAGGACGAGATAAACGGCGCTGGCTATGGCGACGGCGAGCAACAGAAAGTTGACGAGGTTCTGTCCTTTATAGGTGATGGGGCGCTGCGGGAGGATTTCTTGCAGCTTTCCGGCGGCCATCAGGCTGCCGGTGAAGGTGAGACCTCCGAGGATGACTTCCATGGAGAGGACGGACATCATGAACTTCGGGACGTTGGGAGTGCGAAGATAGAACTCAGCGGTGCCGACTAACGTGACGCAGAGTGCGCCGAAGGCGTGGCTGAGGGCGGTTCGTTGCGGGACGGCGGTCATCTGCACCATGCCGAGCGGGATGCCGATGCCGGAGCCGAGGACGAGGCCGACGACGATCCATTTCCAATCGACGATGCCGTGGTGCAGCAATGTGCCGGCAATGGCGAGGACCATGCCGAGTTCACCGGCCCAGATGCCGTGGCGGGCGGTAGCGGGGGAACTCATCCATTTCAGCGAGAGAATGAACAGGGCGCTGGCGATGAGGTAGATGATTTCGATCAGCGGCTGGCTTCCGGCGAACGCGTTCATTATTTTTTCACCGGGTGGCTGGTCTTGAACATTTTGAGCATGCGGTCGGTGATGAAGAAGCCGCCGACAACGTTACTGGTGGCGGCGACGATGGCGATGACTCCGAGCACGGTGGAGAACTCACTCTTGCGCTCACCGACCATCACGATGGCGCCGATGACGGCGATGGCGTCGAGGGCATTGGTGAGGGACATTAAAGGTGTGTGGAGCAAGGGCGAGACGTGGCGGATGACTTCGAAGCCGATGAAGCAGGCCAGCATGAAGATAAAGAGTGAATCGATTAGGGTGGAATTCATTGGTTCCTCGAGGGCTAAAGCCCGTTGCTTTTAGTACTGTTTACGCGGCGCTGAAGCGCCGCTCTTCCACGGTGCTGCCTGGCGTTCTATCCAGCTTAAAGATCTCTTGGCTAAAGCCCCTATTCCGACAATGCCGATGTGAAGGTAGAGATCCTTCGACTGGGCAAGAGTTCGCTTGGCGAACTCTTGCTCCGCTCAGGATGACAAACTTGAAGCACCATCTTGACTATCCACCTACCGTTGCTACCGCGGGCAGTTTGAAAAAGTCGCGGACGCGGGGGTTT